>DXCC01000016.1 GCA_019116245.1 Candidatus Tidjanibacter faecipullorum
CCGTTGTATCTTATTGAAATTCTACATCAAACCACAACGGCAGGCTGGATAGTCAATGGATTTCAGCACTTTAGGAACTGCAGGCCATCGAACAAACAGGCAAAAAACTCCGCCGAAGTCAATTTGATGCATTGTTTCGCATTTCAAAGAACCACGATAGTGAAACGAAGATAACAAATTTATCAGAAAAATTCCAACTGTTGCGGCATCTCCGGCTTGGCGCGTTCGCTTTTGCCCCAAAAATTCAGAATGTCACCATACTGTTTGTCCGTTACGGCCAATATACTGGTAAAACCCGCAGGAGGCATCGCGTGGCGGACCCGCTTGATATGGACCTGCATATTCTCCTTCGAGGCGCAATGACGCACATAGACGGAATACTGCATCATGGTGAAGCCGTCTTTCTCCAGCGCCTTGCGAAATTGGGCTGCATGACGGCGTTCCGTTTTCGTATTGGTCGGCAGATCGAAAAAGACAAACAGCCACATAATCCGATAGGCATTCAGGCGTACTTCTGACATCCGACTACTTCAACAAGGGGTATGCAATCTTTTTCCGGGTCCCGGCAAAGCATTTGGCCAAGGACGAGGTGGAAAAGGTAAGGCCTACCTCCAGAGGCCGTACAAGCGTATCGAAACAGGTGTCGGCAAACAAGACCCGCAGCAGTTCGCCTTTGACCTCCAGCGTCAGTTGCGTCTGCCCTTGGGAGTAAAGCCGGTGAACCACCTCGTCAACATACGGTCGATAAGGCTCCATGACATCATCGGCCAACGGAAAGGCGTTGTAACGGTTCCTGTGAAAGATTCCGAATGCCGGGAACAAGCCTGATCCCATGATCGCGCGGGCTACAGCCGCTCGCAGAATCGTATAGCCGTAATTGAGCAGATTGTTGGGCGGAGAGCCTTCGCGTGAGCGATAAAATTCGCTGCCGAACAGCTCGTCCCAATAGATTTTGGCTGCACCCCCTTCCCGATTGTCTGCATCGGCGCTCTTGACATGCATGTAATAGGGTTTCAGTTTGTCCCCGTCACGTCCCAGTTTACACAACAAGGCCGCTTGGTTACGGATTTTGGCCGCTATGATTTGTTTCCAGAGCCCTTTTTTCAGCGGTTCGCTCGCCTCGATCTGCGCACGGTAATTTTCTCCTTGCGTGCGATTGGCATCCAGGTTCATCAACATGGCGTTCGGCATACGATTCGCTCCGCACAGAATGACAGCCACATTGTTGTCCGACAGCGCATTGAGCAACGGCAACGTGACCGAGATCTGCTGATCCTCCAGCACCACGAAGCCGATATCCTCGATCGGGATGCTTTTCTGTACATCGGGGGCTTCTCGGGTGTGGACAATCATCTGCCCGTTGCGCAGATTCAGACAGTAGGGTGTGGAAAAGAACAGGGCCCGTTTCAGCATAGTCGATCATCTTTGAATTTTATCTCGCCCGTAACGGTCAGTTCAAAGTCATACCCTTCGACCAAAGCATTGAGCTGGGTATGCAGTATGGAGATGACAGCGCGGTACTCCTCATCGATTTTCCATGCCCCGCTTTTGGCTTTCAATTCGCTGGCTGGCCGAGCCTCCTGATGGTGTTTCAGGGTAAGACGGCCATACGAATTCTGTGCGACAGTCAGCGTACTGAACCCGGTCACCTTATAGAGTCGTTTGGCCAACTCCTGACGCGAACAATCACAGAGTTCCTCCGGCGAATTTTCATAAAACAGCACCATGGTACCTATTCGCAAAATACATTTCAGGGGGAAACCGTTGGCGTCGGTCTGCGGCACCAGATCGGGACGGGACTCGCGGTCGGCACTGGCCTTGAAATATTGGGCCGCTTCGAGATTGCTGACGAGTTCAAAGGTGCGTTTTGTCCTGCCCTTTTTATCGTGGCCTTCGTAGACGGCCATGCAGTAGTTTCCGTCGTTCGCGACATGATAATCCTGCTTGTACGCCTTGTCGGAGCGGTCGCGCTGTTTCTTCAGGGCAATCGGCTGGGTAATACTCGGCGTGAAGATGCGCACCTTGCGGATGGCAATCCCCTTTGCGCGATTCATCCAGATCGTATATTCGCCGGCATTCATCGCCGTTTTGAAGCCAACCTCGTCGATGGCCTCCCGTACGCGATCCCGGACTGCATCGTCGACAATCTTGTCGATGTCGCCGGGTTGCAGTTGCGCGAGCGCTTTGCGCACGACATACCGAATCTCGCCTTCCCGTTCGATCGCTCCGTAGAAGGTCTCCTGATGCAACCGGCAACGCGCCGTGTCGCCTTGCTGATAGATTGGCTGGCCGGCCTCATTCAGTTTGATCCGGCCGCGAACCCGCAACTTTTTGCGGGTCTGTTTGGCCATGTTGTCGGGCGTGTGGTGGGCCACCAGCAGTTCGTCGGCCACCGCCCTGACATCCTCGGTAAAGGTCGGCCACGGTTTCTCGAAGCGGGGCTTGCCGCTTTCGCCGTAACTGTACCGTTCCTCATCGGCGGCATACTGCGCCCACCGGTCGTACTCCCGGCGGCCGATGCAGGCAATCGTGATGGCATCGATGCAGTGGTGCACGTGATTGGTGCGCTCCTTGCGGGCATACTCCTCCTGCAGCCCCCACATCTTGCGGAATGCGGCCGTCGTGGAGCCCTTGACCGTATAGATCCGATCAAAGACGGTTTGCAGATAGAGACGTGCATATTTGCCGATAATGCCGATGTCAACCCCTTGCCGATTGCTGAACCCTTCGGGGACTTCGGTCATGGTGAACCGGTCCAGTTTGCCACGCCAATAGTCGAGATGCATCTGCAAATAGTGCCTGCGCTGGATAGCGCTGTCCTTTTCGGTTTTGGTAGCCGCACCTTTGCTCCTGCGGACCTGGGCGGCAATCTGTTTTTGCAGACTCTCCACCTTTTCCTGCCAGCCGAACGAGTCGATCCGTTCCCTGATTTCGGCATGGTTGGCCAGCTCGGCCGGCAGTTTGGCCCGTTTGGTCTCCCGGTTGAATCGATTCTCGCAGAGGGTCTTGTTCATCTGCGAATCATCGCCGCCGCGCGCCCGAGGCAGCGTATGCTCGATATCGAAATCGGGACCTGCTCCGATAAAATCCGAAATACGAATCTGCCGTCCGGTATAGGGACAGACATGTTGCTGTTCCTCCCACAAGCGGAACTTCAGCACTTCATCGGCCGAGGGTTCGATCGCGCGGCCGGTCTCGGCGGCGTACTGACGACGGATCTCCTCGGCATATTTCCGATTTTCGGCCTCACGCTCACGCTGATACTGCTCGATGGCCTTGCGGCGATTGGCATCATTGAGTCCGCGGGCAAATTCGATACGGATCTTTGTGCCGCGGTCGATCCGGCCTTCGCGCAGCAGCGTGTTGACCAGATCGCGCAGCCGGAACAACGCCCGCATGGCCATCGGATTGCGGATGGCTGCAATGCGCGGCGAACCGAGTTGCAGCATGCCGTCCGCATTGGGCCGTGCATCCGGATAGACCTCGATCTTCGAAGGATGATAAAGCCGATCCAGCCGGGAGGTATCCAATCCGTGGTCGTAGAAATAATCGGCGATACGGTGCTCCTTCGAATCGAATCTGTCGTACGGGTTCCGCTGATAGTTGCACAGCAGCGAGGCAATGTCCAGTTGTATGGCGTGTCGGCGTTCCCGGTCCGCATCTGCCTCCTTTGGCAATGCGGCCCGCAGATTGGCCAGAAACACCGCCTCGTCATACCGGTACCCGCAACGCAAATAGGCCAGAATCTTCCGGATGGCCTTCAGACTCAATGCGGCATAATCCTGCGGCAGCCGGATGGCAGCAAACGCTTCAGCCTGTTTGTCCGTAAGCTGCAGGTTCTCGCAAGCCCACTCCCGAAGCCGCTCCTCGTCGTTGAACGAAAAAAGAGCATGCCAGATGTCGTTCAGCACCTGCTCCTCCGTTTTCCCTTCGCCAAGCAGATAGAGACTGCGGGCTTCCCGAAGCCACTCATCCCCGAAGATGGCCCTAAATGAAGCCGTGACGGGACACCCCGACACGGTAGCCGTACCGGCAAAATTGAAACGGTAAGGAGCGTCGACACGATCCTCCTTGCAGGCGTATTGCCCCTTGCCGGCAATTTTGCGGGCGATCTCTTCGAAATCAAAATAAGGTTTGCTGCGCCGGAAGAAAAGCGGGCGGATCGTTTCGACCTCGGCCGCAGTCAAAGGGCGCGGCATCTTGTCACCCGGTCCCGTTACCCGAATGTTATTGATGAACGACAGCATCCGGAACTCCTCGAATCGCGGATGAGAAACGGGACACCGGCTTTTGGAGGGTTCGAAAGAGCATCGGCCGACCGCCCCCTTCTGGGATTTGAGCTCACGCTGGAAAAAGATCGCCCGATACAACGCCTTGCGCCATTCGTCGGACAACTGCTGTCGGTCGCAGATGGCCTGGAACTCGGCCAGATAATGTTCGTTACGCGAAGTGTATCGGCTGCGGATCCGCTCCTTGCGCTGGTAGAGCGCGTAGAAGTACTCCCCGAGATACCGGCATCCGGCTGCCTCCATCTCGGCCGACAGATTCTTGATATCCGTCTTGACCGTTCCTTCGGTATCGTCTCCCGCCTCCTTACGGTTGCTGAGGAATCCACGCCGTTGTGCCAGATGATAAAGTGCCCGGCCCAACAGCCACCGCTGATTACGATCTTCGAGATCGAGTGGCTCGGTCAGGGCCACGTAACGGTCGTGATAGGGGTTGCGATCCACATTATCGTCGGTTCGCTGCCAACGGAGAAACTCCTCGTCGAGAGGATATTGCTGTGTTTGACGCCATGCGGCGAGTTGTTCGTCGGTCAAGGCAGGACAGAGATCGTAGCGGATAAGCACCTTGAGCAGTTCGATCTTTCGCAGCCGCCGCCGGAAATAGTGACGCCGCAGGGCGCGGGCATTCGTCCGATCCTGAACGGCCGGTTTTTCATTGTTCTTGTCCCGCGCAACCCCTTCCTGGAAAATCTCTACGCCTTTGTCCAACAGTGTATATCCTTGATCCGACTCGTCGAGAATTGCCCATCCCAGCGAATTGGTACCCAGATCCAGACCCAATACTTTTGCCATATAAAAAAAGATATTTCCATAAAATTACACAAATTTCACAGCATCCCTTCTTTTTTTCGTATATTTGCACTGTGAAGTTACGAAAAGAGTGTAATTTATTGGAAATGAGCGTAGGTTAATTGCTCTTGATAGTAATAGGTTACGATTTAGTTAGTTATCTACTGCATTATCCTTCTGCGCGTTGCGTAACCTTCAAAGAACT
>DXCC01000017.1 GCA_019116245.1 Candidatus Tidjanibacter faecipullorum
AAGTTGTTCCTTTGTGAACTCCATAAAGTCTACTCCTTTTTTAGTTTTTGTTCCTTTTTGCTTTTACAAATCTAAAAAATCTGTAGACTTTTTTATTCCTCTATCTCAGACACACTTTTTGGAACAGTATCAGACACAAAGATAGAAATAACACAAACTATATAAAAAATACCATATACGGAAAAATACAAAGCCGGAGAACAGTCATGCGATTGTTCTCCGGCTGTCCTGCAAGCGGCACCGGTATGCTCCGGTCCGCCGGGTCTGCCTATTTCAGGGCAAGCATGTTGCGAATCGAACGTTCGGCGCGGCGACGGATCTCCTCGTCGATCACCACCTCCGGCGTTTCAGTTTCGAGGGCGCGGCAGATCTTCTCCAGCGTCACCAGCTTCATGTACTGGCAATCGTTGCATCCGCAGGTCGAATCGATCGGCGGCACGGGAATGAAGTTGACATCGGGATATTTTTCACGCAGCTCGAAGAGAATGCCCGATTCGGTGGCAATCAGATACTCGCGCCCCCCGTCGGTCCCCACGAAGTCGATGATGGCCGCCGTGCTGCCGACGAAATCGGCCGCCATCAGCACGGGTTTCTTGCACTCGGGATGGGCCAGCACCTTGGCACCGGGATGTTCCTTCTTCAGGGCCAGCAGTTTCTCCAGCGAGAAGTTTTCATGCACGTGGCAGGCGCCGTCCCACAGCACGATGTCATTGCGGCCCGTCACCCGCTTGATATAGTCGCCCAGGTTGCGGTCCGGAGCGAAAATGATCTTGCGGTCGGCCGGCAGCGAACGGATCACCTTGACGGCATTCGACGAGGTGCAGCAGATGTCGGTCATCGCCTTCACCTCCACCGAGGTATTGACGTAGGTGACCACGATGTGGTCGGGATGGGCCTCCAGGAAGCGGCGGAACGCCTCCGCATCGCACGAATCGGCCAGCGAACACCCCGCCTCGGGGTCGGGAATGAGCACCTTCTTGTCGGGCGACAGCACCTTGGCCGTTTCGGCCATGAAATGTACGCCGGCAAACTGGATGATGTCGGCATCGGTATCGGCAGCCTGCTGGGAGAGCGCCAGGGAATCGCCGACGAAGTCGGCGACCTGCTGCACCTCCGGCCGCGTATAGTAGTGCGCCAGAATGACGGCGTTCTTCTGTTCTTTCAGGGCGCGGATCTTGTCCGCCCAGGTTCGGTTATCCACCATCGTCTTCTGTTTTCTATTTTTTATTTATTTCTAAATTAAAATTTAATTAAAAATAAAAAGAACAATAATAAAGGGCGTTCATCGTGTTGATAACTCGGTGGTGCGGAAGCGGGCCGAAAGTTTTCCCCATTTTGTCCACACCTCCGTTGCCCGGGAGTGGTTCCCCTGATCGGACAGCGGAGGGCAAGTCTGTCAATCGTTTAGCTTCTTATGGTTGACAGTCAGTCTATTACCCGTATTGTACGGGGCGGTCATGGAGCGGCGCCCGAAGGCTAAGTGTTTCATTTTCCGAAGGATAGCCGGTCCGTTGCGGACCGCTCCCGAAACCTTCCGGTCTACCCTGCGGGGAGCGGACCGGAAGTGAGTTGTGAACGGCTGTGGATAACGTTATCCACAAATGAACAGCGGGTGCTCCGATCTCGGTTCCGGTCGGACGGCTGTCGATAAACGGGTGACCGATTTTCGCAAAAAAGATTTGCTTTTTTCCGAGCTGTCCGGCTTAATCAAATTTCCTTCCGTTGTACGGGCAGAACCGAAAAAAGAACGAACAATTTGCACCCCGGTTATCGACATTTTCCTACGCCTCCTTATTGCACTTTTCAACAATCCGCTCCGCGATGGCGCGGTAGTACTGCTTGATGGTCGGATTGGTCGTCACGGCCGGAACACCGCTGTCACCTCCCTCCATGACGGATTGGATGATCGGTATTTCGCCCAGAAAATCAATGCCTTCCGATTTGGCCATCCGTTCCGCACCACCTTGTCCGAAGAGGTAGTAGCGGTTGTTGGGCAGTTCGGCCGGCGTAAACCAGGCCATGTTTTCGATGATGCCCAGCACGGGTACGTTGATGCCGTCCGCCTGGAACATGCGGATGCCGCGGCGCACGTCCGCTACGGCCACCTGCTGGGGCGTGGAGACGATGACGGCACCGTTGACCTTCACTTCGCCCACAACGGAGAGGTGTACGTCGCCCGTTCCGGGGGGCAGGTCGATCAGCAGGTAGTCGAGTTCGCCCCACAGGGTCTGGTGCATCAGCTGCTTGAGGGCGTTGGTGGCCATCGGGCCCCGCCAGATGAGCGCGTCGTCGGGCGAGATGAAGAAGCCGATCGAGGCGATGCGGATGCCGTTGGCGTCGGCCGGCAGGATGTACTCCTGGCCGTTCTCGACCGTGGCCTGCGGCGTATAGTTCTCCAGTCCGAACATCTTGGGCATCGAGGGACCGTAGATGTCCGCGTCGAGGATGCCTACCTTGTAGCCCATGTCGCGGAGCGTGGCGGCCAGGTTGGCCGTAACGGTCGATTTCCCTACCCCACCCTTTCCGGAGGCAACGGCAATGATATGTTTGACCGATGCGGTGGAGGAAACGGTGGTTTTCTTGGCCGGAGCCGGTTTTTCGCGTTCGGTGACCACGACGCGTCCCGCATATTCGGGGCAGGCCGCCGTGATGGCGCCGATGATCTGTCGTTTGATGGAGTTGGCGAACGGGTCGCGCTGCTTGGCAAAGGCGAGCGTGACGATGACGCCGTTCTCCTGCATGGCGATGTCGGAGACGATGCCGGAGGAGACGATGCCCTGACCCGTTTCGGGATGGATCACGCCGTCCAGGATCGTTTTGATCCGTTCTGCATTACATGTCATGATGGTTTGTGGTTTTGATGACAGTGACAAAGATAGAAAATTCCGCGGGCAGAACGAGCGGGCCGGGCGGTTTTGATAGGGCCGGCGGGCGGCAATAAATTATCGACTTTCGATAAGTCCGCAGAAAATTTGGTTACATTTGTGACATTGACATTTAACTAAGGAAAGAGCCTACATGAAAAACTTTTTCAAGACTTTCGGAGCGGCCCTGCTCGCGTTTGTGGTGGGTACGGTGCTGATGGTAATCGTGACCTTCGGCTTTTTTGCCGGACTGACCGCTTCGCTGCGGCCGTCGCAGCCTGCCGTGCCGGACGGTGCTGTGCTGCGGATCGATTTCCGGACGGGGATCGTGAACTCGCCCGACAACCGGATCGGTACCATTGACGTGAACCGCATGGAGATCACCATGCCCAATACGTTGCTGGAGGCGGTGCAGGCCATCCAGCTGGCGGCCGCCGATCCGCGCATCAGCGGCATCTGCATCGATCTGGACAACAGCGGAACGGTGTCGCTGGCCGATCTGGAGGAGATCCGGGCCGAGCTCATCAAGTTCAAGGAGTCGGGAAAATTCGTCTGGGCCTACGGCAATGTCTATTCCCAGACGGGCTACTGGTTCGCATCGGCGGCCGACCGGGTCTACATGAATCCGGAGGGGCTGCTCGACTGGCGGGGCATTGCCGCCAACGTAATGTTCTACAAGGGACTGCTCGACAAGCTCGGCGTGGAGGTGCAGGTGATCCGTCACGGCAGCTTCAAGTCGGCCGTCGAACCTTATATTATGGATCACATGAGTCCCGCCAACCGTCTGCAGATGGAGACGCTGGTCGATGCATTGTGGGAGACGCTGGTGAGTGACGTTGCCGCATCGCGTCCGGGCCATACGCCGGCGGAGTGGAAACAGTATGCCGCCACGATGGCGGTAGCTACGCCCGAGGATGCACGCCGGCTGGGGTTTGTGGATGATCTGCTCTACCGCGACCAGTTCGATGCGCTGCTGCTGGCCGAGCATCCCGAGGTGCAGGCTCTCGGCCGGAAGGAGGCGGCGACCGTACAGCAGGTGGCGCTCGATCAGTATATTGCCGCCAATCTGATGGCCATGCACCGCATGTCGCACAACCGGGTGGCACTGATCTATGCCGACGGTCAGATCGTGGACGGCGAGAGCGGCCGCAACAGCGTGGGCGGTGCGACGCTGGCCGACCAGATTGCCCTGGCCCGCCGCGACGACCAGATCAAGGCGGTGGTGCTGCGGGTCAATTCGCCCGGCGGCAGTGCGCTGGCTTCCGAGGTGATCTGGCGCGAAGTGGAACTTTGCCGCGAGCAGAAGCCGGTGATCGTCTCGATGGGCAGCATGGCGGCTTCTGGTGGTTACTACATCTCTTCGGGGGCCGACGTGATTCTGGCCGACCGGGTGACCCAGACCGGTTCGATCGGTGTCTTCGGCATGGTGCCCAACCTGCAGAAGACCCTGCGCGACAAGGTGGGCATCAACGTCGATGTGGTGCGCACGAATGCTTCGGCCGACATGGGAAGTGTCGTGCGTCCGTTGAGTACGGATGAGCGGACCTATCTTCAGAATCAGGTGGAGCGCACCTATCGGACGTTCGTGGATCACGTGGCTGACGGCCGCAACATGACCTTCGACCAGGTGGATGCCATCGGTCAGGGCCGTGTATGGCTCGGCGTGAATGCCCGTGAGAACGGTCTGGTGGATGGTTTCGGCGGATTGTCCGATGCACTGGCGCTGGCGGTTGACCGGGCCGGCATCGGCGAGGATTTCGAGATTCGCGAAATCGTATCCGAACCGACTCCCTTCGGCACCCTGCTGTCGATGTTCTCGACGCAGGCCCGGACCGACCGGGTGCTGCAGGACGAACTCGGCGTGCTGTTCCGTCCCTACCTGGCCATGCGCCAGCTGCTCGGTCAGACGGGCGTGCTGGCCCGCATGCCTTACGAGGTGACGTTCGAGTAAATCTCGTCCCGATTTCGTATATTTGTAAGGTATCGCGGAACCGGTGCTGTTGAGGCACGGCTCCGCAAAAAGCGACAAGTGTATGGAAAAGAGCTTTTTTGAAATGGTGGAACATCGCCACAGCGTGCGTCATTTCACCGCCGACCCGGTCGGTAAGGAAGAGATAGCCAAAATGTTGAAGGTGGCTCTGGATGCCCCTTCCTCCAAAAATACGCGTAGCAGCAGTTTTCTGGTCGTGGAGGATCCCGAGCGGATCGCCCGCATTGCCCGGATGCGCGACTTCGGCTCGGCATTTGTCGAGCAGGCACCGCTGGTGATTCTGGTGATGGGCGATGCCGTGCGCAGTGACCTGTGGGTGGTGAATGCCTCCATTTCGGCTACCTATCTGCAGTTGGCGGCCGAGGCGCTCGGCCTGGGCAACTGCTGGGTGCATGTGGAGGGACGTCCCTGCAAGAAGGACGAGCCCGACGGCATGACGGCCGAGGAGTATCTGCGGACGTTCCTGCCCATTCCGGAGGGACGCCGCGTGCTGTGTGCCGTAGCGATCGGTCATTCGTCCGAGGCGGAGCGACCCCGTGCGGCGCATCCCGAGGATGCCGAACGGGTCATCACCCTTTGAGGTTCCGCAGGGGACTATTCATGTACTGCACCGGCGTTTCGTGCGCCGGTGCGGATGTTTTAAACGATAAACCAACAAGATGGAGCACAAACCGGTAACCGTCGCGCTGATTTATGATTTTGACGGAACGTTGGCGCCCGGCAACATGCAGGAGTACGACTTCATTCCGGCGGTCGGCAAGAGTGCGGCCGAATTCTGGGAGGAGAGCAACGTGATTGCCGAGGCGCAGGATGCCGATCCGATTCTGACCTACATGGCCAAGACGATCGAGTGCGCCCGCCGCAAGGGACTCTCCCTCAAGCGGGAGATGTTCCGCGAATCGGGGCGCAAGATTTCGTTCTACAACGGCGTGCCCGAATGGTTCGGCCGGATCAATGCCTATGGTGCCGAAAAGGGCATCCGCGTGCAGCACTATATCAATTCGTCGGGCATCAAGGAGATCATCGAAGGAACGGCCATTGCCCATGAGTTCAAGAACATCTATGCCAGTTCGTTCCTCTACGACGAGCACGGCAATGCCTACTGGCCGGCCGTCGGCGTAAACTATACGAACAAGACCCAGTTCATCTACAAGATCAACAAGGGGGTGGAGTCGGTAAGCGACACGAAGCTGGTCAATCAGTATCTGGAGGAGGAGAAACGGCCCGTGCAGTTCAAGCACATGATCTTCATCGGCGACGGAACGACCGATATTCCCTGCATGCGGCTGGTCAAGTCGCAGGGCGGTCATTCCATTGCGGTTTACAATCCGTCGAACATGGCCGCTTTCGAGGCGATGCGCAAGCTGATCGACGAGGGGCGTGCCACCTATGTCTGCCCGGCCGACTACCGCGAGGGCGGCGAGATCGACAAACTGGTCAAGACCATCATCGACAAGATCTGGACGGACAACAAGATCCGGCTTATGGCCGAATCGCTGCGGGTGAATCACGTCTGCGGCGACGAATAAATCGATACACGGAAAGGATGAGAAAGATTGTATTTGCCACCAACAACGCCCACAAGATGGAGGAGGTGGCTGCCATGCTGGGCAATGAGTACCGGCTGGTGACCCTGCGCGAGTGCGGCATCACGGAGGAGATTCCCGAAAATGAACCCACCATCGAGGGCAATGCCCTGCAGAAGGCGCGCTATGTGCACGAACGCACGGGAGCGGACTGTTTTGCGGACGATACTGGTCTGGAGGTCGATGCGCTGGGCGGTGCGCCGGGCGTTCATTCGGCCCGCTATGCGACGGACGGCCACGATTTCGAGGCGAACATGCGGCTGCTGCTCCGCAACATGGAGGGCAAGAGCGACCGCCGGGCCCGCTTCCGGACCGTCATTGCGCTGATTCTCGACGGCGAGGAGTATGTTTTCGAGGGAGTGGTCGAGGGACGGATCACCGAGCAGCCGGCCGGTGACCACGGGTTCGGCTACGATCCCGTTTTCGTTCCGGAGGGCGAGACGGAGACGTTTGCCGAGATGGCGCCCGAACGGAAGAACGCCATCAGCCACCGCGGCCGGGCAGTGCGCCGCTTTGCCGATTTCATGCGGCTCTACGACGCCCGGACGGAAGAGTAACCGCCGCGTGCCTGCCATCAAGCCGTACGACCGTTCGGAAACGGGGCGTACGGCTTCTCTTTTTGGGCAGGAGGCATACGGCGGCGGGGCGGAAAAGCGTTTGTAAAGCGCATCGCGGAAACGGTGCGCGGGATATTTGCTAACTTTGCGGTCCTATGGATTTCAAACTCGTATCGGATTATCAACCTACCGGCGACCAGCCCGAAGCCATTGAGGAGCTGGTCCGCTCGATCAATGCCCACAACCGGCACAATACGCTGCTGGGTGTGACCGGTTCGGGTAAGACGTTCACCATTGCCAACGTCATCGCACGGCTGGGGCGCCCTACCCTCGTGCTGAGCCACAACAAGACGCTGGCCGCCCAGCTCTACGGCGAATTCAAGACCTTCTTTCCCGAAAATGCCGTCGAGTATTTCGTCTCCTACTACGATTATTACCAGCCGGAAGCCTATCTGCCGGCATCGGATACCTACATCGAGAAGGACCTGTCGATCAACGAGGAGATCGAGAAGATGCGTCTGCGCACGACCGCTTCGCTGCTGTCGGGGCGGCGCGACATCGTCGTGGTGTCGAGCGTTTCATGCCTCTATGGCATCGGCAATCCCGAGGATTTCCATGCCTCGAGCGTGAAACTCACCGTGGGGGATACGCCGGGGCGCAAGAAGATCCTCTATGCCCTGGTCGATGCGCTCTACACCCGCACCGAACTGGACCTGCAGAGCGGCACGTTCCGCGTCAAGGGCGAAGTGATCGACGTGATGTCGGCCTACAGCGACTCCGTGTACCGCATTTCGATGTTTGATGACGAGATCGAACGCCTGGCGCGGGTCGATCCGGCGAGTGGACAGGTGCTCGAGGAGCTCAATACGGTGACGATCTTCCCGGCCAACATGTTCGTCACCACGCGCGAGAGGACCAACAAGGCGATCGAGCAGATCCAGCTCGATCTGGGCGAACGGATCAAGTATTTCGAGGAGGCAGGGCGTCCTGTCGAGGCGCAGCGGCTCAAGCAGCGCGTGGAGTACGACGTGGAGATGATCAAGGAGCTGGGCTACTGTTCCGGCATCGAGAACTACTCCCGCTATCTGGACGGGCGGCGCGAAGGTACGCGCCCCTTCTGTCTGCTCGACTATTTTCCGGAGGACTACCTGCTCGTGATCGACGAGAGCCATGTGACCATTCCGCAGATCCGCGCCATGTACGGCGGCGACCGCGCCCGCAAGGAGAGCCTCGTGGAGTACGGTTTCCGGCTTCCGGCAGCGAAGGACAACCGGCCGCTGACTTTCAGCGAGTTCGAGATGCTGGCCGGGACGACCATCTATGTCAGCGCCACGCCGGCCGACTACGAGCTCACCAAGAGCGAGGGGGCCGTGGTCGAGCAGCTCATCCGGCCGACGGGACTGGTCGATCCGCCCATTTCGGTGCGGCCGACCGAAAATCAGATCGACGATCTGATCGAGGAGATCCGCGTGCGGGCCGACAAGAACGAACGCGTGCTGGTCACGACCCTGACCAAGCGGATGGCCGAGGAACTGTCCAAATATTTTGACCGCATCGGCATCCGCAACCGGTACATCCACTCCGAGGTGGATACGCTGGAACGTATTCAGATTCTGGAGGATCTGCGGGCCGGATCGTTCGACGTGCTGATCGGTGTGAACCTGCTGCGCGAAGGACTTGACCTGCCCGAAGTGTCGCTTGTGGCCATCATGGATGCCGACAAGGAGGGGTTCCTGCGGAGCGACCGCGCGCTGACCCAGACGGCCGGCCGTGCGGCGCGCAACGTCCACGGCCAGGTCATCATGTATGCCGACCGGCGTACCGAGGCGATGCAGATCGCCATCAACGAGAGCAACCGCCGGCGCGAGAAGCAGATCCGCTACAACGAGGAACATGGCCTGGTACCCCGGCAGGCGCAGAAGAGTGGCCGGTCGAACAGCGACCTGCTGGTCAATCTGGCCGAAAGTGCCAGCGTCCCCTACCCGACCCGTCAGGGCGGCTACTCCGTGGCGGCCGACGTGCACGACACCTACGACGGCATGAGCCTGCCCGACGCCATTGCCGCCGCCAAGGCGAAAATGGAGAAGGCGGCCACCGACCTCGACTTCATCGCGGCAGCCAAGTACCGCAACGAGATGTATGCCCTGCAGGAGCGGCAACGGATTGAGGAGGAGGGCGATGCGCCGGGCGGAGAGCGCACGCCGCGCCATCGTGCCAACGCCAAACGGTAGTGTGTCCATGGGAGTCGCCAGAGTCATTACCCGGTTCATTGACTGGTTCTACATTGCGCCGCTGCGCCGCTGGGTGCCGCGCGAAACGTTTCGCTATGCGATGTGCGGCGGGCTGAACCTGCTGCTGATGTGGGTGTTGTACTACCTGATTTACCGGTTCCTCGTGGCGGGCCACTACCTCAACCTGGGGTTTGTGGTCATGTCGCCCCATGTGCTGACTCTCTGCATCCAGTTTCCGATCACCTTCTTTACCGGTTTCTGGCTCAACCGCTACGTCACCTTCACCCTGTCACCCCTGCGCGGCCGCACCCAGTTGGTGCGCTATGTGCTGCAGACGGCCGGGTCATTTCTGCTGAACTATCTGCTGCTGAAACTGTTTGTGGAGGTGTGCCACCTGTACGCTCCGGTGGCCAAACCGGTGGTCGATGCGGTGGTGATCCTGTACAGCTATCTGGCTGCCCGTTTCTTTACCTTCCGGACCCACCGGGCGCACCGGACACGGTAGTGAGCCATACCTGCACGACAGGGCCGGTTTCCCATCAAGGAAACCGGCCCTGCTGCATGAGTGCGGATGCCCTACTCTTCCCGGACAATGTGGGCGCCCAGCGCGTTGAGGCGCCGGTCAATGTACTGGTAACCGCGGTCGATCTGCTCGACATTCTGGATGATGCTCTGCCCCTCGGCGCTCATGGCGGCGATCAGCAGCGCCACGCCGGCGCGGATATCGGGCGAGGTCATCACCGTACCCCGCAGGCGGCGTTCGTGGTTGTGGCCGATGACCGTGGCGCGGTGCGGGTCGCACAGGATGATCTGCGCGCCCATGTCGATCAGCTTGTCGACGAAGAAGAGGCGGCTCTCGAACATCTTCTGGTGGATCAGCACCGAGCCTTTGGCCTGCGTGGCCACCACGAGGAATACCGACAGCAGGTCGGGCGTCAGACCCGGCCAGGGGGCATCGGCAATGGTCATGATCGAGCCGTCGAGGAAGGTTTCGATCTCGTAGTGCTCCTGGCTGGGGATGTAGAGGTCGTCGCCCCGCTGTTCGAAGCGGATGCCCATGCGGGCAAACTGCATCGGGATGATGCCCAGATTCTCGAACGAAACGTCCTTGATGGTCAGTTCCGACTGCGTCATGGCGGCCATGCCGATGAAACTGCCCACCTCGATCATGTCAGGCAGCATGGTGTGGGTCGTTCCGCCGAGGTTGTCCACACCCCGGATGGTGAGCAGGTTCGATCCGATGCCGCTGATGTCGGCGCCCATGCGCACGAGCATGCGGCAGAGCTGCTGGACGTAGGGTTCGCAGGCGGCGTTGTAGATCGTGGTTTCGCCCTTGGCCATGACGGCGGCCATGACGATGTTGGCCGTACCCGTCACGGAGGCCTCGTCGAGCAGCATGTAGGTGCCGTGCAGCGAGTCGGCGCGGATGGCGAAGTAGTTGTCGTCGAGGTTGTAGTCGAATTTGGCACCCAGTTTCTGGAAGCCGATCAGGTGGGTGTCGAGGCGCCGGCGTCCGATCTTGTCGCCGCCCGGTTTGGGCAGGTAGGCGATGCCGAAGCGGGCCAGCAGCGGGCCGATGACCATCACCGAACCCCGCAGACGGGCTCCCCGGCGGCGGTAGTCCTCCGAACGGAGGTAGTCGAGGTCGATGTCGCGGGCACAGAAGGTATAACTCTTGTCGTCAATCTTTTCGACCTCCACGCCCATGGCGCGGAGCATATCGATGAGCTGGATGATGTCGACGATCTCGGGGACGTTGTGCAGCGTCACCTTTTCGGGGGTGAGCAGCGTGGCGCATATGATTTGCAGGGCTTCGTTCTTGGCTCCCTGCGGGACGATTTCGCCCTGCAGGCGGGTGCCGCCCTGTACGATGAATTTGGACATGGTCGTTGCGACGGATTTAGTGGTTTTATATCCGAAGATACGGATTTTTCCGCAGACCGGAAAACTTTCGGGGAACCTATTTTCGGAGCGATTCTGCAGGGTGGGGAGGTACGGGTAATGCAGAAAATGACTAACTTTGTAATTATTATGCCGTTTCGGAATTAGAACAACGAATTAAGCGAAAAAATATGACTGACAAAATAGAACGGTTGTTGGCCGAGGTGGAGGCGTTCGCCCCGCGTACCGCAGCGGAAATCGAGGAGTTCCGGGTGCGCCTGCTTGGCCGTAAGGGTGAGCTGAATGCGCTGATGGACGAGTTCAAGAGCGTGGCTCCGGAGATGAAACGTGAGCTTGGCCAGAAACTCAATCACCTGAAGAACAGGGCGATGGAACGGGTCAATGAGTTGAAAAGCGACCTGGAGGCCCATGCGGCCGAACCGGCCGGCAGTCTCGGCGATCTGACCCGTCCCGGTACGGCGCAGCCGCTTGGCAGCCGCCACCCGCTGTCGCTCGTGCGCAACGAGATCTGCGGCATCTTCGAGCGTTTGGGTTATGTGGTGGCCGAGGGTCCCGAAATCGAGGATGACTGGCATGTCTTCTCGGCCCTCAACTTTCCGCCCGAGCACCCGGCCCGCGACATGCAGGACACCTTCTTCATCGAGAAGGATCCCGACATTCTGCTCCGTACCCACACCAGTTCGATCCAGGTGCGCGTCATGCAGAGCCAGAAGCCGCCGATCCGCGTGATCTGCCCCGGCCGGGTCTTCCGCAACGAGGCGATCTCCTACCGTGCACACTGCATTTTCCATCAGATCGAGGGACTCTACATCGACGAAAACGTGTCGTTTGCCGACATGAAACAGTCGCTGCTCTACTTCGTGCGCGAGTTCTTCGGCGAGCAGACCAGGATCCGTTTGCGTCCCTCCTATTTCCCCTTTACGGAGCCGTCGGCCGAGATGGACATCTCCTGCAACCTCTGCGGCGGCAAGGGGTGTAACGTCTGCAAGCACACCGGCTGGCTGGAGATCATGGGTTGTGGCATGGTGGATCCGAACGTGTTGGAGGCGTGCGGCATCGATAGCAAGAAATACAGCGGATTCGCATTCGGCATGGGCGTGGAGCGCAGCGCGATGCTCAAATACGGCGTCAAGGACTTGCGGCTCTACTTCGAAAACGACGTGCGCTTCCTGCACCAGTTCGACACGGCGCTCTGATCGGGTGAGCCGTCCGGGCAGCGCGGCGGAGCGGAAAGGATGAAGGCATGAGAAAGGCATGGCATATCGTGGCGGTAGTTGCGGCTGCGGCGGGGATGATCTCCTGTGCCGCGACCTCGCGTACGGCCTCGCGCGACCGGCTGCCCGCCGACTATGCGGGGCGTCTGGCTCCTTACTACTACCACGGTGAGGGGATCAAGGCCTATGCCGTGCAGGGCGATACGGCCCGTGCGACGAGGCTCTTCCGGCTGGCCCTGGAGGCCGACTCGACCTATGCGCCGGCCGCCTACGAGCTGGCCGAACTGACGCTGGCCGCTTCGCCGGACGAGGCGCTGGCCATGAGCCGCCGGGCCAATCGGCTCGACACGGCCAACCTGACCTATCGCAGCCAGCTCGGCCGGATGTTGGTCGTGACGGAGCGTTACGACGAGGCAATGGATATCTATACCCGGCTGATGCGGGAGGATCCGCACAATCCGATGAACTACCGGCTGCTGGCGGCACTGTACGAGTTCGGCCGGCAGCCTTTCTCGGCACTGGCGATTCTCGATACGGCCGAAATGCGCCTCGGACGGATGGAGGAGATCTCCGCCTACAAGCGCGAGCTGTCGCTCCGCTTGCGCCTCTATGACAAGGCGGTCGAGGAGACCGAGAAACTGATTGCCGACTATCCCTACGACGAGGAGAACTATCGGGTGCTGGGCGACATCTATGCAGCCATGGGGCGCGATTCGCTGGCCCGGGTCAATTACGGCGAGGCGCTCCGGCTCGACTCGACCAATATCAGCACGCTCGCTTCGATGGCCGACTTCTACCTTGAGCGGGACGATGCGCCGGCCTATCTGCGCACCCTGCAGCCGATTTTCGCCAGCGACGACATGGCGCTGGCCAAGAAACTGGACGTCTTCGGGCAGCTGACTTCCGACGTGTCTTTCTATCGGAACAACTACTTTGCCATCAATACGTTGGCAGGTATCCTGATTGCCAAATATCCCGACGACTACGATGTGGTGAACCTCTATGCCACCCACCTGATCCGGGGCGGTGAAGTGGAGCAGGGGCTGTCGTTCTACAAGGCTTACCTGGCGCTCCATCCCGAGCGGATCGAACCTTACGACGAGGTGGTGTGGATCGAATCGTACCTGCAGCGGCCCGATTCGGTAGCCAAATACTCCGACCTGGGGCTCCGGCGTTTTCCCGACAATATCGACCTGCTGGTGAGCAAGGCTTTTGCCCGGATTGCCGAGAATGACCTGGAAGGGGCTTCGAAGGTGTTTCGGACAGCCGCCCGGAAGGCCGACAACGACTCGGTGCGCAGTGCGCTGGTGGGTACGCTCGGCGACCTGGCCTACCAGCAGGGGCAGACGCGGCGGTGCTACGCCTGTTATCGGCGGGCCCTGCGGCTCGATCCCGACAACGTGGGGGTGTTGAACAACTATGCCTATTACCTGAGCGAGGAGGGGCGCGATCTGGAGCAGGCGCTGGCCATGAGCCGCCGGGCCAACGAGCTGACGCCCCGCAACGCATCGTCGCTCGACACGGAGGGGTGGATTCTCTACCTGCTGGGCCGCTACGAGGAGGCGCGCAAGGTGATGCAGCTGGCCGTGTCGTACGACAGCAACAACAGCGCGGTGCTGCTGTTCCACTATGCGGAGGTGCTGTATGCCCTGGGGGACGAATTCCTGGCGGGGGTCTATTGGGAGCGGGCGCTCAACCGGGGCTATGATCCCGAGACGATCCGGAAACGAATGGAAATGATCGAAAAGAAATGAGACGGTTTGCAATAATTTTCCTGCTGACGCTGTGCTGCGGCGTGTTTGCCCCGAAGGCGATGGGGCAGGTGACGATCAAGTCGCTGAACGAACAGATTGCCCGGGCCGAGGCGGAGATCAAGCGCAACGAGGCCCTGTTGAGCAAGATCAAGGGAGAGAAGGCAACGACGCTCAACGAATTGAAACTGATCGCGTCGCGTATTTCGAGCCGCATGAATATCGTGGCTTCGCTGAACGAACAGATCGAGATCTGTCGCCGCAATATCGCCGCCAAGGAGGAGGAGATCTCCGACCTCGAGGGGCGGATCGACAGCCTGAAGCAGGAGTATGCCGAGATGATCTATGCCGCCTACAAGAACTCCCTGCTGAACAATTCGCTGGCCTTTCTGTTTTCGGCCCGCGACTTCCAGGAGATGACCCTGCGAATCGACTACATGCGGCGCTACAACCGGCTGCGCGAACAGAAGGCGGCCGAACTCGATTCGCTGGCGGGTGTCATGGTGGGCGAAAAGCGGCTGCTGGATGCCCAGCTGGCCCAGCTGGAGGAGTCGCGCAACAACCGCGACAAGGAGCTGAAGACGCTGCGTGCCGATGAGCAGACCTACAAGAAGAACAGCTCGCGCCTGGCGGCTAACGAGCGCAAGATTGCCGGCCAGATCCGTCAGAAGGAGCGGGAGAAACAGAATGCCCAGAAACAGTTGCAGCGGTTGGTGGCCGAGGAGGCCCGCCGTCAGTCGGGTGTGCAGCGCAGTGCGGCCGAGGAGAAGGTGCGCGTGGAGTTGAGCAACAACTTTGCCCAGAATCAGGGCAAGTTCCCCTGTCCGGTCAGCGGAGGAGTCATCATCGACCGTTTCGGCCGTCATCCCCATCCGACCCAGCGCGGGCTGATCGTCGACAACAAGGGGGTCAACATAGCCGGCGAGCGGGGGGCTTCCGTGCGTACGATCTTCGAGGGTACGGTGAGCCGCGTGGTCTTCATCAAGGGACTGAACAACTGCGTGATGGTGAATCACGGCAGTTACTATACGGTGTATTCCAATCTGGCGGAGGTCAGCGTGAAGGCCAACGACCGCGTCGGCCGCAACGAGGTGATCGGCACCCTGCCTGCTACGGACAACAACGACGACTGGTATCTCCACTTTGAATTGTGGAAGGGAACGACCTTCCTCAATCCCGAGCTGTGGCTTGCCCGATAGGGGGAGCGGATCAGCCGGCATGACGGGGCCGGGAATCTAATTTAAAGAGCGAATATGGCTGTTACTTTTCATTCGGAGGAGTGCGGTTTCCTGCCGCACGAACGGCGCAAGACGGCGGCCTGGATCAAGGCGGTCATTGCCGGCGAGGGGTACAAGACGGGCGACATCGCCTATGTTTTCTGTTCGTCGGAATATCATCTGAACATCAACCGCACCTATCTGCACCACGACTACCATACGGATGTCATTACGTTCGACTACAGCGACCTGACGGGGAGCAGGGTAGTGAGCGGCGACATCTTTATCGATCCGTTCACCGTGCGCGACAACGCCGATATCGTCGGCACACAGCCCCGCGAAGAGATCATGCGGGTGATCGTGCACGGGGTGCTGCACCTGTGCGGCCACGGCGACAAGACGCCCGACGAGGAGCGGCAGATGCGCGCGCTGGAGGATCGGGCGCTGGCGCTCTATCGCGAAACGTATGGCGACTATCCGCCCTTTGTGTTGTAGGCCGGGGCGGAGAGGCTTCATGCGGGGTGATTCCGGGCCGTTTCCGGTCGTTTTCCCGCTGCGAAGGAGGGGATTCTTGCCGGGAGTGATGCAGGGCAAAAATGGCCCTTGGAAAATCGATTTTTTGGGTGTCGCCGATCGGGGGTGTACTGACAACTCCGGCCGGCGGTTCCGTTTGTTTGAAGGAAAGATGCTATGAGATACGATTACGACGTCATCGTGGTGGGAGGCGGTCATGCCGGATGTGAAGCGGCCATGGCTGCGGCCCGGCTCGGTGCCGAGACGCTGCTCATCACGATGGACATGACCAAGTTTGCCAACATGTCGTGCAACCCGGCGGTGGGCGGCGTGGCCAAGGGACAGATCGTACGCGAGATCGATGCGCTGGGCGGCTGCATGGGATGGATTACCGACCGGACCACGATCCAGTTCCGCATGCTGAACCGCTCGAAGGGGAGTGCCATGTGGAGCCCCCGGGCGCAGTGCGACAAGGCGCAGTTCTCGGCCCTGTGGCGTCATACGCTGGAGAATACCCCCCGGCTGTCGATCTGGCAGGATACCGTCTGCGATGTGCTGACGGAGCCGTTTTGCAGAGAAAGCATTGATTGTCAATATGTTATAAAAGGAGTGCGGACCGTGATGGGGATCGAGTTCCGGGCCGGAGCGGTGGTGTTCACCAACGGAACCTTTCTGAACGGTCTGATGCACATCGGCCGGGCACATGCTCCGGGCGGCCGGGCCGGAGACGGCGTCTCCTACGGACTGACCGAGGCGTTGTGTCGGCTGGGTTTTGAGACGGGGCGCATGAAGACCGGTACGCCGGCCCGCATCGACGGGCGGTCGGTCGACTTCGGGGCGCTGGAGCCGCAGTATGGCGACGAGGTACCCTCCAAGTTTTCGTTCCTGCCGTCAAGCCGGCCTGTCGAGCAGCAGCTGCCCTGTTATCTGGTGCACACTTCCCGCAAGGTGCACGATCTGCTGCGCGAAGGATTTGCCGATTCGCCTCTTTTCAACGGCACCATCCAGGGGGTCGGACCGCGTTACTGTCCCAGCATTGAGGACAAGCTGCGTACGTTTGCCGACAAGGAATCCCATCAGCTGTTTCTTGAGCCGGAGGGGCGCGATACGAATGAATATTATCTGAACGGCTTTTCGTCGTCGCTGCCTTACGACGTGCAGATTCGGGCATTGTCCGAAATTCCCGGATTTGAACAGGTCCAGGTATATCGACCCGGCTATGCGATCGAATATGACTATTTCCCGCCGACTCAGTTGCTGCATACGTTGGAGACCAAGCGGGTGGCACATCTCTATTTTGCCGGCCAGATCAACGGTACGACCGGCTATGAGGAGGCTGCCGCGCAGGGTATGATGGCGGGCATCAATGCCGTGCTGAAACTGCAGGGCAGGGAACCTTTCGTGCTGGCGCGCGACGAGGCGTATATCGGTGTTCTGATCGACGATCTGGTGACGAAAGGGGTGGACGAGCCGTACCGCATGTTTACCAGCCGGGCGGAGTACCGCATTTTGTTGCGACAGGACAATGCCGACCTGCGTCTGACTCCCAAGGCCATTGCACTCGGTTTAGCCACGGAGGAGCGGCGCGAAGCCTTCGAACGGAAAAAACAACTTACCGAAGAGCTGGTCGATTTTATCCGTCATCGGAGCGTTGCCAGGGACGAGCTGAATGATTATCTGGTGTCGGTTGGCACCAATCCGCTTGACCAGGGGCGTAAACTGTACGATGTGTTGCTGCGCAATGGCGTGACGCTTGACGGATTGATTGCCGCGCTGCCCGACCTGGCACAATTTGTTGCAGAGAAGGGAATAGACGGAGAAACCATCGAGCAGGCGGAAATTCAGATCAAATACCGCGGATATATCGAGCGCGAACGATTTATTGCCGAGAAAATGCGGCGATTGGAGGGAATCCGGCTGCGCCCCGACTTTGACTACCAGTCGCTGACCTCGCTGACCATTGAGGCGCGGCAGAAGCTTAGCCGTATTCGTCCCGCTACCATCGGGCAGGCATCACGCATTCCGGGTGTTTCTCCGGCGGACATCAATGTGCTGCTGATCTATTTCGGGCGATAGATAAGCAACTGGATTTTTTGGCGGAGTGTTCCACGTGGAACACTCCGCTTTTTTGTGTGGCGGTTGATGGTGGGTCGGCTGTTGTTCCACGTGGAACAAATGCGGTGGGTGTTGTTGATGATGATGGGTAGAAAAGAAACGGAGCCAATCTCGCGACCGGCTCCGTTCGGGAGTAATAAAGTAGGATTTGTTATTTGTCGGCAATCTTGGCCCACGTGTCTTTCAGACTGACCGTGCGGTTGAAGACCATCTTGCCGGGTTTGGAATCCGGGTCCACACAGAAGTAGCCGATGCGCTCGAACTGGAACTTGTCGCCGCTCTGGGCGTTCTGCAGGGCCGGTTCGATGAAGGCGCGGCCGATGACCATCGATTCCGGATTGAGGTAGTCGAGGAAGGTTTTGCCCTCTTCGATGTCGTTCGGGTCCTCTTTGGTGAAGAGGGTGGAGTAGAGGCGTACCTCGGCCTCTTGGGCGTGCGGTACGGACACCCAATGGATGACACCCTTTACACGGCGGCCGTCCGACGACGAACCCTCGCCCGACTGCGGGTCGTAGGTGCAGCGCAGCTCGACGATGTTGCCCTCGCTGTCTTTGATAACTTCCTCGCATTTAATGAGATAGGCATATCTCAGACGTACTTCCGCACCCGGGGCGAGGCGGTAGTATTTCTTCGGCGGGTTCTCCATGAAGTCGCCCCGCTCGATGTAGAGCTCGCGCGAGAAGGGAACCTGGCGGGTGCCGGCAGCGGCATCCTCGGGGTTGTTGACGGCGGTGAACATTTCGGTTTTGCCTTCGGGGTAGTTCGTGATGACCACCTTGATCGGGTCGAGAACGGCCATGCGGCGCTCGGCCGTCTTGTTCAGGTCCTCGCGCACGCAGAACTCCAGCAGGGAGAGGTCGATCACGTTGTCGCGTTTGGCCACGCCTACACGGTCGGCAAATGCACGGATCGACGCGGGGGTGTAGCCCTTGCGGCGGAGGGCCGAGATGGTAGGCATACGCGGATCATCCCATCCGTTAACTACTTTGCTTTCAACTAATTGAAGCAGTTTTCGCTTGCTCATCACCGTATAGGTGAGGTTCAGACGGGCAAATTCGTACTGGTGGCTGGGGAAGATGCCGAGCTGCTGGATGAACCAGTCGTAGAGCGGACGGTGGACGTCGAATTCGAGGGTACAGATCGAGTGGGTGATCTTCTCGATCGAATCACTCTGGCCGTGCGCGTAGTCGTACATCGGGTAGATGCACCATTTGTCGCCCGTGCGGTGGTGCGAGGTGTGGATGATGCGGTACATGATCGGGTCGCGCAGCAGCATGTTGGGATCGGCCATGTCAATCTTGGCGCGGAGCACCTTCTCGCCGTCGGCGAACTCGCCGGCCCGCATGCGGGCGAAGAGGTCGAGGTTCTCCTCGACGGAACGGTTGCGCCAGGGGCTCTCCTTGCCGGGTTCGGTGACCGTACCGCGCGTGAGGCGGATCTCCTCCTGGGTCTGGTCATCGACGTAGGCCAGCCCTTTCTTGATCAGTTCGACGGCCCATTCGTAGAGCTGTTCGAAATAGTCCGATGCGTAGTGTTCCTCGGCCCACTGGAAGCCGAGCCACTGGATGTCCGCCTTGATCGAATCGACGTACTCCACATCCTCCTTGACGGGGTTGGTGTCGTCGAATCGGAGGTTGCACTTGCCGTGGTACTTTTCGGCCAGGCCGAAGTTCAGGCAGATACTCTTGGCGTGGCCGATGTGCAGGTAGCCGTTTGGCTCCGGCGGGAAACGGGTGTGTATGCGGTTGTCCACATTGGCAATGTGGTTTTCGATGACTTCCTCCAGAAAGTTCAGGGAACGTTCTTTTCCGGCTGTTTCGTTCGTTGTTGCCATATCCTTTGTTGTTATGATGCAAATTTAATCGTTTTCGGGTTTGGGCGGTGATGCGGCGGGCATTTCGGCCCATTTTGCAGCCAAAAAGCGAAGATGCGTGCACGCTCCGGCGGAGCGGATCGGCGGGGAAAAGGCGGGAGAAGGCGGGGTCAGAGTCCCTTGCGGGCCAGGCGCCAGGCCATGCGGTTGTAGAAATCGTGCAACGCGGGGCGCAGGCGGGCGGGCAGGCGATTGAGCAGGTACAGTTTCCACCAGCCGCGGCGATAGAGGCGCGTATAGGAGAAGATCCGTTCCGTGCGCCGGCCGAAAGCGGTGTCGCCCTTGGCCGAGAGGGTGAGGGCTTTGCCGATGGCGCAGCGGGCGATGTATTCGTTCCGGTAGGAGTTGCCCTCTTCGGGGCGGTAGAGCTCCTCGAACGAATGGACGGTCTGTTCGGGCGTATAGATGCCGGCCGAGCGGTTCGAGGCGGAGCGGTTGTAGAGCACCAGCGCTTCGGGCGTGAAGCAGATGGGGTAGTCGGTGGCCAGCCGGATCCAGAGGTGGAGGTCTTCGCCCAGTTTCATGCCGACGGGGAAGCCGCCTGCGGCCAGCAGTACCTCGCGCGGAATGACGGTGGCCGAGGGCTGGCAGATGTAACCGGTCATCGCCTCGCGGAAAAAGTCCTCCACGATGCCGCGCCGGTCGGGGTGGCGGCTGGGGGTGATGCGGCCGTTGCTGATGATGTCGAAAGCGGCGCAGTAGGCCCCGCAGCCGGGCCATGCGGTGATCAGGGCGGCTATCCGCTCCAGATAGTCGGGCCGCCACCGGTCGTCGCCGTCCAGGAAGGCGATGTAGGGGGCCGAGGCCAGTTCGGCGCCGCGGTTGCGGGCGGCCGAGACGCCGGCATTGGGTTGGCGGACCAGCCGGACGAGCGGCGAGGCACAGGACCCGACGATGGCGGCGCTGCGGTCCGTCGAACCGTCGTCCACGACGATGATCTCATGCGGCCGGTGGGTCTGGATCATGACCGAGGCCAGCGTTTCGGCGATCTCGCGCTCCTTGTTGTAGAGAGGGATGACGACGGAAAACTCAATGGCGTTCATAGCGGCTGGGAGTGGGAAGCAGGCGGGCGAAAGCCGCCTCGAGGGTGGTGCGTACCTGTTCCGGATGGCGGATGGCGTTGTTGTCGTTGATGCAGATCATGGCGTAGCGGCCCGAGAGCAGGGCGTCGGCGATCGCAGCCGTACCCTCATCCGACAGTTTGGTGAGGAGCGTATCGCGCATGCCGACGGGGACAAACCGGCCCGTGGCGAGCTGTTCGTAGCGCACGAGCCATTGTGACAGGTCGGTAGGCATGCGGAAACGGTGGCGGCAGGTGGCGTCCAGCTCGTCGAACTCCTCCTCCCACAGCGTGTTGAACGTGCTCTTCAGAAAGGGCTGGGGCATGTGGTGGTCCTTCATCCCGGGGAAGAAGCTCCACGGCAGCAGGGAGGCGCTTTTCAACAGGTCGGCCAACGGATAGCGGGGGCTGAACCACTTGCCCGGCGCGGCGGCCATGACCTGCCGCTTGGCGTGGCGGCGGTTGATAACGCGCATGCACTCGAGGACGTTGTGACCGGCGCGCTCCTGCGGAATGATGCTCAGCCGCGCCATGTCGGCCGGCGTTCCGCCGCGGAAGAAGCGTTCGGGGGCGACGGGGCGGCACAGGAAGGTGTCGTCGTTGAAATAGACGAACCGCTCGGAGAGCCCCTCGATGCGGTGCATGTTGAGCTCGATGGGGCAGGAGCTGAAGGTCGGCCGGTAGGCGTCGGGGATGAACTCCTCGTGGCGGACGACGTGCAGGCGCGGATGGGTCTCGTCGAGCCATTCGGGCAGGTGGCCCCAGGTGAGCAGATGGATGCGGTTGACCCACGGGGCAAACCGCTCGACGGCGCGGAACCAGTAGCGGAGCGTGCCCCAGTCGCGGTAGCGTTCGGGGGAGTCGTCTGCCTGCGCATCGTCGTCGCGGCGGCGCCAGCGGTTCATCTCCGCCCGCCAGGCGGGGTCGGAGTCGTCCACCCAGGGCAGGACGAAGTCGATGGGTTCGTGAGGGCCGTTCATGCGTCGTGTCGAAAAGATTGCCTAAAGATACGAAAAACATTCCGGCCTGCCATCGTCCGGGCGCTTGTCCGGCCGGCAGTCGCCGCAGCGCCGGAGCCGTCATGCAAAACGGCAGGCTTTCGGTAAGCCTGCCGTTCTGGAAATGGGCGCAATCGTTCCGGACGGTTAGTCGTCGATGTCGATCACGTTGAAGTTGCGGTCGAAGGTGAGCTCCCACCGGTTGGAGAGCTGCACCTCATAGCTGTGCTGGTCGCGTTCGATGCCCACAATCGCCACGGTGGCATCCCAGTCGTGCACATAGTTCTGGATCGGTTCGGGCACGATGGCGGCCGGTACGGCCTGGCCGCTACGGCACTTTACCTCGGTCCAGGCACCGTTGCGGTCGAATTCGACGCGGTCGCCGTTCATGAAGACTACCTCGTAGCTTTTATCGAACAGGTCGGTCTCCTGGGTGATCATGGCCGTCTTGAGGTCGTTGAAATAGGTCTTGACGAACTGCTGGGCCTGTTTGGGCAGCTGTTTCATCGGAATGGCACGTTCATCGTTGTCGGCGGATGCTGCCGTGTGGAGGGCCAGGAGGCCGAGCAGCAGAAGTGTGATCTTTTTCATGATGGTTTGCATATTTAAGATGGTTGTGTAGTGTACCCTTGTGCGGGGCATCGTTTTAAAATTATGTGAAATAATTCGTTTTGCTAAATGGAATCACCGGTAACGCAATCCACCATAACGTATTCGATGTTATTCGATGGCTTGGATGTTGGTAAAGTGGCTCCAGCCTTCCGCGGCGTGGTAAGCATCGATGCTCTCTGCCGGAACACTTACCGGCATGTCTTCCGGAAACGTCAGCCATGTGTTCGGGGCTTTTGGCGGCACGACAGCATAGCAGATAACTGACAGGTTCGAGCTGCCAGTGCCGAAAGCAAATTCTCCGATGCGTTGCAGGGTCGAGGGCAGTACGGCGGTGCGCAGCGAGGGGCAGTTCGTAAAGGCGAGGTCGTTGATTGCGATGACTCCGTTGGGTATATTGATTTCGGCCAAGGATCTGCATTCGCAGAATGCCTGAGACGAAATTTCGGATAGTGTGGAAGGGAGCGTTACGTCGGAAAGTGCCGAACAACCGTTGAAAACCTTTTCTCCGATCGTTTGCACCCCTTCCGGAAGACGTATTGCGCTCAGCGAAGAGCAGGCCTGGAACGCTTTTGCGCCGATGGTTTGCACGGTCGCAGGCAGTTCGATGGACTGTAGAGCCGAGCAGGCATCGAAGGCGCTGTCACCGATCGAGGTGAGTTGCGGTGGCAATACGATGGAGGTCAACTGACGGCACTCGGCAAATGCATTGGTTTTGATGGCAGTGATATGCTGACAGGCGCTCAGATCGATCGTCGTGATGTTCGTCGCGCCGCATGCGATGGTATTCAGGTTGGTGAACTGTTCGATGCCCTGTAATGAAGTGATTTCGGGATCGGAGAGGATGATCCGTTCGACGGCGTCGGCTTCGGCGCGGGAGAGTTTGCCGTCGGCATCGGTGTCGAAATTTGTTAGACAAAATTGGCGGAAGAGCGGGTCTTCCATTTTGACGGAAAGGTCGTCGGTGGGAAGAGGTTGTGGATCCTCTGACTTGGTGTTACAGGCTCCTGCCAGTAAGGATATGGTCAGGAGCGTTACCTGGAGCATTCGTTTCATGGCTTTAGATTTTTAAATGTTAGTCTTTGTTTGGTTGGATATTTTTGTAAAAATATATAATTAATATCTTTTTTGCAAAACATATGTTGGTTGTTGTGACTGTGGAGATATGGCTGTGGCTGCCGGTTTATCGATCGAAAACGGTTGCTTGGGGGGCGTGTTTTTACAGAACAGGCTGCCCTTGTCGATTGTCGGACCTGCAGTTACCGGCAGACACTATTTATTTTCAGAATATAGGCTTCGCTTGGCAGAAACCTCATGTGAGCATGGCTTTCTGCACTCGCCTTGCACTATATTTGTAAAATAGTTAGCGGTGGGGCAGTACATACTCCGCCCGCCGCTGTGTACCTTTGATCCAAAGCAATTAGCGGATATGGCAGACAATGACTGGAAGTCGCGGCTGAATGTGGTCTATTCCACCAATCCCGACTTCAAATACCAGACCGAAGAACCCGAACGGGAGGAGACGCTGCCGCCCGGGCAGCAGAACCTGCGCGTATGGCTCGACCGCCGGGCGCGCGCCGGCAAGCAGGTGACGCTCGTCAAGGGGTTCGTGGGCAGCGACGACGACCTGAAGGCGCTCGCAGCCATGCTCAAGAGCAAGTGCGGCGTAGGCGGAACGGCCAAGGAGGGCGAGATCGTCATTCAGGGCGATTTCCGCGACCGGGTGGTCGATCTGCTCGTCAAGGCGGGATACAAGGCTAAAAAAGCGGGCGGATGATACGGCGGGCGTGGTGCACGGCACTGATGCTGATCGGTGCGCTGGGTGCGGGCGGAACCGCCTGCGCCCAATATTACAATACGGGGCAGGCTCCCGCCTCGCAGCGGTGGAGCATGCTCGGCAGCGATTCGTTGCGGATGGTCTTCCCGGTCGGATTCGAAGGGCAGGCGCGCCGCACGCTGTTCTACATGGAACAGGCCTCGCCGGCCATCGCACACGGCTATCAGCTCCCGCCCCTGCGGACGCCGGTTGTCTTCTGGACCGAGAACTTCTATTCCAACGGACTGAGCATGCTGGCGCCGCGGCGCATCGAGATGGTCGGCATTCCGGCCATCGACACCTATTCGGAGCCGTGGCTCAAGCAGCTGGCCACCCATGAGTACCGCCACATGGTGCAGTACGGCAACCTGAACCGCTCCACCGTGCGGGTGTTCGGCTGGTTCTTCGGCCAGCAGGCGCCCCTCGTGGCCGCCGGTCTGCTGCCCTTCTGGTTCATCGAGGGCGATGCCGTGATGGCCGAGACCCAGTTTTCCACCTTCGGACGCGCCCTGCAGCCCTCCTTCACGATGCACTACCGCGCCGTGGGCGAGGAGATGCTCCGGCGCAGGAATCCCGACAAATGGTTCTGCGGCTCCTACCGCGACTATGTGCCGAGCCATTACGAACTCGGCTTCCAGCTCGTCGCCCATGCCGACCGCACCTACGACGAATACCTCGGCGCGGGGCTGACGCGCTACACGTCCGACTATCCTTTTCTGATTTTCACCTCCCAGCTCGCGCTGCGGAAATACTACGGCACCTCGACCCGCCGGCTGTTCCGCGACACCTTCGCCGAACTGAACGACCTGTGGCGGACGCTGCCGGAGGAGAACAGTCCGCAGGTGGTGTCGCCGCCCGTGAAAATCTATACGGTCTATTCCGATCCGCTGTTCGTCTCCGATTCGGTGCTGCTCGTCCTGAAGGAGGATCTCGACCGCACCTCGCGCTTCGTTGAGATCGACCTGCGCGACGGCAGCGAGCGGACGGTGTGCCATACGGGAGCCGTGAGCAGCCGCCCCAGCTACCGCGACGGCCGCGTGGCCTGGACGGAGTACCGCCAGAGCAGCGTGTGGGGGCAGAAGGTCAATTCGCGCCTGTGCGTGATGGACCTGGCCTCGGGGCGCAGCCGGCAGTTGCCCGACGAGGGCGACGGCGTCCTCTATCCGGTGCTGATGCCCGACGGGGAGATGGCCTGCGTGCGCTATCATGCCGACGGATACTATGCGATCGAGTACCTGTGCGGGGAGCGCGGGCGGCTCGAATATGTTTTCCCCGCCTCCGTCTCGATCCACGGGCTGGCGTGGGACGACTGGTCGGAGCGGTTCTACTTCATCGGGCTGGGCGATGACGGCATGTGGATCGGCGGGGTTGATTTCGCCGAGGCGTCGGCCCGCCGGTGCGACGTGACGACGCCCGCCTATGTGACGCTCGGCGACCTGACGGCCGCCGACGGCATGCTCTACTTCAATTCGATCGCCTCCGGCAAGGACGAGGTTCACACGATCGACCTCATGACGGGCGCCCAGTACCGCATGTCCGAGTCGCGGTACGGGTCGTTCGCCCCTTCGCCTTCGCCCACGGGCGAGTTCGTGGCGGTGACCACCTACGAACGCGACGGCTACAAGGTGGCGCTGCAGGAGGTGGAGTATCGCGAGGAGGTACCCTGGAGCGCCGTGCCGCGCAATGTGGTGAATCTGCCGTTGCGGTTGTGGGGACTCCCCCCGGTCGATGACATGCTCTTCACGGATCGGGAGCAGGCGCGCTCCCGCGAGCGTTATCCGGCCCGGCGGTACCGCAAGGGAACCCATCTTTTCAACCTGCACAGCTGGGCGCCGCTCTACTATGCGCCCGACGAGCTGATGGCCGACCGGTCGCTCGATGCGCGGATCGGCGCGACGCTCATTTCGCAGAACCTGCTGGGCAGCATGGAGTCGAGCCTGGGCTACGGCTGGACGCCGGGCGGCTATTCGGTGGTGCGGGGCCATGTCGGCTATTACGGCTGGACGCCCAAGATTGAAGTCACCGCCCTGTGGAGCGACCGTCCCCATACGGTGATCGATCTGCGCAGTCCGGGCGAGCAGGGGTATCCCGCCTGGAGCAAAGGCTCCTCGACGCAGGTTTCCACCCGGGTCTATGTCCCGTGGCTGCTGTCGTCGGGCTATCGGATCCGTTCGCTGGTGCCGCAGATCCAGTACACGTTCGACAATGCGGAGTACGTCAGTCCCTACACGGGGCGGAGCGAACGTTCCTCGATCCTGTTGGGAACGCTGCAATACAGCGAGTATGTGCGCAGCACCCGGCGCGACCTGCAGCCCCGCTGGGGCTACACGGTGCGGGCCAACGTGGCCGGCAACCCCTTCAGCCGCTGCTATACGACGGCGTGGAGCCTCTACGGACGGGCCTATCTGCCCGGTCTGTTCCTGCACCACGGGGTGACCGTACAGGCGGCCTGGCAGCAGGCGGTCGGGTCGGGGCTGCTGTTCCGGGCGATCGACCTGCAGTCCCGCATGCGCGAGTCGCTCTATCCGACCGACTGTTTCGCGGCCGCGGTGAACTACCGGTTGCCGGTGGCCTATCCCGACTGGGGGCTGAGCGGTGTCTTTTTCCTGAAGCGGATCGCACTCGATCTGGAGTTCGACTATGCCTGCTGCCGCGACAACCGCGGAGCCGCCTGGCGGAACCTCTACACCTACGGCGGCAGCGTGTCGCTGGACATCACCCCCTTCCGGATGCCCGACGAAGCAACCTGCGTGTTCAGTCTGGGGGTTTACAAGCCGCGCTACGAACCGGTGCTGGTCACCTTCGGCTTCTCGGTGCCGTTCTGACGCGGAGCGGCGGATGAAAAAATAGAAGGATTTCAAAAGACGTTATGTTATGAAAGTAGGAATCATCCGGTGCATGCAGACGGAGGACTTCTGTCCGGGCACGGCCGACTTCTGCGCCCTGCGTGAACGGACGGGCGCCTTTGCCGGTGCGGAGGAGATCGAGATTGTCGGTTTTGCCAACTGCGGCGGCTGTCCCGGCAAGAAAGCGGTGCTGCGGGCGCGCGAATTCGTGCGGCGGGGGGCCGATACGATCGCCTTTGCGTCATGCATTGCCAAGGGAACGCCGATCGGTTACCCCTGTCCGTTTGCGGCGCGCATGCAGGCGGTTGTCCGGGCGAATATCCCCGATACGGTCGTCCTGCTCGATCACACCCATTGAGACCGGCCGGGAAAGCGGAGCGATAGGCGTCGAAGCGATGCACATGCGCCGAATTTGTTTCCCGATCGGCCGTAAATGGCTATATTTGCGATGTTATGAGAAAAGATCAGAAAACGGACGAGCGGACCGGACGGGTCCGCCGTTTCACGCGTTGGTTCTGGACCATCCTGTGCATCCCCGCGGGCGCTCTGTTGCTGCTCGTTGCGCTGACGGCGGCGGGCGCTTTCGGACGGCTTCCGTCGTTCGAGGAGCTGGAGAACCCCAAGAGCAACCTGGCTACCGAAATATACGCCGCCGACGGCGAGCTGATCGGTTCGTTCTACGTGCAGAACCGGTCGTATGTCGATTACGAGGATCTGTCGCCCGCTCTGGTGGCGGCGCTGGTATCGACGGAGGATGCCCGTTTCTACACCCATTCGGGCATCGACTTCATCTCCCTGTCCCGTGTGGCGATCAAGACCCTGGCGCTTGGCCGACGGGATCAGGGCGGCGGCAGCACCATCACCCAGCAGCTGGCCAAGAACCTCTTCCCGCGCGATACGACCTCCTACCGCAATCCGCTGGTGCGCGGCGGCCGCATGGTTGTCACCAAGCTCAAGGAGTGGGTCACGGCCGTCAAGCTCGAGTACAACTATACCAAGGAGGAGATCATTGCCATGTATCTCAATACGGTCTTCTACGGCAGCAACTCCTATGGCATCAAGGCGGCGGCCCGCACCTTCTTCGACAAGGACCCCTCGGAGCTGAACATCCAGGAAGCGGCCCTGCTGGTCGGCGTGGTGAATGCCCCGACGCGCTACAGTCCCGTGCGCAACCCCGACCTGTCGCTGGCGCGGCGCAATGTGGTGATGACGCGCATGAAGCAGCAGCACTACCTGACCCGCCATCAGCTTGATTCGCTCGAGCAGCTGCCCATCGACCTGCACTTCACTCCCATTTCGCACAACGACGGCGTGGCTACCTATTTCCGGGAGATGATCCGCAACGTGATGAACATGCCGCGCCCCACCAAACGGCAGTACGGGCGCGACTATGAGGCCGAACTGGAGCGGTGGGAGAGCAACCCCATCTACGGCTGGTGCCACAAGAACGTCAAGACGGACGGCACTCCCTACGACATCTATCGCGACGGTCTGCGCATCTATACCACGCTGGACTATGACATGCAGCGCTATGCCGAGAAGGCGCTCCACGACCAGCTGGCTGCGCTGCAGCCCCGCATGGACGCCCAGGTGCGCCGCACGGGCCGCATTTTCAACAAGATTACCAACGAGGCCGCCGAGCGGATCATCAACAGCGCGATGCGTTACACGGACCGCTACCGCAGTCTGGTGAAGCAGGGTGCCACGCGGGAGGAGATCGAGAACGACTTCCGCACCCCGACGCGCATGCGCATCTTCACCTATGACGGCATGGTCGATACGCTGATGTCGCCCCGCGACTCGATTCTTCACCACAAGAAGATCATGCGCGGCTCGTTCATGGCAATGGATCCCAATACGGGCTACGTGAAGGCCTATGTGGGCGGACCCGATTTCCGCTTCTTCAAATACGACATGGTGCGTCAGGGCAAGCGTCACATCGGTTCGACGATCAAGCCCTTCGTCTATTGCTTTGCGATCGACTACATGGGCATGACGCCCTGCACGATGGTGCCCAACCTGCCCGTCACGCTCGAGACGGACAACATGGAACCCTGGCAGCCCAAGGAGGCGGGACGGGTCGTGTACGACGGTGTCTACCATCCGCTGCGCTGGGGACTGGCCCACAGCCGCAACAACTATTCGGCCTGGATCATGAAGCAGGCCAAGGACCCCAAGGCGGTGGCCGACTTCATCCACCAGATGGGCATCCACAGCTATATCGATCCGGTGAACGCGCTGGCGCTGGGACCGGTTGACGTGTCCCTCTTCGAGATGGTGGGCGCCTACGGCACGTTCGTGAACAAGGGCGTCTTTACCGAGCCGATCTTCATCACCCGCATCGAGGACCGACAGGGGAACGTGATCGCCAGCTTTGTGCCGGCGGTGAGCGATGCCATCAGCGAGCAGACCGCCTACACGATGGTGCAGATGCTGCAGAACAACGTGCGTACGGGTACGGGCGGCCGTCTGCGCTGGATGTACGGATTCTCCGACGTGGAGATGGGCGGCAAGACCGGTACCTCGCAGGAGGGGCGCGACGCATGGTTCATGGGCGTGACGCCCAACCTGGTGGCCGGCACGTGGGTCGGCTGCGAGGACCAGAGCGCCTACCTGCTTTCGGGCGCCGAGGGCGCTTCGATTGCACTGCCCGTCTTTGCCGGGTTCATGAAACAGGTTTACGAGGATCCCTCGTGCGGTGTGCGGCGTACGGACCGCTTCTACCGTCCGGCGGGAGCCATCGAATATGACTGCCCCGATTCGGAAGCGCCGGACCGGATGCAGGACGACGAGTTCTTCGAGTAGCGGGAAGAGCCCATTACGGAATACGACCAAAAACAAGATAACGAAAACGATGAAAGTAGCGATTGTGGGCGCCAGCGGCGCCGTCGGGCAGGAGTTTCTGAAGGTATTGGATCGTCGCGATTTTCCGATCGACGAACTGTTGTTGTTCGGATCGTCGCGCAGCGCAGGCACCAAATACGGGTTCCGCGGCCGGGAGATCGAGGTGAAGGAGTTGTGCCACAACGACGATTTCCGCGGGGTGGACATTGCCTTCGTGTCGGCCGGAGGAGGTACCTCCAAGGAGTTCGAACGGACGATCACCCGGTTCGGAGCGCTGATGATTGACAATTCGAGCGCTTTCCGGATGGATGCCGATGTGCCGCTGGTGGTGCCGGAGGTCAATCCGGAGGATGCGCTGCAGACACCGCGGAACGTGATCGCCAATCCGAACTGTTCGACGATCCAGCTCGTGGTGGCGCTCAAGGCGATCGAGAATCTCTCCCACATCCGTCGGGTTTACGTGTCGACCTATCAGGCGGCCAGCGGTGCGGGAGCCAGCGCGATGGCCGAGCTGGAGCGCCAGTATGCCGAGATCGCGGCCGGCGAGCAGCCCCATGTCGAGAAGTTCGCCTACCAGCTGGCGGGCAACCTGATTCCCCAGATCGACGTCTTCACCGACAACGGCTATACGAAGGAGGAGATGAAGATGGTGAACGAGACCAAGAAGATTCTCCATTCGGATGTGGCGGTCAGCGCCATGTGTGTGCGGGTTCCCGTCCTGCGGGCCCACTCCGAGAGCGTATGGGTCGAGACGGAGCGTCCCGTGACGCCTGAGGAGGCGCGCGAAGCATTCCGTCGTGCCGAGGGGATCGTGGTCATGGACGATCCGCAGCGGCAGGAGTACCCCATGCCGCTGTTCATCGCCGGCAAGGATCCCGTCTACGTGGGACGCATCCGCAAGGATACGGCCGATCCCAACGGACTGGCTTTCTGGTGTGTGGCCGATCAGATTCTGAAGGGTGCGGCGCTCAACGCCGTGCAGATTGCGGAATATCTGGTAGCCCGCGGCCGCTTTGCCCGGTAGGCGGGAGATACGCCGCCGCGCCCGGCGGAATCTCTGCCGCCGCGAAGTGGGAAAACGTATATGTTGTCGTTTAAATACCTATCTTTGCGCCGCTAAAATCATACGGATATGACGTTTCACAGTGTGTTATATGTATTTATCACGTCGCTCATCACGCTCTTTCCGGTAATCAACCCCATCAGCGAAGGCCTGATGGTGAACGGTTATCTGAAGGGGCTGGACGATGCCATGCGCAAGAAGGCGGCGGGAAAGATTCTGGTGAACTGTATCCTGATCTGCATCTGCAGCCTGTTGCTGGGGCACCTGATCCTGCTGATGTTCGGTCTGGCGGTTCCCGTCATCCAGGTGGGCGGTGGTTTCGTGATCATGCTGACCGGTTACGAGCTGCTGTCGTCCAACGACGAGCCCTCCGTCTCCACGCAGCCTACGCCGGCCCAGTCGCGTCGTGCGGATGAGAACGCGCTGAACATGAAACTGTTCTATCCGATTTCGTTCCCCGTGGCCATGGGCCCGGGCGGCATCTCGGTGATCTTTACCCTGATGGCTACCTCGGCGGTCGAGGACAACCTGCTGCACACCTGCATCAACTATGCGATGATCGCACTGGCCACCATCGTCATCCTGATCGGACTCTACATCATGCTGGTGCTGGGCCCCCGCATCATGCAGAAGCTGGGCACCTCCACGAACATGATTATCAACAAACTGGTCGCCTTCTTCATCTTCTGCATCGGCTTGCAGATCATCGTGGACGGCGTATCCAAGATTTTCCACATTCAGGTATTGTAGCTAGCGGTCGACCGTTGGCCGACCGGCCGTAATAACAGGAGGAGCGCAACCTATACGGTTGCGCTCCTCTTTGCATGATCCTCCCGGTCGGGGCGGACGGTCTGTCGGCCGCCTACAGGGTGTCGAACTTGTTGTCGCAGGCGACCGGCGTGCGGTCATCGGTGTAGAGTTCGCGCGGCAGCAGGTTCGGGTAGGCGTGCCACTGTCGGATCGACATGACGCCCCGTCCGCCGGTCAGGTGGCGTACCGTGCCGTCGGTGGCGGTGAAGGTACCGGTCACGTTGCCGTAGGTCAGTGTGGCGACGGGGTTGTCGGGCACCTGGTGGGTGGCTCCCCAGGTGGTCGCGTTGCAGACCTCGGCACAGACCTCGTAGCAGCCGCCGGCCGTCTCGATGGAGATGTGGTAGCGGGTCGGGATGAATCCGTCGAGTTCGCGCAGGAAGACCCAGTCTTCGTGGCGGATGGTCAGTTTGCCCTCCGGGTAGTAGGCTTTGTTTTCCAGGTCATAGAGTGCAAAGTCCTTCATGCCCAGCCGCATGTCGTACAGGGAGGCGTGGATTTCGTTGAAGGAGACCCAGCCCCAGTCCTCCCAGCCGCCGATTTCGGCTGCGCAGGAATCCACGGCCACGTAGCGTTCGCGGATGCCCAGCCCCGTTACCCGGACGGAGCGGCCCCGGAGCGTAATGGTGCCTTCGACGGCTCCGGCCCAGTTGTAGCCGTAGGTGATGCTGTGCTGGGTCAGATACGACGGAGTCTCCCGTCCGTACCAGAGCGGATAGCCCGACGGCCGATGCCACAGGTCGGCCCGGTAGGCGCCGTCCTGCGAGTCGAGTTCGAAGTGCCAGGAGTTGTCCCGGAAGCAGGTGACCCGGTACTGGGGACCGCAGCTGACCGTCACCCGGTCGTCGGAGGTTTCGATCCGGAGGGTACCGGCCGGATGGCGCCACATGTGTTCGTACAGCATGCCGGGATAACGCCCCACCTTGTAGATCGATTCGGGGAGCTGACGGCTCTCGCCGCGGCCGCAGGAGACGTTGAGGCTGACGACGTCCATCTGCTCCAGCTGCATGGAGAGAATGGCGCCGCCGACAGCGTAGAGTTCGCCGTCCTCGCCCGTGACGGAAAACAGATGGAGCCAGTCGAGAAAGCCGCTCCGTACCTCTTCTTTGACGCCGCACCGTGCCTCGTCGGCCAGGGTGACGGCAGGATTTTCGATTTTCATGGTTGTGTCGGATTGCGTGTTGTCGGAACCGGCGGGGAGGAGGACCGTGGTGAAGCCAAATCCGTCCGTTGTGTGCCTGCGCGGCCTTTCCTCCCGGGTTCCGATGACGCAAAGGTAGGCCGTGCGACAGGGGCTTTTCTGCGCCGTATTTCCCGTAAATTGGTCAATATTTCCTTTTCTGCCGGAAATACGGCTTGTCCGGATTAATTTTTAGGCGTATATTCGGGGAAATTGTTTGCCGTACTGATGGAGAAAACCGTTCCCTATCTTCGCTGGCGCCGGGCGGTCGAGCGCCGCACGCCGCCCGATTGCCGCATTGGCGACGACCTGCTGCTGTTGCGCCAGCCCCGTCCCGACATGGAGTTCGAGATGGGGCCGTTCCGGCTGGACATGACGCTGGCGATCTACCTGCGGCAGGGATCCTGCCGGGTGATGATCGACATGGTGGAGTACACTGCCACGGCGCCCTGCATGGTGGTGGTCATGGCGGGGCAGCTTTTCCAGCTCGTGACGCTCTCCGGGGATATGGAGTCTCGGACGATCCTGATGTCGGAGGCTTTCTCGGCAGGGCTGTTCGGCGCCCGCGGACCTGCGGTCCTGCTTCAGCGGGCGATCCGCCGGTCGCCCGTAGTCGGACTCGCCGGTGATGCGGCCCCCTTTGAGACCTATCTGGCGCTGCTGGAAAATCTGGTGCATTCGCCGCTCCGCACTTTCCGGCTGGAAGCGGCCCGCCACCTGACCCTTTCGATGTTTTACGGTTACTCCTACCGGCTGCACGATGTGGACGGGGCGGAGCGGCCGCGGACCAAGCAGGAGGAGCTCTGCCGCCGTTTCGAGGAGGAGTTGCGCACCCATTACATGCGGGAGCGGCAGGTGGCCTTCTATGCCGGCCGGCTGAGCTTTCCCTCCCAGTCGGTCTTCGGCAAATATTTCAAGCGGGCAACCGGTCTCTCGCCGCGCGCCTTCCGCAACCGGATGTCATAGAAAGGGCCGCCCGCTCGATGCGGACGGCCCGGTAAAGCGGGTTGATGCGGGGCTATTTGCGTTTCTTCCCTTTGGCCGGACGTTCCCACGTATTGCCGCCCCGCTCGAAGAACGACCAGTCGAAGCCGCTGTTGCGTGTTTCGGCATCAAAGGCTTCCTCGTCGAAATAGGACGGCTGCGGATGGGACGGGGCGGTCGGACGCTGCTCCCGTTCCGCGGGGCGGAACCGTTCCCCGTCGCTGCGGCGCGACGGCTTGCGCGGTGTCGTCCGCTCCTTGCTCGGTCTGGTGTCGGTGCGGTCGTCCGGCGCGGCCCCTTCGTCCGGGGTGCGGTCACTGCGGCGCGGCTGACGCTCCTGTTTCGGTTTCGGCGCGCGGCGGCTGTCTCCCTCTGCCGCTTCCGTCCGTTCGGTCCGGCGGGTGCGGCCTCCCTCCTGCGGTGCGTGATTCGGGTTGGCGATCTCGGCCAGCGGCCGTTTGCCGCGGCGCAGGGCGTTCAGCTTGTGGACAATCGCCTCCGCATCGCCGAACGGTACGCTGACGAACGAGTAGCTGTCGCCGAGTTTGACGTCGTTGATGTGTTTGTCGCGCAGCCCGCATTCGCGTTTGAGCAGGCCCACCAGTTTGCGGACATCATAGCCGTCGTTGCGGCCGATGGCGATGAAGAGGCGGGCGGTACCTTTGCGGTCTACCGAGAAGGAGCGTATTTCGGGGTATTGCGACTCGTCCAGTTCGCTCCGGAAGGCCAGCCGAAGCAGGGCGCTGAGGGCTACCTGCGGTTCGTATTCGGCCAGCAGTTCGTCGGCCATGGCGGTGTAGTCGCCGAAGCTTTCGCCCGCCACGATCTCCTGCAGTTCGTCCTTGATGCGCTGGCGCTTGACGGCCACGATGTCCTGCGGCGTGGGGAGGCTCTTTTTCTGGATGTCGGCCTTGATGCTGCGCTTCAGAAAGCCGAACTGGCGCATCTCCGCCGAGGAGATGAAGGTGATGGCCGTCCCCTGGTTGCCGGCGCGGCCCGTGCGGCCGATACGGTGTACATAGCTTTCGGGATCCTGGGGCAGGGAGTAGTTGATGACGTGGGTAAGGTTGCTGATGTCGATGCCGCGTGCGGCCACGTCGGTGGCCACCAGAATGTTGACCTGCCGGTTGCGGAACTTGCGCAGGATCTTTTCGCGCTGGGCCTGCGAAACGTCGCCGTGGAGTCCCTCCACGGCATAGCCGCGCTCCAGCAGGCGGTTGACCAGTTCGTCCGTGCCCACCTTCGTGCGGCTGAAGACGATGCCGTAGAAGTCGGGCGTGATGTCGATGATGCGGGTCAGGGCATCGAACTTGTCGCTTTCGCGCACCTCGAAGTAGATCTGGTCGGTGAGGTCGGCGGTCAGCTGGGTCGCCTCGGCCCGCACCATTTCGATGTCGCGCATGTAGGTGTGCGACAGATTCACGATCCGCTGGGGCATCGTGGCCGAGAAGAGCAGCACGCGCCGCTCCTCGGGCGTATGGCTCATGATCTCCTCGACATCCTCGATGAAGCCCATGTTGAGCATTTCGTCCGCCTCGTCCAGCACGAGGAAGCGGATGGAGGAGAGATCGAGCGTGCCGCGCCGGATGTGGTCGAGCACGCGGCCGGGAGTGCCGACCACCACGTCGGCCCCCTTGGCCAGGCGCCGCAGCTGTTCGCTGATCGAGGCGCCGCCGTAGATGGCCGTTATGGAGAGTTTCTTTTCGTGGTTGTAGGAGATCAGCTCCTCGGTGACCTGCAGGGCCAGTTCGCGCGTGGGCACCAGCACGATGGCCTGTACGCCGCCTGCGCCGCGCGTGAGCTGCTGCAGAATCGGCAGTCCGTAGGCGGCCGTTTTGCCGGTTCCGGTCTGGGACTGGGCGATGATGTCATGGTCGCCTGCGAGCAGGAGCGGGATGGTGAGCTTCTGGATGGGGGTGGGGCGCTCGAACCCCTTGGCTTCGACGGCTGCGAGCATCTCCGGTGAGAGCCCCAAAGCGCCGAATTCTTCGTTGTCTGTCATCTATGCATGTTTCAATTCGGGCAAAAGTACGGAAATAAAACCGCATTTTCGTCCATCCGTTCGGTGCGATGAGCCGATCGGGTACGAAAAAAGGGAACCGCCAGGCGGTTCCCCTTTCCCTTTGTCGAAGGTAGGCGGAAATTATTTCGTCTGAGCCTCGGCAACATCGCTGGTCTCAGCGGTAGCGGCTGCATCTTCGGTAGCGGCCGTCGTCTCCTCGGTCGTAGCCTCGGTAGCTTCTGCTGCCTCGGTGCAAACCTCTTCCGTAGCAACGGCTTCTACTGCAGCTGCCTCAGCAGCTTTCTTTGCATTGCGGTTACCGCACGATACCATGACGAGGGCTGCTGCAGCTACCGTCAGAATCAAAGTAAACTTTTTCATGATGTTTGTTAAATTAGGTTAAAATTGAACGGTATTAAACGTTGTGTTATTGCGCATTTTGTCAACTTGCAGCGAATCGGCCGGTGTCGGCTGCTCCTCCGGGAGAATCTCCTCCACCCGCAGGATCTCGCTGACCGGAATCTTGCCCCGCCACAGGAACGCTGTCTGGAAACTGTGGCGTACCCGGTTCCAGAGCATCAGTGCCTCATCCATCGTGACGCAGTTGCCCACGGTCACCATGTAGGAGGGGGTCTCGTATCCCAGGTAGGTCGGGATGCCCGGAAATTCGCGGCGGAAACGCTCCTGGGTCTCGATCGCTTCGCGGCGGGCATGCTGTCCGTTGTCGAAGAAGATGCGGATCCGGTAACCCGGTACCGAGGCCGGTTTGCCGCTTCGGTCGTACTGATCCAATGCCTTGACGGCCGAACCATACGGCGTGACCTTCACTGTTGCGCTGCTCACGCTGTCGGGGCGTGACAGGGCTTCCGTGAAGGAGCGGATCTCCTGGGCCCGGGCCGTGGTCCCGATTCCCAGGCCGATCAGCAGCAGTCCGAACAGGCGGGTCATCCGTTTCATGGCAGCATCTCCTTTAAGGTGTCAGGATCGACGCCGACCCGCTTCAGAAAAGCGGAGAGCGGCATGCGGTCGATGGAGATGCGCCGCTTCAGACAGCCTGCCTTGACAGTCGCCTCGCCCGAAACGTACAGTCTGTCGATCTCGCCCGGATTGGCCAGCAGGGCCAGTCCGCTCAACATGTTGTCGAGCGTGACCCGCATGGGGACGGTCAGATCGGTGCGGCTTTTGCGGGGCAGGGTGACGGCTTCGGTCAGCATGACCCGACCGATGCGGTCGCCGTTTGGCCGGCAGAGGGAGAACATGGCGTCGCGTACGGTAAGGTTGTGTGCGGAACTGTTCTCGACATCTGCCACGAGGGTGACGGTCGGGGAGCCCGACAGCACGAAGTCGACGTCGCTCACGCCGTGGAAGGCGATGGCGTCGGGGCGCATGCAGCCGCTGGCTGCTGCCAGCAGGAACAAGGCGCACAGGATGTGCTGCAAGTTGAGTTTCCTCATGGTTTGACCCCTTCGTAAATATAGGCGATGCCACGCATCAGCCGGCGGGAGCGGCATCCGGTAAAACCGGAGTGTTCCATCCGCCGCAAAAATAATAAATTATTGGGAAAATGATCCACCGAATCGGGTAAATAGCGATAAGCTTTGTCGTCGCGCGAAACCAATCGGCCGATAAAAGGCAGAATGTGGTGAAAATAAAAGCGATAGAGCGGTCCGAAGAGATGCCCTCCGGGAGTGGAAAATTCCAAAATACTGATGTGTCCGCCGGGGCGGAGCACCCGAACCGCTTCGCGCAGCCCGGCATCCATGTCGCCGAAGTTGCGGATGCCGAAGGCGATGGTCACCGCATCGAAGGAGGCGTCCGAAAAGGGAAGGTGTTCGGCATCGCCCTCCACGAGGCGGATGCGGTCCGAGAGGCCCTTCCGCGCGACCTTCTGACGTCCCACGGCAAGCATTTCGGCCGACAGGTCGAGGCCCGTCACCCTGGCCTCCGGGATGCGCCGCGCCAGGGCGACGGCCAGGTCGCCCGTTCCCGTGGCCAGGTCGAGGATCCGCTGCGGACGGGCGGCGGCCACCCGGCGCACTGTCCGGCGGCGCCACAGTCGGTCGATGCCGAACGAGAGGAGGTGGTTCAACCGGTCGTAGGTGGGCGCGATGTGGTTGAACATGTCGCGCACCATGTTTTTTTTCGATTCACTCATGGGAACGGTTATTGGTAACGGATGGTCTTTTCGGGTTTTACGGCAGCGACGGCCTGGGCGGGAGTACCCATCAGCAGGAGCATGACGACCGGGATGCCGAGGTTCAGCGCGCACCACCAGCTCCAGTCGAGGGCGATGGGCACGTGGGAGAGGATGTAGCCGGCGCTGTTGAGGCGCACCAGTCCGGTGGCCTGCTGGAGCAGGGCCAGTCCGAGGCCGATCAGGTTGCCCCACAGCATGCCCGTGGCGATGATCCGGAATGAGCGGAGGATGAAGACGGTGCGGATGGCGCGGTTGCGCATGCCCAGCGCCTTCAGCATGCCGATCATGGAGGTCTTCTCGAGCAGGATGATGAGCATGGCCGAGACCATGTTGAGAAAGGCCACCAGCAGCATCACGACGATGATGACCGCCGCATTGACGTTGTGGGCCCGGAGCCAGTCGAACGTATTGGGGTTGAGACTCACCACATCCTCCACCTTCAGCACGTCGGAAGTCTGGTCCGCGTGGGCGAATACGGTGTCGTAGGCCTGCTGGGCAAAGTCGTCGAGGCGGCTGAAGTCGGTGGTCATCAGTTCGTAGCCCGAAACCTGGTCAGCCTCCCAGCCGTTCAGCCGCTGGACGTTGCGGATATCGGTGAAGGTCATCGCGTCGTCCAGTTCGTCCATGCCCGTTGCATAGACGCCGCTGATCTTGAAGCGGTCGCGCCGCACGGGGCGGGAGGTGTCCACGAAGAGCATCTCCACCCGGTCGCCGACATCCAGGCCGGTCATGCGGGCGATGTTCTCGGAGATGAGCAGCTCCTTGGTTCGGGTGCCGCCGAGCTGCGGCAGACGGCCGCGCAGCAGGCTGCCGTGCAGGAAGGCCGTGTCGCATCCGGCCGCCAGTCCCTTCAGCGCGACGCCCTGGATGGCGTCGGGGGTCTTGATCATCCCTCCCTTGAGGGCATAGGGGGCTACCGAGGCGCAGCGGGGCAGGGCGGCCAGGTCGGCCATCAGGGCCGAGTCGAGCCGGACGGGTTCGGTTTCGAACGAATGCTGGGAGTAGAGGCTGACGATGCGCACATGGGCGCCGAATCCGACCAGTTTGGCGGTGATTTCGCGCTTGAAGCCCATGACAACCGCCAGGGCGAGGATCATGACCGTCATGCCCACGGCCACGGTCAGCGTGGCGATGCGCACCATCACATTGCTTCGGCCGTCCGTGCGGGACGAGATCCGGCGGGCTATGAAAAATTCGGTACGGATGCGGGACATAACGGATGCGGGTGCGCACAGCGGGCTACCCTCCCGCAAAGGTAAAGGAAAAAACGGGGAGCGGTGAATTTGCCGTTCCAAAATTGTATTTTCGGGGCAATCTTCGTAGTTTTACGGGACAATTCAACACGAGACAAATATGAAAAAAGTGGCCATGATCACCGGAGCCACCTCCGGCATCGGCATTGCGACGGCCAGACTGTTCGCACAAACCAAAGAGTTCGATCTGATCATCACCGGGCGTCGCGCCGAACGGCTCAAGGAGCTGAAACAGGAGCTGCGCGAGAAATACGACACGGCCGTTCATGTGCTCTGCTTCGACGTGCGCGACTACCAGCGCGGCCGTGCGGCGCTGGAGGCGCTGCCCGAGGAGTTTCGCCGGATCGACGTGCTGGTGAACAATGCCGGTCGTGCGACCGATCTGGTGAAGTTCCAGGACGGCGACGTGCGCAACTGGGACGAGGTGATCGACATCAACGTCAAGGGCTTCATTTATATGGCACGGCTCATTTCCGAGCGCATGGTGGCCCAGGGGGGCGGCCACATCGTCAACCTCGGCTCCATTGCGGGTACCGAGCCCTATGAGGCGGGCAACGTCTATTGCGCCACCAAGCACGCGGTGCACGCGTTGAGCAAGGGCATGCGCATCGATCTGCTCGGCACGGGCGTCAAGGTGACGGAGATTCGTCCCGGCAAGGTGGAGACCGAGTTCTCGATCATCCGCTTCCACGGCGACAAGGAGAAGGCCGACAAGGTGTACGAGGGCATCCGGCCGCTGACGGGCGAGGATATTGCCCGGACGATCCTGTGGGCGGTGACCCAGCCGGCCCATGTCAATATCGACGAGGTGGTCGTTACGCCGATTTCGCAGGCCTGCTCCTATTATAACAAGAAGGAGTTCTGATCCGGAAAAGCGGGTGTCCCGGGCCGCTGCGCACAATAGCGGGGCGGCCGGCCGCGTTTGAGTAGGAAAAACCAACAGAGAGAGAAAAGAACATGACAATCGAATGGATGTTGCTGATCGTCATCGCGATCATCGGTTTTATCGTGCAGGCGCGCCTGCAGTCCGTTTTCACCAAATACTCGCGGGTGCCCATGGAGAACGGGCTCACCGGCCGGGAAGTGGCGGAGAAGATGTTGCGTGACAACGGCATCTACGACGTGCAGGTGATCTCCACGCGGGGCCATCTGACCGACCACTATAATCCGGCCAACAAGACGATCAATCTGAGCGAGAGCGTCTATGCCTCCAACAGCATTGCTGCGGCCGCCGTGGCTGCCCACGAGACGGGCCATGCCCTGCAGGATGCCTGCGAGTATGCCCCCCTGAAGCTGCGCTCGGCGCTGGTTCCGGTCATCAGCTTCTCGTCGCAGTGGTCTTTCATACTGATCCTGCTGGGTATCATCATGATCAACACCATGCCGGCCATCTTCTGGCTGGGTATTGCCACCATCGCCCTCTCGGCCGTCTTTGCGATCGTCACGCTGCCGGTCGAGTTCAATGCCTCCAACCGGGCCATGCAGTGGCTCGAGGCCAGTGGTACGCTGCACGGCGAACACCTGCAGCAGGCGCGCACGGCATTGAGCTGGGCGGCGCGGACCTATGTGGTGGCGGCCCTGAGCGCAATTGCCACGCTGCTCTACTACCTGGGTTTTGCCCGTCGGGAGTAAGGAAGTGCATGGATGGAATGCTGATCGGGGCGGATGCGGTTCGGAAGCATCCGCCCCGACCTTTTTGTGCCGCACGGGTAACGCGTGGCGTCGCAACGCAAGGGGCGGGCCGTGTCGTGGTCCGTCGGTTGCTTTCGCCGCGGCGAAGGATAAAAAAGCGTGTTGTATGGAAAATTTTGCGGAGCTGGCACGTTGCCGGCAGAGTGTCCGCCGCTATGCGGACCGTCCCGTCGAACGGGAGAAACTGGAACAATGCCTCGAGACGACGCGGCTGTCGCCTTCGGCCAACAATGCCCAGCCGTGGCGGTTCGTGGTGGTTGACCGGCCGGAGTTGCGGGCGGAGGTGGCCCGTTGCGCCATGTTGGGCGGCATGAACCGTTGGGCCTCCGAAGCGCCGGTCTTCGTGGTCGTGGTGCTTGAGCGCCCCAATCTGCTGGCGGCGGTCGGCAGTGTCCTGCAGAACAAGGAGTACCGCCTGCTGGATGTCGGCATGGCGGCCAATCAGTTCTGCCTGCAGGCCGCTGATCTGGGGCTGGGAACCTGCATGGTGGGATGGTTCGACGAGAAACGGGTGCGTCGGTTGCTTGGCGTGCCGCGTGGCAAACGGATTCCGCTGCTCATTGCGGTCGGTTACGGCGAGGAACCCCTGCGGGCGAAGATTCGCAAAACGACCGACGCGATGGCGTCGTGGAACCGGTATTGAGATCGGGCGTCGGTTCGTCCGGACGTCGGTCGGGGAGGGAGGCTACGGTTGGCCTCCTTCGTCCGTGTCGGGACGGGCTGCCGGTTTCGGGGCGGGAGAGGCGCCGTTCAGCACCACGCTGCTGACCGCGGCGATGACCAGCGCCATGCCCGCGGCCGTGAGCGTCGTGAAGTGTTCGCCGAAGGCCAGTACGCCGATGAGCATGGCCGTGAGCGGCTCCATGGCTCCGAACAGTGCCGAGAGGGTCGGTCCGATGTGTTTGATGGCCTGTACGAGCGTGATGTTCGAGATGGCCGTGGCCGGCAGGGCCAGGCCGAGGATGCAGAGCCAGGTCGGGCCGTCGGTCACCCACCGGATGCCGGTTGTGCAGGCCCCGCAGCAGACAAAGAGCACGGCACCGAAGAGCGTCACATAGAAAGTGAGGACGGTCGAGTCGAGCTGGGCGGCGCGGGTCTTGCGCACGCCGATCATGTAGCTGCTGTAGAAGAGCACCGAGAGACAGGCCGTTACGATGCCGGTCATCGCATCACTTCCGCCCGAGGAGAAGTCGTTGGCCGAAAGCAGCACGGCGCCGGCCAGCGAAGCCAGGATGGCGACCAGCGTTTTCCAGGAGAGCCGCTCGTGGAAAAAGAGGGCCATGCCGATGGCTGTGGCCAGCGGGTAGAGGAAGTGGATCGAGGAGGCGACGCCGGTGGCGATGTACTGGTAGGCGATGACCAGGCAGAGGGAGGTGAGGGCCCGGAAGATGCCGAGCAGGCAGATGATGCCGCCGTCGCGCAGTCCGATACGCAGATGCCGTCCGGAGAGGAGGGCCGCGAGGCCCAGGGCGAGGGCGGCCACGCCCCAGCGGTAGGCAAGCACCTCGAACGAGGAGAGGCCGCGGCCGATCAGCAGCAGGGTGAAGAGCGGGGCAAACCCGAAGGTTGAGGAGGAGAGTATCGCATAGAGGATGCCCTTGAAGTATTGGCTGCCGTGTGGTGTCATGGAATCGCGTGGTTGGGCCGTCGTGCGGCGGTGCAAAGATAGGGACTTCGGGCCGTTGTTGTGCCGTGTCGGGGCGGGATTGACGGCGGACGGAAAACGGCGGCCGAACAGGCCCGATCGCTTTTTTCTTATTGTGCGAAAGACGTTTATTGTGCGGATATCGTTATATTTGTCGATCGGCCGTTTTCGTGCCTGTCCGGTCTGTCCGGATGTCTGACAAAACGAATCTTATGGCGAAACACAACATCAAAATCCGTTTTACGAAGGGGCGTCTGATCGCGCTGGTCGTCGTGGTGGCGGCCATTGCGGTGGCGCTTTATTTCATTTTCCGCAAACAGCCTCAGCCCGAGGTGATTCCTACGGTAACGGTGGAGACCGTACAGACCGAAGACATGGAGATTTACGGCGAGTACGTGGGTCGTATCCGGGCCCAGCAGTTCGTCGAGATCCGCGCCCGCGTGGAGGGCTACCTCGAGGAGATGCTGTTCGAGGAGGGTACCTACATCCAGAAGGATCAGGTGCTGTTCATCATCGACCCGAAACTCTACCGTGCCCGGGTGGACAAGGCCTATGCCCAGCTGCAGAAGGACCGCGCGCTGGAACTGAAGGCCAAGCGCGATCTGGACCGTATCCGTCCGCTGTTCGAGCAGAATGCGGCCAGCCAGCTTGACCTGGACAACGCCATCGCCTCCTACGAGAGTGCCGTTTCGGCGGTGATGATGAGCGAGGCCGACCTGACGCAGGCCGAGATGGCCCTGGGTTACACCACCGTCCGGTCGCCCATCTCGGGTTACATCAGCGAACGCAACGTGGATATCGGTACGCTCGTCGGCCCGGGCGGCAAGTCGTTGCTGGCCACCATCGTGAAGAGCGATACGGTGCGCATCGACTTCAGCATGACCGCGCTGGACTATCTCAAGAGCAAGGAGCGCAACGTGAACCTCGGTCATCAGGACCCCACGCGCGGCTGGAACCCCTACATCACCGTGACGCTGGCCGACGGTTCGGTCTATCCCTATTCGGGTCTGGTCGATTTTGCCGATCCGCAGGTCGATCCCCAGACGGGCACCTTCTCGGTGCGTGCCGAGATGCCCAACCCCGACCAGTCGCTGCTGCCGGGCCAGTTCACCAAGGTGCGCCTGCTGCTGGATGTGCGCAAGAGTGCCGTCGTGGTGCCCGCCAAGGCGGTCATCATCGAGAAGGGCGGCTCCTATATCTTCGTAGTGCGTCATAACGACACCGTCGAGCGCCGTCTGATCGAGCTCGGTCCCGAGACGGGCAACAAGATGATCGTCGAGCGCGGTCTGCTGCCCGGCGAACGGATCGTCGTGGAGGGCTACCACAAGCTCATGCCCGGCATGAAGGTGGAGATCGTCGAGACTCCCGCAGACGGAGAGCAAACCAACGGGGAGGAGTAGCCGATGAAAGCCGACTTTTTTATCGACAGGCCGGTCTTCTCGGCCGTCATCTCCATCCTGATCGTCATCGTGGGCTTCATCGGCCTTGCGTTGCTGCCGGTGGACCAGTATCCGCAGATTACCCCGCCGACGGTCAAGATCAGCGCCAGCTATCCCGGTGCCAGCGCCCAGACGGTGAGCGAGGCGGTGGCCACGCCGATCGAACAGGAGCTGAACGGTACCCCGGGCATGCTCTACATGGAGTCGAGCAGTACCAATACGGGCAGCTTCACCGCAACGGTGACGTTCGACATCTCGGTCAATCCCGATCTGGCGGCCGTCGAGATCCAGAACCGCGTCAAGCAGGCCGAGTCGCGTCTGCCCGCGGAGGTGATCCAGAACGGCATCAGCGTCGAGAAGCAGGCCCCCAACAAGCTGATGACCATCTGTCTGATCACGTCGGACGAAAAATTCGACGAGATCTACCTCAGTAACTTCGCCACGCTCAACGTGGTGGACATTCTGCGGCGTGTGCCGGGCGTGGGCGGTGTCTCGAACGTCGGCAGCCGCTACTATGCCATGCAGATCTGGGTGCAGCCCGACAAGTTGGCCAACTTCGGCCTGACGGTGCAGGATCTGCAGAACGCCCTCAAGGACCAGAACCGCGAGTCGGCGGCCGGCGTGCTCGGCCAGCAGCCCGTCTCGGGGGTGGACATCTCGATCCCGATCTCGACCCAGGGTCGTCTGTCGTCGGTGGAGGAGTTCGAGAACATCGTCGTGCGGGCCAACCCCAACGGCTCCATCATCCGCATGAAGGATGTGGCCCGCGTGTCGCTCGAGGCACAGAGCTACAATACCGAGAGCGGTCTGGACGGTGCCAATGCGGCCGTGATCAACATCCTGCTGCTGCCCGGCGCCAATGCCATGGAGGTGGCCAAGAACGTGCGCGCTGAGATGGAGGAGATCAGCCGGTCGTTCCCCGACGGCATCACCTATACGATTCCGTTCGATACGACAACCTACATTTCGGAGTCGATCCACGAGGTGTACAAGACCCTCTTCGAGGCGCTCGTGCTGGTGATCTTCGTGGTGTTCCTGTCGCTGCAGAACTGGCGCGCCACGCTGATCCCCGTGATCGCCGTGCCCATTTCGCTGATCGGTACCTTCGGCGTGATGCTCATGTTCGGCTTTTCGCTCAACATGCTGACCCTGCTCGGTCTGATCCTCGCCATCGGTATCGTGGTGGACGATGCGATCGTGGTGGTTGAGAACGTCACCCGCATCATGGAGGAGAAGCGGATCGGCGCCTACGAGGCAACCAAGGAGGCCATGCACGGCCTGACCGGTGCCATCATCACCACGTCGCTGGTGCTGTGTGCCGTATTTGTGCCGGTGAGCTTCCTGTCGGGCATCACGGGCATGCTTTACCGCCAGTTTACGGTGACCATCGTGGCCTCGGTGCTGATCTCGACCGTCGTGGCGCTGACGCTGAGCCCGGCCATGTGTGCCCGCATCCTCAAGCTGCCCGATCCCCACAAGAAGAAAAACATCGTCTTCCGACGCATCAATATCTTCCTTAACCGCAGCAACAAGTTCTACTCCCGGATGATCCTCAAGGTGCTGCACATGCCGCGCCGCGTGTTCGCCGGTCTGGGACTGACGGTGATCGCCATCTGGCTGCTCAACTATGCTGTGCCGACCAGCTTCCTGCCGCAGGAGGACCAGGGATACTTTACCGTCGAATTGGAGCTGCCCGAGGGCGCCACGCTGGAGCGGACCCGGGAGGTGACCGACCGTGCGATGGCCTATCTGATGGCCCATCCCGCTGTGGCCCATGTGCAGAACGTGACCGGATCGAGCCCCCGCGTGGGAACGAGCCAGTCGCGCAGCACCCTCACCGTCATCCTCAAACCGTGGGAGGAGCGCAAGAAAGGCAAACTGGAGAAGGTCATGGACGATGTCCGCACCGAACTGACCCGCTATCCCGAGGCCAAGGTGATCCTGACCACCCCGCCGGTCATTCCCGGTCTGGGTACGTCGGGCGGTTTCGAGATGGTCCTGCAGGCGCGCGGCGATGCGACGCTCGACAACCTGCGCGAGGCCTCCGATTCGCTGGTCTACCACGCCTCGCACGATCGGCGGCTGAGTGCGGTCTCCTCGTCGCTGCAGCCCGAGATTCCGCAGCTCTACTTCGATGTGGACCGCGACCAGGTGAAGCTGTCGGGTGTGCCGCTGGCCGACGTCTTCTCCACCATGAAGACCTTCACGGGATCGGTCTATGTGAACGACTTCAACATGTTCAACCGTATCTACCGCGTCTATATCCAGGCCGAGGCCCGCTACCGTGCCCACAAGGACAACATCAACCTGTTCTACGTGCGCGGCAACAACAACGTGATGATTCCGCTGACGGCACTCGGCACCACATATTATACGACGGGTCCGGGTGTGATCAAGCGTTTTAACATGTTCAACGCCGCCACCATCAGCGGTGAGGCGGCGCAGGGCAAGAGTTCCGGACAGGCCATGGAGGCCATCGAGGAGCTGGCGCGCGAACAGCTGCCGCCCGAGCTGGTCGACAACATCGGCATCGACTGGAGCGGCCTCTCCTATCAGGAGAAGAAGGCGGGCGGACAGACGGCCTACATTCTCGGTCTGGTGTTCGTCTTCGTGTTCCTCTTCCTGGCGGCCCAGTACGAAAGCTGGTCGATCCCGGTGTCGATCATGCTCTCGCTGCCGATTGCCGTGCTGGGCGCCTATCTCGGCGTCTGGATCTGCGGACTGGAGAACAACGCCTATTTCCAGATCGGTCTGGTGATGCTGATGGGTCTGGTGGCCAAGAACGCCATCCTCATCGTGGAGTTTGCCCAGACCGAGGTGAAGCGGGGTGTTGAGGTGTCCGTGGCTGCCCTGCATGCGGCACAGCTCCGTTTCCGCCCGATTCTGATGACTTCGCTGGCCTTCATCCTCGGCATGGTGCCGCTGGTGCTGGCTTCGGGTCCCGGATCGGCCAGCCGCCAGGACATCGGTACCGGTGTCTTCTTCGGCATGATCGTGGCGATTCTGGTGGGCATCGTGCTGGTGCCGTTCTTCTTCGTCATGATCCACAAATTCACCGACCGGCTTAAAAGGAAGAAGGCATGAAAAGAGGATTTTTCCATAATGCGTTGAAAATCGCATCGTATGCGGCGGTGGCGCTGACCATGGCCTCGTGCGTGCTGGGCAAAAAATACCAGAGCCCCGACCTGCATCTGCCCGACCGCATTGCGGGGGCTACGGAGGCGGAATCGAATGATTCGCTGCTCTTCGCCGACATGAAATGGTGGGAGGTGTATGCCGATACGACGTTGCAGCATCTGATCTCGGCCACGCTCGAGAACAACAAGGATCTGGTGATCGCCGCCGAACGGGTACAGGAACTGGCCCAGTTGCGGCGGATCGACAATGCCGCCATGCTGCCCGCGATCGGCGCCGACATCTATGCCGAACCCGAGTGGGAGAATTACGGTGGTGACAACCCGAAGGCGAGCCCCGAATACAACGCCACGCTGACGTTCAGTTGGGAGCTGGACCTGTGGGGGCGTCTGCGCTGGGAGCGTCGCAAGAGCATCGCCGAGTACCTCGCTTCGGTGGAGGCACAGCGGGCGCTGCAGATGACGCTGGTGGCCGAGGTGGCCCAGGCGTATTTTGAACTGGTGGCGCTCGACAACGAGCTGGCCATCGTGCGGCAGACGCTGGCGACCCGTGAGGAGGGGGTGCGGCAGGCGCGGCTCCGTTTCGAGAGCGGCCTGACCTCCGAAACCTCCTATCAGCAGTCGAAGGTGGAGCTGGCCAGTACGGCGACGCTCGTGCCGGAGTTGATCCAGCAGGTAGCGGCCAAGGAGCATGAGATCGCTCTGCTGGCGGGCCGTTATCCCAGTCCCGTGGAACGGGCCGGTTTCGACAGCTCCGAGCGGCTGCCCGACCATCTGCCCGTGGGGCTGCCTTCCGAACTGTTGCGCCGCCGTCCCGATGTACGGGAGGCCGAGCAGGCGCTCATGGCTGCCAATGCCGCCATGGGGGTGGCCTACACGGATCGTTTTCCGCGCATCCGCCTGACCGGAGACTACGGTCTGCAGAGCGATGTGGTGCAGACCATTCTCCGTTCGCCCTATGCCATCATCAACGGCGACCTGCTGGCCCCGCTCTTTGCCTTCAATGCCAAGCGGGCCAAGTACCGGGCGGCCCAACATGCCTACAAACAGGAGGTGGCGCGGTATGAGAAGACCGTGCTGACCGTTTTCCAGGAGGCCAGCGATGCGATCGTGCGTTACAACAGCGCCCGTGAAGCCCGCGAGCTGAAGAAAAACCTGGAACAGGCCTCGCTCAAGTATGTGGAGCTGGCCCGGCTGCAATATATAAACGGTGTGATCAACTACCTGGACCTGCTCGATGCCCAGCGTAAGTATTTCGATGCCCAGATCGGTTTCAGCAATGCCGTGCGCGACGAATACATTGCTCTGGTGCTGCTCTACAAGGCGCTTGGCGGTGGCTGGGGACAGATGATGCCCGAAGAGGCGGCGGCCGGCGGGACGGCTTCCGGGACGGTGGCCGAGTAGACTTCCGCACCGGTTTTCATACCGTAATCAGTCCGGAGTATAGCAAAATAAGCCCTGCGAAACATCGGTTTCGCGGGGCTTATTTCGTATCTTTCGGGCATGAAGCGAACCAATTTCGGAAAACGTTTTCTTCGCGGCCTGTGCCGTTGGGCGGGGCTGATCGGATGGGCCGTGGCCGTTGGCGGATGCGGCAGCGAACCGGCTGCGGAGGTGGATCCGTGGCTGGAGGTGACGCCTGATATGGTGTCGTTCGGCAGCGACGAGGTGGGCATTGTCCGGCGGGTGGAGGTGCGGAGCCATGCAGCCGCCTTCTCTACCCGCGTCGTCTATTACGGCCAGGAGCAGGAGTGGCTGGAGGTGGTGCGTGACCGGGCAGGGGTGGAGCTTGCCGCCCGGACGGTCAATCGCGGCGGGGAGGCCCGCCATGCCGCCGTGACCGTTGAGGTTGCCGGCACCGGGCCGCAAACCATTTCCGTGACCCAGCGCGGAACGGATGACGGGACGGATTATGGCATCCAGTTGGAGCCCTCCTCGCTGCGGCTGGCGGCGTCGGGCCAGGAGGCGACCGGCGTCGTGCGGATCGTTACGGCGGGCGACGGCGTGTCGGCCGAGTCGGGGGCTGGGTGGTGTACCGTACGCCTGTCCGGCGATCTGCTGCAGGTGACGGCCGGAGAGCATGCCGACCGGCAGGCGCGCACGTGTGCGGTGACGGTCTCCAATGCGCAGGGCGAGACGGCCGAGCTGGCCGTCTGGCAGGCCGGAGCGGACGACAGTCCGGTCGTGCTGGAGCCGGACCGGCTGACCTTTGCGGCTTCGGGGACAGACCTTTCCCGGACGGTGGCGGTGCATACGGCGGGAACCGGCATAACGGCGCACACCGATGCGGCATGGATTGCCCTCTATCTGTCGGGAGAGTGGTTGTCCGTCACGGTGGAGGAGAACGGCGGCGCGGAGCGGCAGGCCGAGGTGACGGTCTCCAATGCGGAGGGCGGTCGGGCCGTGCTCGCCGTGCAGCAGGAGGCCGGGGCATTCCGCCTGGAACCCGATCGCCTGCAGTTGGGAGCCGGGGAGCCGCTCTCGGCCGTCTGTACCGTTTCGGGCGGCAGCGAGGGGCTGACGGCCCGTCCCGATGCGGCGTGTGCCGCCTGGCTGACCGCTTTGGTGGAGGAAAACCGGGTGACGGTGACCGCTGCGCCCAATCCCGCCTTCGTGTCGCGTACGGGAAGGGTGCTCCTGGCCAATGCGGCCGGCGCCTCGGGTACGCTGACCGTGGAGCAGGCGGGCCGGGAGTGGGTGGAGCTGTGCGGTGTGTGGAGCTGGCAGTCGCTCATGTCGGCGGAGGGCGGTGAGGTGTCCTGTGCGGGTACGGCAACGCTGACCCGGGTCTCCGGGGAGGCATACCGGCTCACCGGTCTGGCCGGTGAAGAGGTCGGCGCGCTGGGGGTGACGGATCCGGTCATCCGGCTGGCGTGTCGCGACGGACGGCTCGGCGTGGTGTGCGGCGAAGCCTTCGGGGTGGGGGACACCCGTTACTATTTTTCCGGCGGGGTGGTCTTTCCGTCCGGCGAGATGGTCGCCTGGCATGACGGAGCGGCCTTCCTGGAACTCGTGCCCGAGCGTGTGGAGCGCGACGGTGCGGTGTACGACCGGCTGGTGTTTGCCGGGACGGTGACCGCTGCGGCGGAACAGTTTCCCGACCGGCCGGAGGTGTGGGGCGAAACGGGTCGGGTCTGCTATCGCTACTACCGGCTGGTGTCGTTCGGAGGCGTGCAGCAGGCGGTGCCGGTCGAAACCCATCGGGAACTGGTACTGGAACGTCCGGCCCGCTGACGCGGCAGCCGGCGGTTGCTATTTTGTCACGTGCGGATGACCGTGTCGTGTCACGGTGTCAGACGGGGCCTGCCAGATCGGCGGCGGCCCCGTTTGGCATGCAATGTGCAGTATCTTCTGTCGCGATCCGCAAGGATCTCAACCGAAAAAAAGAAAACAATATAAACATTAAAAGTTACAACCATGAACATCAAACCGTTATCAGACAGAGTTTTGATACAGCCCAATCCGGCTGAAGAAAAAACGGCCGCAGGCCTGATTATTCCCGATACGGCAAAGGAGAAGCCGCTGGCAGGCAAGGTAGTGGCCGTAGGTCCCGGTACTTCCGACGTGAAGATGGAAGTAAAAGTGGGTGATACGGTTCTGTACGGCAAGTATGCCGGTACGGAGGTGACGGTGGAGGGTGAAACCTACCTCATCATGCGTCAGAGCGACATCTTCGCCATCATCTAGTTTCCCGTTAATTGTCGATTCTTTAAAACACGAACAACCATGGCAAAAGAGATCAAATATAATGCAGAAGCCCGCGAGCTTCTCAAGGAAGGCGTCGATGCACTGGCCGATGCCGTAAAGGTAACCCTCGGTCCGAAAGGCCGCAATGTCATCATCGACCGCAAGTTCGGTGCGCCGCACATCACCAAGGATGGCGTGACGGTAGCCAAGGAGGTTGAGTTGGAGGATTCGTTCGCCAACATGGGTGCCCAGATCGTCAAGGAGGTAGCCTCCAAGACCAACGACGATGCCGGCGACGGTACGACGACCGCTACGGTGCTGGCTCAGGCCATCATCGGTGTGGGTATCAAGAACGTAACCGCCGGTGCCAACCCCATGGATCTGAAACGCGGTATCGACAAGGCCGTGGCTACTGTAGTCGACAACCTCAAATCGCAGAGCCAGGAGGTGGGTGACCACATCGAGAAGATCGAGCAGGTTGCCACCATTTCGGCCAACAACGACCACACGATCGGTGCGCTGATTGCCGAGGCCATGAGCAAGGTCAACAAGGAAGGCGTCATCACCGTCGAGGAGGCCAAAGGTACCGATACGACCGTTGAGGTGGTTGAAGGTATGCAGTTCGACCGGGGTTACATCTCGGCCTACTTCGTAACCGACACCGAGAAGATGGAGACCACGCTCGACAAGCCGCTGATCCTCATCACCGACAAGAAGATCTCGACCATGAAGGAGATCATGGGTATCCTCGAACCCGTTGCACAGAACGGCCGTTCGCTGGTCATCATCGCCGAGGATGTCGACGGCGAAGCCCTCTCCTCGCTGGTTGTGAACAAACTGCGTGGTACGCTGAAGGTGGCTGCCGTGAAGGCTCCGGGCTTCGGTGACCGCCGCAAGGAGATGCTGGAGGATATCGCCATTCTGACGGGCGGTGTCTATGTAACCGGCGACAAGGGCCTGCGTCTGGAGGACGTTCAGCTCGACATGTTGGGTACGGCCGACAAGGTAACCATCAACAAGGAGCACACCACCATCGTAAACGGCGGTGGTGACAAGGAAGCCATTGCTACCCGTATCGTCCAGATCCGCAAACAGATCGAAGCCTCCACGTCGGACTACGACAAGGAGAAACTGCAGGAGCGTCTGGCCAAACTCGCAGGCGGTGTAGCCGTCCTCTACGTCGGTGCCGCTACCGAGGTGGAGATGAAGGAGAAGAAAGACCGCGTGGAGGATGCCCTGGCCGCTACCCGTGCAGCCGTAGAAGAGGGTATCATCCCGGGCGGCGGTGTAGCCTACATCCGCGCTACCGCAGCGCTGGAGAACCTCAAGGGCGAGAATGACGACGAGACCACCGGTATCGCCATCATCAAACGCGCCATCGAGGAGCCGCTCCGTCAGATCGTGACCAATGCCGGCGGCGAAGGTTCGGTCGTAGTGAACAAGGTTCGCGAGGGCAAGGGCGCATTCGGTTACAACGCACGTGCCGACCGTTACGAGGATATGCTCGAGGCTGGTATCCTCGACCCGACCAAGGTAGCCCGTGTAGCTCTGGAGAACGCCGCTTCGATTGCGTCGATGTTCCTGACCACCGAGTGTGTACTGGCCGAGAAGAAGGAGCCTGCCGCTCCGATGCCCGCAGCCGGTGCCGGCATGAACGGCATGGGCATGATGTAGCAGCCCGGTCGGTCTTCCCTTCGGAAGGCGCCGCATAACCCAGGACGGGAGAGTGTCCGAAAGACATTCTCCCGTCCTTTTTTTGTGCCGTTTTGAATCCTCGGTGGGGCGCGTTGACGCCGGCTTCGGAGGGCCGGATCGGCCGAATCTTCGAAAAATTGTTATATTTGTCCCATTTAGTGTCTAACGAGAAGTGATTGTATGCGTCGAAATCGGATGCGTGGAGCGATAGGGTGTCTGCTGGCAGGCATGTTGCTATGTGGCTGTGCGCGAGATAATTCCGCCGGAACGGGAAACGTTCCGGCGGGCGGGACGGCGTATGTTCGCGCCGTGCAGTCCGGCGAGGGGCGGACCCGTACCGCCATCGGCGGCGATGCGCTCGACCGTACCCTTTGGACGGAGCGCGATACGATCGGCATCTGGTGGCGGACGGCCGGATCCCAGGAACAGCCGGACGGAGCGGTTTTCCACAGCTACCGGATCTATGCGGACGAGGCCCTCTTTACGGCCGACGTGCCCGCCATGCCGGCGGAATCCTATGCATATTACGGAGCTTATCCGGTTCCCGATCAGGTGTCGGGTACGCAGGTGACCTATACGTTGCCGGCCGAGCAGGACGGCAGTTATACGGCGGCGACCGGCGGTCAGTCGCGGTGTGATCTGATGATTGCCCGTCCCGTGACGGGCGGCGCGGTGACCTCGTCGGAGGTGCCGCCGCTCGAGTTTGTTCACCAGTGTCATGTCATGCGGGTGCAGGTGCCGGTCGGCCGCAACCGGCTGGGGGCCGATGTGGCCCGGCTGCGGGTGCAGTTCCCCTGCAATGTGGTCGGCGCGGTGACCTTCGATCTGACCGATCCCGATGCGGAGCCGGTGCTGGCGCTCGACGGGAGTACGGTGGTGGCCCGGCTGGCCCGGCCGCTGACCGAATCGGCGGAGGATGACCCGGATGGAAGCTACGTATGGCTCTTCCTGGCGCCCGTGGCGGTGGATGGCGCGGTGGTCTTTACGGCCTATGACACGAACGGTTATCAGTCGGAGAGCGTCAGCGTGGAGCTGCACAAGACGCTTGAGGCGGGACGTATCACGCCCGTGAATCTCACCGTGCCGCAGGAGCTGCCGGTGAGCTGGCTGGATCTCTCCGTGGCCGAGAACCGGCTCGGCGAGGAACCCTACCGGCTGACGGTGACCGCTCCGGAGGGGGCCCGCTTCCGCAACGGTACGGATACCGTCTCGTTCGATGTAACCGGATCGAACAGCTATCCGGTCGGATTTTATGATACGTATGACGGCATCGCTAACGGCGAAGCGATGCGTACGGGCGAGCTGACCGTTACCTATGAGTCGGAACACGCCATCGTCTCCCAGAAGCTGACGGTCGGCGCCTTGGCGGGCGACCGCACGCCGCTTTCACTCACCGTGCCCTATCTCTTGTCCGAGAGTTTCGACACTGCCGCCGATCGGGACGGCAGCAACACGACCGAACTACTGGACGGCTACGGCCTGCCGGCCTGGTCGGGTTCCAACTACGGTCTCGCGGCCGGTACGGCCGGACGGTTGTCCGCCTACCTGGGTTCGTCCATCGTGATGGATCCCGATTCGGGTGACAACCGGCGCGGACGATTCGATACGCCGCTACTGACCGGACTGAAGGAGGGGGCACAGGTGTCGCTGCGCGTGTCGTTCGATGTGGGCGGCACGCAGGCTGAAGGTACTTCCTGGTTTGGTGACAGGAAGATCTTATACGCAGCCTATGAGTTTGGCACCGATACGCGGACCGGTGCGGTGGAGTATGGAAATGCCATCGAACGAACGCTCATCGACGGTGAGCGGCCCGGTACGGACGGCAGCTATACGAATGTTCCGCAGCACAAAGAGTTGGTCATTGACGGTTGTACGAACCGTCACCGTCTGGCATGGCGTACTACTTACAGTGCGGAAGGTAGCAGCATGTCGGTACTGACCGCCAAGACGGTCTATGTCTATCTGGACAACGTACGGGTGTCGATCGAACCGGCCACCCGTTCGCAGCAGGAAGAATAACGCAGAAATATAGATAAGGATTATGAAAAAACATTGTGTAGCAGCCTTGTGCTGCTTGTTGCTGGCAGGCTGTACGAAGCCCGTCACCCGGCAGGTCGGCGAGGGACAGGTTGCCTTCGCGTGCGAACTGCTCGATGCCGTGGGCGTCACGCGGAGCACGACCCGGCCTTTGCCGGAGGGAAGCGTGCCCGCTTCGTCCGATCTGAAACTGGTTCTGTCCGGAACCGAAAGCGAACCGCTCACCTACGAAACGATGGCGGATTACGACATGCCGATGCTGACGGCGGGTGACTATTCGGCCCGCTTCACCTATGGCAATCCGACGGCCGAAGGAGCCGGCAAGGGCTATTTCGAGGGATCGTGTTCCTTTGCCGTTGTGGCGCGCAAGACCATTACCCAGCCGGTGACGGTTGCGCTGGCCAATTCGCTCTATACGCTGAGCCTGTCGGAGTGGTTCGGCAACTACTATACCGACTACGACCTGACGGTGCGCACCGAGGCGGGTCTCCAGACCCGTTATGCCGGGCAGTCGTCCGAGGCGCAGGAGTCCGAGCCGGTCTTCGTGCAGGCAGGCACCGCCCTCTATCTGAGCGGTACGGCCGTGAAGACCAACGGGGTCGAGGTGAGCTTTCCGGAGACCCTCATCGGCCGGACGACGGCCCGCACGTGGCATACGCTCAGCATCGACGCCGGTTCGGTCGGTCAGACGGGGCTGATCGTGTCACTCGACGATATGCCGGTAGCCATCGAGGAGATTCCGGTGGAACTCAACCCGGAGGCATAACATTGGAGAAATAGGAAAAACAGAGCAACATGAGAAAATTTACATCGTTTCTGATTCCGCTGTGCGGTCTGGCGCTGCTGGCCTGCAAGAGAGAGCGGATCGATTTCGGCGGCAACGATTCCGGATCTGCCGACGGTGTCGGCTACCTCAGCCTGGAACAGTTCAGCGTCTCCGTGGCCAACGTTGTGGAGGAGATCTCCTCGCAGCCGGCAGCAGCTACGCGTGCTGCGGGTGCCACGACGGATGCTTCGGACGACTACAAGGTGAAGATCCGCAATACGAAGACCGACGAAACCTTTGAATATACCTATGTCGATCTGAAGACGGCCGCGAGCAAGCGGATCGAACTGACGCCCGGCATCTATGACGTCAGTGCCGAATCGCCCGATCTGGCCGATTACCTGGCCGATGACGCCACGGCCCACTGGGAAAAGCCCGTCTATTCGGGTCTGGTGACGAAAACGGTCGAGAAGCGTCAGGAGACCGTCGTGGACGACCTGCTCTGTACGCTGGCCAACATCAAGGCGACCGTGGCACTTTCGCCCGATCTGCAGGCGCTCTTCATGTCCGATGCCGATGCCGAGTCGGCCGGCAAGGAGAAACTCTCCGTGACGGTTGCGCTGGCCGAGGACGGGCTGCTCTTTGACCGTCCGGCCACCGAAAGCGGCAAGGCCGGTTACTTCAAGGCCGTTGAGGCGGAGAATACGCTGAAGATCACGCTGAAGGGCCAGTACAACAAGGCGGCCGGCGACGAGGCACCCGACTATGTGCCGGTCAGCTGGACGCAGGAGATTCCCAACTGCAAGGCCGGTCAGTGGCGCAAGATCTCGATCGGCGTGCAGAATGCCGATCAGGGCAACGTACAGTTCGAGATCACCGTCGAGAACTGGGTCTATGACGAGAAGGTAGAGGTGGACGTAACGACCTTCTACCAGGCAGCCGAGGAGACGATTCCCGACGAAGACATTTCGGACGAAGGGGCTCCGGCAGTCACGCTGGCTTCGGGCGATCTGGCCGGAGGCTATGACATCAACGGCTCGATGTACGATGCCGACCTGAACAAGTGGAGCGACAACCTGAAGGTGCTCATTACTCCGGGTGAAGGGGTTGCGCTGCGCAGCGCGGAGGTGGAGATCACGTCCGACAATGCGGCGCTGCTGGAGGCGCTCGAGCAGCAGGGGTATGCCCGCCATACCGTTGCGCTGTGGCCCGACGAGGGTACCCTCTCGACGTGGGTGCTGAGCAAGGAGGAGTCCGGCGTGGTTTCGCTGACCCTCAAGGATGCGGGCATGACGGCGCTCTACGGCTATGAAGGCACGCACACGCTGCGTTTCGTGACGGTCGACGAGCAGGGCCGCACCTCCTATGCGTCGCTGGAAGTGCGCGTGAGCGAGGGCGGCGTTGCGCAGAGCGGGCCGGTGATTGTCTGGAAGGACAAGAGCGGCAGCAAGACATACGATTTCAGCAAACGGTACAATCATAACGAGGTCGAGATCGTGATCGACGTCACCTCCGAGAGCGGCTTCTCCGGTTTCGCGGTCGACATCATCAGCGACAATGTGCTGACACCGTCGGAACTGGTGGGTGTCGGTCTGAGCGACCATCTCGATCTGATCGATCCCGGTCAGTATCAGACCCAGCTCGGCAACCTCGGTTTCCCGACGGGCGATGCCGTGAAGGGGCAGAAACACATCTCGTTCGACATCTCCAGCTTCATGGCCATGTTGTCGATGCTCAACAAGGAGGGCAACTGCGACTTCCGGCTGACCGTGACCGATGCGTCCGGCACGACGGTGAAGACCATCCAGCTCTACGTGGTGAAAGGGTAGCCGGAGCGTGTCATTGTTTCATGTACTAAAGCGAAATTCATGAATTGCAAATCCATAATTGACAAGATGCGCGGATTGGCCCTCTGCTGCGTGGCGGCTTTCGCGATGACGGGTTGTACGCAGGAACGGACGCCGTGGAACGGCGGAGAAGGCGAAGGGTTGCTGCGGCTGAGCGTCGCGCTGCCCGAGACCCGTGCGACGGAAGCGGAGTACGATGCCCTGGCGCTGGGTACCCTGCGGATCTATCAGGTCGACCGGGTCGGCGACGAGGCGACCGAGCGGCTGATCCGCAAATACCGCCCCGTGACCGACGTGCCGGCCGAACTCTATCTGGCGGCCGGTGAATACAAGGTGACCGTTGAGGCGGGCGACGGCAGCGAGGCCACCTTTACGCGCAAGAGCTACTACGGCGAGGAGTCGTTCCAGCTGGGCGCTCACGACGTCAAGACCCTGCCGGTGGTCTGCAAGCTGACCAACATCGCCGTGAAGGTGGTCTTCGACCCCACGGTGGCGGAGGCCTTCGACCAGAGCCGGACGGTGTTCGTCTCGGCCGCCGACGCCTTTGACGAGTCGGCCGCCCGGGAGGAGAGCGTGCCGACGTTGCAGTACACCGAGGATGGCACGGGCTACTTCCTGCTGCCGGAGGGTACCGCCAACCTGAGTTGGGGCTTCTTCGGCGAAAGTTCCAACCCCGACCTGCAGAAAAACGGCACCCGTGACGGCGTGATCGAGCAGCCGCAGGGGGGCATGCAGTATACCCTTACGTTCAAATATTCGCCCTCGGCGCCCGGACAGATCTCCGTCGGACTGCAGGTGCGCGAGTACGAGAGCACGCACGACGACAACTTCGTCTTCAGTCCCCAGCCGACCTTCGGCGGTCAGGGCTTCAGCATCGATCAGGTGACCGGTTTCCATGCGCAGCCCGTCGGCTTCACGCTGACCTCCATCAATGCCCTCTCTTCGGTGGCCCTGACGGCCGGCGGAACGCGCTATGAGGTCATGACGGACGGACGGGTGGATGAGACGCTCGCCGCACAGGGCATTGTCTATACGCCGACGGATGCGTTGAGCGGTGTGCTGACCCTCGGCGAGGCCTTCTTTGCCAAACTGCCGGCCGGCATTCAGTCGATCGGTCTCGAGGCGGTCGATGCGGGCGGCGGCGAAGGCGAAGCGACCGGCCGGGTGGCCGTAGCCGGTGCGACCGGATTCGTGTCGGCCGATCTGTGGAGCGGCACGGGTACGCTCGGTGCCGTGGTGACCGATCCGGCTACCACCGCCGTGCAGATCCGTTTCCGCGAAGCGGGAGCGGACGCGGAGTGGACGCTGCTGTCGGCCGTGAAGGGAGACGACGGATACAGCTATACGGCAGCGGCCGAAGGGTTGCGGGCCGGTCTGCGTTACGAGTTCCAGCTTGTGGAGAACGGCGCCGAGCGCGGTGCCCTGCTGACCCAGCAGAGCGAGGCGGGCATTCAGCTGCCCAATGCCGGCTTTGAGGAGTGGTACTATGATGGCAAGTCGTGGTTCCCGTACGCTACGGGAGGCACGCCGTTCTGGGGAACCGGTAACCCCGGCGCCACTTCCGTAGGATCCGAGTTCAACCTGACGGCCGGCGTGGAGGATCCCCGCCCGGGATCGGCCGGAACCACTGCCGCCAAACTCGAAACCAAGAAGCCCTCCATCATGGGTATCGGCAAACTGGCGGCCGGCAACCTCTTTGTCGGCGAGTTCGGTGCCGTGTCGGGCATGGGCGGTACGGTCCACATGGGACGTCCGTTCACCTTCAACGCCCGTCCGACGGCGCTGCGCGTGTGGTACAAGTACACGCCGCAGGGTTCCGACAAGGGACGCATCTACCTCTGCCTGGTCAACATGACCGACGGCAGCACCTATCACGTCGTGGATACGAACAATCCCGACAAGACCACCTTCTCGCCCGACGACGAGTTCCTCTACTCCGACAAGACCAATCCGGCCACGCTGCAGGGTCATGTGATCGGCTACGGTGACCTGATGCTCGAGAGTGCGGTGACTGGATGGACCGAGGTCGAGATTCCGATCACCTACCGGGAACAGTATGCGTCGGAGCGGCCCAATGTGCTGCTTGTCACGGCGGCAGCCAGCTACCGCGGCGATTACTTCGAGGGCGAGGTAGGCAGTACGCTCTATCTGGATGACGTGGAATTCGTCTATTGATCGGCCGGACATGCAGGGAATACGCAGATGGATACTGGGCCTCGTGCTGAGCCTGACCGCGTTGGCGGCCTTCCCGCAGGAGGGAGGGGTGCCGGCTCCCCGGCAGCGTGACCCGTTGCGGCCGCTCAAGTCCACGCGCGGCCTGACCAGTCAGGCGAACATCTTCGTGCCGCGCGGACAGTGGGTGGCCGGTCTGACGGGCTCCTTCTCGACGCACACGAACGACAACTATACGCTGGCCGTGGTCGAGGGCATCACATCCGAGGGGCACACCGTCAAGGTGTCGCCCATCCTCGGCTATGCCATCCGGAGCAACATGGTCGTGGGCGCCCGCTTCGGCTATTCGCGGACCTTTCTGCGCCTCTCCGGCGGCGGATTGAGTCTCGGCGACGCGGATACCGGCGTCTCCATCAAGGTGGACTCCTACTATTCCCTCAAGCATGTCTATGAGGGGGCGCTCTTCTGGCGGCAGTACATTCCCTTCGGCACGAACAAGCGGTTTGCGCTCTTCAGCGAGGTGCAGCTGATCCTCGGCGGCTCGCAGGCCAAGTTTGCCGCCGACACCCCCGTGCGGGGTACGTATCAGACGGGATTTACCTGTGCCCTGAGCGTAACCCCCGGACTGGCCGCCTTCATGACCAACGACCTGGCTTTCGAACTGAACGTCGGCATCATGGGTATCACCTATGAACGGGTGCGGCAGGTGCACAACCAGGTGGCGGTCGGCGTGCGGTCGGGCAGTACCATGAATTTCAAGATCAACCTCTTCTCGATCGGATTGGGCATGGCCTTTTACCTTTAAAACAGTCAGCAGATGAGAAGATCGTTACTTTTGACGCTGTTCGGGCTGCTGTCGGCCTTCCGCCTTGTGGCGGGCGACGGACGCGCGGCGGGTGAGACGCCGCAGGGCGGTGCCGCCCTGCGGTACGGTCCGGAGCGGGCCGTGCGCGACACGCTGCCCACGTCGCAGCGTTTCCTGCCCACTTCGCGCCGCATCGACCGCGGCATCGACGACATCCGGTTTGTCTACAAGGGGGAGATGGCCCTCGGCCTCTCCGTATCCTACGCCACGCTGACCAGCGACGACTCCGACTTCATGCTGCTGTTGGACGGCATCGACCTGAAGGGGAGCATTTTTACCATCAACCCGTCGTTCGGCTACTTCGTGCGGGACAACCTCTGCGTGGGTGCCCGTTTCGGCTATTCGCGGACGGAGGGCACGCTGGACAACGTGTCGCTCAACCTGGGATCGGCCAACGACCTGAACATGTCGCTCTCGGGCGTGGCGCTGCAGAACCGCATGACGACCGTGGCGGCCTTCGTCCGGTCGTATGCCGGACTTGACCGCAAGGGCCATTTCGGCCTGTTTGCGGAGCTGGAACTGGCCTACAAGATGGGTGCCTCCCTGTTCCGGTACGGGACGGGCGAGCAGGCCAAGCAGGTGAACGGCAATACGTTGCAGGCCAAGGTGGCACTCAATACGGGCGTGGCCGTCTATATCTTCCCGAATGTCTGCTGCACGCTGTCGTTCGGACTGGGCGGCCTGCAGTACAACAAGATCACGCAGCGCGACGGCGAGGGGCTCCGGACAGGAGGCCGGCAGGCGTCGAAGATGCTGTTCCGCCTCAATCTGGCGGATATCCGCATCGGATTCAACATTCATATCTAAACGAACGGAGCGATGGGCAGAAAATACAGCCGAGTGTGGTTGATCGGAGCGGTGCTGGCGCTGCTCGCGTCGTGTATCAAGAACGATATCCCCTATCCGGTCGTCCAGCTCGAGATTCTGGGCGTGGAGGGCGAAGGCTTCACCTGTGCGGCCTCCGACATCGATGCGAAGAACCGTGTCGTGACGCTCCACCTGGACGAGACAACCGACATCAGCCATGTGCGGATCGACTCGATCCGTGTCACCGACGGCGCGCGGGCATCCGTGCCGCTTTCGGGAACGTTCGACCTGCGCACCCGGCAGGAGATCGTCCTATCGCTCTACCAGGAGTATGCGTGGACGCTGTGTGCCGAGCAGACCATCGAGCGGCGGTTCGTGGTCGAGGGACAGATCGGCGCGGCGGAGTTCGACGTCCAGCGGCGCATGGCATGGGCCAAGGTGCCCATGGAGACCGACCTGCGGCACGTGACGGTCAAGGAGCTGAAACTCGGGCCGGAGGGGATCACCACCATGTCGCCCTCCATCGAGGAACTCACCTCGTTCGAGACGTACCGGACCGTCGATATCCGTTACCATGATTTCGAGGAGCGGTGGATGCTCTATCTGGAGAAGACCGACGTGACGGTGGAACTGACCCGGGCCGATGCCTGGACGCGTGTGATCTGGCTCTACGGCCAGGGGCGTCCCGACACCCGGATGGGCTTCCGCTATCGTGTGGCCGGTACGGAGGAGTGGCTGGAGGTGCCCTCCGAGGCGCTGACCGTGGACGGCGGAACGTTCAGCTGCTGCCTGTCGGGGCTGCAGCCCGAGACCACCTATGAGCTGAAGGCCTTTTCGGATGCGGACGAGTCGCCCGTGACGGAGCGGACGACCGACGCCGAGGAGCCTCTCACGAACGGTGGCTTCGAGGAGTGGTGCACCGAGAGCGGCATCATCTATCCGGGCCTCACCAGGGACGGCGCCTACTGGGGCACCGGCAATACGGGAGCGGCGGTGGCCGGGGTCGTGCTGACCGACAAGACGGAGGAGGTGCGTCCCGGTTCGTCGGGCCGTTATGCCGCCCGGCTCGAGTCGCAGCTGGCCGGCATCGCCGGCATCGGCAAACTGGCGGCCGGCAACCTCTTCATCGGACGCTATGTCGCCACGCGCGGCACGAACGGCATCGTCGGGTTCGGCCGTCCCTTCACGAAGCGTCCCGTGGCCCTGCGGGGATGGGTGAAATATACCTGCGGCCAGGTGACCGACGTGGGACAGGACCTGCCGGCCGGTGTGACCGTCACCAAGGGCGATCCCGATTGCGGCATTATTTACGTTGCCGTGGGTACCTGGACCAAGGAGAAGTACGGCGTCTGCGAGCAGGAGGAGGGCGAGAAGCTGGTCGGCACCGACGAGGTGCCCATCTGCATCGACACGCGCGACCGGACGACCGTCTTCAATCCGAACGGCCCCGATGTAGTGGCCTACGGCGAACTGACCTTCGACCGGACGGTCGGGGAGTGGCAGGAGTTTGTCATTCCGCTCAAGTACACCACGACGGAGGTGGTGCCCACGCACATCGTGCTGGTATGTTCGGCTTCGCGCTACGGCGACTACTATACGGGCAGCCGCGAGAGCAAGATGTGGGTCGATGACTTTGAGCTGATCTACGATGTGCTGCCGGAGGAGTAACCGCGGCAGGGGAGAACGATAAGGGGCGGCGGTCGGAAGGTTCCGGCCGCCGCCGCGCATGTTACGGCGAAACCGAATAACGGTTACCTTTGTCGTGACATTGCAAAACCAAGCGATACGATGGGCAACAAAATCAACAAGACGAATGCGGCGCGGCTGCTCGACCGGGCAGGCATCGCCTACGAGCTGGTTCCCTATCCGGTGGACGAGGAGCATCTGGATGCCGTGCATGTGGCGGCCGAGCTGGGGGAGCCGGTCGAGCAGGTCTTCAAGACGCTGGTGCTGCGGGGCGACCGCAACGGCATGCTGGTCTGCGTGATTCCCGGCGACGGCGAGGTCGATCTGAAAAAGACGGCCAAGGTGTCGGGCAACAAGAGCGTGGAGATGCTCCACGTCCGGGAGCTGCTCGCCACGACCGGTTACATCCGCGGCGGCTGTTCGCCCGTGGGGATGAAGAAACATTTTCCGACCTATTTCCATGCCTCCTGTCTGGAGCAGCCTTTCATCTATGTCAGCGCGGGGCAGCGCGGCCTGCAGCTGAAGGTGGCGCCGGCCGATCTGATCCGCTGCGTGGAGGGCGAGGTGGCCGATCTGCTCTGACATGGTGCGCGGACACGACATCAGCGACCGGTTGATCGGCTGGTACACCGCCGTGCGGCGCGACCTTCCGTGGCGCGAGACGACCGACCCTTACCGCATCTGGCTTTCGGAGGTGATCCTGCAGCAGACCCGCGTGGCCCAGGGATTGGACTACTACCTGCGTTTCGTGGAGCGGTTCCCCGACGTGCAGGCGCTGGCCCGGGCCGACGAGGACGAGGTGCTGAAACTGTGGCAGGGGCTGGGCTACTACAGTCGGGCGCGCAACCTGCACACGGCGGCCCGCGAGGTGGCGGAGCGTTACGGCGGCCGCTTTCCCGAGCGCTACGAGGAGGTGCGGGCCCTGCGCGGCGTGGGGGACTACACCGCGGCGGCCATCTGTTCGATTGCCTACGGCCAGCCCCGGGCGACGGTGGACGGCAATGTGTACCGCGTGCTGGGCCGCCTCTTTGCGATCGACGAGCCGATCGACACGGCCCAGGGACGCAAACTGTATGCCGGGCTGGCGCAGGAGCTGCTGGACGGGGAGCGTCCCGGCCTGCACAATCAGGCCGTGATGGAATTCGGTGCCCTGCTGTGTGTGCCGCGCAAGCCCGACTGTGACGGCTGTCCGGTGGGCGATCTCTGTCAGGCCCGCCGACTGGGCCGCCCCGAGTCCTATCCCGTGCGGCAGGGGCATGTTGCTCCCCGCACCCGCTATTTCCACTATCTGTTCCTGCGCTGCGACGGCCGCACGCTGCTGGTGCGGCGCGGCAGCGGAGACATCTGGCACGGACTGTACGAATTTCCGCTGATCGAGACGGAACAGGCGTGCGGCTTCGAGGCGGTGGCCGGCGGCGAGCTGTTCCGGCAGCGGATGGCGGGCGTGGCCTTCACGCCGGCCGGCAGCCTTGTCATGCCGCCCCACCAGCTGTCGCACCAGACCATCCGTGCCACGTTCCACGAACTGCTGGTCGATCGGCTGCCCGACTGGCCCGGGGCGACGGTGATCGGCGAGGAGCAGCTGGGGGATTATGCTGTTGCGCGGTTGACGGACCGCTATCTGGAGCGGCGGCTCGGCGGCGCATGACGGACCGGTTCCGCCCGCGGAGCAGTCGGACGATCTGTCCGGTTGCTCGCATTTGTCTGTAAAACAAAACGATCCTTTGCGGCCCCTGACGGTCCGCGCCGCTTCGGTGACGAAGGGGCGTTTTTGGCTTCAAAGTGCCACCGTATCGGTTTTTCTTTTATTTTTGCCCCAAAATCGCTGGGAAGATGAAGGGCAGTTTATTCGTCATAGCGCTGATAGCGATCCTGTTGCACGCAACACTCGGTTGTTGTGCCTCGTATCGCACCCTCTGTCCGCCCGTGCTGACCCAGCACTCCTGTTTCGTTCTGGCTGCCGACAGCACGCTCGGCACTGCGGGCGAAACCAGCGGAACCTCCTTCTCGGACTTCCTTTCCTGTGCCGTATCGGTGCTGACCGTTCGTTTCCTGCATGCTTTCGTGGATTTCAGACCCTGTGCCGACGCGCTCATCGGCGGGGAGCATCGTGCCTATGCGGTGCGGACGGAGCGCATCCTGCAGGAGGGGGGTACGCTCAGCGAATTGAACCGGCTGAACATCTGACGGCTGGCGGCCCGTGCCGTTGCCGTTGCGCCGGTTGCGCAACTTCGGAGCGTCCGGAAGGACACTCCCCGATCAAGACAATCATTGTTGAAATAATAAAGGAGAAGCGAGATGAGCAATTCATCACTATTTCTGGTCGTACTGATCACCGCCTTCGTACTGGTGGGGGCGGCGTTGCTGATCGCTTTGTGGTTGGCGCCGCGGTCGACCAATCCGCTCAAGGGCGAGGTCTATGAGTGCGGTATTCCCACCCGGGGTACATCCTGGATGCAGTTTCGTGTGGGCTATTACCTGTTCGCCATTCTGTACCTCGTGTTCGACGTGGAGACCGTGCTGCTCTTTCCGTGGGCTACCGTCATGCGGGAGCTCGGGCCCGGCGGGCTGGAGAGCGTATTGTTCTTTTTCATCATCCTCGCACTGGGCCTGGCCTACGCATGGAAGAAAGGAGCCTTGAAATGGAAATGAGCAAGAAGACGCATATCAAGAATATGCGCTACGAGGATTTCAACGACAACGAATACCTCGAACAGTATGTCGAAGAGCTGCGACGCAACAACGTACCCGTGGTGCTGGGCAAGCTGAGCGACATCATCAACTGGGGCCGTTCCCACTCGGTGTGGCCCCTGACCTTTGCGACGAGTTGCTGCGGCATCGAATTCATGTGCGTGGGCGGTGCGCGTACCGACTTTGCCCGCTTCGGCTGGGAGGTCTACCGCAACAGCCCCCGTCAGGCCGACGTGATCTTCGTCTTCGGTACGATCGTCCACAAGATGGCACCCGTGCTGAAGCGTCTCTACGATCAGATGGCCGAGCCGAAGTATGTGGTGGCCGTGGGCAGCTGCGCCATCTGCGGCGGTCCGTTCCGCAACTCGTACCATGTGGTCAAGGGTGTGGACGAGATCATTCCCGTCGATGTCTATGTGCCCGGCTGTCCGCCGCGTCCCGACGCCATACTCTACGGCATGATGCAGCTGGAGCGGAAAATCAAGGTTCAGAACTTCTTCAAGCTTCCCGAACAGCCGGAAGTGAAGGAGCATGTTACACCCGAAGAAAATGCAGCCCATTATGAAGCAAAACTTGGCAAATAGGTTCGACTGGCTCACGCCGGAGCAGTTGACCGAAGAAGACGGCGGACGGCTGGCCGTAACCGTGCCGGCCGACCGGCTGCAGGAGGTGGCCGCCTACCTCAAGGAGTGCGGCTACGACTTCCTGGTCGATATGGTGGGCATGGATTACGGCGACCGCCTCGGCGTGATCGACTATGTGGCCCGGGGCGAACAGACGGCCGACGTGATCGCACTGAAGACCTCGGTGACCGACCGCGAACACCCCGTCATCCCCACCGTGATGAACGTATGGCAGATCGGCCAGCTCTACGAGCGCGAGGTGCACGACTACTTCGGCATCCGCTTTGCGGGCAACGAGGACATGCGCCGTCTCTTCCTGCGCGAAAGCTGGAAGGGCTATCCGCTGCGCAAGGACTACGACGCCAGCCCGGAGGTGAACCCCGTGCCGACGGAGAACGAACCCCTCGAGGACATGGATACGATCCGCTCGGTGGAACTCGACGCCGACGGCAACGAACACGTCACGAGCCGGAGCCTCTATACGGATGATGACTATGTCATCAACTTCGGTCCGCAGCACCCGGCCATGCATGGCGTGCTGCACCTGCGCGTGTCGCTCGAGGGCGAGATTGTCCGTTCGGTCGATCCCCACTTCGGCTACATCCACCGCGGCATCGAGAAACTCTGCGAGGGATACACCTATCCGCAGATTCCTCACCTGACGGACCGGCTCGACTATCTGTCGGGCACGATGAACCGTCATGCCTACTGCCTCTGCTGCGAGAAGGCACTCCAGATGGACGTGCCGCAGCGCGCCGTGGTCGTGCGGACCATTTTCGACGAGCTGACCCGCATCGCCTCCCACCTGATCGGCTGGGGTTCGATGTGTATGGATATGGGTGCCGTGACGGCCTTCATGTACGGCCTGCGCGACCGCGAGAAGGTGATGGACATCTTCGAGGAGACTGCCGGCGGCCGTCTGATGGCCAACTACAACGTGATCGGCGGCGTGGCCAACGACATCCATCCCAATTTCCGCAAGCGGGTCAAGGAGTTCATCCCCTACATGCGCAAGATGCTCCGCGAACACCACCTGCTCTATACGGGCAACCCGATCGCCACGGGCCGTATGAAAGGGGTGGGGTACCTCTCGCGCGAACAGGTCATTGCGCTCGGCGTGACCGGACCTTCGGGGCGTGCCTCGGGCTGGGCGAACGACCTGCGCAAGGCGGCCCCCTATGCCGCCTATGACCGGGTTGAGTTCGAGCAGCTGCTGCGTACGGGCGGCGAAACGTTCGACCGCTACATCCTGCGTCTGGAGGAGATCGAGCAGTCGCTGCGCATCATCGAACAGCTGATCGACAACATTCCGGAAGGCCCCTATGCCGAGAAGGTGAAGGGCATCATCAAGCTGCCCGAGGGCGACTTCTTCCAGCGTGTGGAGAATGCCCGCGGCCAGTTCGGCGTCCACATCACCAGCACGGGCGGCAAGACCCCCTACCGCGTGAAGTTCCGTTCGCCCTCGATGGTGTTGGTCAATGCCCTCAAGGCGGTGGCTCCGGGTCACAAGGTGGCCGACCTCATCATGCTCGGCGGATCGTTCGACTACGTGATCCCCTGTATCGATCGTTAAGAGACAAAAGAATTGAAATAATATGTGGAGTTTTACACAATTGACGCACTGGATCGACACCTCGCTGCGCAGCTGCATGAGCGCGGACTGGGCGTTGTTCGTGGAGTTCGTGCTGGTCGGTGTGGCCGTTCTGGCGGCCTACGCGCTGATCGCCCTCTTCCTGATCTACGCCGAGCGCAAGATCTGCGGCTTCTTCCAGTGTCGCCTCGGGCCGAATCGGGTCGGCAAGTGGGGCATTTTCCAGTCTGTGGCCGATATGATCAAGATCCTGCTCAAGGAACTGGTCCATATCAACCACTCCGATAAGGTGCTGTTCCGCGCCGCATCGTTCTTCGTCATCATCGGTTCGGTGTGCACGTTCGGCGCACTGCCGTTCGCCAAGGGGCTGCAGGCCATCGACTTCAACGTCGGTGTCTTCTACCTGATGGCCGTCTCGTCGCTCGGCGTGGTGGGCATCCTGCTGGCCGGCTGGTCGAGCAACAGCAAGTATACCATGATCGGTGCCATGCGAAGCGGCGCCCAGCTCATCAGCTACGAGATCTCGGCCGGACTGTCGCTCATGACGATCGTCGTCTATTGCGGCTCGATGCAGCTGTCGGAGATTGTCGCCCAGCAGGCCGACGGATGGTTCGTCTTCCGGAGCGTGCCTGCCGTGATCGCCTTCGTGATCTATCTGATCGCCGGCCATGCCGAGACCAACCGTGGCCCGTTCGACATGCCGGAGGCCGAGTCGGAGCTGACCGCCGGATACCACACCGAATATTCGGGTATCCAGTTCGGCTTCTTCTACCTGGCCGAATACCTCAACATGTTCATCATCGCCGCCATCGCCACGACCATGTTCCTGGGCGGCTGGCAGCCGCTGCACATTCCCGGCTGGGACGGCTTCAACCACGTGATGGACTATATTCCTTCGATCGTCTGGTTCTTCGGCAAGACGTTCGTCTGCATCTTCCTGGCCCTGTGGGTCCGCTGGTCTTTCCCGCGTCTGCGTATCGACCAGCTGCTCGGTCTGGAGTGGAAGGTGCTGATGCCCATCAGCCTGGTGAACCTGATGCTCATGTCGATCGTCGTAATCTGGTAAGGGTATGAAACTGATCAACTATTTCAAGAACATTTTCCTCGGGCTCTGGCACCTGATGCAGGGCATGTACATCACGCTGCTGAACATGTGCCGCCCGAAGGTGACGGAGCAGTATCCCGAGAACCGCGGCACGTACGAGTACGGCGAGCGGTTCCGCGCCCTGCTGACCATGCCGCACGACGAGGAGAACCACCACAAGTGCATTGCCTGCGGCATGTGCATGAACAGCTGTCCGAACGGCACCATCCAGGTGATCGCCAAGACGGAAACCGATCCCGTCACCGGCAAGCCCAAACGGGTGCTCGACAAGCATCTCTACAACCTGGGCAGCTGCATCTTCTGCGGGCTGTGCGTTGCCGCCTGCCCGACGGGAGCCATCCGATTTACGAACCATTTCGAACACGCGGTCTTCACCAAGGAGCGGCTGCTGCTGCAGCTCAACCGTCCGGGATCGTCGCAGGCGGCCAAACCGGCGCCCGCCCCGAAACCCGCTCCCGCCGCTGCGGCGGCAACGACCGAACGTGCCGAAACCAAAACCGCTTAGGTCATGGAAGCGATAAGCAATCTTGTCATCTTTTATCTGCTGGCTGCGGTGATCGTCGTGTCATCCATCCTGGCAGTCACCTCGCACAGGATCTTCCGCGCTGCGGTCTATCTGCTCATCGTGCTGCTGTGCACGGCCGGCCTCTACCTGTTGCTCAACTACCACTTCCTGGCGGTGGTGCAGTTGTCGGTCTATGCGGGCGGCATTCTGATCCTGTTCATTTTCGCCATTCTGCTGACCAGTGCGAAGGGCGACCATGCCGAGCCGCATGACAAACGGCGCGTATGGTCGGGCATCCTGGCCTCCGTGGCCGGTCTGGGCATCACCACCTGGGCGACGCTCAAGCACCAGTTCCTCTACGGCAACAACCCCACCGTGCTGGGCGAACACGAAACCAACATGCACATCGTCGGTCAGACCATGATGGGCACGGGCAAGTACGAGTACCTGCTCTCGTTCGAGACCCTCAGCGTCCTGCTGCTGGTCTGCGCGATCGGCGGCATCCTGATTGCCCGAAAACGATAACCTGCTAAAAACGGAAAAGACCATGATATCAATGGAACACTACCTGATCGTGAGTTCGATCATGTTTTTCGTGGGAATCTACGGGTTTATCGCCCGCAAGAACCTGCTGGGGGTGCTGATTTCGATCGAGCTGATCCTCAACTCGGTGGAAATCAACTTCAGCGTATTCAACCGCTACCTCTATCCCGAACACATGGAGGGCCTCTTCTTCAGCCTGTTCGGAATTGCCATCTCGGCGGCCGAAACGGCGGTGGCCATCGCCATCATCATCAACGTGTACCGTCTGGCCAACAACATCGACGTGCGGCACATCGACCAAATGAAATATTAAGCGTATGGGATACACCGTATATATCATTCTGATTCCGATGCTGATGTTCCTCTTCCTCGGGTTGGGGAGCAAATGGCTCGCTCCGCGCGTCGCCGGTCTGTTCGGTACGCTGGGCATGGGCGTGTCGGCCGCGCTGGCCTACCTGACCGCCTGGAACTACTTCGCGGCAGGCGTCGCCGCCGACGGAGCCTATCCGACGGTGACGGCCTGGTCGGTCGAGTGGCTGCGTTTCACCGACCGTCTCCACATCGACATGGGGGTCCTGCTCGATCCCATCTCGGTCATGATGCTGGTGGTCATCACCACCGTCTCGCTGATGGTGCATATCTACAGCTTCGGCTACATGAAGGGTGAGCGCGGCTTTCAGCGCTACTACGCCTTCTTGTCGCTCTTCAGTTTCTCGATGCTGGGACTGGTCGTGGCCACCAACATCTTCCAGATGTATATCTTCTGGGAGCTGGTGGGTGCCTCGTCCTATCTGCTGATCGGCTTCTACTATACGCGTCCGGCCGCGATCGCCGCCTCCAAGAAGGCCTTCATCGTGACCCGCTTCGCCGACCTCGGCTTCCTCATCGGCATCCTGATCCTCTCCTATTTCACGGGGACGTTCGACTTCGGCCTGCTGACGGCCGACGATGCTTCGCTGGCCGTCACTTCGCTGGCCGGCAGCTCGTTCCTCGGCCTGTCCGCCGCCACGTGGGCGATGGCGCTGCTCTTCATGGGCGCCGCCGGCAAGTCGGCCATGTTCCCGCTCCACATCTGGCTGCCTGACGCCATGGAGGGCCCGACGCCCGTGTCGGCCCTGATCCACGCGGCCACGATGGTCGTGGCGGGTGTCTATCTGGTGGCACGCATGTTCCCGCTCTACTACTTTGCGGCGCCCGACGTGCTGACGCTCATTACCTACGTCGGCGCATTCACGGCGCTCTTTGCCGCGCTGATTGCCATTACGCAGACCGACATCAAGCGTGTGCTGGCCTTCTCGACCATCTCGCAGATCGCCTACATGATGGTGGCGCTCGGCGTGTCGGGCATGGGAGGCCATGCGGGCGAGGGCTACACCGCCTCGATGTTCCACCTCTTCACGCACGCCTTCTTCAAGGCGCTGCTCTTCCTCGGCGCCGGTTCGGTGATCCATGCCGTCCACAGCAACGAGATGGAGGCAATGGGCGGCCTGCGCCGTTACATGCCCGTCACCCACTGGACGTTCCTGATCGCCTGCCTGGCCATTTCGGGCATTCCCCCCTTCTCGGGCTTCTTCAGCAAGGATGAGATCCTGTCGGCCGCCTTCGGTCACGACAAGGTGGTCTTTGCCGTCCTGCTGCTGGTGGCCGGACTGACAGCCTTCTACATGTTCCGGCTCTACTACCGCATCTTCTGGAGCGAGGATCGGGCCTACGAGAAGAAACCCCATGACGCACCGGCCACGATGCTCGTGCCGCTCGTCATTCTCGCCCTGCTCTCCGTCACGACGGGCTGGCTGCCCTTCTCGGAGCTGGTGAGCAGCGATGCGGTGCCCTATGCGCTGGGCATCAACTGGTGGATCGCCGCGGGCGGCATTCTGGTGAGCCTCGCGGGTATTGCGGTGGCCACGCGCCTCTACTGCCGGGCCAACGATCTGCCTGCACGTCTGGCGGCCAAATGGGCCGGCTTCTGGCGTGCCGCTTCGCACCGCTTCTACATCGACCAGGCCTGGCTGTTTGTGACCAAGAAGATCATCTTCCGCTGCGTCAGCACGCCGGTGGCGTGGTTTGACCGGCATGCGATCGACGGCGGCATCAGCGGCCTCGGTACCGGAACCGAACGGGTGTCGGAGTCGATCAAAAAGATGCAGTCCGGTCGGGTACAGACCTATGCGACCTTCTTCATGTGGGGCGTACTGATTATCGTCGTATGCGTATTTATTTTCTAAAGGGGCTATGAATATTTTATCGATATTAGTGATTATCCCGCTGCTGACCCTGCTGGCGCTGTTTGTCAGCCGCAACCAGCGCTACGTGCGCACGGTAGCTGTTGCGGGATTCGGACTCCAGTTGATCTGTGCGGTCGTCGTGGCCGTGCAGTTCCTGCAGCTGCGGTCGGTGTCGGACGAGGCGATGCTCCTCTTCAGCGACACGGTATGGTACGCTCCGTTCAACATTCACTACACGGTGGGCGTGGACGGCATCTCGGTGCTGATGATCCTGCTCTCGGCCGTGGTGGCCTTTGCGGGCGTCTTCTCGTCGTGGAACATGGAGCGCGACTTCTTTGCCTGGTACAGCCTGCTGTCGATCGGCGTCTTCGGCTACTTCATCTCGCTTGACCTGTTCACCATGTTCATGTTCTACGAGATCGCGCTGATCCCGATGTTCCTGCTCATCGGCGTGTGGGGTACGGGCCGCAAGGTATATGCCGCCACGAAACTGACCCTGATGCTGATGGGCGGTTCGGCCCTCCTGCTGACGGGTATCCTCGGCATCTACTTCACCTCGGGCGCCACCACCATGAACATCATGGAGCTGGCCCGGATGGACAGCATTCCGATGCACCACCAGTACTGGATCTTCTGCCTGACCTTCATCGGCTTCGGTGTGCTGGGAGCCCTGTTCCCGTTCCACACCTGGTCGCCCGACGGTCACGCTTCGGCCCCCACCTCGGTGTCGATGCTCCACGCGGGCGTGCTGATGAAACTGGGCGGTTATGGCTGTTTCCGCGTGGCGATCTTCCTCATGCCGCAGGCCGCACACGAGCTGTCGTGGATTTTCCTCATCCTGACCGGCATCGGCGTGGTGTACGGAGCCTATGGAGCCGTTGTGCAGACCGACCTGAAGTACATGAACGCCTACTCATCGGTGAGCCACTGCGGTCTGGTGCTGTTCGCCATCCTGATGCTCAACCAGACGGCCATGACCGGTGCCGTGCTGCAGATGCTTTCGCACGGTCTGATGACGGCCCTCTTCTTCTCGCTGATCGGCATGATCTACGGCCGTACCCACACGCGTGACATCCGCGAGATGGGCGGCATGATGCGCATCATGCCCTTTGCGTCGGTATGTTACGTGATTGCCGGTTTCGCCTCGCTCGGTCTGCCCGGCTTCAGCGGCTTCGTGGCCGAGATGACGATCTTCATCGGTTCGTTCGAACATGCCGATCTCTTCCGCCGCGTGCTGACCATTCTGGCCACCACAACCATTGTGGTGACCGCCGTCTATATCCTCCGTACGGTAGGCAAGGTGTTCTACGGAGAGGTGCAGAATCCCGCCCATCTCCAGCTCGACGACGCCCATTGGTACGAGCGCCTTTCGGCCGTGGCGCTGATCGCCTGCATCGTGGCCATCGGCGTGTGGCCGTCGGCCGTGCAGGGCATCCTGTACGACAGTTTTGCGCCGGTTGTGGAACACTTAAATATCTTCTAAGCTATGGATTTGAGTAATTTCATGATGATGTACCAGGAACTCGGCCTGCTGGTCGTGTTCGTGGTGCTGCTTCTGCTTGACATATGCGCCGGCGAGACGCGCGCCATGCGGTGGTTCCGTCCGGTAGCACTCATCCTGTTTGCCGTGCATACGGTGGCCGGGTTCTGCTGCCCCGTTCCGGCGGGCGAGGCGTTCGGAGGCATGTATGTCTCCAGCCCCCTCACCGTGCTGATGAAAAACGTGCTGAACCTCGGCGTGCTGGTGGTCTTCCTGCAGGCGGGCGAGTGGCTGCACGGCAAGGAGACGGCCATCCGCGAGGGCGAATACTATGTCATCACGCTGGCCACGCTGCTGGGCATGTACCTGATGATCTCGGCGGGCAACTTCATGCTGCTCTACATCGGCATCGAACTGGCCTCCCTGCCGACCGCCTGCCTGGCGGCCTACAACAAGTACAAGGCCAAATCGGCCGAGGCGGGTGCCAAATACATCCTCATGTCCACCCTGGCGTCGGGCGTGATGATGTTCGGCCTGTCGTACCTCTACGGAGCGATGGGAACGATGTATTTCGCCGACATGCGGCCCCTGGTGACGGCCGACTGGATGACCGTGCTGGGCTTTGCCTTCTTCTTTGCCGGACTGGGCTTCAAGATCTCCCTCGTGCCGTTCCACATGTGGGCGCCCGATGTCTATGAAGGCGCGCCGACGGCCACGACGGCCTACCTGTCGGTGGTGTCGAAGGCGGCCGGCTGCTTCGTGCTGCTGCTGACCCTGCACCATGTATTCGGCAACATCGCCCAGGTATGGTACTACATTCTCTGGGGCGTTACGGTGCTGACCATCGTGGTGGGCAACCTCTTCGCCATCCGCCAGCAGGACATCAAGCGTTTCTTCGCCTATTCGTCCATTTCGCAGGCGGGCTACATCATGCTGGGCGTGCTGCACGGCACGGAGACGGGTCTCTCGGCCGTCATCTACTACGTGCTGGTCTACCTCTTCTCCAACATGGCGGCCTTCGGCGTGATCGCCTCCGTCGAGAACCGTACGGGACGCACCGACATAGCCGCCTACAACGGCTTCTACAAGACCAATCCCCGGCTGGCGCTGGTGATGATGCTGGCCGTCTTCTCGCTGGCGGGCATCCCGCCGCTCGGCGGCTTCTTCAGCAAGTTCTTCATCTTCGCTTCGGCCGCTGCCGAGGGCGACTATGTGCTGGTGTTCATCGCACTGCTCAATACGATCATCTCGCTCTACTACTACCTCCGGATTGTGAAGGCCATGTTCATCAATGGGCCGGAAGGCGGCATCGGCGAACGCATCCGCACGGACGGCTACAACTGTGTGAGCCTGGTGGGCTGCACGGCAGGCATTCTGCTGGCCGGTATCTTGAGCGGACTCTACGGCTACATCGGCAGTATCGGATTCTGATCCCCGCTGCGTGAAGCGTTGCGGACCCTGTCTCCCGGGAGGCAGGGTCCGCTGTTTTTTGCCCTGCGGGGAGCGGTGGAGCGGAATATCCGCGGAGGCTTTGCCCTATCTTTGCGATACGGAAAAAGAGACGATCATGAGAAGTTTTGCAAGCGATAACAATTCGGGCGTCCATCCCGAGGTGATGGAGGCCATTCTGGCGGCCAATACCGACCATGCGGCCGGGTACGGCGACGACCGGTGGACCGAGCGGGCCACCGAGAGCATCCGGGGCGTATTCGGTGCCAAGGCGTGGCCCTTCTTCCTGTTCAACGGCACGGGAGCCAACTCCGTGGCTCTGCAGGCCGTGACCCGTTCGTTCAACAGCATCATTTGCGCCACGACGGCCCATATCTATGTGGACGAGTGCAATGCGCCGGCCCGCATGACCGGCTGCCAGCTGATCGCCGTGCCGACGCCCGACGGCCGGCTGACGCCCGATCTGATCCGGCCCCATCTGCACCATTTCGGTGACTGTCACCATGCCCAACCCGGTGCGGTCTATCTGGCGCAGGCTACCGAACTCGGCACGATCTATACGCCGGAGGAGATTCGTGCCATTGCCGATCTGATTCACGGCCACGGCATGAAGCTCCACATGGACGGTGCGCGGCTGGCCAACGCCTGTGCGGCGCTGGGGTGTACGATGCGCGAGGCGACGGTCGATGCCGGGGTGGACATTCTGAGCCTCGGCGGCACCAAAAACGGCATGATGCTGGGGGAGGCGGTGGTTGCTTTCGACGAGGAGCTTGCCGCCAACATCAAGTACTACCGCAAGCAGTCGGCCCAGCTGGCCTCCAAGATGCGCTACCTTTCGGCCCAGTTCGTGCCCTATCTCGAGAGCGGACTCTGGCTGCGCAATGCCGAGCATGCCAACCGGCAGGCGCAGCGGCTGGCCATGCGGCTGGCGGCGCTGCCCCATGTCGAACTGACCCAGCCGGTCGATACGAACCAGATCTTCCTGTCGGTGCCTGAGGAGGCGATCGCACGGCTGGCCGAGCACTATTTCTTCTACGTGTGGAACGAGGCGACGCACGAAGTGCGGTTCGTTACGTCGTGGGATACCACCGACGAGGATATCGACGGCCTGGTAGGCACGCTGGAAACGATTCTGCGTGCCCTCTGACGGGCCGTATGGACTCATGGGCAGGCGTCCGCCCCGAAGTCGGGGGCGGACGCCTGTCGTTTGCGGCGGGGAGGGGTTCGCTGCGGAGAACAAAAAAACGCCGGCGAGCTTCCCAGCTTGCCGGCGTTACCATTCTAAAATCCTACCTAAAACTTCAATGCGTGTTCATCATGAAACGAACATTATCGTGTCGGACACCGGGGTGTCCGGTCTGTTGCGACGGATGGGCCTTTCGGGTCGGGGGTAGGTAAAGGTCTGCGCCGGAACTCCGCAACCTTTACGCCCTGCTCAACCTGAACGGTATCATAATCTATCCGATGATTTTCCGGGCGGCGGCCTCCCGGTGGCCGCGCGGATGAGGTGACCTGCGCTGCAGTAAAACGTGACATGGATGATGGGGTCCCGTTTGCGGATCGGCAGTCGTTCCGGAGCCGTCCACCGTGAGGGACAAGCGCAGTTGCAAGGTCAAGTGTCTATGGCTTAATCAATTATTGTGAAGAACTGTTGCTGTTATCGGACTAACTGTTAGCTCGCTAACTGTTATTCCGATAACACAAAAGTATAGCTATTTTTTGAAGAAAACGAATGTTTCGTAATTTTTTTGAAAGAAAAAGTTGCGTTTCGGCATTTGGTGGCGCTGTTCCGCTCTGCGGGGCGGGGTGGAACGATCGGGAAGACGCGCTGGGAAATAGACAGCCGGGGCGGAGCGGTTGAGGAACTGCCGGCAGGGAAGCTCGCGGGGTGCGCGGGTGTACAAGGCCGGCCCATGACCGGCGCGGGCGCCATGGGCCAGCCGTCTCCGTGGCAGTTCGGGTGCGGACATCCGTTTGGGCGGCGTGCAACGGTGCGGTTCGGGCGGATCGGCTGACCGGGTTGTCCCGGCTGCCGTGCGGCCGGAGAGAAGAAGGCGACCGGTTCGAGGGGGAGTAAAAACGGACACAGGCGGGCACGATCCATGTGCCCGCCTGTGCGGTAAGGAATCCGATGACGGATCAGTTCCAGATCAGCTGGATGCGGAAGGTCATGGTCGCCGGCCGGTAGCTTTCATTGGCGAAGTCGTTCTCCTGGTAGTAGACGGCTACCGAACCGACCGCATAGTCGCACGAAATCTTCTTCTCCCACAGGGCGCCGTCCGTCTCGTTGTAGACGATCAGCGGCAGGGGATTCTGGATGTTTCCGTCGATCAGGTAGGTGTTGTAGAGTCCGTTCTTGTAGATGTAGTTGTCCAGTTCGGGCACCGGGATCTCGTACCAGTAGCCGATGAAGTTGCCGCCGCCGTCGCGCTGCACCTGCCAGTCCTGCTCATAGATGGTGAATTCGATGGTCGCGCTCAGCACGCCTTCGCCGGCGGGGCCTTGCGGGCCCTGGGGACCCTGTGGGCCGGTGCAGCCGAAGCTCAGCCAGACGATGCCGAGCAGGAAGAGTAGTTTTTTCATAGTCCGTATGTTGTTTGTTGTCCGGAGAGGGGGGACCGGTTCTGCGGCCGGTCGGTGTAAAGATAGCGATCCGGCGCGTAAAACCGCCCCGCCGGGCGGTGAAACGTCAATATTTGTATTTCATCCACTTGAACAGCTCCTTGAAAGTCGGCTTCTTGCCGTACATGAAGATGCCGACCCGGTAGATCTTGCCGGCCAGCCACACCATGCCGATGAAGGTCAGGTAGAGCAGCACGACCGAGACGATCACCTCCCAGCCCGGCACGCCGTAGGGCAGGCGGGCCATCATGATGACGGGCGAGGTGAAGGGGATCAGGCTGAACCAGAAGGCCAGCGGACCGTTTGGATCCTTCATGGCGTTGAACATCACGAAGAAGGCCAGCAGCAGCGGGATGGTGATGGGCAGCTGGAGGTTCTGGGTGTCCTTTTCGTTGTCCACCGCACTGCCTACCGCTGCGAACATGGCCGCATAGAGCAGGTAGCCGCCGATGAAATAGACGATGAAGCCGCCCACCAGCGTCAGCATGTACCGCACGTCGGTCAGCCGGCTGAGCATCACGGCCTGGTCCATCGTGTCGGGATCCATCTCCATCGGCATGGCGGTGCCGGCATTCATGGCGCTGGCCGCCTGGAGCATGTCGCCGGCGAAGTAGTTGAGGGCCGCGCCGCCCACGATCGTGATGAAGGCAACCCAGATGAGCAGCTGGGTCAGCGCCACCGAGGCGATACCGAGGATCTTGCCCATCATCAGCTCGAAGGGGCGTACCGAGGAGACCATTACCTCCAGCACCTTGTTGCTCTTCTCCTCGATGACGCCCTGCATCACCATCGTGCCGTACATGAAGACGAACATGTAGATCAGCAGGCCGAAAATATAGGCCGAGGCCATCGAGAGGATGCTGGAGGAGTCCTTCGTTTCGCCCGTTTCGGAGATCGTCTTGGTCTGCAGGGTGATCGGAGAGTCGATTTCGGCCAGGATCGTATCCAGGTTTTCGATGTTGTAGGCTTTCAGTTTCCGGTCCTCGATGATGCGGCGGATCTGGTCGGAGACAGCCTGCTCGACATCGACCGTCGAGGACTCGTAGGTGTAGAGTTCGGCGGCGCGCGGATTGGTCATGATATCCTCGCCGATGAGGAGGATGCCGTAGGCGTCGGCCGGAGCCTCCCGGCGCATCTCGTCGAGCGTGCGGTCGGCGGGGCGGTAGTGGAGGGTGCCCTCGTCGGTGAGTTGCGGGGCGACGATGCCGCTGCGGTCGATGACGAGGATCTCCTTGTCACGGTTGTTCTCGCGGTTCATCAGCCATACCATCAGCACCATGACGCCCACCATCAGCAGCGGCGTGAGGATGGTCGTGATGATGAAACTTTTCTTGCGGACGCGCTCGTTGAATTCCCGGCGGGCGATCAGTCCTATTTTGCTTTTTCCCATAATTCGTTCCTCCGTTCCGTTAGAGTTGTCCGGCTACCGCCTTGATGAAGATGTCGTTCATGCTGGGGATGATCTCCCGGAAGGAGCGGATCTCCACTGCATCGTTGATTTCCGCCACCAGTGCGTGGATCGCCTTGTGGCGGTCGAGGTGGATCTTCAGCGCGTTGCGTCCCGCTTCGGACTCCTCGCTGTCGGCGAGCACCGTGTAGCTGTCGGCGAGCCGCTCGCGCAGCGCCTCGCGGTCGCCCCGGAACTCCACCTCGAAGATGCCCGTACCGTGTTTGTGGCGAATCTCCTCGAGACTGCCCGAGAGAATGTTGTGCGACTTGTTGATGAGGGTGATGTGGTCGCAGATCTCCTCCACCGAGGCCATGTTGTGGGTCGAGAAGATGACCGTCGCCCCCTTGTCGCGCAGGGCCAGGATCTCCTCCTTGAGCAGGTTGGCGTTGATCGGGTCGAAACCGCTGAAGGGTTCGTCGAAGATCAGCAGCTCCGGTTCGTGGAGGACGGTGACGATGAACTGTACCTTCTGGGCCATGCCCTTGCTCAGTTCGCTCACCTTCTTGTCCCACCAGTACTCGATGCCGAACTTCTGGAACCACTGCCGCAGGCGGGCGGTGGCTTCGCGCCTCGAGAGCCCCTTGAGCTGGGCGAAATAGATGGCCTGTTCGCCCACCTTCATCTGTTTGTAGAGGCCGCGCTCCTCGGGCAGGTAGCCGATGTTGTAGACGTCCTCGGGGGCCAGTTCACGGCCGTTGAGCCACACCTTGCCGCTGTCGGGGGCGGTGATGCGGTTGATGATGCGGATAAGTGTCGATTTGCCTGCGCCGTTGGGGCCCAGCAGTCCGTAGACGGAGCCGCGCGGCACGGTCAGGGAAACGTCGTCGAGTGCGGTGTGGTTGGCGAACCGCTTTGTTACATGCTCGACTTTGAGTATGTCCTCCATGCGTTGAATGTGTTTTGCCTCTGATAGGGAACAAAAATAGGAATTTATCCCGAACGGGACAATGATATATGCTCTTCCCGCCGTAGGGCTGCGCATTGCGGGCCGCCACGGAAACGGAACGGGGGAGCGGCCGACTGGCCGTTCCCCCGTTGCCTGTTGCGTTTCGCGGCAGACTATTCGTCCTTGTCCGTGTCGGCGTAGGCCTTGAGCAGTTTCTCCTGTACGTCGGAGGGCACCTGCTCGTAGGAGGCGAACTTCATCGTGTAGGTGGCGCGTCCGTTGGTCAGCGAGCTGAGCGTCGTCGAGTAGCGGTAGAGCTCCGACAGCGGCACGCGGGCCGAGAGACGGTCGAGGCCGCCTTCCGAGGACATGCCCTCGATGATGGCGCGCCGGTTCTGCATGTCGCTCATCACGTCACCCATCTTGTCGGTCGGCACGAGCACCTCGACGCTGTAGATCGGCTCCATGATCTTGGGGCCTGCCTTGCGGAAGGCCTCCTTGAAGGCGTTGCGTCCCGCCAGCTTGAAGGAGATCTCGTTGGAGTCCACCGGGTGCATCTTGCCGTCATAGACGATGACGCGGATGTCGCGTGCGTAGGAACCCGTCAGCGGGCCCTCCTCCATCTTCTCCATGATGCCTTTCAGAATGGCCGGCATGAAGCGCGCATCGATGGCACCGCCCACCACGGCGCTGTAGAACTGGAGTTTGCCGCCCCAGTCGAGGTCATACTCCTCCTTGTTCTTCACGTTGAGGGTCAGTTCCTTGCCGTCCACCTTGTATTTCGACGGTTCGGGCATGCCTTCGTAGTAGGGCTCGATGATGAGGTGTACCTCGCCGAACTGGCCGGCGCCGCCCGACTGCTTCTTGTGGCGGTAGTCCGCAGCGGCCGTCTTGGTGATCGTTTCGCGGTAGGGAATCTTCGGCGCGAAGTATTCGATGTCGATCTTGCTGCCGCTCACGATCTGGTCGCGGAGCAGTTTGAGGTGCAGCTCGCCCTGGCCCTGGATGATGGTCTGCTTCAGCTCCTTGGAGTATTCGACTAGCAGGGTGGGGTCTTCGTATTTGGCCTTGTTGAGCAGTTCGCCCAGCTTCTCCTCGTCGGCCTGGTTGAGGGCGCGTACGGCGGCGCGGTAGCGCGGTTCGGGGAAGATCATCGGCGAGATGACCACATGGGTGCCCACTGCGGCGAGCGTGTCGCCCGTGCGGGTCGATTTCAGTTTTACGGTGCAGCCGATGTCGCCGGCTACCATCTCGGAGACTTTCGTACGGCTCTTGCCGGCCACGGCGAAGAGCTGCGAGATCTTCTCCTTGTTGTCGGTGCGGGTGTTCATCAGCTCCATGCCTTCGGTCACCTTGCCGCGCACTACGCGGAAGTAGCTGATCTCACCCACGTGCTGTTCGATCGTGCTCTTGAAGACGAAGAGTACCGTCGGAGCCGATGCGTCGGCCAGGACCGGTTCGCCCTCCACGTCGAGCAGCGGCGGACGCTGGTCGGGGTTCGGGGCCACGTTGATGACGAACTCCATGACGCGCTTGGTGCCGATGTCGCGTTTGGCCGAGGCGCAGAAGATCGGCATCCAGTCGCGGTTGGCAATGCCCATGCCCAGACCCTTGCGGATGTCGTTCGTTTCGAGGTCGCCCTTCTCGAAGTAGAGATCCATCAGACCCTCGTCGTTCTCGGCGGCAGCCTCCAGCAGGGCATGGTGCAGTTCGGCGGCGCGTTCGGCCTCCTCGGCCGGAATGGGCAACTCCTCGCGGGTGCCGTTCTCGTCCTTGAAGCGGAACATCTTCATCAGCAGCACGTCGATAAAGGCGTCGAAGTGCGGACCGGGGTTCACCGGATACTGCACGATGACCGGTTTGACCTTGGAGAAGGCGGCGATGCTCTCCATCGTATTTTCCCAGTTGGCCTTTTCGTGGTCGAGCTGGTTGATGACGCCGATCAGCGGCACCTTGTAGGTCTCGGCGTAGCGCGACTGGATCTCGCTGCCCACCTCGAAGCCGTTCTGGGCATTGAACAGCATCAGGCCCACATCGGCCACCTTGAAGGCCGAGAAGAGGCCGCCGCTGAAGTCGTCCGAACCCGGGGCGTCGATGATGTTGAGCTTGTGATCCATGAACTCGGTATAGAGAATGGTGGAGTAGATGCTCCGCTGGTTGGTGCGTTCCAGGTCGGTGTTGTCGGACAGGGTAGTGCCGTTTTCGATGGTGCCGCGGCGGTCGATGACTTTGCCTTCGTAGGCCATGGCTTCAGCGAAAGTGGTCTTGCCCGAACCTGACGCGCCGAGGAGTACCACGTTCTTGATTTCCGATGTCTGATAGTTTTTCATACGGTTGTGTACGTTGTTAGGTTGATGTTAGCTGTTTTTGTGTCGCTGTCCGGACCGGCCGGCACGGACAGCCGCATTGCGACCCGGTCGGGAACGCATTCGACCTTAAATATATGAAATATGATGAAGAAAAACAAGTCCGGCCGGGCGGTTTCTCCTCCGGCCGGGCCGTTTTGTCGGCGAACGGGCCGCGGGCGGCGGGGCGGTGACGGAGCGGAATTGGGAATCGCACCGCTTTTTCGTACTTTTGCCCCCGCCGCAAAAGCGGCCGCACACCAGATCATGATCAAGGCGATTTTTTTCGACATAGACGGCACGTTGCTCAGTTTCAAGACCCACGCCGTGCACCCCTCCACGCTGCGGGCGTTGCAGACACTGCGCCGGCAGGGGGTCCGGCTCTTTATCTCCACCGGCCGTCACGAACTGCTTATCAACAACCTCGACACGTCGTTCTTCGACGGCATCGTGTCGCTCAACGGCCAGTGCGTGCGCATCGGCGGAAAGACGATCCATGCCAATGCCATGACGGCCGAGGATGCGCGGGTGGCCGTCGAGTTTGTCACGGAACACCGGCTGGCCACCATTTTCGAAGGGATCGATTTCATGCGGCTCAACCTGATGACCGACCGGGCCCGCGAGGGGGCGGCCCTGCTGGATCTGCGCATGCCGGCCGTGCAGGATGTCTCCGACATTCCCGACTATCCGATGCTGCAACTGATCGTCTTCTGTTCGCCCGAGCAGGAGCGGGAACTGGTGGCGCGGATGCCTTCGTGCGAGGCGACCCGCTGGACGCCGCTGCTGTGCGACGTGATGCCCCTCGGCGGCGGCAAGCACATCGGCATTCAGAAGGTGCTCGACTACTACGGCTTCACCCGCGAGGAGTGCATGGCCTTCGGGGATGGCGAGAACGACATCTCCATGCTGCGCTACGTCGGTCTCGGAGTGGCCATGGGCAACGCCGATGCCGAAGTGAAGGCGGCAGCCGACTATGTGACCACCAGTACGGACGACAGTGGCATTGCCCGGGCACTGCGCCGGTTCGGTGTGATTCCCGCCTGAGCGGCGGAGGCGAGATTCGGGCGAAAATCTCATGCTTTTCGTCCGGAATTTCTATATTTGTATTTTAAAGAACCTGCGACGGCCTGCGGGGCGTCCACAGAACGTGTTCGTATATGTTTCGTTCAGTGAAGTTTATAGCCGTGACCTTCGTCAGCCTGGTGCTGGCCTGCTGCACGGCCAGCGATATCTATCAGGTCAATCGGGAGATTCTGGTCTCGACCGTCTGGTGCGGCGAACGTTTCGTGCCGGCCGGAACGGATGTTGAGGTGGGCGCTCCCTCCGGTCGGTACCTTTATGTATTCGGCATGAACGGCGTCCTCTCCGTTTATCCCGAGGAGTCCGGCCTGCCAACCGGCGAGGATGCCGAGATGCATCACTACATCTATACGCCCGAGTCCCGCCAACTGGTGATCGACTCCTACGGCGTGTTTACGGTGGAGGAACTGACCGTCGACCGGTTGCGTCTCGCAGGATCGAAGGGCGTCATCGACCTGGCTTTCTATGCAGGCATCGATCCCGCCGTGTCGCCGACGTCCTATTATTAAAATCGGAGCGATATGCGTGCATTCAAATCTATGCTGCGGTGGTGTGTTGCCTGTGGGGCGCTGTTGCTGGCCGTGGCCTGCGACCGGCAGGAGCAGTTGAACAGGGAGATGCGGGAGAATCTGACCACCGGATACTGGCAGGCGGGGACCGACGACAGCCAACTCGTGCGTTTCACTACATCGGGCGAAGTGTTCTATTTCCGTTGCGCCCCGGTGGCGGGCAGTTCGTCGATCGATGCCTGTTATGATGCGGCAGCCCAGCCCCACACCGGCTATGCGGTGGATTTCCTGAACAACACGCTGTGTCTGCTGCCCGACGACTGGTTCAACATCCTTCATCTGACGGAGGATGCGCTGACCCTGCAGGCCGACGGCGGGGAGCCCGTGTTCTACGTGAAGGTGTCGGCCTCGCGCGTCACGGTGCTGACCGAAGAGGAATTTCTGGAGAAACATCCGGCCGAATCCTGATCCGCACCGGATGCCGGAGGGGCGTTCCGCGGCGGGTAACCTCCTTGAAGAGGCAATCTTGCGGGGCAAAATTTGCACTCCGCAGGTAAAAATATTATCTTTGCGCGTTTGTATGGCCGGTCGGTTGGTCCGGTCGTGCGACCGGCGCCACGGCGGCGCCGAAGAACAGTGCAACAATCAAATATCACAAGTATAACGAAGATGAACATTACAAGAGAAAACCGCGAAGGCCAGGTCTCGGTCATCAAAGTTACCGTCGGCGAGGCCGACTACAAGGAGGCAGTAGACAAGAAGCTGCGTGAATATCGCCGCAAGGCCAATGTGCCGGGCTTCCGTCCGGGCATGGTTCCGATGAGCCTCATCAACAAGATGTACCGCAAGGGTGTCGTTGCCGAGACGGCTTACAAAACGGCTTCCGATGCAGTTTTCGAATATATCGATAAGGAGAAGATCGACTACGTGGGCGACGTGCTTCCCAGCGACGAGCAGGGTGCGTTCGACTTCGACAACAACACCGAACACGAGTTCGTATTCGAGATCGGTCTGGCTCCCGAGATGGAGATCGACCTCTCGGACAAGGACAAGCTGACCCGCTACAAGATCAAGGTTTCCGACGAGATGCGCAGCGGCTTCCGCTCCAACTTCCTGCGCCGCTACGGCCGTCTGGTCGATGTGGAGGAGGTGACCAGCGACGAGGCCATCACCGGCAAGCTCGACAACGGTGAGATCACCGTCGAGGAGGGTTACGTCGGCCTGATCTCGCTCGGCGAGGAGGCCCGCAAACCGTTCATCGGCAAGAAGGTGGGCGACGAGATGATCGTCAACGTGAACGAGATCTATCCCAACGCTTCGCAGCGCGCATCGGTGCTGGGCGTCAAGGAGTCCGAGCTGGAGTCGGTAAAACCCGAGTTCAAGCTGACCATCAAGCAGATCCGCAAGTTTGCCGAGCCGGAACTGACCGAGGAGTTCTTCAAGATGGCCTTCCAGGACGGTTCGGTAACCGACGAGAAGGGTTTCGAGGCCCGCATCGACCAGCTGCTTGAGGCCGATCTGAACCGTGAGGCCGACTACGTCTTCGCCACCGAGGTGCGCAACTTCCTGCTGGAGAAGATCAACCCGACCATGCCGGAGGAGTTCCTGAAACGCTGGCTCTTCACCATCAACGAAGGCAAGTTCTCGAAAGAGGAGATCGAGAAGGAGTTCCCCGCTTTCCTCAAGATGATGAAATGGAACTTCATTCAGAAGAAGATCGGCGACAAATACGGCGTCAAGGTCGAGCAGGACGACATGCTGAACGAGGCCAAGGCTTATGCCGCCGCCCAGTTCGCCCAGTACGGCATGACCAATATTGACGACGAGACGCTGACCAAGTATGCCCACTCGATCCTCGGCAACAAGGAGGAGGCCAACCGTGTACTCGACCGGGTTTACGAGAAGAAGATCGTCGAGGCCATTACGCCGCTGGTAAAGATCTCCAACAAGTCGGTTACGCCGGAGGAGTTGGGCAAGATCTTCGACAAGATGACGAAATAATCCCCCTCGCACGAGGGAACCAGGATGCTCCTGTCCCGGAGGGGCAGCAGGTTATTTCCCCGTATCGGTACCGGTACGGGGAAATTTTGCTAACCGCCCGTCCGGAGATCCGTCCGGCGGATGCAGGGAGCTCCGCATTACTGCCATACCATGAAAAACGACTTTGAAAAATATGCCGTCGGGCACCTGGGCATCAACTCCCACACGCTGTCCGACTACACCGCGGCCGTGTCGTCGGCCTACGTGTCGCCGACGATCATCGAGGAGCGCCAGCTGAACGTGGCGGCCATGGATGTCTTTTCGCGGTTGATGATGGACCGCATCATCTTCCTCGGCGCTCCCGTGACGGACGATGTGGCCAACATCATCCAGGCCCAGCTGCTCTACCTCGAAGCGGCCGACCGCAACAAGGATATCAGCATCTACATCAACTCGCCCGGCGGTTCGGTCTATGCCGGACTGGGCATTTATGACACCATGCAGCTCGTGGCGCCGGATGTGGCGACCATCTGTACGGGCATGGCCGCCAGCATGGCCGCCGTGCTGCTGACGGCCGGTACGACCGGCAAGCGTACCGCACTGCCCCATGCACGCGTGATGATCCACCAGCCGCTGGGCGGCGTGCAGGGTCAGGCTTCCGATATTGAGATTACGGCCCGTCAGATTCTGCAGCTCAAGCGCGAGCTCTATGAGATCCTTGCCCAGCACAGCGGCAAGAAGGTGGTTGCGATCGCCAAGGATGCCGACCGCGACTACTGGCTCACGGCACCGGAGGCCGTGGCCTACGGATTGATCGACCATGTGGTAACCAGCAACAAGAAAGGAAACGATGGCAGAGAAGAATAACCGCAACGGCCGTCAGGAGGTCGAGCGCTGCTCGTTCTGCGGCGCGCCGATCACCGAGGTGGCCATGCTCTTTTCGGGCGCCAACGGCGCGGCGATCTGTGACCAGTGCATTGCGCGGGGGTATGAAACGCTCAGCGAGCATCACCTGACGGCGGAGTCCGCCGCCCGCGATGAGGCCCGCATCGACCGGAGCGAACTGATGAAGCCGGCCGAGATCAAGGCCTTCCTCGATCAGTATGTGATCGGGCAGGATGCCGCCAAGAAGACGCTGTCGGTGGCGGTATACAATCACTACAAGCGGCTGCTGCACCTCGACGAGGCCGGTCGCGGAGATGATGTGGAGATCGACAAGTCGAACATCATTCTGGTCGGCGAGACGGGTACGGGCAAGACCCTGCTGGCCCGTACGATTGCCCGCATGCTCCACGTGCCGTTCACCATCGTGGATGCCACGGTGCTGACCGAGGCGGGCTATGTGGGCGAGGATGTGGAAGGCATCCTCACGCGGCTGCTGCAGGCGGCCGACTACAATGTGGCGAAGGCCGAGCGGGGCATTGTCTTCATCGACGAGATCGACAAGATTGCCCGCAAGAGCGACAACCCCTCCATTACGCGCGACGTATCGGGCGAAGGCGTGCAGCAGGCCCTGCTGAAGATTCTGGAGGGTACGGTGGTGAATGTTCCGCCGCAGGGAGGCCGCAAGCATCCCGACCAGAAGTTCATTCAGGTCAATACCTCGAACATCCTCTTCATCTGCGGCGGCGCCTTCGACGGCATCGAGAAGCGGATTGCCCGCCGGTTGAATACCCATGCCGTCGGTTACGGCGTGCACGACCGCGAGGAGGTGAACCGCGAGCGGCTGTTGCAGTACATCACGCCGCAGGATCTGCGCAGCTACGGGCTGATCCCCGAGATCATCGGCCGACTTCCCGTGCTGACCTACCTCGATCCGCTGGATCGGGCGACGCTCCGCATGATTCTGACCGAACCGAAGAATGCCATCATCAAGCAGTATGTCCGTTTGTTCGAGATGGACGGCGTGAAGCTGGTCTTCGACGAAGAGGTGCTCGACTACATCGTGGACAAGGCGATCGAGTTCAAGCTGGGTGCCCGCGGTCTGCGTTCGATCTGCGAGGCGATCATGACCGACGCCATGTTCGATACTCCGTCGCAGCCCTGCGAGACGCTGCGCATCACCTTGCCCTACGCCCGGGAGCGGGTGGAGCGGGCCAGACTGCATCGCGGCGAGTAGCCGCATGCGCATCATGCCGGTCGGGAGGAAAACGCGCAGCCGTTTTCCTCCCGACTGCTTTTGAAGGGGGCGGAGAGCGGCTGGGCGGCGGGCTGGCCGATGCCGGTCTCCGGACGGTCCGGCGGGGAACGTCCGGGGCGCGCTACTTTGCGGAGCCTCCGGCGGAGAGATATGCGAAAAATGCGTATCTTTGTCCATCACGCGGATATGGTGTAATTGGTAGCCACGTCAGACTTAGGATCTGATGCCTTCGGGCGTGGGGGTTCGAGTCCCTTTATCCGCACAGGGGAGCCTTTGGGGGAGGCTCCTTTTTTTATGCCCCTTCGGTGTGGATTGCAACAACGGGGGGGCAATGCATAATGTTGCCAGGGCGCCTTTGATCCTGGAACGGGGTCTGGGGGCGGGTCGGCCATGTATGGTAGACAGGAAGTCTGGGCGAATGGTTGGCCGGCAAGGCATGGAGAGGGGCCGAATTGCAAATTTTGCAACAAATTCCTATCTTTAGTTGTAGCGGCGTCCGCGTTACGCGGTCATGGCAACAGGCGCGAACCGTTGATGTATGATGGATACGAAGCGGTTGCCCCCACGATGTGGCTCGTGGGGGACGTCGTGCGCTGCGCACAATAGTACACAATAGAGGCTGAAGTATGAAGACCATCTTTATTACAGGAGGTTCGACCGGAATCGGTGCTGCCTCCGTGCGAAAATTTATTGCAGAGGGCTGGAATGTCGGCTTTATGGACATCAATACGCAAGCAGCCTGCGAACTGGTCGAGGAGTTGAATTGCCCGGATCGGCTGCTTTTTACCGAAGGCAATACCCGTACGCGGAGCGACATTCACCGGGCTGTCGAAAATACCGTTGCCCGGTTCGGTTCACTGAACAGCGTCTTTGCCAATGCGGGCATTCATCGCTGCAATACCATTCTTGACATTGCCGACGAGGAACTCGATCTGATGATCCAGACCAACATCTACGGTACGGTAAATACCCTGCGTGAGGCGATTCCCCCGATCATAGAGGCAGGCGGCGGCTCCATCGTAATCAATGCTTCGGATCAGTGGTTCGTGGGCAAGCCCCACAGTTTTGCCTATGGCCTGACCAAGGGAGCGCTCGGACAGATCACCCGCAGTCTGGCCATCGACCTGGGGCCGAAGAACATTCGCGTCAATGCGGTCTGTGCCGGCACGATCCGCACGCCGCTGGTTGATAATCTCTTCGTGAAATTTGCCGAGGAGAACCATTGCAGCGTTGAGGATTACTGGCGCAAGGAGAATGCGCTCTACATGCGGGGTTATGCCGGTCAGCCCGAAGAGGTGGCAGAAGTGGTTTATTTCCTCGCGTCGGATGCCTCGAGTTTCTGCACCGGTTCCCATTATCTGGTGGACGGCGGTCTCGTGGCCGGTTGATGCCCGAGGCGGCCAATCTTTCCATTAGTCCCGTGCGGTACGAACGAATGCGCGTGCCGTACGGGACTGCTTTATTCAGCGTCCGGGGCAGCGGGCTCGAGTCGTTGAGGCGGTACGGGTCCGGGCCGGACGGGGAAAAAGAAAAACGGCCTCCGAGATTCGGAAGCCGTTTGCCGTTGGGGTGGAAGATGGGTCTCGAACCCACGACACCCAGAACCACAATCTGGTGCTCTACCAACTGAGCTACATCCACCATGTCAAGTCCTTTCGGGCTTTGCGTGGCAAAGGTAGTGTAAAAAATCGGTTTTGCAAAAAAAATGTGAACATAGTTATTGTTTCGCGCCGTTCCGGCCGGGCAGGGTCGGCAGGGTCTCCGTCCACAGTGCGCGCTGCATCGCTTTGGGCGGCACGATAACACGCAGGGCGTTGTGGGCGCACCGGATGTCGATCGGGAACGACGGTCCCGGCTGACCGTCCATGTCGGTGTGTTCGTCGCGCGTGGAGAGGGCGTGCAGGTGGCTGCACTTGATGTGGACGATGCCCGACGGATAGCCCTTGCGCAGGACGATATTGGGCAGGTAGCGCATGGCGGTGCGCAGCGGAGTGAGCGGGCTGTCGCCCTTCAGGATCAGTACGTCGAGCAGGCCGTCGTCGCCCTCCGACTGGTAGGCGATGGGGAGCGTGCCGGCCGTGCGGCCGTTGAAGACGAAGAAGATCACCGCCTTGCCGTCGAAGTCGCCGCCGTCGGTGCGGATCGACAGGTCCATGCTGCGGAAGCGGGGCAGGTCGCCGATGCCGTTGATGTAGTAGGCGATCTTGCCGAGGTTGTTTTTCCAGGCGGTTGGGGTCTTCTGGGAGACGTCCGTGAAGAGACCGCAGCTGAAGACATTGACGAAGTAGCGGCCGTTGGCGATACCCAGGTCGACCGGCTGGACGGCACCCTCCAGGATGGCCCGGCATGCCTCCATCGGATCCTGCGGCATGCCGAGCAGGGTGGCGAAGTCGTTGGCCGTGCCGACGGGCAGCACGGCGATGGGGATGTCGGGGCCGCAGGCCTTGATGTGGTTGACGAGGTAGTTGAGCGTGCCGTCGCCGCCCGCCAGCAGCAGGTGGTCGAACGACTCGGAGGCGGCCGCCTCGATGGTGAGCCGGTCGGTGTCGTCGAAGCGCAGCCGGTAAAGGGTCATGCGGTAGCCGTGGTCCTGATAGCAGGCGACAATGTCGTCCAGATAGTCCGTTACGGGATGGTCGCCCGATGCGGGGTTGTAGAGGAAGAGAACGTTGCGGAGCATGGCGGCGTTAGAGATAGTGTTGCATGGCCTCCGAGGTGTGGATCTTCATCGAACCGTCGGGTTGGGCGTAGATCAGCAGGGCGGCGATGTCGGGGTGCTCCTGCAGCAGGGCGAGCGCATCGTCCAGACCGAGGGCGATGAACATGGTCCCCAGCGCGTCGGCCCGGGCGCAGCTTTCGGCGATCACCGTGGCCGAAAGGAGGTTGCTGGCCGTGTTGCGGCCCGTGATCGGGTCGATGATGTGCGTGTAGCGGGTGCCGTCCTCCCCGGTGTGGAAGTTGCGGTAGTTGCCCGAAGTGGCTACACCCACGCCCGATACGTGGAGTACGGTCATGGTGTGCTCGCCGGGGATGTAGTTGCCCTCGTAGGGGGTGTCGATGGCGATGCTCCACGGCTTGCCCGAGGGATTCGTGCCGCGGCAGAAGATCTCGCCGCCGATGTTGACCAGGTAGCGTTCCGACCCCTCGCTCTCCAGCATGGCGGCCACCCGGTCCACGATGTAGCCTTTGGCGATGGAGTTGAGATCGATGCGGGTCTGGGGATATTGCTTGACGAGGCGGCCGTCGCGGACGTCGATCTTGCGGTAGCCGACATATTGCAGTACCGAGTCGATGTCGATGCCCTCGTGCTGCGGGTCGTTCAGAAAGCCGTAGGCCTCGACCAGCGGCAGGATGGTGATGTCGTACCGTCCGCCGGAGAGTTCGCTGACGCTGCGGGCCAGGGCGATGTTGCGGGCGATGTCGTCGTTTACCCGGTCGGTCTCGTTGCGGTTGAGGCGGCTCAGTAGGGAGTTTTCGTTGAAGACCGAGAGGGTGGTGTCGGCCTCGGCGAAGATCGCCTCGACGCGTTGGCGGAGGCTGTCGGGTGCACGGTCGGCTACCGTGACGGAATAGACGGTGCCCAGCGCGAAACCTTCGATGGAGGTGGCGGGCGTGCGGCGTTCGGCGCAGGCGGTCAGCAGCAGAACGGACATGAGAAACGATACGAGCAGATGGCGCATGGCGGATTGTGACAAAAAGGCGGGCGTCGCGGAGGAGGCCTGCCTGCGCAAAGATAAAAAAAACGGGAAAATTGGGAGCGTATTGATAAAGTTGATAACTTTGCCGTCCATTGAAAGTATAACGCCGGAAGGCAATTACAGACAGTAATAATGGAAAAATTCACGACCGTCGAAGGTCTGAAGGGCGCACTGGCCGCCCGTAAAGGTTCGTCGGTAGGTCTCGTGCCTACAATGGGAGCGCTGCACGACGGACATGTGTCGCTGGTACGCAGGGCGCGTGCCGAGAACGACACGGTAGTCGTCAGCGTATTTGTCAATCCTACCCAGTTCAACGACAAGAACGATTTGCGCAATTACCCCCGCACGCCGGAGGCCGATCTGGAAGTGCTGCGCAAAGCCGGTGCCGATATCGTTTTCATGCCGACCGTCGAGGAGGTCTATCCCGAACCGGATACCCGCGTATTCGATTTCGGCCAGCTCGACAAGGTCATGGAGGGAGCAACCCGTCCCGGCCATTTCAACGGTGTGGGCCAGGTGGTCAGCCGGCTGCTCGAACTGGTAAAGCCCGACCGGGCCTATTTCGGCGAGAAGGATTTCCAGCAGATCGCCGTCATCAAGGAGCTGGTGCGTCAGCTGGCCATTCCGGTGCAGATCGTCGAGTGTCCCATCGTGCGTGAGGCGGACGGCCTGGCGCTGAGCTCGCGCAACCTGTTGCTGACGGCCGAGCACCGTGCCGCGGCGCCGATGATCCATGCCGCCATGCAGGCCGAGGCCGAAACGGCTGGCACCAAGAGTGTGGAGGAGACCGAGCGCGACGTGATCGCCCGTGTGGAGAAGAGCCCGCTGCTGAAGGTGATCTACTTCCAGCTGGTGGACGAAGATACGCTGCAACCCGTGAAGGATTGGAAATCGGCCGCCCATGTGCGCGGATGCATCGCCGTGCAGGCCGGAGAGATCCGTCTGATCGACAACCTGCGCTTCCTATGATGACAATCGAGGTACTCAAGTCGAAGATTCACCGCGTGACGGTGACCGAGGCGAATCTGAACTACGTGGGCAGCGTCACGATCGACGAGGATCTGCTCGATGCGGCCAACATTATCGAGGGCGAGAAGGTGCAGATCGTGAATATCAACAACGGCGAGCGGATCGAGACTTACGCCATCAAGGGCGAGCGCGGCCGCGGCCAGATCTGCCTGAACGGTGCGGCTGCCCGCAAGGCCGCCGTGGGCGACGTGGTGATCATCATCTCCTATGCCGCCATGGAGTTCGAGGAGGCCAAACGGTTCCGTCCGTGGGTCATCTTCCCCGATACGGCGACCAACCGGCTCGTGAAATAGTCCGGTCGCAGGAACGACGCAGGCGTCCGAGACCCCGTGGCGGGTTTCGGACGCTTTTTTTACGATTCGCGGAAACGCTTTGGTTTTACGGGGTTTTTGAACTATCTTTGAAAAAATAAATTCGTTCGGACAGATTTGTCGACATGCGTTTCTTGAGCGCCATAGCCGCGGGGTTGTTCGCCTTTGTGCTGCGAATCCGCCATCTGCTCTACGATTCGGGGATCATCGGCCACTATACGGCCGACATTCCGGTCGTGTGCGTGGGCAACATTACCGTCGGCGGTACGGGGAAAACCCCCTTCACGGAGTTTCTGATCGACCGGCTCGGGCGGCGTTTCACGATTGCCGTCCTGTCGCGCGGCTACGGCCGTCGGACGAAGGGCTACCTGGAGGTGCAGACCAACTCCTCGTTCCTGAATGTAGGCGACGAACCCAAGCAGATCAAGCGCAAGTATCCCGATACGGTGGTCGTGGTGTGCGAGAAACGGGCGGAGGGAATCCGCCGGATCCGGCAGGAGCATCCCGAGGTGGATCTGATCCTGCTCGACGACGGGTTCCAGCACCGGCGGGTCGAGCCGAAGGTCGATATCGTGCTGATGGACTACACGCGGCCCATTTGGGAAGACTACATGCTGCCGCTGGGCAATCTGCGCGACCTCCCCTCCCAGATGGCGCGGGCCAACATCGTGGTGGTCACCAAGACGCCGACGAACATTACCCCCATCGACCGCCGCATAGCGGTCAAGTCGCTGAATCTCTTTCCCTATCAGTCCGTTTTCTTTACGACCATGCGGCAGGGCGAGCTGCAGCCTCTCTTCCCCGGTGCGGAGGGGCTCGTCGAGCCGAAGCAGCACATTGCCGTCATGGCCGGCATCGGCAATCCGAAGGCGATGCTCGGATCGCTCGGGACGCGCTACCGCATCACGCGGGAGTGGCTCTTCCGCGATCACCACGTCTATCGCGTGCGGGAGCTGCAGCGCATCGTCGGGGAGCTGGCCACACTGCCGCCCGATACGGTGGTGGTGACCACCGAGAAGGATGCCGTGAAGCTGACCAACAGCCGCAAGGTGCCCGTGGAGTTGCAACGGCGGCTCTACAAGATTCCCGTGCGGCTGTCGTTCTACGAGGGCGACGAGGAGGTGTTCCTGGCCGAACTCTGCCGGCAGATTCGCTCGCGCGACTGACGGAGGGGACGAACGGAAAGACAACGCATCATCAACCGGTTTTGCACCGGAGCGGGTCGGCCTGCGGGCGGCGCGTGCCGGTGCCGAAAGCAAGTCAATATGTTGGAACAGATCAAACATACGGCGGCGTTCATTCAGGAGCGCATCGCCGGATTCCGCCCCGAAGTGGGCATTATCCTCGGTACGGGCCTCGGGGGCCTGGTCGAGCACATCGATGTGAAACATGCGGTGGAGTATGCCGATATTCCCGATTTCCCCGTCTCGACGGTGGAGGGCCATCGCGGCCGGCTGATCTTCGGCCTGCTCGGGGGCCGGCGCATCGTGGCCATGCAGGGACGTTTCCACTACTATGAGGGCTATACGCCCCAGCAGGTGGTCTTTCCCGTGCGGGTCATGAAGATGCTGGGCATCGAGCGGCTCTTCGTGTCGAACGCCAGCGGCGGCACCAACCCGACCTTCCGGGTGGGCGACCTGATGGTGATTACGGATCACATCAACCTGATCCCCAATCCGCTGATCGGCCGCAATCTGGACGAACTGGGCCCGCGCTTCCCCGACATGAAGCACGCCTACGATCCGGCGCTCATCGCGCTGGCCACGGAGATCGCCGGGCGGGAGCGGATTAAACTCCAGTACGGCTGCTATGTGGGACTGACGGGGCCGACCTTCGAGACCCCCCACGAGTACGGCTACGTGCGGGCGATCGGCGGCGATGCGGTGGGTATGTCCACCACGCCGGAGATCATTGCGGCGCGCCACATGGGGCTGCCCTGCTTCGGCGTCTCCATCATCACCGATCTGGCTTCGGACGAGTCGGTGTCGCACGAGATCGTGCAGCAGCAGGGTCGTCGGGCGGAGGCCGAGATGTCCCGCCTCTTCATCGGCATGCTGGAACGGCTGGCCTGAACAACGGACAAGCGGTGACGGCCGGTGGGCCTGCCCCGGAGCGGGGCCTGACGGGCCGGCCGTTGGAAAACATAAAGCAAAAAAGGAAAGCGTATGATCAATAAAGTGATTCTGATCGGCAACGTGGGCATGGATCCCGAGATCAGAACGTTGGAAAGCGGTGTGAAGATGGCGCGTCTGCGGATTGCCACCACCGAACGGCTCTACAATCGCGAGGCGCAGGAAGCCCGCGAACACACCGAATGGCACACGGTGGTGCTGTGGCGCAACCTGGCCGATGTGGCGGACCGTTTTGTCCGCAAGGGATCCCAGGTCTATATCGAGGGACGCCTGCGCAGCCGGGAGTGGACCGACCAGCAGGGGGCCAAGCGGACTACCGTGGAGATTCTGGCCGATGACATGAAGATGCTGGGACGGCGTTCCGACAACAATGGCGGTCAGTCCGGCGGCCAGCACTACGGCGGCGGATCGGCCCCGCAGGGCGGTTATGGCAGCGGCAGCTCCTACGGCGGCCAGCAGCAGGGATACGGCCAGCAGGGCGGCTATGGCGGAGGGTACGGCGCCGGTGCGGCGTCCGCTCCGGCAACACCGGCTCCGGCCGCTCCGGAGGTCGATGTGAACAACGATCCCGACGACCTGCCCTTCTGATCGGCGGCAGGTTCCGCGAAACGGAAAAACGGCTGTCTGCACTGCGGGTGCGGACAGCCGTTTTTGCATGGCGGTCGGGCCGTTCAGACCAGTTCGTCGGTCAGCCGGCGGAAGGTGGCAGCGGCCGGTGCTTTTTCGTAGAGGATGCGGTACACGGCGTCGGCGATGGGCATGCGGATGTCGAAACGCTTGTTGATCTGGTTGATGCAGGCCGACGAGTAGTATCCTTCGGCCACCATGGTCATTTCGATCATGGTGTTCTTGACGGAGTAGCCCTTGCCGATCATCGTGCCGAAGGTGCGGTTGCGGCTGAATTTCGAGTAGCAGGTCACCAGCAGGTCACCCAGATAGACCGAGGCGTTGAAGTCGCGCGGGGCGGGGTAGGTGCGTTCCATGAAGCGGTCCATCTCCATGGCGCTGTTGGCAATCAGCACGGCGATGAAGTTGTCGCCGTAGCCCAGTCCGTTGCAGATGCCCACGGCCAGCGCGTAGATGTTCTTCAGGACGGCGCCGTACTCCACGCCGTAGATGTCGGTCGAGTAGACGGGGTGGATGTAGCGCGAACGGAACTTTTCGCCGAGGATCCGGGCGTTTTCGAGATCCTTGCAGACCATCGTGAGGAAGGTGAGGCGCTCCATGGCCACCTCTTCGGCGTGGCTGGGGCCCGAAACGATGCCGATGCGGTCGAAGGGGACGCCGTAGTCCTGGTTGAGGAACTCGGCAATGGTGATGTATTCGCCGGCGATGATGCCCTTGATGGCCGACACGATGAACTTGTCCTCCAGCGAGACGGTCAGCGGTTCGAGGGTCGTCTTGATGTAGGCCGAGGGGACGGCCAGGACGATGATGTCGGCATTGGCGATCACCTCGTTCACGTCACCCGACACGGCCAGCCGGCTGGCGTCGAGGTGGACATCCTGCAGGTAGCGGGCGTTGGTCCCGTTGGCGGCGATGCTCTCGCGGATCTCCGGCTCGCGGATATACCAGCCGACCCGTTTCTCGTTCTCCAGCAATATCTTGACGATGGCCGTAGCCCAGCTTCCGGCTCCGATGACCGCACAGCGTGCGGCGGGATTGATCTGATATTTCATGACCCTTTTGCGATGTTTCGAAAAGTAAAGGTACCAATTTTTGGGTATGGATGGATCGTTGCGGGTGATTTCCGTCCGTTGCGGGCCGCCGTTGCCAAACATACGAAAGGCCGTGGCATCACGCGTACGGCCTTTCTGAGTAATCTGATAACCTTAATTTATGAAAAGTGGATATTCTGCTTTTTCGGGGGTGGAAGGCGGAGCGCATCGGGGAAAACCGTTGCTGTCCGCGGTATCTCCTTTCACCAAGAGTAAAGGTAGAAAATGGAATTCATATATGCAATAAATATTTGACATTTTTTACGTTTTTTAAGATTTCGCGGCCAAAGGACGGGGAAGGAAGGGAAAATGATGGGAAAGGGGGCGGTGGCATGCCGGCCGGAAAAACAAAAGCCCCGTCCGCAACAGGCGGACGGGGCGGTGTGATCCCGACGGGATTCGAACCCATATCGTAAGAACCGGAATCTTAAATTCTATCCATTGAACTACGGGACCATGGGGATGAAACCACTGCAAAGGTGCGACTTTTTTCCGGGATTTTCAACAAATTCGGCAGAATCTGGCTATTTTTGACCGAATCAACCGCCCGGGAGGGGGCGCCGCATGGGGCTCATGATGCCGGTAATGGTTGATTGTCAGCAGAATAAGCAGGGGGGGATAACGATGGTGCTGGACGATTGGCAACGGATCGAAAAGGTGGTGCGGTGGGCAGGTCTGTCCGTCAACGCCTTTGCGCTGCACATCGGTCTCCACCGGGGCGAGAATCTCTATCAGATCAAGCGCGGTAACAACGGCATCAGCAAGGAGCTGGCCGAGCTGATCGTGGCCCGCTATCCCGAGATCAGCCGGGCCTGGCTGGTGACGGGCGAGGGGGAGATGTTTGCCGGCGGCACCGCCGTCCGGAGCATGATCCCCGTTTACGACACGGATGTGATCTGTCTGGCGCAGATGGAGCGCCTGCCGCAGCCCGCGGGGCAGATTGTCCTGCCGCGGGCGGGGGCGGTTTCGTTCGCTGCACCGTTGCTCAACCGGACCATGGAGCCCGACCTGCCCAACGGAGCGCTGCTGCTGTTGGCGGCCGTGGAGCTCGCCGACCTGTTGCCCGGCTACGCCTACCTGGTCGTGACCGACCGGATGGCGGTCGTGCGGCGCGTGCTGCGTGCGGAGGAGGATCCGGAGCAGCTCCGGCTGGTGGCGGCCAACCCTACCTACGGCGAGGTGCGGATCGGCGAGTACGAGATCCGGGCGCTGTATCGGGTCAAGGGATATGTATGGTATGAGCTGTGAGGCGCAGCTGCCCGCAGCGTGGAAAAATCATTATAAAAATAATCGGAAGAAACATGTTTTCGGGAATCGTGGAGCGGATGGCTACGGTGGTGGCGATCCGGGAGGAGAGACAGAACAAAACCTTTACGCTGCGCAGCGAGATTGCCGGCGAGCTGAAGATCGACCAGAGCATCTCACACAACGGCGTCTGCCTGACCGTCGAATCCATCGAAGGGGATACCTATACGGTGACGGCGATCTACGAGACGCTCATCAAGTCGAACCTCGGCCTGCTGCAGGTGGGCGACCGCGTGAACATCGAGCGCAGCATGCGTCCCGATGCGCTGCTGGACGGCCATATCGTGCAGGGTCATGTCGATCAGACGGCCGTCTGCCGGGCGGTGGACAATGCCGACGGCAGCTACTACTATACGTTCGCCTACGAGCCGAAGGGGGACAACGTGACCGTGGAGAAGGGCTCCGTGGCCGTGAACGGTGTCAGCCTGACGGTGGTCAATTCCCGCGAGGGGTCGTTCCAGGTGGCGATCATTCCCTACACCTACGAACACACCAACTTCAAGGACATTCGGGTCGGTTCGGTGGTGAACATCGAGTTTGACATCATCGGCAAGTACATCGCGCGGCTGATGAAGAATTACCTGTCCCGTTAGGACGGAACAACCGGTCGGAGCCATGGCGGAGCGGAGCGGAACGCGGGAGGAGCAGGAGTCCCAGCCGGTGCTGACGGTGCGCGAGCAGGTGGCGCTGCTACCCTCCACACCGGGGGTCTATCAGTTCGTCAACCGGGCCGGCGAGGTGATCTACGTGGGCAAGGCGAAGAATCTGAAGCGCCGCGTCTCGTCGTATTTCATGGAATCGCGTCCCCACTCCTCCAAGATCCGGATGATGGTGCGGCAGATTACCGCCCTGAGGCACATCGACGTGCCGACCGAGCAGGATGCCCTGCTGCTCGAAAATTCGCTCATCAAGACGCTCCAGCCGCGTTACAACACGCTGCTCAAGGACGATAAGACCTATCCATGGATCGTCGTCCGCAACGAGCCCTTCCCGCGTGTGAGCTCCACGCGGCGGCTGGTGCGCGACGGGTCGTACTACTTCGGCCCCTATTCGTCGGTGATGGTGCAGAAAAACATGCTGGAGCTGATTCACGGCCTCTATCAGGTGCGCACCTGTTCGCTCAACCTCGCGCCGGAGGCGATCGCGCGGGGACGGTACGGCGTCTGCCTGCAGTACCACATCGGCAACTGCAAGGGACCCTGCGTGGGGCGGCAGAGCGCGGAGGAGTATGCGGCCGTCATCGAACGGGTCAAGAAGACCCTGCGGGGCGACCTGCGTGCCACGCGGGAGTATCTGCACGAGCAGATGATGGCCGCGGCGGCCGAGATGAAGTTTGAGGTGGCCGCCCAGTACAAGCACCGGTTGGCCCTGTTGGACAACTACGAGAGCAAGTCGGTGATCGTGAGCACCACGCTCCACCGGCTCGATGTCTTCTCGCTGCTGATGGACGAGGCCGACGGTACGGCTTACTGCAATTACGTGAAGGTCTCCGACGGCACGGTGGTCAACAGCTTCACCGTGCAGCTGTCGGTCGGAGCCGAGGCCGACGAGCGGGAGGTGCTCTCGCGGGCCATTCTGGAGATCAGCGACCGCCTGTCGGGCACGCTGGCGCGCGAGGTGGTGGTGCCCTTCCTGCCCGAGGAGGGGCTGTTCGGCGAGGAGGTGAAGTTTACGGTGCCCGTGCGTGGCGACCGGCTCAAGCTGCTGGAGTTCTCCCAGCGGAGCGCGAAGCTCTACCGGCTCGAAAAGCTCAAGAACCTGGAGATCAAGAATCCCGAGAAACATACCGACCGGCTGATGGAGGCCATGCGGCGGGCGCTGTACATGGACGTTCAGCCGCGCCACATCGAGTGCTTCGACAACTCCAACCTGCAGGGAACCTATCCCGTGGCCTCGTGCGTCGTGTTCCGCGACGGCAAGCCTTCGCGCCGCGAATACCGCCACTTCAATGTCAAGACGGTGATCGGACCGGACGACTTCGCCTCGATGCGCGAGATTGTGCGGCGGCGTTACAGCCGCCTGCTGGCCGAGGGGGCCGAGCTGCCCGACCTGATCGTGGTGGATGGCGGCAAGGGGCAGTTGAGCGCAGCCTACGGTGTGTTGTGCGAATTGGGACTGGAACACAGGATCGCCATCGTGGGCTTGGCCAAGCGCATCGAGGAGATCTTTTTCCCGAACGATCCGGAGCCCTACTACCTGGACAAGACGGGCGAGCCGCTCAAGGTCATCATGCACCTGCGCGACGAGGCGCACCGCTTCGGCATCACCTTCCACCGCAACAAGCGGTCGGCCGGTTTCATCCGTTCGCAGCTTGAGGAGATCGAGGGGGTCGGGGTGAAGAGTGCGGCAGCTCTGATGAAACGTTTCCGGAGCGTGGCCCGCATTCGGGAGGCCTCCGAGGCGGAACTGGCCGAGGTGGTGGGCGCGGCGCGTGCCCGTCGCGTGTGGCTCCACTTCCACGACGGGGAGACGGCTGCTGCGGTGCCCGATACCGAGGCCGAGGCCGAGGCGCCGGAGGAATCCGTCTAGTAATCAAACAAATGAAGAGATGAACGGCAGGCTGTCCTGTGTGGTGACACGGGAGGAGCGGCCGGAGATCTCTGTCTGGCCGGTGCGGCGAATCGGCGGTTGGGACAATGGCCGGGCCGTTGCCCGAACGAATAACAAGGAATCGAAAAACAACATACATCATGCCTACCATCAGACTACATGCGGTGGCGAAGGAGCGGATCCTGGCCGTTGCCCCCGCCCTGTGCCGCGATCTGGCTGTCGCCTTTGCGACCGAACCGGACAACGTTGCCCTGGAGATCGTGACGTCGGACTTCATCCGCGAGGGGCGGCTCGACGCCGAACCCTATCCCATGGCGGAAATCATCGCCTTTGAGCGCGGCCGGGAGGTGGAGGCCGCGGCGGCCCGGGTGCTGACCGAGGCGCTGCGCGGGGTCGGCTATCCCTATTGTGAGGTCTATTACCTCTACCTGCAGCCCCGCAGCTATTTCTGCGACGGGGTGAGCTGCGAATAGGAGCGGGCCCGTTCCGGCGGCGTTTGCCGGTCAGCGGAGCTGGATTTCCTGGATTTTTTTGGTATATTTGTATGACAACCCCTGCGGCGGAGCCTATCGGCCGTGCGGCGGAGGGTGTCGAAACAACCCGATCCGAAGCGCATGAGCGGCAGTAAAAAGTCCTACAGAATCCAGGTGGCGTTGAGCCTGTCGAATGTCAATGCCGACTTTCTGCAGCTCATCCTCTGCATGATGGTCAGCCACTACATGATCGGCAATCCGCTCTACGGCGGGGCGCTGTTCCTGTTTGCGAACATCTGGATTCTCTATTTCGAGAGCGGACTGCGCTTTCTGCGCCGGAGCCGAAGGCCCGAGCGGGCCGTCGAGTGGCCCATGTGGACCCTCCTGTCGCTGTCGGTCTTTGCGGGGCTGGCGCTGGTGTTCCTCTATCCGGGACGCATGCAGGTCGGACGCACGAACATGGTCTCGTTCTTCGTGCTGCTGATCGCCGCCCGCAGCCTGCTGACCTGGATGGTGAACCGGTCGCTGGACCGGCCGGGAGCGACCCAACGCATCTACAAGGGACTCTACCAGCTGCTTTTTTTCATTCCCTGTGCGGTGTTCGCGTGGCTGATCATGGACGGCTTCGTCCGCTGGATGATTCTCTGCGGGACGGCCCTGACCGGATTTCTGCTTTCGTTCCAGGGCAGTACGCTCGTCTCGCTGAACAAATACCTGACCCATGCGCGGCAGGACAAGCTGCGGGACATCTTCTCCTATCGCATGTTTGCCAACATGTCGCTCTACGCGCAGGTGGCCCTCAGCCTCGGCGTGCTGATGTATGTCTGCTACGTCTGCTTCGCCACCCCGTTTTTCTCGGCCCGCATCTATCTGCAGGCGGCCGTCTGGATCGTGGCCGTGCTCCTCTGCTCGGAGCTGTTCAAGCGGCTGGCCACCGGCCGGGGGTGGGTGCTCAGCATCAACCTGTTTATGGCCGGTGCGGTCTGCTGGATTGCCGGTTCGCTGATGATGTTCCGGGTGCACGGCCTCTGGAACTCGACGCTGTGGGTGGGCCTGCTGGGGTTCGGACTGGCCTGCATCACGGCCGTCCTCGACCGTTACAACGGGGACTTCAAGCTGGTGGCGCGCATCGCCGGGCGCAAGGTGAGCGACCGGGAGATGTACTTCCGGTCGATGATCACGCAGGTGATTGCCGTCATCGTCTCCAATGCCGTCATGCTGTGCGTGGTGACCGTATGGGTCTTTGTTATTCCCGCCGCACACGAACCCCGGCTTCCGTTCGTCTTCCGGACCTTTCTGCTGGAGCTGCCCGTCGTCTTCATGCTCGCCAGCGTGGGCTTTGCCCTGCGCCAGCCCCTCGACGAACGCCGCCGGCAGAAACTCTTCAACTTCCTACGCTGGAACAACCGCAACAAGTCGGCCGAGCAGAACCTGCACGACAACCTGGTGGGGCGCCGCCGGGTGCGTTTCGGCGTGAAGATCCTTGCCTTCTTCGTGCGTCCCTTCCTCCATCTGCGCGTGGAGGGGCGCGAGAACATGGATATGGCCCACTTCCCCTCGGTGTTCGTCTGCAACCACGGCATCATCTACGGTCCCGTGGCCGCGGTGATCTACCTGCCCACCTATTTCCGCCCGTGGATCGACCGCAAGATGGTGGATCGCGATCTGGCGGCGCAGGAGATGTACGGCCGGTTTCTCTACCGGCTGCCGCTGCTCTCCGCCCGGGCCAAACGGGGCGTGGCCCGGGCGCTGGCCCGGCCGGTGACCTGGGCACTCAACTCGTTCGACCCGATTCCCGTGGAGAAGAACAACCTGCGCAACGTGATGTCCACCTTCAACGACACGGTGTGCGTGCTGAGCGAGGGCGACAACGTGCTGATCTTTCCCGAACGTCCCCGCCGGGTGCGCCGGGGCAACAAGATGACGGTTGAGCACCGCACCGATTCGGTGGGGACGCTGTTTACCGGCTTTGCCAACATCGGCCGGATGTATTACGACAAGACGGGGCAGGCGCTGCGCTTCTATCCGATCTATGCCGGCCGTCGCGACCATACCTTACGGATCGGGGAGCCGGTCGTGTTCGACCCGGCCAATGACGCCCTGGAGGAGAAGCGGCGGATCGCGGCGCTGCTTCACGACCGGATGGCGGCCCTGTGCGCGGCGGGCGAGGCGGCGGGTGAACGGTCCGCCGCGGAGCAGGAATGAGATGAAGCCCGGAAGCGGCGGACAGCCGGCCGGGCATGTGATAATGAAAAACGAACGACGATGAAAAGGATTTGCATGCTTTTGTTGCTGCTCCTGGCCGGTGCGACGGCCGGCCGGAGCCAGTCACCCGCCATGAACGGGTTTATCGAACAGCTTGAAGGGCTGAACAACGAACTGACCGCCGCCATCGCCGCGGGTGACCGGACCACGATGGAGACGGTCTATCTGGAGATCGCGGAACTCTATAACCTGCAGACCGGCGACGTGCGCCAGGCGGCCGCACCGATGATGGGCGGCGTGTGGTACAACATCGCCTGCATGCGGTCGTTGCGGGGGGATGTCAAGGGGGCGGCCGATGCCTTCTCCAAGGCGCTCGATTTCGGTTGGGACGACTACAACTATACGCTGAACGACCCTGATCTGACCAACCTGCGGGCCGATCCCCTGTTCGAGGCGTTGGCCCGGCGCATGCAATAAAGCGCTCGGCCGGAGGCGTTGGCGGGTGGAAAATGCGCTCCGGCGCAAGGAATTCTCGATAATTATCCCTATTTTTGCACGCAACAAAATCCCGATACCATGTCATTCATTGATGAAAGAGTACTTACGGAAGGGCTGACGTTCGACGATGTCCTTCTGGTGCCTGCCTATTCGGAGGTGTTGCCGCGCGAGGTGGACATTACCACCCGGTTTTCGCGCAATATCAAGCTGAACATACCGATCGTATCCGCCGCCATGGATACCGTCACCGAAGCCCCGCTGGCCATTGCGCTGGCTCGGGAAGGCGGTATCGGCGTGATTCATAAGAACATGACCATCGAGCAGCAGGCTGCCCAGGTGCGTCGTGTGAAACGTGCCGAGAACGGCATGATCTATGATCCGGTCACCATTTTCAAGGACAATACCGTGGGCGACGCGCTGCGCCTGATGAAGGAGTACCGCATTGGCGGCATTCCCGTCATCGCGGCCGACAAGACCCTGATCGGTATCGTGACCAACCGTGACCTCCGCTTCCAGAACGACCTCTCGCGGCCGATCGAGGAGGTGATGACCAAGGAGGGGCTGATCACCACCCACAATGCCAATCTGAAGAACGCAGCCGACATCCTGCGCTGCCACAAGATCGAGAAACTGCCGGTAGTGGACGAGCTGGGCCATCTGGTCGGCCTGATTACCTACCGCGACATCACCAAGATGAAGGATCACCCGAATGCCTGCAAGGATGCCAAGGGGCGTCTGTGCGTGGCAGCCGGTGTGGGCGTTACCTCGGACGTGCTCGACCGTGTGAGCGCGCTCTATGCCGAGGAGGTGGATGCCGTGGTGCTCGATACGGCACACGGCCACCACATCAACGTGGCCAATACGCTGCGCAAGATCAAGGCCGCCTATCCCCATCTGGATGTAGTGGCCGGCAACATTGCGACGGGTGCCGCCGCCCGTGCGCTGGCCGATGCCGGTGCCGACGGTGTGAAGGTGGGCATCGGTCCGGGCTCGATCTGTACGACGCGTGTGATCGCCGGTGTGGGCGTACCCCAGCTGACGGCCATCTACGGTGTTGCCAAGGAGTTGAAGGACAGCGGTATTCCGGTTATTGCCGATGGCGGTCTGCGCTACTCGGGCGATATCGTGAAGGCGCTGGCCGCCGGTGGCGACTGCGTCATGGTAGGCTCGCTGCTGGCCGGCGTCGAGGAGTCGCCCGGCGAAACGATCATCTACAACGGCCGTAAGTTCAAATCCTACCGCGGCATGGGTTCCGTGGAGGCCATGAACAAGGGCTCCAAGGACCGCTACTTCCAGGGCGACGAGGTCGATACGAGCAAGTTTGTTCCGGAAGGCATCGAGGCGCGCGTTCCGTTCAAGGGCTATCTGAGCGAGACGATCTACCAGTTGATCGGCGGTCTGAAATCGGGTATGGGTTACTGCGGTGCACCGAATATTCAGGCGCTCAAGCAGGCTAAGTTCGTGAAGATTACTTCGGCCGGTGTGATCGAGAATCACCCGCACGACGTGACCATTACGCGCGAGGCGCCCAACTATTCCCGTGGCAATTAACCGATACGCTTCAATCGGCCGGTGTTCCGACAGGTGCACCGGCCGTTCGGATAACCAGGGAGGATCTGCAATGGGGGCTTTGGTCCACAGGCGGATCCTTCTGTGATTTTCGGTGCGGAGGGTGCCGGCAATCGGCAGCCGCTTCCGCCGGATCCGTGCAATTTCAAACACAACCATACAATAGATGCAGGAAAAGATTTTGATACTCGATTTCGGCTCCCAGTACACCCAGCTCATCGCACGCCGCGTGCGTGAACTGAACGTGTATTGCGAGATCCATCCCTTCAACAAGATTCCGCAGCTGGACGGCTCGGTGAAGGGGGTGATTCTCTCGGGCAGCCCCTATTCGGTGCGCGACAAGGATGCGCCCCAGCCCGATCTGACGGGCATCAAGGGCGTGTTGCCGCTGTTGGGCGTCTGCTACGGCGCACAGTGGCTGGCGCAGCACTACGGCGGTCAGGTCGAGCCGGCCGCTTCGCGCGAGTACGGCCGTGCCATGTTGCAGGTGGGCGACCGCGAGGACGCGCTGCTGAAAGGTCTGCCCGAACGGACGCAGGTGTGGATGTCGCACGGCGACACGATCACCTCGCTACCCGCCAACTACCACGTGACGGCCAGTACGGAGGATGTCCGCAATGCGGCCTACCGCATCGAGGGTGAACCGACGTGGGCCATCCAGTTCCACCCCGAGGTGTATCACTCGACCGACGGTCTGCAGCTGCTCAAGAACTTCGTGGTGGGCATCTGCGGATGCAGCCAGAACTGGAGTTCCGAGTCGTTCGTGGAGAGCTCGGTGCGTGAACTGAAGGAGAAGATCGGGGACGACCGCGTCGTGCTCGGTCTGTCGGGCGGCGTGGATTCGTCCGTGGCAGCCGTGCTGCTCCACCGGGCCATCGGCAAGAACCTCTATTGCATTTTCGTCGATACGGGTCTGCTGCGCAAGGACGAGTTCACGAGCGTGCTGGAGTCCTATCGTCACATGGGGCTGAATGTCAAGGGCGTGCATGCCGGCGACCGGTTCCTCTCCGACCTGAAGGGGGTGACCGATCCCGAAAAGAAGCGCAAGATCATCGGCCGCGATTTCGTGGAGGTCTTCAATGCGGAGGCCAAGGCGATCGAAAACGTGAAGTGGCTGGCACAGGGCACCATCTATCCCGACGTGATCGAGTCGGTGTCGGTGAACGGTCCTTCGGCCACGATCAAGTCGCACCACAACGTGGGCGGCCTGCCCGAGGAGATGCACCTCAAGATCGTGGAGCCGCTCCGGCTGCTCTTCAAGGACGAGGTGCGCCGCGTGGGTCGCACGCTCGGTCTGGATCCGCTGATCCTGGAGCGTCATCCCTTCCCGGGACCGGGTCTGGGCATCCGCATCCTCGGCGAGGTGACGCCCGAGCGCGTAGCCGTGCTGCAGGAGGCCGACAAGATCTACATGGATGCCCTCAAGGAGTGGGGCCTCTATGACAAGGTATGGCAGGCGGGTACGATCCTGCTGCCGGTCAAGAGTGTCGGCGTGATGGGCGACGAGCGCACGTACGAGAGTACGGTGGCGCTGCGTGCCGTGACCTCGACGGACGGCATGACGGCCGACTGGGTACACCTGCCCTACGATTTCCTGGCCCGCGTGTCGAACGACATCATCAACAAGGTGCGCGGCATCAACCGCGTCGTCTATGACATCTCCTCCAAACCGCCGGCAACGATCGAGTGGGAGTAGGCGGGGAGAGGCCTCTCCGAACGAATCGGCCGCCGTTCCGTCGCATGACGGAGCGGCGGCCTTTTTTGTGTCCATGGCCGGCGTGGGCGGAGTGTGTTGCGTATCTCGCTGGGATGCGGTATCTTTGTTCGATTGCGCCGCCCGGCGTGGGCGGACAAAACGGAACCATGGGAAGAAGAGGGACATACCTGCGGCGGCTGGCGGCCGTGCTGACGGTGGCTGCCGCGCTGGCGACGGGCGGGTGCATGAAGTATGGCCCCATCCCGCAGGAGACGTTCGACTATCCGCTGGGGGACAATCCGGAGGGGGTCTTCATCCTCTGCGAGGGCAACTTCATGTACGGCAATGCCACGATGTCCTTCTACCTGCCCTCGACCGGCGAGTTGCAGAACGAGGTCTTTGCCCGTGCCAACGGGATGAAGCTGGGCGACGTGGCCCAGTCGATGACGCTGCATGACGGTGTGGGGTATGTCGTGGTGAACAATTCGGGGATCATTTTCGGCATCGATCCCGAAACCTTCCTGGTCCGCAAGGTGATCCGGGGAATCGGTTCGCCGCGCTATATGCTGTTTGCGGCGGACAAGGCCTACGTAACGTCGCTCTACGAACCCCGCATTGCCGTGCTCGATCCAGCCACGACGCAGCCGGTCGGTGCGATTGACACGGGCGATCATACTTCGACCGAGCAGATGGTCGTCGTCGGCAACCGGCTCTTTGTCACCTGCTGGTCGTACGACGACACGGTGCTGGTGATCGATACCGCAACCGATACGATCGAGGCGGAGATCGAAGTGCGTCCCCAGCCCCGCCAGATGGCGCTCGACGCCCACGGCAAGCTGTGGGTGCTGACCGACGGCGGTGCGGAGGGACAGACGCGGCAGGCGCCGGCCCTCTACCGGATCGATCCGGCCACCCTGGCCGTGGAGCGGGAGTTTGTCTTCCGCATCGGCGACAGCCCGAAGGGGCTCTGCGTGGGGGTGGACGGGGAGACCGTCTATTTCCTGAACGAGGATGTGTGGCGCATGGCGGCCGATGCCGAAGAACTGCCCGCACAACCCTATATCCGGGCCCACGAGACCATCTACTATGCGCTGGGGGTCGATCCGCACAGCGGCGACCTCTATCTCGGCGATGCGATCGACTACCAGCAGCAGGGCGTCGTCTACCGCTTCTCGGCGGAGGGGGTGCCGCTCGATACGCTGCGCGTGGGCATTACTCCGACGGCTTTTTGTTTCAGATAACGCGACATGAAAGAGAAACTGATCCTTCTGGCAACGGCGGCCATGCTGCTGGCAGCCTGCAACAAATCCCGGGTCGTGATGCCCGAGGCCTACGGCCCGCATCCGCCCGTGGCGGAGAGTTCGCCCTACAGCAACCGGGTGATCGCCTACCGTCCGGCGCCCGGCCAGTTCATCAACAACACGCTGATGGGCTTCACGGGCGAGGAGACGACGGCCGAGGCGGCCCGTGCCTATGCCGACCGGATGCTTCATCCGACGGACGGGTCGTCGCCCCGCATGATCTCCCTGGGGGGATTCGGCGGTTATGTGGTGGTCGGGTTCGACCACAGCATTCAGGCCACGGGGGGCTGCGAAGGGTATGACTTCTCGATTACCGGCAACCAGTTTTCGGGCAGCTCCGAGCCCGGCGTGGTGTGGGTGATGCCCGACGAGAACGGCAACGGCGAACCCGACGACGGCGTGTGGTACGAACTGCAGGGCCGCTATGCCGCCGAGTCGGTGCGCGACTATGCGGTGACCTACTACCGTCCGGCGGCGGACGGCGATCCGGTGCGCTGGAGCGACAGCGCCGGGCACGAGGGGCAGATCGAGCGGATTATCGATCATGAACAGAACTACTTCCCGCTGTGGGAGGAGGCGAGCTATACGCTGACGGGCACCTGCCTGCCCGACCGCAGCGGTACGGGCGACAACGGCCGCTTCTCGACGGGCGACTACGGCTGGGGCTATGCCGACAACTGGGGCGAGGACATGCTCGAGCAACCCAAGGCGAAGAACTTCTTTCGCATAGCCGATGCGGTGGACAGCGAGGGCAATCCCGTTGCGTTGCGCTATATCGATTTCATCAAGGTGCAGACCGGCGTCAACATCCAGGGCCGTTCGGGCGTGGGTGAACTTTCGACGGAGGTGTCGCGTTTCCGCGACGAGAATCTGGAGTAGCGGAGAACGATGAAGGGGCGGCGGATATTCGGCGTGTTGTGGGGGCTCTGGTGCGCTGGTACGGCCCTCTTCGCCGCTGCCCAGGAGCCGCCGGCCGACGAGGCGCAGCAGGCGGCCGACCGCAGCGGCACGATCGAGACCGTCACGGTGGTGGGGGCGCGGCCGATGGCCGACATCGGCATCCAGAAGACCGTGTTCGACGAGGAGCTGCTGCGCGAGGATGTCACCTTTTCGCTGGCCGACATGCTGGCCCACAACAGTCCCGTCTACATCAAGTCGCACGGGCGCGGCACGGCAGCCACCGTCTCGCTGCGCGGCACGGGCGCATCGCACACGCAGGTGATGTGGAACGGCATGAGCATGAACTCGCCGCTCTTCGGCATGATGGATCTCTCCTACATTCCCTCCTATTTCATCGACGGGGCGACGCTCTATCGCGGGGCCAGTTCGGTGGGGGTTACGGGCGGCGGTCTGGGCGGCGCGCTCTCCCTCGACACGCGGGCAAAGGCCGGCGACGGTTTCGGCATGCAGTACACCCAGGGCGTGGCGTCGTTCCGTACGTTCGACGAATACCTCAATCTCTCCTACGGCACCCGGCGGCTCAAGAGCGAAACCAGCGTGCTGCTCACCACCTCGGAGAACGATTTCACCTACCGCAACTATGCCAAGAAGGATTTCGTGCTCGACGAGGCGGGCAACGTGATCGGCTGGAGCTACCCCACGGAGCGGAACCGCAACTGCCGCTACCGCGATTTCCATGTGCTGCAGGAGTTGTATTACGATGCCGGACGGGCGGGTGACTTTGCCCTCTCGGCCTGGTACATGGACTCCTCGCGCGGGCTGCCGCTGCTCAATACGGACTACACGGAGAGCAGCGAGGCGCGCTCGACACAGACCGAGCGCACCTTCCGGGGCGTGCTGCGCTGGGAGGATTACCTCCCCGTGGGAAGGATGTCGGCCCGGGCGGGATACCACTACAGCGACATCCGTTATCAGGAGCGCTCCGACCGCAGCTACGGCACCACGCAGGAGACCCAGATCCGCGAGGACTGGCACAGCTACATCAACACCCTTTTCGGCAACGCCAAGTGGGAGAATGCCTTCTCCCCGAAATTCTATCTGTCGGCCGACGTGACCGTCCTGCAGCATTTCGTCTATACGGCCGACCAGCTGCCCGTACGCAACACCGCCAAGCCGCAGGCCTACGACGATGCGCGCACTGAGCTGTCGGCGCTGGTGGCGCTGCGCTACCGCCCCGTCCGTTCGGTGGGGCTGTCGCTCGACCTGCGCCAGGAGGTGATCGGCAACGAGGGAGCCCCCTTCATTCCCGCCCTGCTGGCCGACTGGACTTCCCGGGACGGACGGTGGCTGATCAAGGCTTCCGTGACCCGCAACTACCGCTATCCGACCCTGAACGACCGGCAGTTCGCCGAAGGGGAGCTGCTGCCCGAGGACGGCCTGTCGTATGACTTCGGCGCGGAGCTCCACGGCGAGGCGGGGCGTTTCTCCTATGCGGCCACGCTCACCTTCTACGACAGCTATGTGCACAACTGGATCTTCTGGTATCCCGACAAGGGGGCCACGCAATGGCTGCCGACCAACATCCGGATGGTACATGCCTTCGGTGCGGAGGCCACTTTCGGACTGGCCTATGGCTGGGGGGACGGCTGGAGGCTGTCGGCCGACGGCGTCTTTGCCTGGACGCGGTCGCTCAACATGCGCGACCCGATCAGTGCGGGCGACAATGCCGTGGGCAAACAGCTGCCCTACATTCCCGTCTGGTCCGGTGCGATGACCTTCGGGCTGACGTGGCGCACCTGGACGCTCTCCTACAAGTGGGATTATTACAGTGAACGCTATACGACGACGGACAACTCCGCCCTCATTTCGGGGCGGATCGTGCCCTACATCATGAACGGCGTGTCGTTGGGCAAGCGGTTTGCGCTGCGCTGGGCGGACATCGGGCTCAGTTTCCGGATCGACAATCTCTTCGACGAGGCCTACGAAACCGAATTGTCGCGGCCGATGCCGGGGCGGAACTACGGTTTCTCGATTGAGATTCGGCCGCGTTTCGGTCGGAAGGGGAGCGGCGACGGAGCCGCGGAATGATGCTTTTCGTATCTTTGCGGGGAAGGGAGACGAAAAAATAAGATGCCACAGTCTCACGACTATGGCATCCCCCCAACTTAAAATACTGATTATGAAAGAATCACTATGAAACGTCTCTTGCTGCGCCCCGCCTGTTCGGCTGGTTGTGGCTGTGCACGAGGCGTTTCGGTATTGTGTGCAGAACAAAAGTAACAAAAAAAATCAAATGCATGCCATTTTCGGTGCATTTTTTAGCGAAAAACGCGATATTTGATACTCATCCGAGTATGTAAACCAGAACAAACGATACAGATATGGACGATCGGTTACAATTTGATCCCGACGGCGTGGGGGTTGACAACGGTAATTATTTCGGTTTCCCGTTCGAGGAGGAGGATGCACGGCTCGTGCTGCTGTCCGTGCCGTGGGACGTAACGGCCTCCTACGGCGGCGGTGCGGCGTTCGGTCCGGACGCCATCATCGAAGCCTCCACGCAGCTCGATTTTTACGATCCGTTCGCACCCGGTGCCTGGCGCCGGGGAATCGCCACCGCGGCGATCGACTACTCCGTGCAGGATCGCAGTTCCCGGCTGCGCCCCGATGCCCGCAAGGTGATAGAGCGGCTGGAGGAGGGCGGCAACCTGCTGGAGGACTACCTGATGCCGCGTCGGCTGGAGCGTGTCAATACGGCCTCCGAGGAACTTAACCGCGAAGTGTACGAGGCCAGCCGCCAGCGGCTCGACGCCGGACGGCTCGTCGGACTGGTCGGCGGCGATCACAGTACGCCGCTGGGACTGATCCGTGCCGTGGCGGAGCGCGAGCCGGGGGTGGGCATTCTCCATCTGGACGCCCACTGCGATTTGCGCGAGGCCTACGAGGGCTTTACCTATTCCCATGCGTCGATCATGTACAACGTGTTGCAGGAGGCGCCCGGCGTGGCACGCATCGTGCAGGTGGGCCAGCGCGACTATTCGGCCCGCGAGCGGGAGCTGGCACTCACTTCGCCGCGCGTGGAGCTCTTCGACGACCACTTGCTGTGCGGACGCCGTTTCGGCGGCGAAAGCTGGACCGCAATCTGTGACGCCATCGTCGAACGGCTGCCCGAGAAGGTCTATGTCAGCTTCGATATCGACGTCCTCTCGGTGGAGTACTGCTCTTCGACGGGAACGCCGGTGGCGGGGGGCCTTTCCTTCAATGAGGCGGTGTGGCTGGTGGACCGCGTGGCGGCCAGCGGCCGTCGGATTGTCGGCTTTGACCTGTGCGAGGTGGCGCCCGGCAAGGAGAGTACGATCGACGCCAGCGTAGGGGCGCGCGTGCTGTTCAAACTGTGCGGCGCCATATTGAAAACGAATGAATAAGCGCGGAGCGATCCGCAAAACGGAATATTTGCCATGAGCTGGACTATCGGATACGGTTTCAAGCGCCGTTCGTATATCCTTTATCACAATTCGCGCCACTTCTTCGGCACGCAGTGGGCGGGCGGCGTCGTGCTGCTCTTCTTTGTCGTCGTGGCGATGCTGCTGGCCAACCTGCCCTTTACGGCCGAATTTTACCACGACCTGCTGGAGGCGCCGGTCGGCGTGAAGGTGGGAAGGTTCGACCTGCACTTCAATGTCGAGAAGTTCGTGAACGACGGGCTGATGATGATCTTCTTCTTTTCGGTCGGCCTGGAGATCAAGCGCGAGATCGTGTCGGGGCACCTGTCGACCGTGCAGAAGGCCATTCTGCCCGTGGCCGGCGCGCTGGGCGGCATGATCATGCCGGCGATCATCTACACGCTCTTCAACCACGGTACGCCCTATGCCCACGGTTGGGGCATTCCGATGGCAACGGACATCGCCTTCGCCATTGCCATCATGTCTATCGTAGGCAAGAAGGTGCCCGTGGGTATGAAGGTCTTCCTCACGGCGCTGGCCGTGGCGGACGACCTGGGTTCGATCCTGGTGATCGCCATCTTCTACGGCACGACGATCCATTTCGACCTGCTGGCCCTGGCGGCTCTTGTCCTGGTGGTGGCCTGGCTGCTGAACAAGCTGAAGGTGAGCGGTCTGCTGGTGTATGTCTGCATCGGGGTCGTGTTGTGGCTGCTCTTCTACCATTCGGGTATCCACGCCACCATTGCCGGCGTGCTGCTGGCCATGTTCGTCCCTTCGAAGCCCAAGTACAACAAGAAATATTTTCTCAACAAGGTGCGCTTCCTGATGGACGACTTCGTCCGGAAGGATCGGGAGGTGGCCGTGACCGAGAATGAGGAGCAGATGGCCGACCTGTACCGGATCCGGCATATCGCGCTCGATTCGGCCAGCCTGTCGCAGCGCTTCGAGCACATGCTCTCGCCGTGGGTGAACTTCTTCATCATGCCGCTCTTTGCGCTGGTGAATGCGGGTGTGCCGGTCGAGTCGCTCGAGGATCTGAATGTCCTCGCCTCGACACAGGGGCTGGGCATCGTCTTCGGCCTGTGGATCGGCAAGCCGCTGGGCATTATTCTGATGAGCTGGCTTTTCGTCAAGACCCGGCTGGCCGAGATGCCCGAGGGCGTCCATTGGGGCATGTTTGCCGCGGTGGCCTGCCTGGGCGGTATCGGATTCACGATGTCGATCTTCATGGATACGCTTGCCTTTGCCGCACAGCCCCATTTCATTGCCGAGGGCAAGATTGCGGTGCTGATCGGTTCGGTGATTGCGGCCGTGACGGGACTGATTGCCGTCCATTTTGCCCACAAGGCAGCCGTGCGGCGGGGAACCGGGGCGGCAACCGATGCGGCGATGTAAAAATAGCGGCCTGCGGAGCGATTTTTTACGGATTTTTATATATTTGCACGTTACGCCGCCGCCTGCGGGCGACGGGGAAAACGGAACAAACAACTCAAAAACATAATTGAACGAAAATGAAAAAGTTACTGATTGTCCTTTCGGCTTTCGCGCTGGGCATGACGGCTTGTACGTCGCAGCCCGCAACCGATTCGCAGAACGGTGAAACCGCTCCGCGCAAGACCGGCATGAAACTCAAAAACGTTTCCGACTCCATTTCGTACGCCATCGGTTCGGATTACGGCCGTTATCTGAAGAAAGCGATCGAGACGGTAGGCTCCGACATCAATCCCGACGTGGTAATGAAAGCCATCAAGGAGGCCATGGCCGACAAGAGCACGCTGACTCCCGAGGAGGCATTCGGTTACATGCAGCGCTACTTCATGGAGATCGTTCCGGCCCGCAACCTGGAGAAGGGTGCCAAACTGCTGGAGGAGGTTGCCAAACAGCCGAACGTGCAGAAAACCGAGAGCGGTCTGCTCTATGAAATCATTACTCCCGGTAGCGACAAACGCGTGATGTCCGACCGTGACGAGGTGAAGGTAAAATACCGCGGTACGCTGCCGCTGCGCGGTGACAAGGAGTTTGACGGCAACTACGACAAGCCCGATACCGCACGCTTCGCCGTCAACCGTGTCATCAAAGGTTGGACCGAAGGTCTGAAACTGGTCGGCGAGGGTGGCAAGATCCGTCTGTGGATTCCCTCCGAGCTGGGTTACGGCCGTCGCGGCCAGGGTGGCATGATCCAGGCCAACGAGCCCCTCGAGTTCGAGATCGATCTGATCGAGGTGATCCCCGCCGTTCCGGCCGAGGAGACCGAAGCTGCGGCTCCGGCAACGAAATAGTTCCGCAACATCATACGGATCCCGGAGATGCGGCAGCCCGACCGGCTGCCGCATTTTCATGCCGGGACGTGAACCCCAAATATTCTGCAACATGACCTACGCGATTATCAGCACGGAAAAGGGCGACATGAAGGCCGAACTCTACACGAACGAGACGCCCGGTACGACGGCCAACTTCATCAAACTGGCCGAGAGCGGCTTCTACGACGGACTGACCTTCCACCGGGTGATCCCCGACTTTGTTGTTCAGGGCGGCTGTCCCTTCGGCGACGGTACGGGCGGCCCGGGATACACGATCAAGTGCGAGACGGATGCGCCGCGTCAGTACCATGACCGGGGTGTGCTGTCGATGGCTCACCGGGGTCGCAACACGGGCGGTTCCCAGTTCTTCATCTGCCTCAACCGGCAGAATACCCAGCACCTGGACGGCGTGCACACCTGCTTCGGCAAGGTGGTCGAGGGGCTCGACGTGCTGGACGACATCCGTCAGGGCGACCGGATGCTGTCGATCCGGATCGTTGAGGAGTAGCTGCCCGGTGCAGCGCTGCGCAAACGGAAATCGCCCGCCGTATGGCGGGCGATTTTTGTGGGTGTGTGCGCGGTTTTTCGTATCTTTCGACACTCAAAAACGTATTTGCTATGGAATTTGAAGGAATTGTCTATAAGGTGCTGCCGGTGGTGAAGGGCACCAGCCAGCGCGGCGAATGGGTCAAGCAGGAGGTGGTCTTCGAGCTGCCCGGCGAGTTCAACCGCAAGTTGTGCGTCGGCTTCTGGGGCGACAAGGCGCAGGATGCCGGCAATCTCAAACCCGGCGAGAAGGTCTCCGTATCGATCAACCTCGAGTCGCGCGAGTACAACGGCCGCTGGTACACCGAGGCCCGTGCCTGGCGGCTGACCCGTCAGGCTGCCCAGCCCGCAGCGGCTCCGATGCCTGACATGCCCCCCTTTGCCGAGGAGGAGCCTTATGCCAACGATCCGGCCGACGACCTGCCCTTCTGACAGCGCGGTTAGCGTGAGGCGGGACGGTAGCCCCGCAGCGCGTAGAACAGCAGGTAGGCCAGGCAGAGCAGCACGAGGCCGAAGCTGGCGGTGAACGAGGTGCGGTCGGCGATCCAGGCCTGCAGGGCCGGGAGGATGCCTCCGCCGCAGACCATGGTCATGAAGATGCCCGAAGCCTGGGCCGTGGCCTGTCCCAGTCCGGTCGTGGCCAGACTGAAGATGGCGCCCCACATGACCGAGGTGGCCAGTCCGCAGAGGATGAGGAAGACGAGTCCCAGCCGGATCGGTTCCGTGCCGAACGAGAAGTCGGAGCGGAAAACAGGCAGCGCCACCGTGAGGTCGGTGTGGCTGAAGAGCATGAAGAGCCCGACCAGTACCAGCCCCAGCGAAGCGGTGAAGGCCAGCATCGTGTGGACGGAGATCCGGTTGCCGATAGCGCCTCCGAGCAGTCGGCCGACCAGCATCAGCAGCCAGTAGGTACCCACGATCGTGCCGGCGACCGAGGCATCCATGTGCAGTTCCTGCGTCATGAAGAGGTTGGCAATATTCGGAATGCCCACCTCCGTGCCGACGTAGAGGAAGATGGCGATCAGGCCGAGCGCGAAGTGCCGTATGCGGAGCAGCCGGGGAGCCGGAGCCGTCCGGTCGGCCGAGGCAGGTTGCAGATGGGGCTCGGGAATACGTGCGAAGGCGATGACGACGAAGGTCACCGCAAAGATGGCCATGGCGATGTAGAGGGCCGGGTTGGCGCGTCCGATGGTGCGGAGCGCCTCGTTGCTGCCCATCAGATAGCCCACGAGAATGGGAGCCAGCGTGGCGCCGATCGAGTTGAAGGCGCCGCCGAACTGGATGAGCTGGTTGCCCTGCCGCGTGTCACGGCCGAGGGTCTTGAGCATCGGATTGACCACCGTGTTGAGCATGCACATCGAGAAGCCGGAGACGAAGGCGCCGGTCAGGTAGAGGCCGTATTGGCCGCTTCGGCCCGAAAGCCACATGATGACCACGCCCAGCAGGCCGACGGCAATGGCGGTCAGTGAGGTGCGCTTGTAGCCGATGCGTCCCAGCATCCAGCCGGCCGGGATGCCCATGAAGGCATAGGCGATGAAGTTGGCCAGATTGCCGAGCTGGGAGAGCAGGTGGCTGGTCTGGAACTGCGACTTGATGATGACGCCCATCGGGTTCTGAAGCCCTGTGACAAAGGCGATGATGAAAAAGAGGGCGAACATCATCGCAATGGGAAAGGTGCGGTTGGCGGAGGTTGTTTTCATGGTTGCCGAAATGGTTGGATGTCCGGCCGTCGGACATGAACAAAGATACGAAAACGAAACGAGTCGGCCGTTTCAATCAAAACGGAAATCCGCCCGGTTTTCGTCTCCGGGCAGGCTATCGGTGATGTTGTAATATTGTACAAAAGGTGCGATATTTGCACCCGAAAGAGCGACCTGCGGGTTTGTGATTGAGCAAGGCACGAAATTTGTTGCTTTGCAGGGAGAAGCCGGGGGGATCACGGCATACGTGGTATGTGTCTGGGCGACTCCCGCGGGAAATAATGAGAAAAGCTGTTTATGAAAAGAATGTACAGGTTGCGGGAACGGTTAGCCGGCATGCATTACCTGAATTATTGGATTGTGTTGCTGTTGGATGTCATCGCATCGGTGATCTGTTCCTATCTGGCTGCGGTGACCACGCGTTATCTGACGCCCGGCTTCGACGACTTGACGGTCTTGCGGTTCACGCTGTTGTCCATACCGGTCAGTGCATTGTCGTTTTATCTGTTCCGGATCTATAAAAATATCATCCGGCATTCAACCCTGCGCGAACTGTGGAAGCTGTTGGCTGCTTCCGCGGTCAAGACGGTCTTGCTGGTATGTTGTGCCTGCATCTGGTCGGATCTGAACCGCAAGCAACTGTTCCTGGCCGGTTCCATGGACTTGTTGTTGACGGCAGTCGTGCTGATCTGCATGCGGGTGGGCATGGTATTGACCTACGATGTGTTGGTGTCCAAAATAGCCAAAGGAGGTACACGGTTGCTGATCTACGGTGTGGACGATGCGAGCGTCGCGTTGGAAACCCGCCTGCGCAATGGGAGCCCGTACCAGGTGATCGGTTTTTATAACTTCGGCAAGGCCTACAAGTCGTATCGGCTGGCCGATCTGCCCGTCTACTATTTCAATAACGAGGAGGACTTCGTTCATGTAGTCTCGCGGCATAATGTGGAGGGGATTCTGTTCCCCGACAACGACAGCGTTCGTGCGGAGAAGGAACGACTGATTCGTTATTGCGAGGCGCATCGGGTCAAGATGCTTATTGCACCGCCGGTTGACGAAGTCGGTAAGGGACGTTCGGCAGGCGAGGCGATCCGTGCGATCAAGATCGAGGATCTGCTCGGTCGGGAAGAGATCAAGGTCAACGAGGCGGAGATTATTGCCAATTTCAAGGGACGTACGGTAATGGTAACCGGTGCTGCAGGCAGCATCGGAAGCGAATTGTGCCGTCAGTTGGCCGGTTTCGGCGTAGGACGGTTGATTCTGTTCGATGCGGCGGAGACGCCGATGCACAATATCCGGCTGGAGTTGGAGGAGCGTTTTCCCAATCTCGATTTTGTGCCGATCATCGGCGATGTGCGGCTCAAGCAGCGGTTGCGCATGGCCTTTGAACGCTATCGTCCCAGCGAAGTGTTCCATGCGGCGGCCTACAAGCACGTTCCGCTGATGGAAGAAAATCCTTGTGAGGCGGTATTTGTCAATGCGGTCGGTACGCGCCATGTGGCCGATCTGTGCGTCGAATTCGGTGTAGAGAAGATGGTGATGATCTCGACGGACAAGGCTGTCAATCCTACCAATGTCATGGGTGCGTCGAAGCGGCTGGCGGAGATTTATGTGCAGAGCCTGGGGGTAGCCATTGCGGAGGGACGCAAGAAAGGACGGACCCGGTTTGTGACGACCCGATTCGGCAATGTGCTGGGCAGCAACGGCAGTGTCATACCGCGTTTTATGGAGCAGATCCGTCATGGCGGACCGGTAACGGTGACCCATCCCGACATCACCCGTTTCTTCATGACCATTCCTGAAGCCTGCCGCCTGGTGATGGAGGCGGCCATGATCAGCGAAGGCAATGAGATCATGGTCTTCGAGATGGGCGAATCAACCCGTATAGCCGATCTGGCCAAACGGATGATCCGTCTGGCCGGTTATGTGCCGGATGTGGATATTCAAATCAAGTATACCGGCCTGCGTCCGGGTGAGAAACTGTATGAGGAAGTGCTCAGCACGCAGGAAAATACGATTCCTACCACCCATCAGAAGATCAAGATCGCCAAGGTGCGCAAGTACGAATATGCGGCGATCGAACCGGCCTTCCGGGAGTTTGTCCGGTTGTCGCTGATTGTCGATGTGCATGGAACCGTGCGTCTGATGAAGGAACTGGTGCCGGAGTTCGTGTCCAACAATTCCCGCTTTGAGGAGATTGACCGGGAATTGGAACGGGAAGGTATACGCTGATAGCACCTGCTACAACAGACTGCACGTCAAAAAAAATCGGGCCGGCCCCTTTCGTGAGGGGCCGGCCCGATGTGTTGAGGGGCAGGAGGGGATTATGCATCCATCTCGACGGTACCGTCGGGCAGCACGTGGAAGCCCACCTCATAGTAAACGATCGAGGTGTTGCCTGCGCTGGAGACGGTCTCCTTGCCGTCTTCGGTGATGCAGAGCGTGAAGGATGTCTCCGTCGTCTGCGGATAGGTGCCGGTCCCGTTCTCCAATTCCGTGCGAGAAGGCAGTGTTTCTTGGAGCGTGTACTCCTTGACCGACTTGAAGGAATAGCCCTCGGGAATCATCGCCTTGGCTGCCTCGATCTGGCGGAGGTATTCGGCGGGATCGATGGCCGTCGGATCCAGCCCTTTGACCTGGGCGAAGTCGAGGTGCTGGTACCAGTGCTCGGGCGACAGTTCGCCGGCACCCCAGCCGATCTGGCCGATGAAGGGTTGTGTGTAGCAGTCTCCGGTGCTGTTGACCATCGAGACGAGGATGAAGCCCAGCTTGTTCTCCAGCTCTTCCTGTTCGCTCCAGTTGATCTCGAAGATCTTCCAGTTGTCGCGGTCGATGTTTTTGGCGACCTTTTCATTGACGAACCGGGCTGCTTTTTCGCTGTCCATCTGCGTGCCGGTCAGGCCGCCTCCGCTGCAGGCCGTCAGCAGCGCGACGGCGGCAATCAGGGAACCGAGCGTTCTCTTTTTCATGATACGTGTTGGTTAGGTTGTGAAATGATTGTCAGGCTTCCGCGTCGGTTTTGGAATATTCGGAAAATTCGCAACCGAACGTGTCGACCATGTAGTTGTCCAGTTCGTCTGCCTTTGCGGAGAAGCGGCAGATGTCTGCCTGAATCTCGGCCGCAGAGGCTTCGGTGATGTCCGAGAGGTGGATGCGGTAGTTCAGATAGACCTGTTTGCCCTCGATGCCCAGTTTGTAGGGAAGGAACTCCTTGCCCAGCATGAAGCGCAACACCGGTTCGACCTCCTTTTTGGGCAGCAGGACGATCGGCGAGGACATGAACAGGTAGTCGTTGTCGTAGACGAACATGCGGATCTCCGAACTGCCCCGGTGGAACCGCCAGGCGTCGGCTCCGGCGCGGGCCAGCACCGGGTTGATGCCCATCGTTTCGATCGCCTCCTCACAGAACGCGGCAATCGGCGAAAGACCGTACTCCGTGAAGGCGCCTTCCGGCAGTTTCTCGCCGCAGGAGGGGCAGAACTCCTCCTCTTCGGCGATCAGCTCCTCGCAGCTGCCGCACTGTACGTGGAAGGTCGTTCGGTCGATCCCGTCGATCGAGCCGAGGACCTGTCGGAGCGCGCCGATGCGGATCCCGAAGCCCATGTTGTCGGCGTCGGTAAACTTGCTGACGGTGACGGCGGCCGCTTCGCCGTTCTCGTTGAAGATCGGACCGCCCGAGTTGCCCGGATTGACGGCTGCGTCGGTCTGCACATAGTATTTGCCGTCCATGAGCTGCTTGGGCGAGGAGACGGTGCCTTCGGTTACGGTGAAGGGCATGCCGAAGGGGTAGCCCGCCACGAAGACCCGGCAGCCCACCTGCAGCGAATCCTCGTCGGCCAGAGTGAGTTCCGGCAGGGAGGAGAAGTCGCCTTCGGCGGCCAGCAGGGCGATGTCGAGGTCGGGATTGACCAGCACGACCTGGGCCAGGTAGGAGTTGTTCCGGTCGTCATGGATGGCGACGGCGTGGTAGCCTTCCACGACATGGTAGTTGGTGACGAAGAGGTCGTATGCCTTCAGGTAGAAGCAGCTGCCCGATCCACCGGCATGGGTGACCTTGAAAACCAGTTTGAATATCTCTTTGTTCATGATGGTGGGTTCGTTGAGGTGATTGATCCGGAATTATTGGTTGCCGCCCAAGGCCTGCTGCATGATCTTCTGCTGCATTTCGGCGGCCAGCCGCATGTACTCCTGCATGTCGCCGCGGGCGAGGGCTTCGGCCATCTTCTGCTGCATCTCCTGCACGAGACTCTGCACGTCGCCGACGGTGGCCTGCAGGTTCTCCTGCATCTCGCGGGCCGCTTCGCCGATGGCGGCCGAGAAGTCGAAGTCCGTGTCGTCGTCTCCCTCCAGGTTGCCTTCCATGAGGGCGTCCATGGCGTCGTAGAGGGCTTCAGCCGCCTCCTCCCACGGCTGTCCGGAGGCTTTGGCCAGCGCCCGGGCCACCACGCCGTTGATGTTGTCCTGTACGTCGCAGTAGTAGTACATTTCGTAGAACTTGTAGAGCATGCGGATCGCGGCCGCCTCGAAATTGCCGCCCTGGATGGCCTGCTCGGCCTGGCCGTACACTTCGCGGAGGTTGTCCTGCACGTTGCGGAGCGAGCTGCGCCGCTTGGTGGAGATGAGCGTGTCGACGTGGTAGAGGTCGCGGGCCAGCTCCTCCCGGCTCATGGCAGCCAGCTTGCGGAGTGCTTCGGCCCCCTTCTGGTTCAGCTCGTTGAGGGGAAGGTCGCGGTCCAGATCGGCAACAGCCTTGTCCAGCTCGTTGAGCAGCTGTCCCTGCGGGGCGGCCGTGTAGAGAATCTGGTAGACGGCCGTCTCCAGGATGTTCCACGAGTAGGCGCCCTGCCGGTTGGCGTCGTATTCCTTGACGGCGGCCAGTGCCTCGCGGCAGATGGTCTGGATGGCGTCGTAGAGGCGGGCGGTCTCCTCGGCCGAATAGGGCTGCACGTTGGGGGTATAGAGGCGGGTCGCACCGAACTTGGCGGCGAATTCGTCGTCATACTGGTCGCCGATATAGCAGATGTCGCGCAGCACGCCGTAGAGTTTGGCCGGGTGGGTGCGCTGCATGGGGCAGGTGTAGTCGAGGGTCAGCCGGTTGCCTTCCAGCAGGAAGGTCGGCAGCAGCAGCTGGTTGGTGTTCAGCCCGGCCACCTGGCGCAGCATGGCGACGCTGCCTTTGGCGGGCAGCTCCATGAAGTCGGCGTGGATGCGGAGCCGGTCGTCGGTCAGGTGGATGTCCACGACGATGGAGCCGTGCGGAATGTGGAATTCCGTCCCTTCCGCATTGCCGTACGTTTCGCGGAATTTGGGGTTCAGACTGTCCAGAAACGTATGGAACGCTTCGGTGTACCGTTGGGCGTCGTACAGTTCCACGCTCTGGCGGTAGCGTTCGGCGTCGAAGGCGCTCTGGGTGGAGCCGTGTACGGGTTCAAAATAGGTAATCGCGTTTTTCATAACAGGATAGCGTGCTTCTGCCGGATTGGGCGGCAGGTTTATTAAATCAAATATAGGGTTTTGCCGGTGAGTTTCCAACAATATATGTTTTGTGGAGAAAATTTTTGCCGATAGGCGGGACTGATCGGCCTATCACAACTTATTATAAGGGGGATGCCGTTATTCGCGGCAGATTGCCTATCTTTGCAAGCAGCAGCGATGCGAAAGAAACTAAAAATATATACGTCATGGAAAGAGTAAAATGTCTTATCGTGGGCAGCGGTCCTGCCGGCTATACGGCCGCCATCTATACGGGTCGTGCCAACCTGAATCCGGTTCTGTACGAGGGTATGTTGTCGGGCGGTCAGCTGACGACGACCACCGAAATCGAAAACTTTCCCGGCTATCCGGAGGGTGTGCAGGGTACCCAGCTGATGGAGGATCTGCGCAAGCAGGCCGAGCGGTTCCACGTGGATATCCGTCGCGGCATCGTGACCGACGTGAACCTCGACGTGCGTCCCTTCGTGGTGACGATCGACGGTTCGACGCAGATCGAAGCCGAGGCGCTGATCGTGGCAACGGGTGCGTCGGCCAAATACCTGGGTCTGGAGTCGGAGGCCAAGTTCCGCGGCATGGGCGTGAGCGCCTGCGCAACGTGTGACGGCTTCTTCTATCGCGGTCAGGATGTGGCCGTGGTAGGTGGCGGCGATACCGCCTGCGAGGAGGCCAGCTACCTGGCCGGCATCTGCAACAAGGTCTACATGATCGTTCGTCGCAACGAGCTCCGCGCCACGCATGTCATGCAGCGCCGCGTGATGGAGAACCCGAAGATCGAGATCCTGTTCGAGTACCAGACGCAGGAGGTGCTCGGCGACGAGAGCGGCGTAACCGGTGCCATGCTCGTCAAGAAGGACGGTTCGACCCGCAAGATCGACATCACGGGCTTCTTCCTGGCCATCGGCCACAAGCCCAACACGGATGTCTTCAAGGGCAAGCTGGAACTGAATGCCGAGGGCTATATCGTGACGCAGCCCGATTCGAGCCGCACGAGCGTGAAGGGCGTCTTTGCAGCCGGTGACGTACGCGACCCGCACTACCGTCAGGCCATTGTGGCTGCCGGCAGCGGTTGCATGGCCGCCATGGACTGCGAGCACTTCCTGCGCATGGGCGAATAGTCCGCGTGCGCGGAGGTTCACTGCGGGTGCGGTAACGGATGCATCCGCTTCATCAGCAGACGTCATGCAAACCATAGATGACATATTGAAGATTGATTCCGAGGCCGCTTTCGAAAAGGCGGCCTTGGATGTTTTTGCCTTTCAGGCACGGGCCTGCGCGCCCTATCGCGACTATCTGGCCGCCATCGGGGTGGAACCCGGCGAGGTGCACACGGTGGATGACATTCCCTGTCTGCCGATCGAGCTGTTCAAGAGCCGGCGGGTCTATTGTGCCGACGGGGAGCCGGAGATAGTCTTTACGAGCAGCACGACCGGCGGCGACACCCCCTCGCGTCACTACGTGTGGCGGCTGGAGAATTACCGCCGCACGCTGCGGGCCGCTTTCACGCATTTCTACGGCGATCCGTCGGAGTGGGCCTTCTACGCCCTGTTGCCCTGCTACCTCGAGCGGGAGGGCTCGTCGCTCGTGTGGATGGCCGACGACCTGATCCGCAGCGGCGGGGGTGGCTTCTTTCTCGACGACCACAAGGGACTGCTGGAGCGTATGGCGGCCGATCCGAAGCGCAAGATCCTGCTCGGGGTGAGCTATGCGCTGCTCGACCTGGCCGAAGGATTTGCCCCGAAACTCACCGATACGGTGGTCATGGAGACGGGCGGCATGAAGGGCCGGCGCGCCGAACTGCCCAAGGAGGAGTTTCACGCCATACTCTGCCGGGCATTCGGCGTGGAGAAGATCCACTCGGAGTACGGCATGGCGGAGCTGACCTCGCAGGCCTATTCCGACGGGGATGGCATTTTCCGCACGCCCGCCTGGATGCGGGTGCGGGTGCGCGATTTCAATGACCCCTTCGAGCAGCTCGGCTGCGGTCGGCGGGGCGGTGTGAACATCATCGACCTGGCCAATCTCCACTCGTGCGCCTTCATCGAGACGCAGGATGCCGGCATGCTCCACGAGGACGGTTCCTTCTCGCTGCTGGGACGCATGGACCGGACCCAGACGCGCGGCTGCAACCTGCTGGTCGATTAGTGTTCCGGTGGGTACCGCACTTTTTTGCGGCCGGAGAGGATACGAAATCGGCTGCCGTTGCGTATCTTAGTAAACAAATTCAGCAATCGTGGGAGGAAACAAGCACAGCCACAGGTATGGCGGGCGCGATGAGCGCTCCCGCCGACAGCAACGGGAACGCGCCTATCGCCGCAATCGCAGCGCGGCGGGCGAAGAGGTCGCCATCGAACGGGTGCCGCCGGAGGAGGGGTGTCGGTTGATCCGCGTCTATGTCGAGGGGTACGAAGATGTAGCCTTCTGGCGCGGCGTCTTCGACGATTATGAGTCGGATCGCTTTACGTTCGAGATCTCGGTGCCTCTGCGCGATGACCTGGCCAAGGGCAAGAAGGTGGTGCTCGGCATGGCGGACGGCAGCGACCGCGATACGATGCTGTGTGTGGACAGCGATTTCGACTACCTCTTTGCCGACCAGACCGAGGCGTCGCGCCGGATCAACGGGACGCCCAACATTTTCCATACCTACGCCTATGCCACGGAGAACTACCAGTGCTATGCCCCCTCGCTGCACAACATCTGCGTGAAGGCGACCAAGAACGACACCCGGATCTTCGACTTCGAGCGTTTCTTCGAGGAGTACTCGCGGACCATCTATCCGCTTTTTGTCTGGTATGCCTATTCGGCGCAGATCGACACGCCGCGCATCTTCACGCTGATTGATTTCAAGAGCAGCGTGAAGCTCAACTACCTGGAGGTGGAGAACAACGGTGCCGATACGCTGGCCTGGCTGGCTAAACACGTGGAGCGCCGCCTGCGGACGCTGCAGGAGCAGCATCCTGAGGTTGAGACGCAGTTCCCGGCGTTTGAGCGGACCCTGGCCGAACGGGGCGTCCGGCCCGAGAATACCTACCTTTTCATGCAGGGGCATACGCTGCTGGACAACGTCGTGATGCCCGTGCTGGATGCGGTATGCGGCCGGTTGCGCAACCTCTCCGTGGCGCGCATCAACGGTTCCGACCGGCACGGCGTCGCGTTGGTGAACGAACAGAGCAACTACAACAACGCCCTGCAGGATGTGCGTGACGTGTTGCAGTTCAACGAGAACTACAAGGAGTGTTTCCTCTACCGCAAGCTGAAGGCCGACATTGAACGCTATCTGGCGTCGCTGTCGGGCGGGCGTCGCAGAACGTCGTCGTACTGATGTGGCAGCGGTATGGACCGTGAAGTTGTTGAACCTTAAAAAATACGGAGTATGGCAACTGGAGTACAAGAGAGGTACTGGTGGAAATCGATCGCTTCGTTTTTGCTGGTGCTGTTCATGATGCCGCTGGGACATGCGCTCATGATTCTGATGGAACATTGGCTGCATCCGACGGCGCTGCACTATGCCGCCTTTGCGATGGGAGCCGTAGGCGTGCTGATGGTGGTCATCGGCGTTTTCGTCAAGGGCGACACGAAGCAGACCCTGTGGGGCCTGTTCGGCGGCCTGCTTTTCTGGACGGGATGGGTCGAATTCCTGTTCATGTATTATGCCAACCGGTTCGGCGTCCAGCCGCTGATCGTTGACGGCGAGGTAGTTACCCGTCCCGAGTACCTCATTCTGCCGGCCTCGTTCGGCTTCTGGGCCATGTTCATGCTGCTCTATCTTTTCTGTGTGCCGACCGGCTGCAATTTCATCAACTGGTGGCAGAAGGTGCTCTTCCGGGGACGCAAGTCGGAGATTGTCGCACGTCCGATGACCCGTCACACCTCCATCGTGACCTTCATGCAGCTGAACATGATGATGTGGACCTGCTACCTGGCGTTGATGTTCTGCTACGATGATCATTTCCTGGGAGATCACCATCCCGTGACGATTCTGCTGGGCATCGGCTGTCTGATCGGCGCCATCTTTATCTTCCGGCGCCAGTTGCGCCAGCGCGAATGGGGCGCCAATATCCGGACGGCCATTGCCACGGTCATCATTCTGTGGGTGCCCGTCGAGATCATGGGACGTCTCAATATTTTCAGTGAGATCTGGGTAGTTCCGCAGGAGCACAAGACCGTGATGTTTACGTTGCTGGGCATTTTCGTGGTGTTGGCTATCTATCTGTGGGTGATGGCTTACCGCAAGCGCCGGAACCGGAATGCGGCAGAGGGCGGCACACGGCAGTAGCGGCCGTCGGTCAGACAATTACGGGCGGGAGGCTGTACGGCCTCCCGCTTTTTTGTGCCGGCAGGTGACCGGCCGGTGGGGCCACATGGCGCATGGGTGGGGTGGAGACAGTATCTCCGCGCAGTGGCCCGCAGACGGAGGCCCCCCGTGCAGCGTCGGCCCGCTCCCGGCAGGTAGGGGGCAGCGGGGCGTGTCGGTTGCGGGGCAAAACAAAAAGCGCGGCTTCCATTGCGGAAGCCGCGCTTTTTGTGCGTGCACGGGGCACGTCACAAAACTTCTTGCTGCTTATTTCTTGCTTGCGAAGAAGTCTTTGATCTGGTCGTTCGGCACGATATCCGATTTGAATGCATAGGCACCCGTTTTCTCGGATTTTACCATTTTGATCACTTTGGTAAAGTTCTTGCCCGTACCGGTTTTCAGGGTTGCGACTACTTTCTTTGCCATGGTCTGTCAGCTTATTTAATTTCTCTGTGTACCGTTACGCGTTTCAGATAGGGGTTGTATTTCTTGCGCTCCAATCTGTCGGGCGTGTTCTTTTTGTTCTTGGTGGTGATGTACCGCGACATGCCCGGTACGCCGCTCTCTTTCTGCTCCGTACACTCCAGGATTACCTGTACACGGTTGCCTTTTCCTTTCTTTGCCATTGTTCAGTCCAGGTGTTTAGTAAACGTTCTTGGGGGCTTTGGCTTCCCTGAGGGCTGCCGAGAGGCCTTTTTTGTTAATCGTTTTGATTCCGGCGGCAGTCACTTTCAGCGTGATCCAGCGGCCTTCCTCCTCCAGCCAGAAACGCTTCGTCTTCAAATTCGGGTTGAATCTGCGTTTCGTGCGGCGCACCGAGTGGGAAACATTGTTTCCGGTTACGGCGGTTTTTCCGGTGATTTCGCAAGCTTTCATCTTGTTGTGTGTAAAATTCGTTAGGCTCTATTTCGCAATAAAGCTCGCAAATATACGCTTTTTCTTCGAAAAGTCAAATCGTTTGCTCCGATAAACAATTTTTTCAGAGATCGCCCACCCCGGCGTGCTGCAGGGCCACGCGCAGCATGTTGGCCGCCGTGGCCGCCGCGCGTTCGATGTTCTGCGCCCGCAGCTGTCCGAAAACGAAGCGTCGGGCCGCGACGCCTGCGGGGGTGGCAAGGGCAATCCAGACCGTGCCCACCGGTTTTTCGGCCGAGCCGCCCGTCGGGCCGGCGATACCGGTGGTGGCCAGCGCATAGTCGCTGTCGCAAAGGCGGCGTACGCCTTCGGCCATCTGGCAGGCCACGGGTTCGCTGACGGCGCCGAAGCGTTTCAGATCATGTTCCGAGACCCGCAGCACGTGGGCCTTGACCTCGTTGCTGTACGAGACCACGCTGCCCAGCAGGTAGTCCGAGGCGCCCGGCATGGCGGTGAAGGAGGCGCTCAGGGCACCGCCCGTGCACGATTCGGCCAGGGCCAGCGTGGCGCCGCGCGCGGTGAGCAGGCGGGCTGCTGCCGAGAAAACGGTGGCGTCGCCGTAGCCGATGAAGTAGTCGGGAATCAGTTCTTCCAGCCGGCGGAACTGGCGGTCGATCTCCTCGGCCTCGTTGCCGCTCACGTCGTAGGCCGACAGCCGCAGGCGCACCTGCGAAGGACTGGGCAGGTAGGCCAGGTGCAGCGTGGAGGGCAGTGCCTCCTCCCACGGGGCGATGGTGGCGGCCAGTACCGATTCGGCCAGGCCGAAGGTGATGGCCGTGCGGTGGATGATGCGGTGGCGGCCGAAGCGGTCGAGCAGGCGGGGCAGCACCTCGGCGGTCATCAGTTCCTTCATCTCGAAGGGAACGCCCGGCAGCGAAACGACCACCTTGCCCTCTGCCTCGAACCACATGCCCGGTGCGGTGCCGTGCAGGTTCTGGAGGACGACGGCCGTGTCGGGCACCATGGCCTGTCCCTTGTTGAGGTCATTGTAGTCGATGCCGCGGGCGGAGAGGATGCGTTCGTTGCGGAGGTAGGTTGCTTCGTCGCGCACCATGCGGCCGCCGAAACGCTCGGCGAGGGTGGTTTTGGTGATGTCGTCCTTGGTCGGGCCCAGACCGCCGGTGAGGATGACGGCATCGGAGGTGGCGAGGGCTTCGTCGAGCGCGTCGAGAATTGCGTCGCGGGTGTCGCCCACGGAGAGTTTGCGCACGACGGTGAAGCCCGCGGCGTTGAGCTGTTCCGCAATCCATGCCGAGTTGGTGTCGACGATCTGTCCGATGAGGATCTCGTCGCCGATGGTGATGATTTCGGTTTTCATGGTTGAACTATGCGTTGGCCCCTGTTCGGTCAGGGGCGGGGAAATTGGCGGTAGAGGATCCGTTCCGAATCGCGGATGCTGGCCATCAGCCAGCGGAAGATCAGCTGCAGCCGGTCGGTCTCGGCCAGCCGCCAGTCGGTGGTGGCACTCTCCCGCAGCCGCCGGGAGAGCTGGTAGAGCAGGATCGAGGCGCAGGCCGATACGTTGAGGCTTTCGACGAAGCCCACCATCGGGATGCGGATGAAGGCGTCGGAGGCGGCGATCATCTCGTCGCTCACGCCGGCGTGTTCCGTGCCGAAGACCACGGCGAAGGGAGAGGCGGTCACGTCGAACGCCTCGGGCGGCGTGTCGCCGCTGTGGGGCGTGGTGGCCACGATGCGGTAGCCGGCTCCGCGCAGGGCGGCGAGGGCCTCGGCCGTGGTGGCGTGGCGGTGGAGGTCGATCCATTTGTCGGTGCCCCGCACGATGTGGACATTCGGGTTGAAGGGACAGAGCGACTCGACCGTATGAATGTCCTGGATGCCGAACGCCTCGCAGGTGCGCACGATGGCGCTGGCGTTCTGGGGGTGGAAGGTGTTTTCGGTGCAGACCGTCATCCAGCGGGTGCGTTCGCCGGCCACGCGGCACAGCGTCTCGAAGCGCTGGGGCAGCATGAAGCCCGCCAGGTAGTCGATCCGGTCGCGGTACCACGATGCGTCGTGGGGGTCAGGAGCGGTATTTGCCATCTTCGTCGAGCAGTTTGAGGTAGCTGACATAACGTTGCGGTGCGATTTCGCCCGCTTCGACGGCCCGGATGACGGCGCATCCCGGCTCGTGGGTGTGGGTGCAGTTGTAGTACTGGCACTGCGGCGCATGGCGCATGAATTCCGGGAAGTAGCGGAACACCTCGCCTGCGGCAATATCCACCAGGCCAAAGCCCTTGATGCCGGGGGTGTCGATCAGATCGCCGCCGGAGGGGAGCCGGTACATGCGGGCGAAGGTGGTGGTGTGCATGCCCTTGTGGTGGGCGTCGGAGATGCGTCCGATGCGCACGTCGGCGTCGGGCACCAGCGCCTTGATGAGGGTCGACTTGCCGGCGCCGGAGTTGCCCGTCAGCAGGGTGGTTCCCGTGGCGGTGAGTTGCCGGACCACCTCCAGTCCCGTCTGTTCGGTGGCCGACAGGGGGTAGACCGCGTAGCCGGCCGTCTCGTAGATGGCGATGAACTCCTCGAGCTCCTCGGGGTGGGTGGCGGCCAGGTCGAGCTTGTTGAGCAGGATGCCGGCCGGGATGCCGTACGCTTCGCAGGTGACCAGAAAACGGTCGATGAACTCCGTGTTGGTGACCGGTGAGAAGAGCGTGGCGACAATGAAGGCACGGTCGAGGTTGGCCGCGATGACATGGGCCTCCTTGGAAAGATTCGAGGCGCGGCGGATCAGGTAGTTGCGGCGTAGCTCGACGGCGGTGACCGCCGCGCCGCCGTCGGCCGTGAGTTCGTAGCGGACCACGTCGCCCACCGCTACGGGGTTGGTCGTGCGGCCGTTCTGCAGGCGCATGCGTCCCCGCAGCCGCATCTCGACCGTGCCGCCGTCGGCGGTGCGGATGACGTAGTGGCTGCCGGTGCTTTCAATGACCGTTCCGGTGTATTCCTGCTCCATGTTAGGCGGGTTGGGAAGTGTTTTCGGACGAGGAGTCGAGGAGTTTCTCCTTCACCTCGATAAGAAAGGGAAAGACCGCGGCGGTCATGTCGCGCAGGGGGCGGTATACGACCGACTGGGTGATTTCGCGCTGCGGGATCCAGTCGTAGGTACGGTTCATGCGGGCGAAGAAATTGACCAGTACGGTGAGCAGCAGGCCGATCTTGACCACGCACAGGGCGAGGCCGCCGATGCGGTCGATGATGCCGAAACCGGTCAGGTGGAAGACTTTCCGGAAGAGATAGCCGACGAGTGCCAGCACGAGGATGCTGACGATGAGGATCAGGATGAATCCCAGCACGGGCGCGAACTCCTCGCTCACGTGGAGCCAGGTGCCCACGCGGCGGCTGAAACGCAGGGCGAACAGGATGCCCAGCAGCAGGCCGGCGATGCCGCAGGCCTGGACGATGATGCCCTTGTGCCATCCCGAGACGGCCGCCAGCGCCAGGCAGACGAGCAGAATGATATCGAGTGTGTTCATGGGTATGGGTGGCGTTGCTTTTTGTCACGAAAGTAGTAAAAAAATCGCTACCTTTAACCCACCGCCTCCGGGAGGGGGCGGCGGGCGGTTCCTGGACGGGGCCGCCCGATTGCAGGAGAGAGACAATGAAAAAATGGTTGATGATTTGCGGCCTGCTGTTGGCCGCGCTGCCCGTCCGGGCCGAACGCGAAGTGTACGATCTGAACGGCGGGTGGATGTTCTATACGTACGATCAGGCCGATTCGGTGAGCGTCGAGTTGCCTCATACGTGGAATGATGTGGATGCGCTGGCCGGTCGCGCCGACTACTACCGCGGCGCCGGACAGTACGTGAAGTCGATCTATGTGCCGACCCAGTGGCAGGGACGCCGGGTCTTCATCCGCTTCTACGGCGCCAATACGGTGGCCGATCTGCTGGTGAACGGCCGGTATGCGGGACAGCATCGCGGGGGCAACAATGCCTTTGAGTTCGAACTGACCGATCTGCTCAACTACGGCGAGAGGAATCTGCTCTGGGTGACGGTCAGCAACGCCTTCCGGACCGATGTGCTGCCCACCTCCGAGGCGGAGAATGTCTATGGCGGCCTCTACCGGCGGGCCGAGATCGAGGTGACCGGACCGACGGTGATCGGATTCGACGGCTGGGGCGACCTCGGCGTCCGGATGCAGCCCCGGAAGGTGAATGCCGGGCAGGCCAGCGGCCAGGCGCTGGTGGCGGTCAATGCCCTGCACAATGCGACGTGCCAGATCGGCGTGACGATCCGGGACGACCGCGACAGCGTGGTGTGGCGCACGGTGGAGCGGCACAAGGTGGACGAGGGCGTTTCGGAAGTGGCCGTGCCGTTCACCGTCGAGCATCCCCGCCTGTGGCAGGGGACCGAGGATCCCTATCTCTATCGGGTGATGGTGTCGCTTGCGGATGGCGAACGGGTCGATTCGGTGTCGTTCCGGACGGGATTCCGCACCTTTGCGGTGGATGCCGAGAAGGGTTTCTCGCTCAACGGCCAGCCCTATCCGCTGCGGGGCGTGGTGCTCTGGCGCGACCAGGCGGTGTATGGCCCCGTCTTCACCGAGTCGCAGCTCCGTCGCGACGTGGCGCTGATCCGCGAGATGGGGGCGAATGCGGTGCGGGTGGCCGGCGGATCGCACGCCCGGGAATTCTATGACCTGTGCGACGAGGCCGGACTGGTGGTGCTCACGGACGGCCCGCTCATTGGCACCACACGGCTGGATCGCCGGGGGTATTACAATGCGGAGGCGTTCCGCGCCAACGGCCTCCGGCAGTTGCAGGAGGCGATCCGTCAGCTCGGCAACCATCCCTCCATCTGCTTCTGGGGGCTCTTTGCCGATCCGAAAATGATCGGAGACGATCCGCGTCCCTTCATCGAGGCGCTGCAGGCCGAGGCCCGGCGGCTCGACCCGTCGCGGCTGACGGCGGGCGTCAGCAATCAGGACGGCGATGTCAATACGCTGACCGATCTGATCGTCTGGAACCATTCGTTCGGCTGGACGCTCGGCCAGCCGGAGGACATTGCCATCTGGCGCGACCAGCTCCACAGCGATCCCGTCTGGAAACGGATGAAATCGGCGGTAAGCTACCGGGCGGGCGGTTCGCCCTATCAGTATGCCGACCGGCTGCAGTGGCCCGATCCGTCGCGGAGCTGGCATCCCGAGAACTGGCAGAGCCATGTCCATGAGGTGCATTACGAGGCGCTGGCGGCCGATTCGACCTTCTGGGCGCTCTTTGTCGGCGACATGTTCGACCGGGGCGATGCCGACAGCGGCACGAACGGCAGCCGGGGAATTGATGATTGCGGCCTGGTGTCGTTTGACCGGCGGGTGCGCAAGGATGCCTTCTGGTTCTACAAGGCCAACTGGAACAAGAGCGAACCCTTCGTCCGCTTTGCCGGCCGGCGTCACGGTCGCCGCGAAGGGGCCGTGCAGTCGATCACCGTCTACTCCAACCTGCCGGTGGCCGAACTCTTCGTGAACGGCGAGTCGCTGGGAACGCAGGTGGCCCGCAACGGCGTGATGACCTGGGAGAACGTGCAGCTCAGGACGGGCAACAACCAGTTGTCGGCCTTTTCCGTCATTTCGCAGGGGGACGATTACGTGACCCTCGAGGATCACATGACGCTGCTGTATGTCCCCTACCGGGTGCTCTGAGCCGTCCGGTGAACGCGATAAACGAAACGAGGGCGGTTTCCCCACACGGGAAACCGCCCTCGCCGTTGTCCGGCCCGTCGGGCGCGCCTATTGATAAAGGTAGCGCTTGATGCTGCGCTTGGCCGTTTTCTCGAATTCGGTGGGGTAGAGCACGATGTCCGCCACCCGTTCGTAGGCGGCCACCTGCGTGTTCAGCTCCTGCAGGTTCTCCTTCATGATCTCCTGCAACTGGGCGTGGTCCACACCCAGCCGGTCGGCCTCCTCGTAGTCGGGCACCACGAGGGCCACCAGTTTGCCGTTGCGGTCAACGACCAGGCTCTCCATGATGCAGCGCATGTTGTTCAGCCGCGCCTCAAGCTCCTCGGGATAGATGTTCTGGCCGTTGGAGCCGAGCAGCATCGACTTGCAGCGTCCGCGGATGAAGATCGTGCCGATCTCGTCGGTCGTACCCATGTCGCCCGTATGGAGCCAGCCGTCCGGCTCGAGGATGTCGGCCGTCGCCTTCTCGTTCTTGTAGTAGCCCATCATGACGTTTTCGCCCCGCGTCAGGATCTCGCCGGGAATGTTGTACGGATCGGGCGAGTCGATTTTCAGCTCCATGTAGGGGGCCAGTACCTTGCCGCACGAGCGGGGAATGAATTCCCAGTAGTCCGTGTAGCTGATCAGCGGCCCGCATTCGGTCATGCCGTAGCCCACGCAGAAGGGGAACTTGATCTTCACCAGAAAATCCTCCACCTCGGCATTGAGCGGGGCGCCGCCGATGATGACATGGCTCATCTCGCCGCCGAAGGCCTGGATGAGCTTTTCACGGATGTCGGCGTAGATCTTGCTGTTGACCACGGGAATCTTGACGGCCAGTTTGGCCACGCCCGAGGAGAGTTTCGGGAAGACCTGCTTGCGGACGATCTTCTCGATCAGCAGCGGCACGGTCACCACGACGTTGGGGCGCACGCTGGCCATCGCCTCGAGCAGAATCTTCGGGGCGGGCATTTTGCCCAGCAGCGTGATGTGGGCGCCGACGGCCAGCGGGGCCAGCATGTCGATCGCGCAGCCGTAGGCGTGGGCCAGCGGCAGGAACGACAGTACGCGGCTGCCGCGTGCATGGATGTGGTGCTGTCCCACGAAGACCACGTTGGCCGTCAGGCTGTTCACCGGCAGCATGACGCCCTTGCTGAAACCGGTCGTGCCGGAGGTGTAGTTCAGCAGGCAGAGCGTGTCGTTCGTGATCTCCGGGTAGCGGATCTCCTCCTTGGTGAACCCCTCCGGATAGCGGGTCCGGAAGTGGGTGTCGATCTGTTCCTGGAAGCGGGTGATCCGGTCGCCCTGCTGCTCGTACAGACAGTGGAAGTCGGTCAGCGAGAAGGCTGCCTGGATCCGTTCGAGTTCGTCCTCGTGGATGATGTCCCAGAAGTTGTCGCCGAGGAACAGCAGCTTCGATTCGGAGTGCTGGATGATGTGGTTGACGTCATTGGCAGGGAAGTCCTGCAACATGGGAACAATGACGGCGCCGTATGTGATGGTGGCGATATAGGCAATAACCCAGCGCGGGTTGTTTCGTCCAATCAGGGCGATCTTGTCGCCCCGTTCGATACCGCATGTCTCGAAGAGCAAATGGAGTTTTGCGATTTCCTGAGCCATCTCCATGTAGGAGAAAGTTTCCTGCTTGAAGTAGTCGGACAGCGCCGGAAGTTCGGCGTTGTCGCGGAAACTTTGCTGGTACATTCTGATAAGATTCTCCTGCATCATGAACGTGATGGTTTGTAATGTGTCGGAGACAAAGGTAACAGAAAAACCCAAAGTCCCAAAAAAAGGTCCTGTTCGGGCAGACAAGTCTGCCTATTACCGCTTTCCGGAGGAGGGGGTATCCGTCCGGCGGAAACGGATCCTGGATTCCGTGCCGTGGAGCAGGCGGCCGATGTTTTTGCGGTGGGTGACGAGCAGCAGCACGGCGATGGCGCAGCAGAAGATGATCAGCGGCACGGAGCGTTGGCCGAAGACAAAGACCGTATAGACGGGCAGCAGGATGCCGGCCGTCATGGAGGCCAACGAGACGTAGCGGAACAGGAGGAAGACCACCAGGAACGTGGCCAGGCAGAGGAGCACCGCGGGCGGGTAGACCATCAGCACGGCGCCGGCGAGGGTGGCCACGCCCTTGCCGCCCCGGAAGCCGGCGAACAGCGGGAAGATGTGGCCGAGCACCACGGCAGCCGTCAGGGCAAACTTCAGGTTGAAGAGGGCGTCGGAGCCGGGCGCCAGTCCCGACAGCGAGGCGAGGGCGACGGCAGCCACACCCTTGAGGAAATCGAGGGCGAAGACGGTGAAGCCGGCCCGTCGGCCCAGCACGCGGAGCGTATTGGTGGCGCCGGCGTTGTGGCTGCCGTGTTCGCGGACATCGATGCCGTAGAAACGCCTGCCGATCCAGACCGCATTGGGGATGGAGCCCAGCAGATAGGCGGGAATCAGCAGAAGCAGCAGGGTGGGATTCATGGCACGGTATGATTTTCCGGTTGCGCGGGGCGCACTCCGGCACGGTTTGTGTTTGTCGTTAGTTTGGGGAGTGTCCCTTGCCGGCGGGGCATCCCGTGTGGCAAAGGTAAAGAAAATGTAACAATTTTGTGAAGGGCTCACAACATGCCGCCCGTAGCTTTGCGCCACATGTTAAAGAAAAAACAGCGATGAGGAAATTCTTGATTGCGACGTGGGTGGCCTTGCTGAGTACAGTCACCCTGCAGGCCCAGCTGAAGGTGGCTGTGGTGTCCGACATCCATGTGATGGTGCCCGAACTGGTGGAGCAGGACGGAGCGGCGTTTCAGGACTATGTGGCCCATGACCGCAAACTGCTGATGGAGAGCGTCGCGCTGGCCGAGGCGGCGGTGGACGAACTGTTGGCCGGCCGGCCCGATGCGGTGCTCGTGACGGGCGACCTGACCAAGGACGGCGAGCGGGTCTCGCACGAATATGTGGCGGGACAGCTCTTGGCCCGGTTGCGTCGGGCGGGTATTCCCGTCTATGTGGTTCCCGGCAACCACGACGTGAACAATCCCCATGCCCGCATCTATCGGGGCGACGAGGCACCGCGTACGGCGACGGTTTCCCGCGAGGAGTTCGCCGCGCTGTATGACGACTACGGTTACGGAACCGCGCTGGCGCGCGATACGGCGTCGCTGAGCTATGTCGTGCAGCTGAACGATTCGGTGCGCCTGCTGGCGGTCGATGCCTGCCGCTATGACGAGAATGACTTTGAAGCGAACGAATGTGTGGTGGGCGGACGTATCCGTCCCCGGACGCTCGACTTTATCGAGGAGCAGGCCCGGCTGGCCCAGGAGGCGGGATGCCGGATGTTCGTGATGATGCACCATGGGCTGGTGCGCCACTGGAAATGGCAGGATCTCGCCATGGGAGACTATCTGGTGGAGCATTGGCGGCGTTGTGCCCGCCTGTTCGGACGGTGCGGCCTGCAGGTGGTCTTCACGGGGCACTTCCATGCGCAGGATGTGGCGGCGTTCGGTCAGGGCGACCGGCGCGTGTATGACATCGAGACCGGTTCGACGGTCAGCTATCCGTTGCCCGTGCGGTTTGTCTGCCTGGAGGGCGACACGCTGGCTGTGCGTTCCGTGCGGCTGGGCGATACGGGGCGGCTCGATGCCGGGTTGGAGCCGCGGGCGCTGGCCTATGCCGAGGCGGGCATTGCCACGATTGTCGGGGACATCGTGGGGGATGCCGTACCCGAGGAGCTGGTTCACCGGGCCGGCGAGCTGGTGGGCGAAGCCTATGTCGCCCACATTGCCGGTGACGAACGGATGCCGGAGGCCTATGCCGAACGGCTGAAGGAGGTTTGTCGTCAGGTGCGGCCCTATTCGTGGAAATATGCCTTCCTGCTGGAGCACCTGGCGCGCTATCTCTCTACCGATACGGCCCCGCAGGACAACGAGGTGGAGATTCTCCTGTAACGGATTGACGGATCCTTGCGATGATGCGCGGATGCTTTCCGTTAGCGTTGCTGTGCGCGGTGTGCATGGCAACGGCCCGGGCTGCGGAGCCTGCCGATACGATAAAGGGCGGGTCGGAAACCGGCCATGAGGAGATTGTCAAAACGGGCATTTCGTTCGGCCCGCTGCCGATCGTCGCCTACGACGCGGATCGGGAGTTCCAGTTCGGCGGCATGCTCAACATCTACGACTTCGGGGACGGCGGCCTCTATCCCGATCCCTATGCCACGTGGTACCTGGAGGCATCGGCCTATACGACCGGCAACCAGAAATATGTCGTCTCGTACGACGACCTGCGGCTGATCCCCGGCGTGCGGCTGAGTGCCGCGGTCCGGTTTCTGAACGACTCGGCGCTGGAGTTCTTCGGGTACAACGGCTACCAGAGCCGCTACGATGCGGAGCTGCCGACCGGCTTCTACCGCTACCGGCGGCAGATGTTTCACTTCAAGGTCGATTTTACCGGCCGGATCGTCCGTCATCTCTACTGGGAGGCGGGCTACCATTTCCATTATCTGAGTACGGGTCTCTTCTCGACCGACAAGTATGAGCTGGACCACACCCTGCTCGAACTCTACAACCGGTGGGGCATCGTGCCGGACGACCAGTTGCGGGGCGGCATTTCGTCGGCCCTGCGGGTGGGGCTCGTGTACGACACGCGGGATGCGGAGGCCTTCCCGACACGCGGCATCTGGGCCGAAGGACACTGGATCCTCGCACCGAAGTGGCTGGGCTCCAGCGTCACCTCCAACAAACTGAACGTGACCTTCCGGCACTATGTCCCGCTGGTCGGGAAGCAGTTGGTGCTGGCCTACCGGCTCAACTACCAGGGGTTCTTCGGCGACGCTCCCTGGTACCTGCTGCCCTTTTATACGGTGGTGGGGCCCAATTACGACTACGACGGCATCGGCGGCTTCCGTACGGTGCGGGGCCTGATGCTGAACCGGGTGCAGGGGTTGCAGACCGGCTTCTTCAATGTCGAACTCCGGTGGCGGTTCGTGGATTTCGTGCTGTGGAAGCAGAACATCGGGTTTGCCGTCAGCGGATTCTGCGACGGCGCACAGGTTTTCAAACCGTATGATCTGCGCAACCGCACCGGATATGCTCCGGAGCTCTATGCCCGCCTGGTGGACACCTCGCGGGGCGACCGGCCTCACCTGGCCTGCGGCGGCGGGGCGCGCATCATCATCAACGGCAACTTCATCGTGGCGGCCGAGTATGCCCACAGCCTGAATCCCCAGGACGGCGGCGGAGCCTTCTACATCAACACCGGCTTCCTCTTCTGAACGGGGGCCGGCCGTGCGGAAAATACGGGGCTGCCGGACGTTTGCGGGGCGCCGGTGCAACTTTTTTTACTTTCCAACGGATTGTAGAACAATAAAACAATCATTATCTTTGCGTGTCCGATCTTGTCGGGATTATGTGAATTTTTAATCATGTCCTCGGCCGGCTCATGTTGTGCCGAGGCGCCTAACCTATTTTAAAATAATGAATTTCAGTGCGTTAATGCGAGAATTGCGCTCGAAGCAGTTCTGGTTCTCATGGCTCGGCGTATTGCTCGGTGCATTCATCGTGGCCGCCGGATTCGTGCTGTTTACGAATCCCTACAACATTGTTCCCGGCGGTGTGTACGGTCTGGGTTGTGCTTTCCATAAGCTGGTGCCCTCCATCGCAACCGGTACCTTCGGTCTGATGATGGATATTCCGCTGATGATCACCGGCTTCCTGATCTTCGGCGCCAAGTTCGGTGCCAAGACGGTCTTCGCCGCCCTGATCACGCCGGTCATCATGAACGGCATGACGGCCCTGGTAGGCGACAGCATCGCCGTATCCGAGGGCGTAGGCTTCATTGCCCAGTACCTCAATTTCTCGAACAACCTGCTGATTCCCTCCATCTTCGGCGGTATCGTGATCGGCGTGGGTGTGGGTCTGATCGTGAAGTTCGGCGCCACCTCCGGCGGTACGGACATCATCTCGATGATCGTCTCCAAGTTCCTGCACATGAAGTTCGGAACGGCCGTGCTGATCGTCGAGTCGACCGTGGTGATCGTTTCGATGATCATCCTGCGCGAATGGACCATGCCGCTCTACGCGCTGGTAGCCATCTTTGCCCAGTCGAAAGCGATCGACTTCGTGCTCGGCGGCACGGAAGAGGACAAACTGCTCTTCATCATCTCCGAGAAGAAGGAGGAACTCAAACATTATATTATCCACGATCTGGAGCGCGGCGGTACGTACATCAAGTCCAAGGGCATGTACACCGGCAACGACAAGGAGATGATCTTCGTCGTGGTGGACAAACGCCAGATCACGGCCGTACAGGACAACATCAAGATCATCGACCCCGATGCGTTCGTGGTGGTGGTCAATGCACAGGATACCTACGGCGACGGTTTCAAGACCTTCCCGAAGTAGTCGGGAGGCGCGTCGGAAGCGTTGCCAGACGACCCGTTACGGACCGGCAGCCGGATTGCCTTCGGGAATCGGTTGCCGGTTTTTTTGAATGATACCATCCGGAGGGGCTCCGGGCCTGCTCCGGAACCGCCTGCGGGCGGCACAACGAGCGAAAGAGAAAGAGATGACCGATACCAAAAAAGAGACGGAAAACCACCGGTTGAGCGTCGCCGATCTGCGGCCGCTGACCGGTGCGGGCAAGAAACTGTATGTGGAGACCTACGGCTGCCAGATGAACGTGGGCGACAGCGAGATTCTGATTGCGATCATGCAGCGGGAGGGCTACCGCTATACGGAAGACATCGCCCAGGCCGATGTGATTCTGGTCAATACCTGTTCGATCCGCGACAACGCCGAACAGCGCATCTGGGGCCGTTTGCGCGAATTTCACCGCTACAAGAAGGCGCGCAAGGGGTTGATTGTCGGCATTGTCGGCTGCATGGCCGAACGGTTGCGCGAGGAACTGCTCGAGCGCGAGTCGATTGTCGACATCGTGGCCGGCCCTGACTCCTATCGCGACATGCCCCGCCTCGTGGCGCTGGCCGCTTCGGGTGCGCACGGCGTGAACGTCCAGCTTTCCGAGGAGGAGACCTATGGCGAGATCCGGCCCGTGCGACTGGACAAGAACGGGGTGAGTGCCTTTGTGGCCATCATGCGCGGCTGCAACAATTTTTGTTCCTACTGCGTGGTGCCCTATACGCGGGGCCGCGAGCGGAGCCGTGACCCGCAGACCATTCTGCGCGAGGTGACCGAACTCTTCGAGGCCGGCTACCGGGAGGTGACCCTGCTCGGTCAGAACGTCAACTCCTATCGTTGGGAGCATGACGGCCAGACGGTCACCTTCCCCGATCTCATGGAACGGGTGGCTGCCGTGTCGCCGCTGCTGCGGGTACGTTTCGCCACCTCCCATCCGAAGGATCTGAGCGACCGGCTGCTCGAGGTGATGGCAGCCCGGCCGAACATCTGCCGGGCGATCCACCTGCCCGCCCAGTCGGGCAGCGACCGGCTGCTGAAGGCGATGAACCGCAAATATACGCGCGAGTGGTACCTGGGACGGGTGGCCGCCATCCGGCATGCTCTGCCCGACTGTGCCATTACGACCGATCTGATCGCCGGATTCTGCGGCGAAACGGAGGAGGATCATGCCCAGACCCTGTCGCTGATGCGTGAGGTGGGGTACGATTCGGCCTACATGTTCAAATACTCCATGCGGCCCGGTACGCAGGCCGACCGGCACATGACGGACGATGTGCCGGAGGAGGAGAAGGTGCGCCGGTTGAACGAGATCATCGCCCTGCAGAACGATCTCTCGCTGGCGAGCAACCGGCGCGATGTGGGCAAGCGGTTCGAGGTGCTCGTCGAGGGACCGTCACGTCGCAGCGGCGAGCAGCTCTGCGGGCGCACGTCGCAGAACAAGATGGTCGTCTTCGATGCCCGGGAGGGGATTGCGGCCGGCGATTATGTGACGGTGCGGATCACGGACTGCACGTCGGCCACGCTGTTGGGCGAGGTGGTTGCCGAATAACTCCGGCCGATCGGCGGAATACGCAAAAAGTAGGGGAGCCTGTCCGCAAGGACAAACTCCCCTCTTTTGTTGGGTGTTAGATGGGGGCGGCCGGACACCGTCCGGCTCCCCCTTGGGGTAGGGGCAAAAAAACGTACGGGCCTCACGGTCCCGTACGCTTCCCAATTAATTAACCTAACCCTAACCTTATTCGGCCTTCAAGGCCTTTTTCTCTTTTTTCCAAACTTGTTCCGTGTCATGTGCCGGATTTATCGTTTCGGAGCGAAGGTTTCGCGCAGAAACGTATCCAGGTAGCATAGTTCGCAATCGTCGCCGATCACGTAGGTCATCAGCATCGCTTCGTCGTCCAGATCCTCCGGACAGTCAATGCCGCATGCGTAGTCAATATCTTCCATAGGCCTCTTTGTGGTGGTTTCTGTATAGAAAACGGAGGCCCGTGGATTATATTGTGCGTCTCAGACCAGAGCCAGCTGATTTTGCTTGATCATCTTGCGCAGGTTGATGAGCGCATAGCGCATCCGGCCCAGGGCCGTGTTGATGCTGACGTTGGTCTGCTCGGCGATCTCCTTGAAGCTCATCTCGCCAAAGTAGCGCATGAGGACGACCTCCTTCTGCTCGGCCGGCAGATTGTCCACCAGCTTGCGCAGGTCGGCCTCGGTCTGTTCGCTGACCATGCGATCCTCGATGGAGGCATCGGCCAGTTTCTTCGTGTTCAGAATATCGTATCCGGCGTCGGCTTCAGTCAGGTTGTTCTGCTGCTTGGTCTGGCGGAAGTAGTCGATCACCTGGTTGTGGGCGATGCGGAGCACCCACGACAGAAATTTGCCGTTGTCGGTGTATCGACCGTCGTCAATGAAGCGAACCACCTTGATGAAGGTTTCCTGATAGATGTCGTCGGCGAGTTCGTCGTTCTTGACCATCATGCGGATGTAGTCAAGCACACGTTTCGAATGACGCTCGATGAGTATGGAAATTGCATGCTGATCGCCGGAAAGATAGGCACTGAGCAACTGCTGGTCGCTGAGTGCGGATCTCGTCTTGTTCATTGTCTTCTTCTCCTTTGGTTGTTGGAGTAGAGTTTCTCGATAGGCGATTCAGTTTAAGAAATTGGACTTTGTTTTTCCCCTTTTCGGGAAGGTTCCTTCACGCAAGATACAAACTTCTTTTGAAAAAGCAAAATATTCTTCTTTTTTCTCCTGCGGGCGGATACTACTTCCCTCTCGAATACGTTGCAAATTGGATGCCGAAGCGGATGACAACCATGTCGTGTCAGTCGCTGGCGGTCGTCTGTTTCGCAAACAGGCGTAAATCAGCCTCTTGGCTTCCTGTCAGACGTGACGCAAAAGGGGGCCGGACGTGTCAGTTGCTGGCAGTCCGGCCCCCTCTGTGGTGGCATGCAGGTGTTGCTTCCTACCGTTTTACGGCGTAATAGCACCGTTTCGGGGATTCCACCTTGCCCTCCTTGACTAGCTTCTTGATGATCTTGTCGACCTCTTTCTTGTCGATGCCGGTGGCCTCGGCCACTTCGGCGGCCTTTTTCGGCTCGGCGAGCGCTTTCAGAATCTGTTCTTCCATGATCGTGTGTCGTTAATGGTTTGTTACAAATATACGGCATAAACCGTGCCGTTCGCAGCGGATTTTCCGATAGCGCGATAGGTTTGGCCAATGGCTGCGTCGGGTGATCGTGGCACGTCGGGTAATGGCCCGCCGGAGAAAAACGAAAAACCCTTCGTCCCGGAAGGCGAAGGGTCTCTCTGCGTGGCGGAAAGCCACTATTTTACCGTCTTAACTACTTGCTCGAATGCCTGCGGGTGGTTCATGGCGAGATCGGCCAGCACCTTGCGGTCGAGGCGGATGTCTTTCGCCTTGAGCTTGCCCATGAGTTCCGAATAGGTCATTCCCTGCATGCGGGCGGCCGCGTTGATACGCTGGATCCACAGGCTGCGGAATTTCCGTTTCTTGTCCTTGCGACCTACGTAAGCGAAGGTCAGACCTTTTTCGACAGTATTTTTGGCTACTGTCCAAACATTTCCCCTTGAACCAAAGTTACCTTTGGCAAGCTTTAAAACTTTTTTTCTTCTGGCTCTCGATGCTACTGCATTTACAGACCTTGGCATAATTTGAAAGTTTTACGAACAGTCAGCGGTACGTTTCTCTCGTACGCTTCGGGGCTGACGGGTTCTTGATTTTACAATGTTTCGGTCGCCTGCGGGGTTGTTGCCAACACTTTCAGCGGGCCGCGGCGGCCTCCTGCTGCATGAAACAGTCGAAACTATTTGACGAGCAGGCTCTTGATTTTGGCCTCGTCGGCCGACGCAACGATGGCCGAGTAGGTCAGATTGCGTTTCTGTTTGGTGGTTTTCTTGGTGAGGATGTGGCTTTTGTAAGCGTGTTTCCTCTTGATCTTTCCGGAGCCGGTGAAGTCGAAACGCTTCTTGGCAGCGGAGTTGGTTTTCATCTTCGGCATTTCGATAAACTTTAAAACGGTTAAGCCTGTCGCGTCGGTTGTTCGGTCCGTTCCGGGGCAGACGGGAGCAACGCTTCAGGCGCAAATGGTTAAACAGCTCGCAAAATTAACGATAATTTCAGAAACTATCAAAAACGGCAGCGATTTCTTCGCTTTCCCGTGGGGCACGAAGATAAAAAACGAGGCCGGAATCCCATTCCGGCCTCGTTTTGGGTAAGTGGGTACGCCCCGTTATTCCGTTTTGGTCTTGAAGGCGAGTTTCTGCAGCGTACCGCGTGCACCGTTGGCGGCATAGGCCTGGGCGTAGAACATGTTGTCCGATCCGGCCGTCAAGCCCGTAACCTTGATATTGATAGGATCGGGGGAGTTGATCCATGAGATCTCGGGCCACTGACCGTTCACGAACAGGTCGTCGATGCCGGCTACGGCAGTCGTGTATTTGAACTTCGATGCATCGCCGCCCGGAATGGCGTGGATGGTGGCGCTCGTGGTGGTCAGTGCGTCCTCAACCAGTTCGAGGGAGAGGTCGATCTGCATCGTGGTGCCGGTAACAACCTGCGTTGCGCCCGTCAGTTCACCGGCTTTGGCACGGATGAATACGGTGTACTCGGTGCCGCGCTTCAGGTTGGAGATGATGAGCGTCTTTTCGGGAGCCGTGGTCTTGATGCCCTCAAGGGTACCGTTTTCAAAGGCCTCCTGATCGGCTGCGGTGGCTACGGCATACTCGATGGTCTGTACATCCTCGGTGTAGGTCAGACGGATCATGAACGAGTCCTCCGTGATGTCGCCGTCTTCCATCACGGCCGTGATGTTGAGGTCGGGAGCCTGCTCCGGAGCGGCGGTTTTGGCAGCCAGTCGGGCCACGCCGCCCTTCTCACCGGCAGCATTGAAGGCCTGGGCGAAGACGGTGTACTGCGTGTCGGCGGTCAGACCCTCGAACGTAACTTCCGCGATGGAGGGATCCTGCTGGGTCATGATGCCGGACATCGTGCCGTCGGCAAAGCTTTCGGCATCGCTGGCCTGGCCGATGGCGTAGGTATAACCCGTTGCGCCGTCCTGCACGTTGATGTTGACCGTCAGGGTCGTCTCCGTGCTGCTGTTGAAGGAGATGGCCGTCTCCAGATTGGCCGGCTCGGCCGGAGTCGGGGTTTTCTTGCAGGAGGTTGCTGCAAGGCACACGGCCGCAATCGATACGGCCCATGTGGCGATGGTGAAGAATTTTTTCATGGATATAAAGTTTGTTCTAAGTAATTGCGCTAACTGCAAATATAGGTAAAAAATGAATAGTTACGCGGACCCTTTCTCATTTTGCCGGATCGTTTTGCGGCAGCCGGGAATGATCTCGGCATCCGACGTTTATCGAAACAACGTGCGGATGCCGAAACTTATTGCGTGCGGTTCAGCTGTTTACGCTTTGTCGGACGGGGCCTCTGGCTGTGGCGGAAAGCAGCGGTCGGCAAACGCCAGGATGGCATCGGCCGTCAGCTGGGGTTCCTCGATGAAACCCATGTGGCCGGAGTTCTCGAGCCAGACGACCTGTGCCTGCGGCTGGGCGGCAACGAGGGCTTCGGCCACCTCCGGGGTGATGTATTCGTCGTGGCGGCCCAGGATGATGAGCTGCGGTACGGAACTGGTGCGCATCGTCTCGTTCAGGTCGCGCCGCTCGCGCAACCCCCGCAGGATGGCCATGATACCTTCGTCCTCGGTCATGGCGATCTGCTCGCTCAGCTCCTGGATGTAGCGGGTGAGTCGGAAACGGTTCTGGGGGGCAAAGCCCACATGGGGAAAACTCTTGGCGATCAGCTCCTTCTTGCCGCCCTGGATCAGCGCGATCTCCCGCAGCCGGTCTTCGCGTTTCTTCTCGCTGTCGGCGTTGGGGGTGGAGTGGAGCAGCACCAGGCCGGCCATCCGGTCGGCATATTTGCGGAGGAACTCGAGGGCCACGTAGCCGCCCATCGAGTGACCCACCAGGATGGCGCGCTCGATGCCCAGCGTGTCGAGTGCGGCGTGCACCGTGTCGGCCAGGAACTCCATCGTGTGGATCTCGCCCTTGATCTCGGAGACGCCGTGTCCGGGCAGGTCGAGGGCCACGACGCGGAGTGAGGGGGCCAGCAGGGCGGTGAATTCGTCCCATACGTCGAGCGATTCGAGGTAGCCGTGCAGCAGCACGACCGTGCGGTCACCCCGCCGGGTGTCGCTTACCCGGATGGCACAGTCGCCTGCCATGATGAATTTTTCTTCTTTAGCCATAACGCTTTGTGTCTGAAATATAGGTTCGTCCGGCAGTCGGAGAGGGGGCGTTACCGTTCCTCTTCCTCGCCGTCGTCGTAATAGTCGAAGGCCGATTCGCGACGGGTGACCGGCACGGGATCGTCCTCCTCGTCGTCATCGTTCGCAAAAATGCGGCGGCGATCCTTGCCGCTCTTTCTGGCCGGAGCCAGTCTGGTGCCCCTGCGCAGATCGTCCGTGTCGAACCGGGCCGGTTCGCGGACTCCCTTGTTGGTTCTCATGGCGCTGAATAGCCCGAAAATGTGGTGATTGGATAATGGAATGGCTCTGTGCCCGGACCCCTGCGGGACGGGGCAATGGCCTGTCGTGGTCGATAAGCGGTCGGGAGAATGTTGTCGGTTTGGCTTGTCGGTGCAATGATAGCGTTTTTGGGGTCAGGAGCGTCGGCTGCCGGTCAGAAATTTTCGGTGTTCAGTTCGCCGCTGAAGACCCGGCGTGCGGGCCCTGTCAGGCGGATGTCGCGGAACAGGTTGCCTTCGCGGCGGAAGGAGACCTCCAGCAGGCCGCCCCGCGCGCCGATGCGGAAGTGGTTGCAGTCCGGCCTCCGGACGGCGGCGGTCGTGACGGCTACGGCCACGGCTCCCGTGCCGCAGGCCAGCGTCTCGTCCTCCACGCCCCGTTCGTAGGTGCGCACCCGGAGCAGGTCGCCCTCCGGTTCCACGAAATTGAAATTCGATCCGCCGCGGCTGACAAATTCGGGCAGCGTGCGCAGGCGGCGTCCTTCGGCGAAGACATCCATGGCGTCGATGTTCCGCTCGTAGCGGACGAAGTGGGGCGAGCCCGTGTCGACAAACCAGCCGTCGAGCAGCGGTTCGGGACAGGCGGCGTCGCGCATGCCGAGCGAAACGGTGGCGCCGTCGTCGGTCCGGGCCAGCAGCGTGGCGGCATGCAGGCCGTCCATGGCCGAGAAGACGATGCGGTCGTTGGCGGCCACTCCGGCGTGGGCGGCGAAGAGGGTGATGCAGCGGCCTCCGTTGCCGCACATGGTTGCCTCGGGGCCGTCGGAATTGAAGTAGCGCATGCGGAACAGGTGGTGCGGGTCTTCCTCCAGCAGCATCAGTCCGTCCGCGCCGATGCCGAAGCGGCGGTCGCACACGGCGGCCACCCATTGCGGGGCGGGGTCGAGGTGCAGGCCGCGGTTGTCGATGATGACGAAGTCGTTGCCGGCGCCTTCGTATTTGCCGAATTTCAGTCTCATGATACGCAAATGTAGCGAGGAATTTCCGAAATCGGACACCCCTCCGGTCAAAAAAAGAGCGGCCGGCGGCCGGTGGTGCGCGGCGAGAAAATCCGGCTGTGCGGCGGCGAGGGGACCTGAAGAATGATTACCTTTGCATAATTGGAATATCGAACCCTGTAAATATCCGAATATCATGATCGCAGAGATCGCCGCGCACCGTTCCGTGCGCCACTATCGCCCCGATGCCGTGCCGCAGGAGGTGCTGGACGAGATTCTGGCCGCTGCCGTGCGGGCCTCGACGGTGGGCAACATGCAGCTGTACAGCATCATTGTCACGACCGATCCGGCCATGCGCCGCCAACTCGCGCCGCTCCATTTCAACCAGCCGGCCGCCACGACGGCGCCCCTGCTGCTGACCTTCTGTGCGGACGTGAACCGTTTCAGCCGCTGGTGTGAACTGCGGGGCGCCGAACCGGCCTACGACAACTTCTGCTGGTTCATGAACGGGGTGACCGACGCGCTGCTCGCTTCGCAGAACGCTTCGCTGGAGGCCGAGGCGCACGGACTGGGCATCTGCTATCTGGGTACGACCCTCTACAATGCGGGGGAAATCGCCGCCTTGCTCCGGCTGCCCAAAGGGGTGATCCCGGTGATGACCGTATCGGTGGGCTACCCCGAAGAGCTGCCGCCGCTGACCGACCGGTTGCCGGTAGAGGCGGTGGTTCATTACGAGACCTATCGGGACTATGCGCCCGAACGGCTGGAGGCGCTGTGGCACGAACGGGAGACCTCCGAGGAGACCCGCCGGCTGCTGGAGGAGAACGGGCTGCCCAACCTGGCCCGCATCTTCACCGAGCGGCGTTACGTGCGGGACGACAACCGTGCCTTCTCGCGCAAGTATTTCGAGGAACTGGTGGCCCTGGGCTTCTTCAACCAGTAGCGGAACGGCATGAAGGGAGGGCGGAAATACCTGTCGACGCTGGGCTGCCTGCTGGCGGTGTGGTCGTGTTCGGTGACACGAAACCTGCCGCCGGACAGCTACATGCTGAACGCCAACAAGATCGAGACGGACAAGAGCGCGCCGCGCGAGGAGCGCATCTCGGCCGGCGATCTGGACCGCTATGTCCGTCAGAGTCCTTCCAAGAAGCTGTTGGGAACCAACTTCCCTACCTGGCTGTACAGTCAGGCCAATCCCCTGAAACACAACGGCTGGAACAATCTGCTCCGCCGGCTCGGCAGTGAGCCCGTACTGCTCGATACGGCGCAGGCCCGGCTGTCGGATCAGAACATTCTGCTGTACATGCACCGGCGCGGTTTCTACGATGCCGCGAGCGACTTTGACATCCGCTACCGCAAGCGCAAGGCCACGGTGACCTACGTCGTCCGGCAGGGCGAGCCTTTCCGTGTCCGCACGTTCCGCTACGACTTCCAGGACCGCTCCCTGGAGGAGCCGATCCTGAGCGACACTGCCCAAAGCCTCATCCGGCCGGGCATGATTTTCGACCTGGATGTGCTGGACAACGAACGGAAGCGGATCGTCGCCGACCTCAAGAACCGGGGCTACTACGCCTTCTCGGTCAATAACCTCACCTACGTGGCCGATACGCTGATCGGTCACCACCAGGTCGATCTGACGATGGTGGTTCACCGCCAGCTGGAGGGATACGACGAGGAGGGCGAACCGCTCTATGCCGACAATGCCGTGTACCGCATCGGCAACATCTGTGTTTTCCCCGATTACAATGCGACCCTTGCGGCGACCGATCCGGATTATCTGCGGGAGATGGATACCCTGGAGTTCCGGGGACTGAAGATTGTCAACCGCGGCCGGCTGAAGGTGCGCCCGCAGACCTTCCGGCGGGCCATCCCGCTCTACCGGGGCGCCCTGTACCGCACCGACAACGTCCAGCGTACGGCGGCCAACCTGCAGCGCATGGAGTATTTCAACAGCACGAGCCTGGTCTATTCGCCGGTGCCGCCCTCGGCCGTGGCCGATTCCGTGGCCGGTCTCTCGCTGCAGTTGTCGGATACGCTCCGCACGGTGCCGCAGCGGCAGCTCGACTGCAACATCTACTGCACGCCCGCCATGCTGCAGGGCTACACGATCGACTTCGAGGGTACGATGTCCTCCGCATTCTATGCCTTGCGTCCGACGATCAGCTACCTGAACCGCAACGTCTTCCGCGGTGCGGAGCTGCTGAACATCAGTCTGACGGGCGGATACGAATACAACACGGATGACGTGCTGCTCAAGCACGCCTACGAGGTGGGACTGTCGGCTTCGGTGACCTTTCCGCGCTTCCTCGGCTTTTCGCAGTTCGACCGGCGGGGGCGCATGTTCCGGCCGACGACCCGCGTGGAACTCTCGACCAACCTGCAGCGCAAGTCGAAATACGACCGAAATATTACGGGTGCCAGTTTCGGCTACACGTGGGGCAACGGCCGCCACTCGACCTATACGGTTCGTCCGATCGATTTCAACCTTGTTGACGTGAGCTACATCGACGAGGCGTTTCTGAACTCGATCCAGAACAGTTACCTGCGCGAGAGCTACAAGTCGCAGTACATCGCCGCCATTTCGGGTTCGTATGTCTACAACCTGCCCGAGACGCGGCGCGGCCATGCGATCACGGTGCGCGTGAACGCCGAGACGGCCGGCAACCTGACCGACGGCCTGGCCCACTGGCTGTCGTCGCCCGTGACGGAGACGGTCACTTCGGCCAACGGTACGCAGCCGCCGCGCACGGAGACCTTCTACAAGGTGTTCAATATCCGGTATTCGCAGTATTTCCGCGTGGACGCCAGTTTCAGCAGCACGATCCCGCTCGGCGTGCGTACGGCCATCGCCTACCGGTTCTACGGCGGCATCGGTCTGCCCTACGGCAACTCCTCCACGCTGCCGATGGACCGCATGTTCTACGTGGGCGGCAGCAACAGCATGCGCGGCTGGCCGGTGCGTACGCTCGGCCCGGGCACCTCGACCATGGGGCGCGAGACGGGATTCAAGGACCAGCTCGGCAACATGCGCCTGGAGGCCAATCTGGAGTTCCGCTTTCCGATCTGGAATGCGCTGCGGGGGGCGGTCTTCTTCGACGCCGGCAACGTCTGGATGGCCGGCATACCCGGTGCGGCCGAGGACGAGGTGTTCCGTTTCGATCGCTTCTACAAGCAGCTCGGCTTCAATACCGGTTTCGGTCTGCGCTACGACCTCGACCTGGTGGTGATCCGCCTCGACTGGGGTATGCGGCTCTACGATCCGAGCCGCCCGGCCGGCGACCGGTGGATCCGCACCTTCCGCTGGAGCGACACCGCCTTCAATTTCGGCATCGGTTATCCGTTCTGATCGGCTGTAGGACCGGTGCAGGTGAAAAATGGGTAAACCGGATCATTTTCACCGATTTTTACCTATCTTTGTGCCGCCCGAAAAGCGTTGTCGGGCAGTGGAAAGATTTGGCCGCTTGCAAACCACGTAAAAAAATCGCTAAAGAAGCGTTTCGATTTTCTTTAGGAACCGACGACCGGTTTTCTACAAGAGCCCAAAAATTTCCATTTTAAAATCTTTATCGTATCATGGGCGCCGTCTCTTCCGTGCGAAGGGTAGGGGCCGTAAAGAATTTTTAAAATGGCATTTCTGTTTACGTCGGAGGCCGTGTCCGAGGGACACCCCGACAAAATTTCGGATCAGATTTCGGATGCGATCCTCGACGAGTTCCTGCGTCGGGACCGCGAAGCCAAGGTAGCCTGCGAAACCCTCTGCACGACGGGGCTGGTCGTCGTGGCCGGTGAGGTGCGCTCGGATGCGTACGTCGATGTGCAGGAGGTGGCGCGGCGGGTCATCAACCGCATCGGCTACACCAAGAGCGAATACATGTTCGACGGCAACTCCTGCGGTGTGCTGTCGGCCATTCACGAGCAGAGTCCCGACATCAACCAGGGCGTCGTGCAGGAGGAAGAGTCCGCTCAGGGAGCCGGTGACCAGGGCATCATGTTCGGCTACGCCTGCGACGAGACGCGCGAATTCATGCCCGCCACGCTGATTCTGGCGCAGGTCATCATGAAGGAGCTGGCCGTCATCCGGCGCGAGCACAACGAGATGCCCTACCTGCGTCCCGATGCCAAGAGCCAGGTGACCATCGAGTATGACGAGTCGGGTTGCCCGGTACGGGTCCACACGATCGTCGTATCGACCCAGCACGACGAATTCGTGCGCGCCGGCGGCAACGTCTCCGAAAAGGAGGCCGAGCGGCAGATGTGCAAGCGGATCGAGGACGATGTGCGCAGCATCCTGATTCCCCGCGTGAAGGCGCGCCTGCAGCGGGCCAACGACAAACTGGCCGATCTGATCGGCGACGACTACCTGCTCTACGTCAATCCGACGGGCAAGTTCGTGATCGGAGGCCCTCACGGCGATACGGGTGTCACGGGCCGCAAGGTGATCGTTGACACCTACGGCGGTCGCGGTGCGCACGGCGGCGGCGCCTTCTCCGGCAAGGATTCCTCCAAGGTGGACCGTTCGGCCGCCTATGCCGCCCGGCATATTGCCAAGAACATGGTGGCGGCCGGCATTGCCGACCAGGTGCTGGTGCAGCTCTCCTATGCCATCGGCATTGCCTATCCGCTGAGCATCTTCGTGGATACCTACGGTACGGCGCATGTCCGTGAGTCGGACAGCGAGATTGCCCGCCGCATCGAGGGGCTGTTCGATCTGTCGCCGGCGGCGATCGTAGAGCGTTTCGGCCTGAAGAACCCGATTTTCGAGGCGACCGCTTCGTACGGCCACTTCGGCAACCGTCCTTATAAAAAAGAAGTGACGGTGTACGAGAACGGCTGTCCGACCACCCGCGAGGTGGAATTCTTCAGCTGGGAGAAACTCGACGAAGTGGATCGCCTGCGCCGCGAATTCAATCTGTAAACCCTTACGGACGGAGGAACGGGAACTACCCGCTCCTCCGTTGTCCAAATAGTCGGGCGGCCGTTGCGGTCGCCTTTGCTACACAGGGGCAGCCGGAGATTCCGCTTCCCGTGCCGCCCTGTCCGAAGAACCCGTTCAATCCCCAAACCACCCATGTTCGGCCCCATTGTTTACAAGACCCTGCAACGGCTGCTGCCTCCCATGACCTGGGACATGCCCGATCGGGACGCCGTCTATCTGACCTTCGACGACGGTCCGACGCCCGAGGTGACGCCGTGGGTGCTGGAGACGCTGGCCGCCTACGGGGTGAAGGCCACCTTCTTCTGCCTGGGGCGCAATGTGGACCGGCACCCCGACCTCTTCCGGGCCATTCTGGAGGGGGGACACCAGGTGGGAAACCACTCCTACAGCCACATCAAGGGGTGGGGTACGGAGGACGAGGAGTATGTGAACGACGTCGAACTGGGGGCCCAGCTGATCGGTTCGTCCCTCTACCGGCCCCCCTACGGACGCATCACGCGGCGGCAGGCCGACCTGCTGGCTGCGAACTGTCATCTGGTGATGGGCAGTGTGCTGAGCGGAGACTATAATCCGGCGGTGTCGCCCGAACGGGTGCTGCGCAACGTCACGCAATATGTGCGCGGCGGATCGATCGTGGTCTTTCATGATTCGCGGAAGGCCTATCCGCGGACCCGTTACGCACTGCCGCGCGCCATCGAATACATTCGCGACCGGGGGTATCTGTTCCGCACGTTGTCCTGTCCGGCGGTGGAGCCGCTGCGGGAGACGCATGCGCTGATCGGCGAGCCGGTGGTGGTGTCGGTTGCTGAAAAATTGAGACGATGAAAAAGATTCTGGTGGCCGTTACCGGCGCAAGCGGCGCAATCTATGCGCGTCAGACGATCGACCTGCTGACCCGGATCGGGGAGCTGGAGGAGATCGGCGTCATGGTGAGCCGTCACGGCCGCGAGGTGCTGGCGTTCGAGGGAGAGCAGTTGCCCGCCCGCGATCCGCGCATCCGTTTCTTCGACAACGACGATCTGTTCGCTCCGCCCGCTTCGGGGTCGGCCGACTATGATGCCATGATTGTCGTGCCCTGTTCGATGGGAAGCGTGGGGCGTATGGCGGCCGGCGTGTCGTCCGATCTGATCGGACGTGCGGCCGACGTAATGCTCAAGGAGCGCCGGAGGCTGGTGCTGGTCGTGCGCGAGACGCCGCTCAGCACGATCCATCTGCGCAACCTGACCCTCCTGTCGGAGTGCGGCGCCGTCGTGCTGCCCGCCGCCCCGTCGTTCTATTCCCGTCCACAGGAGATCGAGGCGTTGTGCGCAACCGTTTCACAGCGTATCCTGCGCGTACTGGGGCTACCGGTTGAGGGATTTCGCTGGGGCGAAGAACGGTCATGACGTGACCAAACCATACCAAGCGGCCGGAATCTTCCTTGAGGACATTCCGGCCGCTTCGTTTTTGGATGTTGCTCCGCGTGTCAGTCACGGGGCGAGAGGTAGCTTTTCAGGGCTTCGGCATAGGCCTCGAAGGCCGAGACGCCCTGTTCGGTGACGGTACATACCGTGCGGGGCATCCTCCCCCGGAAGGTCTTTTCGATCCGGATGTAGCCGGCTTTCTGCAGCTTGTCGAGCTGTACGCTCAGGTTGCCGGCCGTGGCGCCGGTCTGTTCGCGCAGGAAGCCGAAGTCGGCCTCTTCGACGCTCATCAGCAGCGACATGACGGCCAGTCGCAACTCGGAGTGCAGCAGGGGGTCCAGTTCCTTGAATTTCATGCCTGTTTTCCTTTGCGGGCGCGGCGGTTGAGCAGCCAGCCCGGTACGATCACATTCAGCACGGCAATGCCGGCAAAGAGCAAAAGTACGTCATATCCGGCAATCGCAAAAGCCCCTGCGGCGCCCGGTATGGCGGTGAGGATGCCGATGACCAGCACCGGGCGGTTGCGCAGCAGCAGGCCAGTTGCGGCGTTTGTGAAGCCCAGCAGCAGGATGAGCAGCGGTACGATCGGGAGGATCGGCGTGGTGATGTCCAGCAGCGGCAGGGCAATAGCTATGCAGCCCAGTCCGATGGCTACGCCGCCGAAGAGCCGCCAGAGGCCCGACAGGATGCCGTCGAACCAGGTGCGGGCGGTGGGCTCCGCATCGTAGCGCCGGCGGGTGAGGGTGTCGAGCGGCCAGCCGATCACGGGAATGGCCAGCCAAAGCAGGTTCCAGAGCGGGTTGCCCGTGGCGGAGAGCAGCCCCCACACGACGAGCGTCGTTACGGTGATGATGCTGCCCCACACCAGCAGCGGGGTGCCGATGTGGCGTTCCAGCCGGCGGCGGCTGTTGGCCACCATGTCGGCAATCAGTTCGAGACTCCTTTGGGGGTCGAGTGCATTCGTTTTCGTTTCCATAGTCACGTGTGTTTTAGAGTGGTACTTGCGTGGTTGTATTGCAAATATAAAATAGTTTATAAAATAAACCAAAAGATGGAGTGAAAAAATGTGGCGGAACGGAAAAGGGGGGCTGGAGAGGGGGTGGCGGAGCAAACGATTTTCATATCTGCGAAAAACATCGTAAATTTGCAAGTTGGCTGTTTGTTGTGCAGACAGCCGCACCGACCAGACAATCATAAACCAATCAAAAAAGCATAACGACAAATGGCTACGACCGCAGACATCAAGAACGGCATGTGCATCGAGCTCAACGGCAAGACCTACAGCGTCGTGGAGTTCCTGCATGTGAAACCGGGCAAGGGCCCCGCTTTCGTTCGCACCAAACTGAAAAACCTCGAGAACGGCCGCATCATCGAGAACACCTTCTCGGCCGGCGAGAAAATCGAACCCGTACGCGTAGAGCGTCGTCCCTACCAGTTTACCTATGAGGATGACCTGGGTGCGCACTTCATGCACACCGAGACCTTCGAGGAGATCACCATCGACAAGAACATGATCGAGAACGCCGACTTGATGACCGACGGTCAGATCGTCGAGGTGATGTTCCACACCGACAAGGAGATCGTTCTCTCGGCCGAACTGCCCCCCATCGTGGATATGGAGGTAACCTACACCGAACCCGGCGTCAAGGGCGATACCGCTTCGTCGAACTCGCTGAAGGCTGCTACCGTCAACACGGGCGCTACGGTGAAAGTGCCGCTCTTCATCAACACGGGCGACAAGATCCGCGTCGATACCCGCACCCGCGAGTACTACGAGCGCATCAAATAGTCTCCTCTACGGAGCGCAAGGAAAAGGGCGTCCCGATCTGCGGATCGGGACGCCCTTCTGTTTGGAGCGGTCGGGTCGGTTGACGGTGGAGAGGCCGCGCCGACGGGACCGGAGCGGATACCATAAAAAAAGGAGGAGACCCCCGAAGGGGCCTCCCCCAAGTTGTCCCGGAGGTGCTGTCGGTCTCCGGGACGGGAGACAATGAGATTTGTCGTTGTGCCGGTGACAGAAGCCGGTCCGGCAGAAGAGAGGAGAAGAGGACCCCCGTAGGGGCCCCCTCCCCCAAGCGGAGTACCGGAGACGGGTACCGCCTCCGGTACAGGGGGTTGTTAGTTCTTGCTGTTCTCCGAGGAGAGTACGGTGATCGTACCCGTGCCTTTGAGGTCAGCGATACCGGGAACGGTGATCGTTACGATCGACTCGGCCGTCAGGTTGTTGACGAGGAGTGCACCGCCGTTGTCCCAGGTTACCGTGTCGTCGCTCAGCGTCAGGTAGCTGCCGAACTCCGGACCGAACTCGATGTCGTAGTTGAAGGTGATGCCGGACGTTGCGTCGAGGTTGTAAACCTGTTTAGCGTATGCCGTGAAGGCCTCGTTCTCGTATACTACATTGCCATCGATGTCGCGGATCACTACCAGCGGTGCGATCTCTGCGCTGTCGCCGAGGTTGGTCGTCTTCAGCGTGATCGGGTCGATCGACATGGCGAACGGGTTGAAGAAGCGTACGGTGTAGGCTACCACGCAGCTCTCCTGGCCGTTGGCGCGCGGGATGACGAGACGGACTTTGTAGTCGCGGCTAGCTTCGCCTACCTTGAAGGTCTCGGTGAGCTGGATCTCCTGCGTCTTGTAGTCGCCCGTGCTGGTTACGGTTGCACCAACCTGTCCTACCGGGTAGAGTTCGAAGAACATGCCGGCCTGGTCGTGGTTGCCCGATACGGTGTAGTCGGCGAGGTAGTTGGTGAAGTGTTCGGCCATCGTGCTGTGCAGTTCATAGGTCGTACCAACCAGTTTGCCTTTCACACCTACCGTATTGGCGGCGATCAGGTAGTTGTCGCTCAGCGTAGGCAGCTTGCAGTTGTCTACAACGGCGAAGTTCACCGTGATGATGACGTTCTTGTCCTGCATGTTGTCTTTAGCCGTGTAGGTGATGACAATCTTCTTGGCTGCGCCGTTGTTTACCAGAACCTGGTTGGTGACGTTGATCGTCAGCGGCTCGGTCGTGGTCTCCACCTCGGACAGCGGGTCGTTGATGACGCTTACACCCGGCATAGCCACGATGTCGTTGGTCGGCTCGTTGTAACGCTCGGCGAATTCCTTCATGTCGATGTCAAGCTCGTTGAGAATCTTCGAGTTGAAGTCTTCCCATGCGTAAACGTAGTTGTTGCCGGTTGCCGCATTGATGGTGGTGTACTCGATGTTGCCGAGGTTCCAGACAATATTGAAGTCACCCTGCGGTTCCTGTGCATTCTTCGTGATCTTCACCTTGATGTAGCAGGAGGCGATTTCACGGCCTGCAACCTGCGAGCTGACTTTGAAGATCGGCGTACGGTTGATGGCTGCCGAGCCGTACTCGTCGCTTACCTTGACGGTGCTGCCGTCGAGCGTTACGAATACCTGCTGGTTGGTCTCGTCCGAACCCAGGTAGGTGGCCGGTTTCGAGAATACGTACTCCGGTTCAACACCGATGGTGCTCAGCAGATCCTGCAGCTCGGTCTCCTCGTAGGTCTCTACGAGCGTCAGCAGGTCGAGTTCGCCGGTGTAGAGCAGCGTAGCGTCGTAAACGGCTGCATCATTGGCAGGTACGGTCGTGCTGTATTTCTCGACGTCACCATCCTCGTCCCATGCGATCTTGTCGATGATGGCAAAGTCTTTCAGGTCGGTTTTCTTCACAACGGCATAGTCGGAAACGATCTCGGACTCGCCGTTGTAGGCACGCAGAGCAACGATGGCCTCTTTGTTGGCCTTGTTCAGTGCATCCAGCTTGTCACCGTCCTTGAGTACAACGTCGAATGTCAGACCACCCTGGTTGTCGCTGACCGGTTCGCCCTCGATATCCAGCAGGTCGGTTGCGTCACCGGCTACACGCGTGGTGACACTGCGGTCGATGAACGACCACTTGATGTCCGATACCTTGGCGTTGTTCGGATTGAGGCGGTAGGTTGCCTTTGCGTTGTTGGAGAGTACGACACCGGCGTTGTCCCAAATCGAATAGAAGTCGATTGCGCCCATGCCGAGTTCGGACTCGATGATGGAGGGAACGAATGCCAGCGACTGGAGCGCGCCGAAAAGCTGGATCTGTACCGGCTCCTCGGAACCGTCCACGTTGTTCAGTACGAGGTAGCCGTTCTCGGCATCCCAAATGGCCGTTACAGTGCCTTCGGGGAAGCGGTACCAGTTCTCGCTCGTAACCTCGCGGATCGGTTCGCTGCCGTCGGCGGGTTCCGTTACTTTAACCCAGTAGCCATCTTCGTCGCCTTCTACACCAGGTTCATAGTAAACCTTGTCGGCATCCTGTCCATTGGAGCCAGGAGTTCCAGGAGTTCCGGGATCGCCCTGATCACCTTTGTCGCCCTGGTCACCCTTGTCGCCTTTCTCGCCGCGCGAGGGTTTGCCGGTGTCGACACCGTCGATGACCCAGTTGCCGTTCTTGCCGATCTCAACTACGGAACCGGGCTGGCCTGCTGCGCCGGTGTCACCCTTGTCGCCCTTGGCACCGTCCTGACCGTTGGTCAGCTCGAACGTCTTGCCGTTGCTGAGCGTAACTTTCACACCGTTGGCGGTGGATTCAACGTTGGTGATGACTGCACCTCCGCTGATCTGTGCTTTCAGTTCGTTGAGCGATTTCTCAACGGCTGTAATGCGGTCGTCCAGACCGGCAATGTCTCCGTCGTAGTTTTTGCACGACGTGAACATCCCCGTGGAGCTGGACATCAGCGCTCCGCACAGGATTAAATTCAGAAATTTTTTGTTCATGATACAAAAAGTTTAAAAAAAGTACTGCTTACTAAACCTTGTCAAACCTGAATGAATCTTGTTCCGTATAATATCTGTAAACCTTGGTCCCGTTACTTTATAGGTAACGGCGCCCCGTGGCCGGCGCAAATCGGTTTCGGCAGCGCGACAAGCGGAGGTGAAGGCGTCCGAAGATGTTTTTTGGCGGGCTGAAACGGGTATTTTGACCCGTGCGGATCGTACAGGCACATGGCAGGATAGTCCGGCACCCGAGGCGGGGCGGACAGACGAAGGCAGGTATCCCGTCCGGCGGGATACCTTTATAATATTATAAATCCGTCCTGTGGACGGTGCGGCCGGTGGCTACGAGGAGCGTCGGAAGGCTCGTCGGGCAGCGTGCCGGTCGGGAAGGCCCTGCCGTTGGACGAAAGCGATCACTTCGCGGTTGGCGGCGTCGATCCGTTCGTTGCGGAAGGGCTTGAGGTAGGTCTCCGTGACGGCAATGGAAGAGTGTCCCATCGCTTCGGAGATGATACCCGGATGGACTTCGCAGTAGTAGGCCATGGTTGCCCACGTGTGACGGGCCGTATAGGTGCTGAGCGCCGTGTCGCAGCCCAGCCGGAGCCGCAGCACGGCCAGGTGGCGGTTGAGGCGGCGCAGGGCGGCCTGGTATTCGCGGTAGGCCGCTTCGGAGCCTTCCGGACTGCTCAGGAACGGGAACAGGTAGGGTGAGCGGCTGTCGCGGTTGGCCAGCCGCCCGATGAGCTGCCGGGCTTCCGGAGTCAGCCGTACGGTGAGCGGCCTTCCCGTCTTGCGCCGGCGGTAGCGGATGGTGTCGCCCGTCAGGTCGCCTTTGCGCAGGTAGGCCATATCGACGAAGGGCATGCCGCGCAACAGAAACATGAGGCGGAAAAGGTCGCGCGCCTGTTGCAGGGCGGCGTCCGACATCCGGCCGTCGGCGTGGAGGAGTGTGCCGATCTCGCCGGTCTCCATGGCTTTCTTGCGCTCGGTGTGCACGGCGGTCTGAACGTGGCGGAACAGCCGCGGCGCATAGGGGGCGAGCCCCTGGTCGATGGCGCGGTTGTAGATGGCCCGCAAAACCTTCATATAGGTAGAAACCGTATTCCAGCTGCATTGGCGGCGTCGGAGATCGTTCTCGAACGCCTTGACGACGGATGCGTCGAAATCGGCGAAGGCGATGTCCTTCCCCTGGCGGAACCGGCGGAAGGCGTTGCCTGCGCTGTGATAGACGTGGGCGGTACCCCACTGACCGTTGCCGCGCATTTCCTGTACGGCGGATGCGATCATTTCCAGTAACATCTGATCCTTGTTCATGATGGAGGGGGTTTTGTCTTGTCTCTTTTATGAAAAAAAGTAAGGCGATTTTGTACGGGGAGAAAAAAACGATTATATTTGCCGTAACAAATGCCGTTACCTATAAAGTAACGGCATTCTTTTTTTCTCTGAATCAGGCACATGCGACGCCCGTGCCGGCATCGACCATGGTGCCGGAGTGGCAGTTGCCCGCCCGTTGTCGTTGTTCCCGGACCGTTCCGATCCATGCTTTCCCGACGCGCGAAATCGCCTGGCGGGACCGTGATTATGTGCCCCGTCAAAAGAACATGTTTGAAAAAAATTACTATTTTTGCCTAACTATGACTTTAAATGGGTATAGGACAACGTAAAACTAATATTATAATTTAAATCTTTGACTATGATCAAAAAGAGCTTACTCGCGACCCTCTTTGCAACCTTGTGCTGCAGTGTCGCTACCACCGCGTTCGCTCAGGAAGAGCCGCTCCAGGGCGTCGGTCCGTCGCTCCTGAACAGCGCCAATCCCCGTGCGGCCGGTATGGGTATGGCTACCACGGCTGTCAGCGACAACGCGTTCGGCATCTTCGGCAATGCTGCCGTCAACCTCTCCAGCGAGAAGAGAATGGGCTTCGGTTACTCCTACAATCCGGTTATGCCCGAGTTCTCGAAGGGACAGACGACCCATGCCGTAGGCGGTTACTTCAACATCGACAAGAACAACGGCCTCTCGATAGGTTTCCGTTACTATACCGGTGACGAGATGGCGCTGGCCGGTGGTGACAACACGGCACTCGGTAACGTACGCGCCGGCGATATGGCCATCAGCCTTGCCTATACGCGCCGCATCGTGGACAACTTCTCCATGTCGCTCACCGCTCGCTACATCAACACGAACTACAACAAACCCGTCGAGGGCTTCAAGGCAGGCAATGCCGTAGCATTCGACCTCGGTTTCTATTACTACAACAAGATCGAGTCGTTCTTCGGTTCCAAATGGGCCGTTGGTCTGAATGTCAGCAACTTCGGTACGAAGCTCGACGTGGCGACGATCTCCAATCCCGGTACGATGCCCGCTTACGCCAATTTGGGCGGTTCGATCGACATGCCGTTCTCCGAAAACCACAAACTGCTTGCTGCCCTTGACCTCGGCTACACCTTCATGCCGTCGACCGATGCAGCTTTCGCAGCCGGTTTCGGTCTGGAGTACAACTTCCTGAAATACGGTATCATCCGCGCCGGTTACCACTACGGTGACGAGAAGGCGATCGGTGGCAGCTACGCAACCTTCGGTCTCGGTGTGAAGGCCGGTCCGGTTCGCGTGGACGCTTCCTACTGGCTGGCCGGTTCCGACAGCCCTGTGAAGAACACCTGGGCCGTAGGTGTCAGCGTATTCTTCTAATCGCAGGATACACCGGCCGCGTGCCGGAAACCATGCAGCGACGCATGCCTCGAATGGCATGCGTCGCTTGTTTTTTGCCGGCCTCCCGACGGGGAAGGCGACCCGCTGCTGCCTGGGCCGTAGGCGGCGTCATGGGAAGGTCGGAGGAGGACAAAGAACAGGAGGGAGACCGCAGCTGACGGTCTCCCTCCTGGATGCTGTGTTTCCCGGGCTATTCGGGAACGTAGATGATCTCGCCGCTGTCGAGCTGGTAGGCTGTGCCGACCCGTCGGCCGCGCGAGCCGTTGTTCTCCTGTTCTTCCGAGGGGGTGTATTTTTCGATGGTTTCGCCTTTCTTGGTGATGATCTCCATCCGGTCGGTTCCCGGATTCTTGACCATCGTGAAGTCCTCCTGCGAGAACATCTCGGTCATGTCGAAGCGGGTCACCAGCGCCACCATCAGCGCCACGGCAAAGACCATCGCCACGTCGAACAGGTTGGTGAGGACCGCCATCGGGTCGTGGTCCTCGCCGTCTTTGAGCAGTCTTCTTTTGCGTGCCATGTCAGTGGCGGTTGGTCAGTGATTCGACAACGTATTCCAGGATGTTCATGTCGTCGGCCACCCAGCGTTGCTTGATCTGGAGGGTGATGAAGCCGACGGCGCCGATGATGAGGCCCACCACCGTCGTGGCAAAGGCTACCTGCATGTTGCTGGCCATCGAGGCCACGTCGCCCGTGGCCAGGCCGACGAGTGCCGGACCCATCGGGATCAGCGTTCCCATCAGACCTAGCATCGGGCCGATCTTGACGAGCAGTTTCGACTGCCCCAGCTCCTTGTCGGCGAGGATCTCATAGTCGCCCAGCAGCTTTTCGAGCATGGCCGGATCGCGCGGCGCGTTCCGGATCTTGTGGAGCTGGGAGATCAGGCGGTTCTTGCCGTCGGCTTCGGGCAGCGAGCGGAGGAATTGTTCGACATCGCTCTTTTCGAGGTCGCGGTTGAGTTTGACATTGACCTTCGTGCGGGTGATGTAGGCGCCGTAGAAGCCGCCGATCATGATGAGCGACTTGACGAAGAAGAACAGCAGGAAGATGATGTCCGGAACGAGCATGCCGTTCGAGAGCCAGTAGAGGACATTAGTGATCAGATCCATTGAATGTGCGTTTGATAAAGTTGATGAATGGGGTTTGTTTGCCGGTTCGGGCGAGCCACAGGCCGAGTGCGAAGAGGAGTGCCGCCGTCCCGCACAGGGCGCCCAGCGCCCCCCAGGCCACGGTGGACTGGGCGTCGGAGGTGTTGTAGTCGGCCACGGTGGCATTGACCAGCAGGCCGATGAAGAGGATGCCCATGTTGAGCAGGATCTTGAGTTCGAGTTTCATGCTCTCGCGGCGGATGAGCGTGTGGATGACCCATGCGGTCAGCAGGACGGCGGCGAAGATGAGCGCCGCATAGAGGGCTGCCGTGGCGCGGAAGTCGGCGCCGACCCGCTCCCGGAAGAAGAGCAGCTCGAAATAGGCCACGCCGAGCATCCACAGCACGCCCGGCACGACCTTCAGCACGAAGATGCGCCGACGGCGCTGGGCGCGAGGCTTGAAATAGTTGTCGAGCAGGTAGATCGAGGTGAAGATGCCGAGTGTCGCCTCCAGGGTGGTCAGCACCGCGCCGTCGGTGACCAGGCGCCGGTCGGCCAGCAGGCCGGCGACGATGGTGACCGGCCGGGTGATGACTGCCGGATAGAGTACCAGCGCCACGACGGCCGCGACGGCGGCGTAGGCAGCCATGACCCAAAGGCGACCCGTCATGGCCGCCTTCAGGCAGTATTTGGCCAGCGCGAGGACGAAAATAACCTGAATGTAGTGTTCCATTATCGATTCTGTTTGCGGCGTACGATCAGCCATGCGGCAATGGCGGCGACGAGGATGCCGATGACCCAGAGGACGGTGTAGTCGCGGGTCGGGGCGTTCGCTTCGCGCCGGTCTTCGTGCCGGCGGTCACGCGTCTGCTCCTCCTTCTTCAGCACGACGTTCCGGTCGGTCTGCTCCTCGATCTGTACCTGTCTGGCCGCGTCGATGTTCCGGTTGTAGGCCTCGGCCGCCGGTTGGTCCACCTTCGAGGCGATGAAGGCACGCAGCTTGGCGTTGTCGCAGACAAAGCCGCTGCAGCCGGCCGCATGTTCGGCCACCAGGCGGGTGTGGAGTGCGGCCACCTGCCGGAGCTGGGCGTCGGATGCCTGCCACATGCCCTTGCGTCCCGCTTCGAGCATGACGGCCGTCATCTCCTGCAGGACGTAGGGATTCTTTTCGGTTAAGGTCTGTTCCAGTCCCAGACCGTAGGCATCCTCGATATAGACGTCGTAGTATTTGTTCCAGATGTGCTGGTCGATGGCCGAGGGTTTCATGGCGTTCCAGCCGAAGGTGTTGCGGAATGTTTCGGCGAAGGTCTCCATCGAGCTGGCCTCGCCCTTCATCATTTCGCGGATGTACTTCGGGTTGAAGATCGTCGAGTTGCTCTCCACGCCGATCGCCTCCTTGAGTCCCTGCACCTTGGGGCGTCCCGTATTGCGGAAGTCGTTGAAGTAGGCGGTCGGGTCGTTGCCCGTGACATGCTGCACGGCGGCCGAAAGCCCGCCCATGAATTCATAGACGTGGTCGAGGCTCAGCGGCCCCCAGGTGTTGCTCGAACGGGGCTGCACCACGACGGAGGTGTTCAGCAGCGCCGCCTCGAACACCCCTTCGCGGGTCTCGCCCCATGCGGCGGAGCCGTTGGCCGAGTAGAGGCCGCTCATGTTGGCGATGTACCGTTCGGCGATCTGGTCGGCCGACTCCCAGCTGTCACCCTTTTCGACCATGCCCATGATGCCCGTGCCGTAGTTGCCGTTCACACCGCCGAAGATGCGCTCACCGGCATAGCGGCGGGCGTCGGCCGGCGAGAAGCCTTTGGCCAGCAGCAGCCGTTCGGCATCCTCGAATCCCTTGCGGACAAAGTTTTCGTGGGCGTCGTCACGTGCTTCGGCAGCCATGGCGATGGCTCGGTTGATAAGTTCCAGACGCGAGGCGGCGATGTCGCGCAGCTGGCCGGAGGTCTGCACCACCACGTCCACGCGCGGCCGGCCGAGCTGTTCGGAGGGGATCAGCCGCAGCGAGCGGATCTGGCCGAAGCCGTCGCGCATCGGTTCCACGCCCAGCAGGTAGAAGATTTGGGCAATGGTCGCCCCTTCGCTGGAGATGAAGTCCGACGACCAGAGCGTGAAGCTCACCTTCTTGGGGTAGCGGCCGTTGGTCTCCATTTCGGCGGCGAGCAGTTCCTCGGCCAGCCGTTTGCCCACCTTCCAGGCTTCGGGCGAGGGGGTGGTTTCGGGGTTGATCGCGTAGAAGTTGCGTCCGGTCGGCACGGCCTGCGGATTGACGATCGGGTCGCCTGCCGAGGAGGGCGCCACGTAACCTCCGTTCAGGGCATTGAGCAGCCCTTCGGCTTCGGCGCGGGTGCTGTTGCGCAGGTTGTCGCAGGAGGTCTTCACACCCCGCAGGGCATCGCGCAGCGTGCGCACGGCCGCGGCAATGCGCTCCTCGCGCCGCTCCTCGCTGCCGGCATCCACTCCGGCCGGTGCAGCCTGCTCCATGCGCTCCATGACGGTCATCTCGCCGGCCGTCTGCGGTGCAGCTGCCTCGTCGGCCGGTGCGGGAATGATCTTGCCGTGTTCGTCGAGGAAGCGGGGCAGCTGCTTTCGGGGTGCCTCCGCCATGGCCTGCATCATGCGGGCCGTCGCCTCCTGCCGGGCCCGCTCGGCGGCTTCGGCCTGTTCGAGCAGGCCTATCTCGTCGGCCGGGACGAGCTGGCGGAGCAGCCGGTCGGGATCCTCGCCGGCCAGGGCGCGGCGGATCACCTCCTCGGTGCGGTCGCCGTAGCGGTGGCTGATGAAGACGAGGTTGTCGAGCTGCTCTTCACGGATGAGGCCGCGGGCGGCGTCGAGGTCGGCCAGCGCGTAGCGGATCGGGTCGATGCTCATCAGGCGTGCCGTATTGCGCAGGTTTTCCTCGCTGTAGGGAACCCCCAGCGTGTAGAGGCCGTCATTGACCTTGGCGCCGTTGATCTCCTCGATGTACATGTGGATCCGGTCGATGTCGGCATCGGTCAGCGTGCGGGTCGAGTCGATGCCGAGTGCCGAAAGGATGTTCTGACGGCGGGAGAGTTCGGTGATCGTCTCGCGGTAGTTCTGTTTCACGCTGCTCTCCTCCATGCCTTCAAAGCGGTGGATGCGCTCCTGCAGGATCCGGAAGTCGTCGTAGAGTTCGCCCTGCATGAAGGGGGCGGTGAGGTGGGTGACCAGCGTGGCATAGGTACGCCGCTTGGCGATGATGCCCTCGCCGATGTTGTTGATCGTGTAGAGGTAGAAGTGGGGCATGTCGCCGACCAGCACGTCGCTCCAGTCGTAGTCCGAGAGGGCCACCTGTTTGCCGGGAATGAACTCCAGACTGCCGTGCGTGCCGAAGTGGATCAGCGCGTCGGCGCCGAAAGCCTTGCGCGTCCACAGGTAGGAGGCCACGTAGGGGTAGGCCGGTGCGCCCGCCACGCCGTGTACGATCTTGTCCGTCTCCTCACCCACGGCCGGTAGCGGCTGGGGCAGGATCGTTACGTTGCCGAACCGGAGGCGTGCTACGGCGATATAGCGGCGGCCGTCGCGCTCGACGCCCATGTAGTCGCCCGGAGCGGGACCGTACTGACGTTCCAGGTCGGCGATGAGTTGTTCGGGCAGGATCTCGTGCGCCCACTCGGAGAAAGTTTCCACATCCACGAGGGCGGGATCGCCGTGTTTCAGGAACTCGTCATAGGCCCCCAGCGCATAGGGTCCCAATACGGCGCCCTGCCGTTGGATCATGGCCTCCAGCGCGGCGGCGTCGGTCGGCAGCCCCGTGAGGTCATACCCCGCATCGCGCAGCGTGCAGAGCGTGTTGTAGAGCGACTGCACGCCTTCGAGGTCGGCAGCCGAAACGGCCCCCTTGCCCGTACCCTTGTAATAATAGATGGCGACCTTCTTCTCCGCGTTGGGCAGGGTGCGCAGACGGGCGAAGTTGGCCACCATGTCGCAGAAGCGTTCCGTATGGCAGGGGATGGCGTCGAAGAGTTTCATGCCGTTGCGGTCGAACTGGGCGGCCACCGCGAAGGGGGCGATCGCACCGTCCAGCTCGGGCATCACGACGCTCATGGCGGTCATGCCGCCCGAGGCCATGCCCTGACGGTCGATGAGCCACCTTTCGTAGAGGTCGCTGACGGTCACCGGCGCCAGCAGCGGGGCGTTGAGCTGCCGGAGCAGTTCCGTGCCGCTCTCGCCGCCGCCCATCACCAGCCGGCCGTGGGGGCGGTTAATGATTACGTCGGGATGCACGGCCGCGATCATGCCCAGCTTTTTCATGCCGAACGAGCTGATCGGATAGACGTTGAGTCCCTTCGCTTCGAGCGATTCGATCAGCGCGGCCATGTGTTCCTCGTTGGAGTTCTGCATGTTGATGTTGCCCGACAGCAGCGCCACGCGCGGCGCCCCTTCGCGGTAGCGTCCCGAGGCCTCGTAGAAGCGCTGGTAGTCGTCGTAGGTGGCGAAGAACTCGTCCTCGCCCAGATGGAAGTAGTAGTCCGAGGGGACTTCGACGGGTTCCCCGTACGGGCCGTTGAAGAAGGCCTTGCGGTCGATGCGGGCGCGGATGTAGTTCAGCAGGCTGCGGTAGTTGCGCACCGAGCCGTTCTCCATCAGTGCATCGATGTAGGCCAGTTCGCGTCCCGTGAGGGTGTTGATCTCGGCGTTGTCGCTCTCGGTGGCATAGACCGGCACCCCTTTGGCGATGGCGCGGCGAATGGCGTCGAAGTGGCTCTTGTCGAGCGAGTTGCCGTGGATGCGTACCAGTACCATGTCGTAGGAGGCGATCCGTTCCGCCCGGTCCAGCGCCACCGCCCGGATCCGGATGTGGGGATTGTCGTTCGAACGGATCAGCTTCTCGACCGTGAAGTCGGGGAAGTTGAGCGTGGCGATGCGCGTGGGGGCCATCCAGCGGCCGTAGCACCACAGCAGGACGGCGAGCAGGGCCACCGCCGCGCACGACCACACGATCAGTTGCTTGTGTTTCATTTTCTCTGCGGGTTAAACGCCCGATCCGGAAGGCCTGCCGGGTCGGGCAAGCCTTCCGGTTGGAGGCGTGTAACGGTTTGACGTTGGGGAGATATTAGAGTTCGGCATAGGTGAATTTGACCCTGCCCGATACGGTTGCGCCGTCGGCGCCGATGCCCTGATACTGGGTGAAGCTTACTTTGTAATGTTTCGAACCGTCGGCGCTGCGGAAGATGTAGACCGGCGAGGGCAGATAGACCGGAGGCATCACCTTGTCTCCGTTGGCGTCGAGCTGGAACTGGATGACCGTAGCGGTCGATTTCGTGGTGGTCGTCTCACCGCCCATGCCCGTTTCGGTCACCGTCTTGTCGGCCTCGAAGGTCGCTCCGGCGGGCACCGCGGTCAGCGAGGCGAAGGTCACCCCGGCCTCGCAGGTGTAGACACCGCCCTGACCGGACGTGGTCGAATCGCCGCTGTTGGTGCGGATGCTGTATTTGTTGATGGCAATGTCCCAGTCGGTGCGCTCTTTCCAGCTGGTGTCCGAGTCGTCGGCTACGCCCAGCTCCTGGTTCTGGGCAAAGGAGAAGTAGTGCCACTGGCCGGTCTTGGTGGCTTCGATCGAGACCTCCGTTCCGGTGTCGCCGCCGTTGTTGCCGTTGTTTTTGTCGCACGAGGCGAAGGTGAGGGCTGCCGTCAGCGCGGCGAGAAAGAAAATCGTTTTTTTCATGATGGTTGGTTTTTATTGATTTGTTTTACTTGAATGCATAGCGGATGCCGATCAGGAAGGTTCGTCCCGGGTCGGTGAAGCTGGCGTCCTTGAAGTCGAAGAGGTTGTTTACCTTGAAGGTGGCCTCGAGGGTGTGCTTTTTGATGCGGAACGGCTTGACCAGCGTGATTTTCCAGATCGAATAGGGGTTGGACTGCGTTTTGGTGACGATCTCCGTGCCGGTCGAATCCGTGCCGACGGACTGGTAGAGGATCGGCGAGCTGACACGTCCCGAAATCTGGAGCGAGAAGGGGCTGCGGGCAATCTTGCCGTTCCATGTCAGCGAGGCCGTGCCGCTGTGGCGGACGTTGCTTTCGAGCTGCAGTCCGGTCGAGTTGTCCACCGCGTCGCAGAAGCTGTAGTTCAGCCGCAGGGTCAGCTGGCGCACGAAGAGCCAGGAGAGGCTCACGTCGAATCCCCGCAGGGTCGCGCTGCTGATGTTCCGGTAGTAGCGGCTCACCTCTTCGGTGCCGTTCACGTTCTGCGTGACGGTGTACTGGTCGATCTTGTTGTCGATGTTGTTGTAGTAGGCCGACAGGGAGGCGTTCAGCGTGCGGTAGGTGTATTCTGCCGAGAGGGAGGAGTAGAGTCCCCGTTCGGCTTTCAGGTCGGGGTTGCCGTACACCATGAAGCCTCCGCCGCCGGTGTGGTAGAAATCGTAGTAGAGTTCCTCGACGCTCGGCGCGCGGAAGGCGGTGCCGATGCCGCCGCGGAAGTTGAAGCCCGCCACGGAATACATGACCGAGAGTTTCGGGTTGAAGGAGGAGCCGAACGCGTCGTTGTAGGTGTAGCGGGCGCCCGCGATGATGTCCAGGTTCCGGATCGGGTCGTACTCGGCCTGGGCAAAGAGATTGGCGTCCTGGATCGTCTTGGTGGTGGGGGCGTCGCCGAAGAGCGAGGCGGAGAAGATGTCCTCGTAGTTGTACTCCGCTCCGCCGGTCAGCTCCCACCGCTCGGCCGGACGGAAGGTGTCCAGCAGGCGGGCCGAGAGATAGCCGGCCGTCTTGTCGCGCTGATTCTCTCCCGTGGCGTCGATCACGTCATAGGCGAAGTATTTGTCGAAATTGACGCTCAGCCGCACGTTGTTGCGGTCGTCGGCCGAACGGTATCCGCCGTTGGCGCCGACGGTCATCTTGTGGTCGAGGGTGTGGGTGATGTTCATCGTCCCCGGCAGGTTGAAAACCTCGTGACGGTAGTAGCGTCCCGTGAAGTTGAGGTCGCTGCGGCCGGTCGGGCGGTAACCGAAGTTGAGGTTGGCGCCGTAGTCGGTGTAGGGGTTGGAGGAGTTGCCGCCCGTGGCGCTGTTGTTGTAGCCGTCCGACGAGTTGCGGAATACGCTGGCGCGGGTGATGAACCGTTCGAGATTCGATCCGACCTCTGCGCGGGTGCGCCAGGTGTTGTGGTTCTCCCAGGAGAGGTTGGCTCCGGCTTCGATGTCGTGGACGGGCTTCTTGGTGATGATGTTCACCACGGCACCGACGGCATTGGAGCCGTAGAGTGCCGACGAGGCGCCGTTGATCATCTCGACCCGTTCGATGTTGTTCACGTCCAGCTGGTCGAAGTTGATGTTGCCGCCCGCACCCTCGCTAACCATGCGCTCGCCGTCCACCAGGAAGAGGATGTAGCGGCTGCTGAGACCACGGATGCGCAGGTTGTTGCCCATCGCGTTGGAGGAGGAGACCAGGCCGGGGACATTGTCGGTCAGCACCTCCATCGTGCTGGTCGATCCGGCCCGCTGGATCTCCTGCGTGGTGATGACCGAGGTCAGCACGGGCGACTCGGCCAGCCGTTTGGGTGTGCGCGTACCCGTCACGACCACCTCGTCGAGATGGGTGACCTGTTCGGTGAGCCGGAAGTGGACAGTCGTGTCGCACCGCAGGTCGATCTCTTGCGTGACCATGGGGTAGGCCGAGTAGTACATCGTCTTGAGGGCGACATGGCCGGCCGGTACGTTCCGGAGCTGGAAGCGGCCGTTGTAGTCGCTCTGTGCGCCCCGCTTGTCATAGGTGATGAAGACGCCGGGGAGCGGTTCGCCGGTGACGGCGTCCGTGACCGTACCCGAAATGTCGTATGTCGGCGTCTGTGCCGCGAGTGGCGCCGAGAGAGTGGCCGCCAGCAGCAGACAGAAAAGCAGTTTTTTTTGCATGACGCTGATAGGTTGATTGAAACGGTGCAAAGGTAGCGGGTGCCCTGGCGGGCATCAATTCCCAGTTTTTGGGATATTGCGGCGGGGCGTTACCGAGAAATGTGCATCACCGGCCGGCGGAACGGATCGCTTGCTTGTATTGTTTGAAAAATATTTTTTTTAAAAATATACTTTGTATTGCATAGTATTTGCAAACGATTGCTATATTTGTATCGGAAACGAACCTTTAAAGTCGAGTGAATCATGAAAAAAACGTTGAACGTCCGGATCGGGTCCGTGGCGTTTGTCCTCGATGAGGATGCCTACTATATGCTGCGTCACTACCTCGACGACGTGGAGGCGCGCTTCGAACCGGTGGAGGCCGCCGAAACGCTGAATGACCTGGAGATGCGGATTGCCGACATATTTACCGAGGAGCTCGCCTCGCCGCGTCAGGTGGTGGATGTCGAACTGGTGCGCAAGGCTATCTCCATTCTCGGCCGGGCCGACGAGTTTGGCGAACCGCGCGAGGGGCGGAGTGTGCCGCATGCCGACATCAAGCAGTTGCGCCGTTCGCGCCGCGACCGGATGATCGGAGGCGTGTGTGGCGGTCTGGCCGACTATTTCGGCATCGACGTGGCACTCGTGCGGCTGCTGATGTTCCTGCTGATCTTCTTCGGCGGCGTCAGCCTGTGGGTGTATATCATTTTGTGGATCGTCATTCCCGCCGAACAGTGGTAGTGGAACCGAACCGGAACCAAGCAAGGAGTCTGTTATGGAAATCATGAACGATAACCGGAGTACGAAACGGTTGTACCGGAGCAAGAACCGGATCATCGGCGGCGTCTGCCAGGGGCTGGCCGACTATTTCAATGTGGATGTGGTGCTGGTGCGCATCATTGCCCTGTTTGCCCTGTTCTGCCTGTCGGCGGGCTTCTGGGTCTATCTGGTGCTGTGGATCGTCGTGCCGGTGCAGCGGAGCCTGCCCTCGGGCGGCGGCCGCTATTATGACGGAGGACGTTGACCATGGAGACGATCAATGTCGATAACGCCAAGGCGCAGATGCGCAAGGGGATCCTGGAGTACTGCATCCTGCTGATTCTGTCACGCGGCGATTCCTATGCGCCCCGCATCATCGCGGAGCTGAAGAACGCCCGCATGATCGTGGTGGAGGGAACCCTCTATCCGATTCTCACGCGGCAGAAGAACCAGGGGCTGCTCTCCTACCGGTGGGAGGAGTCGCCGCAGGGGCCGCCCCGCAAATACTATTCGATTACGGACAAGGGCCGGGAGGCGCTGGCGCAGCTGGACGCTTCGTGGGACGAGCTGGTCGATCAGATCGACCGGATCCGCGGCCGCAAAAACGACGAGCAATGAACGAAGGGGTGAAAGTGAGCATTGCCGGCATCGCCTTTCGGCTCGACGCCGGGGCTTACGAGGTGCTGAAGGCCTATCTCGACCGGTTGGAGGAGGGATATGCCAAACGGTCCGAGGGGCGCGAGATCATCGCCGACATCGAGGCGCGCCTGGCGGAGCTGCTGCTCGACCGGCAGCCCGAGGAGCAGGTCGTGAGCGAGGCGCTGGCCCGCTCCGTCGTTGAACAGCTCGGTCTGCCGGACGATCTGGACGAGACCGAACCGGTGACGGGACGCATCCCCAAACGGTTACACCGCAATCCGGATGGCGCCCTGCTCGGTGGAGTATGTTCGGGCATTGCTGCCTATTTCCATATCGACACGGTGTGGGTGCGGCTGGGATTCTTCCTGCCGCTGTTCCTGCTGATCCTGTGTACGGCCCTCGGGCTGGACGGTGACGTGGAGGATTTCTTCGCCATTCTGTTCGGTCTGTGCGTGCTGCTCTATCCGGTGCTGTGGATCATCGTGCCGATGGCGCGCACGCCCCGTCAGAAACTAGAGATGTCCGGCCGGCGGGTCACCGCCTCGGCCATCCGCCAGTCGTTCGAGCAGGACGCTTCCGCCATGCCCTCCTCGCCACGCCGCCAGCGGGCGGCCGGGGTGTGGGCCGACCTCTTCTACGGCCTGGGACGCGTACTGCTTGTCCTGCTGAAGGTCATCGTCTTCTGTGCGCTGCTTGCGCTGGGAGCCATCATCGTGGGATGTCTGGTGTGCATCGTCATCCTGCTGAGCAGCAGCGAGCTGTTCGGATTCGGTTATCTGCAGGAGGCACTGCAGGGTATGGTAGGCATCACGCCGGTGCTCTACGTCATCCTGTTGCTCGTGGCCGTGCTGCTTCCGCTCGTGCTGCTGGGTTACTTCCTGATCTGTCTGCTACTCGGCCGTTCGTGCAACCGGACCTTCATGACGGTTCTTGGGGTGCTTTGGATCCTGCTGGCCGTCTATCTGTCGGTCGTCTCGCTGCGGAATGGCGATACGCTGCGCGAGGCGCCGTTCCGGATGGAGGAGCGTTGGGAACGTGACCGGGGCCGCTGGGAGGACGCCTGGGAGGAGCGTTGGGAAGAACGCTGGGACGAGCGCCGGGAACCGGTCGGACCGGGAGCGCCGCAATGGCGGGAGATCCGTTCCGACAAGCCGGGCCCCGCACCGGCGGCTGACCGTAACCTATTGTTGAACTGATATAAATAAACGAAATTATGGAAATTATGCAGGAAGATCGATCCCGAAACGATCGTCCGGAGCCCCGCCGGGCCGACCTGCCGGCCGGCAAGATCTATCTGGGGGCCGTATTGGTGGTAGCCGGTCTGGTATGGCTGGCCTACAATGTCCATTGGATCGGATTCGGAGTTTTCCGGGTCATCTTCTCGTGGCAGATGCTGCTGGTGCTGATCGGCGGCTATCTGTTGGCTCTGCGTCAGTGGAGTGCGGGGGCCATCATCGGCTGCCTCGGCCTGTTCTTTGTTGTGACCGACTGGTTCGGTCTGGACTTTTCGTTCGGACGGGTCGTGCTGCCGCTGGCCGTGATCGCCGTGGGTGTCGCGCTGATCGTTTCGCGCACCGGCCGACGCAGATAGTATTGTGTTGTAGTGGAGACAGGGCCTGCTGCCGGGAGTTCCGGCGGCAGGCCCTGTCGTTTCTGGCGGGAGTCGGCGTCAGCCGTTGTTCTCATCCGGGGTTTGCAGCTGTTCCTGGCGGCGGTGCATGGCCTGGCGGACGGTGCGGATCAGCTCGTCGGGTTCGGGGCAGCTCACAATGTAGCGCTGGTCGGTGATGTCGGTAATCTCGACCAGGTTCCGGCGTTCGCGGCAGTAGAGTTTGACCGTCTCCCAGCGTCGGGTGTCGAAGTAATAGCCGTAGTAGCCGAAGAAGCCGTAGCCGCCCAGCAGGACGTATTTGTCATGCAGGGCATCCGGCCCCACGCGGCGGATGGAGCGCAGGTCGGCGTAGGCGATGCGGGTGATCTCGACGACGCAGTGGATCTCGAGGGCGGTATCGCTCACGAGCGTGTAGCGGGGGATGGACATGATGTGCAGCAGCAGGATGGCACCGGCCAGCGATGCGGCCCAGGCGATCATGTAGCCGCCCTCGCCCCAGAGGAGCCAGACGACCAGCAGCACGATGACCGTCACCGCACACCACATGACCGTCAGCCGGCGGCTGCGGCGATCCGTGTCGCCTGTGGGAAAACGTTGTGTCATGGTTTCAGTTTTGTGTTTGGACCAGGCCGGCCTCGACGAGCAGGCGTGCCAGGGCGAGGTCTTCGGGCGTGGTGATCTTGATGTTGTACTTTTCGCCCTCACACAGCGTGACGGGCGTGCCGGCCGCTTCGACCACCGAGGCGTCGTCGGTGAAGGAGGGACGGCCGGGCTGGCGGTAGGCTGCGCGCAGCAGGTCGGCCCGGAAGATTTGCGGGGTCTGGATGGCGCGCAGCGTGTCGCGGTCGATGATCCGGTTGCCCGAGGCATCCACCGTGCGGAACGAGTCGGCGGGCCGTACGGCGGGAATGGCCGAGCCGTGGGCGGCGGCCGTGGCGATGCAGGTGCGGATCAGCGCGCTGCTCACCAGCGGGCGCACGCCGTCGTGCACCGCGATCAGGTCGCAGGGGCCGAGGGCCGCCAGACCGTTACGGACCGATTCGAAACGGGTGGCGCCGCCCGTGCAGAGGCGGTGGAACGGTATCGCGGGGCGTTCGCGGCAGATGGCCTGCCAGCGTGCCGTTTCGGCGGCGGGCAGCACGACGACGATTTCGGCGTCCGGCAGCGTGTCGGTAAAGCGACGCAGGGTGGTCTCCAGGATGGTGGCTCCCTCGCGCAGCATCAGAAACTGTTTCGGGATCGGGCTGCCCATGCGCTGGCCCGAACCGCCGGCGACGAGGATGACGCCGGTGCGCAGGGCGTTGAGGGGAGTGGAATCGTTCATGATCGTTCGGTTTTACGGGGGCGGTAGTAGCGGACCACGCGGCGGATCGTCTCTTCGAGCGGGGTGTAGCGGAAACCGTAGCGGCGGACGATCCGGTTCCCGTCGTAGCGGACGTGGCGCAGGACGCTGCCCAGATTTTCGCGCGTGACGGCCCGGTCGGCGATGAGGTGCAGCCGGATGGCGGCCTGCATGGCGTCGTAGGCCAGGTTGACGGCGCCGCGCCCGATGGGGATGAAGGGACGCGGCCGGCCGGCCGCCCGGGCGGACAGCGTGATGAGCTGCCGGTAGCTGAGGTCGCCGGCCGAGAGGATGAAGCGCTGGCCGACGGCGTCGGGGCGGCTGTCGAGCAGGACAAGGGCCCGGGCCACGTCGTGGACATCCACATAGGCCATCAGGCCGTTCGTGTAGAAGGGCTGGCCGCAGCTGATGGCCGGAATCAGGGCGGCGCTGTTGCCCGCTGCGGGGTCGCCTTCGCCCAGGATGACGCCGGGCAGCACCGTGACGACCGGCAGACCGGCCGCCGCGCCGCGTCGGATCTCCTCCTCGGCGTGGTATTTGCTCCGCCCGTAGGCGGCGTAATGTGCGATGTCGTCCGGCTCGCACGTCTCCGTAACGGGCTCTCCGGGTGAGGCGGGGTCTCCCAGCGCCGAGATGGAGCTGATGTGGAGCAGTTTGCGGATGCCGGCCTGCAGGCACCAGTCGGTGATGCAGCGGGCGATGGAAACGTTGTTGTCGATCAGCTCCTGCGACGAGAGACGGCCCGACATGATGCGCGCGGCGCAGTTGAAGAGCGTGTCGATGTGCGGCATCAGCCCGGTCAGCCGCGCGGGATCGTCCAGCTCCGTTTCGACGATATGCAGTACCCCTTCCGGTTCGGCCACGCCAAGTCGCCGGAGCGTGGCGCGGATGTTGGCCACGCGGGCCTTGCGGCGCACCACGAGGGTGATGTTCCGGTAGCCCGCCCGCAACAGTTCGGCCACCAGGTGGCAGCCGACCATGCCGGTTGCGCCGGTGACCGCCACGGGACGGTCGAAGAAGTCGGAGGGATTATCCATGCCAGATCAGCTTTTTGCCGAAGCCCAGTTTGTTGTCGGTCAGCTTCAGCAGGGTGGGGGCGAGCGTCCACAGCGTCAGGTCGGCCACCGCCGCATAGGGGAAGCGGCGCAGGTAGGCGTTGCGCGCCTCCTGCAGCAGGTCCCCCTCGGGGCGTTCGGCCAGCCCCTCGATCTGCAGTCCCTGTACCAGCCCCACCGTGCGGGTCTCCAGCACGACGGAGGCGGCCACCTGTGCGCAGGCGGCCATCTCGCTGCCGTGGCGCGTGGTCGTGTCGGTCGTGAAGACGAAGCGGTTGCGTTCGGGCAGGTAGGCGTAGAAAAGGTTGGCGCAGTAGGGCGTACCTGTCGCCGATACGGTGGCCAGCGTCAGGACGTGGTGGCGGCCGATGAAGCGCACAATGCGGGGATCGACGGCTTCCGGGGCGGAAACGGGTGTGGGGTCGGACATGGCGGGCGGCAATTTAGTGTGACTGGGAGTTGACGTCGGGGTCGGTGGCTTCGGCCGGATAGTCGAGGCTCCGCACCTTGAGCGAGTCGGCCACCTCGCCGGTCAGTTCGGCGACGATGCGGCTCTTGATCGAGTCGAAGGCGGGGCGGTTGCGCTCCTCGATCGGCTCGACCGGATCGGAGGGGATGCGCAGCGGGTCGATCGGCGTGCCGTTCTTCCAGATGCGGAAGTCGAGGTGGGGACCCGTCGAGGCGCCCGTGCTGCCCACATAGGCGATCAGGTCGCCCTGCGAGACCCGTTTGCCCACCGTGATACCTTTGGCGTAGCCGCGCAGGTGGAGATAGCCCGACACATAGCCGTTCGCATGGCGGATCTTGAGGTAGTTGCCGCCTCCTTTCGGATCCCACTGGCGGGCGATCACCGTGCCGTCGGCAATCGCCACGACGGGGGTGCCGGAGGGTGCGGCGTAGTCCACCCCGTAGTGGGGGCGTCGGATCTTGTAGATCGGGTGCATGCGCGACCCGGTGAAGCGCGAACTGATGCGCGTATATTTCAGCGGTGCTTTCAGGAACTGGCGCCGCAGGCTGTTGCCCTCCTCGTCCCAGTAGGCAAGGCGGCCGTCCTGGCGGAAGGGGATGGCGCGGTAGAGTTTGCCTTCGTGGCGGAACTCGGCGCCCCAGATCATGCCCGTGCCGACCCGGGTGGTGTCAATCCACCGCTCGTCGAAGATGACCGTGAATTCGTCTCCCTCCTGCAGCCCGAAGAAATCGACGCTCCAGCCGAAGATGTCCTCCACCTCGCAGGGCAGGCTGGCGGGCATGCCGGCTGCCATGGCGGCCATCCACAGCGAATTGACCTCCCTGGTGATGCGGGCGGTCTCCTTGCGGCGGATCAGGTTCACCTCCTTGCTCTCCTTGCGGACGGTGACCGAGTCGCCGATCAGGGTGACGACCACGTAGTCGATCGGGGTGGTCTCGTAGACAAAATGACGCAGGTGGCGTTTGTCGAGCGAATCCTTCTCCAGGAAGGCCGTGTAGGGGTGGTCGGCGCGCAGTCCGCGCATGTCGAAGGTCGGGCGCGAGGTGCGGTCGATGCGGTCGATGAGCGCCGGTCCGACGCCCAGACCACCCAGAATGTGGGACAGGGTCTGGCCGGAGCGCACCTTGTCGGTGACCACGTCGTAGTTTTCGTAGGCGATGCCGTACATCAGGTCGGGCGAGGAGAGTGCCTCTTCGGCGCCGAAGCCCTCCTCCTCGGAGGCGCTGCGCTGGCAGCTGCGGACATTCAGCAGGATGGCGGCGGCGACCAGCAGTACACCGACGGTGACGGCGATCGCGAGTTTGGCTTTTTTGTTGATCTTCTTCATGAAGCGTGTGGGGTGTTGGCGTGCGTTAGCGGTTGTTGTCGGTGGGGAGGAAGGAGTAGCGGTCGGAGTAGGCGAGCATCTGCTCGGCATACCCCGCCTGCGTCGTGCAGCGGATGTCGACGATGGCGCCCGAGGCGTCCGTGACGGGGGTGTAGGTCGGGTTTACGAAGCCGGCATAGGGACGGATGCCGAGACGGGCGTAGCGTTCGAGTACCTCGGCATGCAGCGCGGAGTCGACCCGGATGCCGTAGCGCTCTACCAGATCGCGTCCGGCCACGAAGTCGCCCTCCGACTTGATGCGCTGCACCTCGCGGAGCATGCGCCCGAAGATGGCGCGCAGGGCGTCGAAGTCGTTCACGACGAAATAGGTCTTTTCCTCCTCTACCACCTGTTCGATCACCCGCCCGGCGGCGCCCAGGTCGCAGGCCCAGCGGCCGATCAACTGGCGGTTGCGCATGTGGGCCTGCTCGATCTGCTTGCCCGGCGCGATGCGCGCCAGCTGGGTGAAGAGTCCGTTGGAGATGTAGGAGGCATATTCGGCCCGGGCCACATCGGCGTCGGGAACCAGTCCCAGTTCGATCAGTTTCGGATCGGCGGCATAGTAGAGGCCGAACAGGTCGGCGCGCGCCTCCTCCAGTACGGAGCCGTACTGTTTCAACTCGTCGCCCCGCACCCCCGGCGCCAGCTGTCCGGAGCCGTGGCCGAGGCATTCGTGCAGGTCGGTGTGGAGGTTGTCGGCCAGCGTGCCATAGCGGGCGATCCGCTCGCGGTCCTCGGCGCGGAGAATGAACTCCTCGAGGAATCCGTTGCCCTTGGCGTTCTCGGCGTAGGCGCGGGTGATGTTCTGGATGGTGACCGATTTGGAACCGTACGTCTTGCGGATCCAGTCGGCGTTGGGCAGGTTGATGCCGATCGGCGTGGCGGGGTAGTTGTCGCCGCCCAGCATGGCCGCGTTGATGACCTTGGCCGAAACGCCGCAGACCTTTTTCTTCTTGTATTTCTCCTGCACGGGCGAGTGATCCTCGAACCACTGGGCCTGTGCACTGACGGTTTCGGTGCGGCGGGTGGCCTCCTCGTCACGGAAATCGACCAGCGCTTCCCACGAAGCTTTGTAGCCCAGCGGGTCGCCGTAGGTCTCCGTGAAGCCGTTTACGAAATCGACCGCGCTCTCCGTATCCCGCACCCAGCGGATGCTGAACCGGTCGTAGCTCTTCAGGTCGCCCGTGCGGTAGAAGTAGATCAGCGTGTCGATCACCTCCCGCTGGGTGGGGGAGGCAACCGCAGCGGCCCGTTCGAGCCATTCGACGATGCGCTCCAGCGCCGGCGAGTAGAGCCCTCCGATCCTCCAGACGCGCTCCTCGAGCGTGCCGTCGGCCCGTTTGACGAGCCGCGAGTTGAGCCCCACCGAGACGGGCTCGGGGTCGTCGGCATCGGTCATGCGGCGGTAGAAGGCCTCGGCTTCGGCCTGCGTGACCCCGTCGTAGTAGTTCATGGCGGAGCCTGTCAGCAGATCCTCGCCCGCCGTGCGGCACTCCCGTACGGCGCAGAAGGCTGGGTCAAAGAGCACCCGGCGCACGATGGCCGTCACCTGTGCGCGCGAGCCGAAGTCGAGCGGCAGCGCCTCGTCGGGCAGGGCGGCCAGCCGGGCGTCGAACCATGCCTCGGAGAATTCGGGCACGAACTTGTCGCCCGCATAGTGGTGGTGGATGCCGTTGGCGAACCAGATCTTTTTTAAATATTTTTCAAAACCGAGCCATTCGGCGGTCTGCGGGTCGGCGGTCCCGGCGCGGTAGACGGCCTCGAGCGTGCGGCGCACGACGAGGTTGTAGCGGCAGTTCTGGTCGTAGAGTATGTCGCGTCCGCAGAGGGCGGCCTCGGAGAGGTAGTAGATCAGCTGTTTTTGGGGAAGGGGCAGCTGATCGAAGCCGGGTACGTCGTAGCGGAGCACCCGGATGTCGTCGAAGGCATCGACGGTCTGGCCGGCGGCGGAGCAGGGTTGCGGTGCCGGTGCGGCGTTATCGTGGAGTTGTCGTGTCATAACATGGAAGAGGGCCGGAGCGACCGGCCAACAGACAAAGATACGAAATAACGCCGGAAAACGGCAGGCCGGTATGCCCGCTACTAAAATAATGATAATGAAAGAAATTTACCGGGAATGACTTGGCGCGACGGCAAAAAAGGTATATCTTTGCGCCACGCTTTGGTGTTACCCGGTAAGGCGGATGCATCGTAAAGCGGAACACTAAATAAAATTTTAGTATGAGCTATTTAACAGCTGAGAAGAAGCAGGAGCTTTTTGGACAGTACGGTACTTCGAAGACCGACACCGGTTCGCCTGAGAGCCAGATCGCGCTCTTTTCCTACCGTATCAACCACCTTACGGAACACTTGAAGAGCAATCGCCACGACTACGGCACGCAGCGCGCGCTGCTGGGCCTGGTAGGTAAACGCCGCAAATTGCTCGATTATCTGAAAAAGGTGGATATCGAGCGTTACCGGTCTATCGTGAAGGCGCTGAATCTCAGAAAATAGTACAGCTGCAAAAAAGGCTGAAGACAAGCGAAGGCAATCGGAAGTCATTTTCGACATTGCCTTCGCTTTGCTTAAGGAGAGAAGACACTTTTAGAAGGATAGAAAATAATGTTGTACAACGAGACAGTGAAGGTCATCCCGATGGGGGATGGCCGCGAGATTACCATCTCGACCGGAAAACTGGCCAAACAGGCCGACGGCGCCGTCGTGGTGAAGCAGGGTGATACCATGCTGCTGGCCACCGTGGTAGCCGCCAAGGATGCCAAACCCGAAACGGACTTCATGCCCCTTTCGGTGGAATACAAGGAAAAATACGCCGCTGCGGGCCGCTTCCCCGGAGGCTTCCTCAAACGGGAAGGCCGTCCGTCGGACAGCGAGATCCTTGTGGCGCGACTCATAGATCGGGCCCTGCGTCCCCTCTTCCCGTCCGACTTCCACGCCGAAGTATTCGTGACGGTGAACCTCATCTCGGCCGACCGCGACATCCAGCCCGATGCGCTGGCCGGACTGGCCGCTTCGGCTGCTCTGGCCGTGTCGGACATCCCCTTCGGAGGCCCGATTTCGGAGGTGCGCGTAGCCCGTATCGACGGCAAGCTGGTGATCAACCCGACCTTCAGCGAGAACACCCGTGCCGACATCGACATCATGGTGGGTGCCACGATCGACAACATCCTGATGGTCGAGGGTGAGATGAACGAGGTGAGCGAGGCCGACATGCTGGAAGCCATCAAGTTCGCTCACGAGGAGATCAAGAAGCACTGCGCCGTGCAGATCGAACTGATGAAGGAGCTGGGCAAGGATGTGAAACGCACCTACTGCCACGAGACGAACGACGAGGAACTCCGTCAGCTGGTCATCAAGGAGACCTACGACAAGGTTTATGCCGTGGCTACCAGCGCATCGAGCAAGCACGAGCGTTCGGACAAGTTCGACGAGATCGAAGCCGAGTTCTGTACCCGGTTCACCGAGGAGGAGCTGGCCGAGAAACTGCCGCTCATCAAACGCTATTTCCACGACGAGGTGCTCAAGAAGGCGATGCGCCGCATGATCCTCGACGAGGGCAAACGGCTCGACGGCCGCCGTACGGACGAGATCCGTCCCATCTGGTGCGAGGTGGGCTACCTGCCCTGCGCACACGGTTCGGCCATCTTCACCCGCGGCGAAACGCAGTCGCTGGCTACCGTAACGCTGGGTACGAAGCTCGACGAGAAGCAGATCGACCAGGTGCTTGTGCAGGGCAGCGAGCAGTTCGTGCTGCACTACAACTTCCCGCCCTTCTCGACCGGCGAGGCAAAGGCTGCCCGCAGCCTGTCGCGTCGTGAGATCGGTCACGGCAATCTGGCCTGGCGTGCGCTGAAGCCGATGGTGCCCGTCGGTGAGGAGAACCCCTATGCCGTACGCGTGGTTTCCGATATTCTGGAGTCGAACGGTTCGTCGTCGATGGCAACCGTCTGCGCCGGTACGCTGGCCCTGATGGATTCCGGTCTGAAACTCAAGAAGCCGGTTTCGGGTATCGCCATGGGTCTGATCTCCGATTCCGAATCGGACAAATATGCCATCCTTTCCGATATTCTCGGTGACGAGGACCACCTCGGCGACATGGACTTCAAGGTAGCCGGTACCCGCGACGGTATCACCGCCACCCAGATGGATATCAAGGTGGACGGCCTCTCCTACGAAGTGCTGGCCAAAGCCCTCGAGCAGGCTCGCGTAGGCCGCATGCATATTCTGGACAAGATCGTGGAGACGATTCCCGAGCCGCGTGCCGACTTCCGTCCCTTCGTGCCGCGTCTGGTGCAGATCACCATTCCGTCCGACTTCATCGGCGCCGTTATCGGCCCGGGTGGCAAGGTGATCCAGGATATTCAGAAAACGACCGGTACGACGATCACCATTACCGAGGACGAGCAGAACAACAAGGGTCTGGTGGATATCTTCGGCGAAAACAAGGATGCGATCGACGCCGCACTGGCCCGTATCAAGGCGATCGTGGCCGTGCCCGAGGTGGGCGAGGTGTACAACGGCAAGATCCGTTCGATCGTCTCCTTTGGTGCCTTCGTCGAGATCCTGCCCGGCAAGGATGCCCTGCTGCACATCTCCGAGATCGACCACAAGCGGTTTGAGACGATGGAGGAGACCGGCCTCAAGGAGGGTGACATGATCGAGGTGAAGCTGATCGGCATGGATCCCAAGACCGGCAAGCTGAAACTCTCGCGCAAGGCACTGCTGCCGAAACCGGAGCATGCCGACAAGGGCGAGCGGAGCGAGCGTCCGGAAAAACGTGACAACCGTCACGAAAAACACGAGCGCAAGCATTAGACTGGTACAGTTTTTGCGGCACTTTCCAAACAATCTGATCGGTGTCAGACTGTCTTCCCCACCCGTGGGGAAGACAGTCTGCATCGGTAAAGATTTCGTGCGGAAAATTATGCGCAATAGAAATATATGTTTATTTTTGCTTTACGTAACGTATTCATGCGTTTGCGCAGAGCAATAAGAAACGAAGCGAAATAACTGTCTAAATACATTAATTAATTATGAGAAGATTTGCTTATGTAGGCCTTGTGCTTACGTCGATGATGATTCTGCTCGCCGGATGTAATCCGTACAACAGAATGCAGAAGAATGTCAGCAAGATCGAGGCAACTGCCAATCCCGAAGTGCTGACGCTGAAAGGCTCGACCGTCGAGGCCGACATCACCTACACCTTCCCGCCGAAGTATTTCTATGAGGAGATGATCTTGAAGGTAACGCCGGTACTCGTATTCGAGGACGGTGAGATCGCCGGTACGCCGAAGTACTTCCAGGGCGAGGATGTTCGCGACAACTACACGCCCGTTTCGTGGAAAGAGGGCGGCGTATTCACCCAGAAGGTTGTTTTCCCGTACGATGAGCGCGCCGATCTGTCGACCCTCGTGCTGGTTGTTGAAGGCCGCACCGCTGACCAGTGCCGTCGCGACAAATTCAAATCGTTCGGCGAATTCGGTGAGGTTGCCGTAGCCAACGGTATCAGCACCGTTCAGTCGCTGGCCGACATGCCCTACATGGTGCTCATGGATCACAACTTCAAACGCGTGAGAACGATCACCAGCGAGGCTGATCTCCACTATCTAATCAACAGCGCTACCGTTCGCAAGAACCAGCTCACCCAGGAGCAGATCAAACTCTTCGAGGACTTCGTTCGCGAGAACACCTCGGCCGAGGATGTGACGATGGGTACCGTATACGCCAAAGGTTACGCTTCGCCTGATGGTCCCGAGAAATTCAACCAGACGCTGTCCGCAAAACGTAGCCAGACCGGTGAGAAGGCCATGCAGAAAGCCCTCAAGGGTGTGGATGTACAGTACGATGCCGCCGCTTACGGTGAGGACTGGGAAGGTTTCCGCGAGTTGGTTGAGGCTTCCGACATTCAGGACAAGGATCTGATTCTGCAGGTACTGTCGATGTACGAATCGTCCGCTCGTCGCGAGCAGGAGATCCGCAACCTGTCGGCCGTTTACACCGAACTGAAACAGAATATCCTGCCGCAGCTCCGTCGTACGCAGTTCGTTGCTTCCGCTGACGTAGTCGGCCTGAGCGACGAGGAGATCCTGGCTGCCGTTAAGGCCAACGACACTTCGCTCCGTCTGGACGAGATGCTCTACGGTGCAACGCTCGTAAAATGCCCGGCAGAGAAGGTCGCTATCTACAAGATGGCTGCTAAACAGTACAACGACGTTGCCGCTTACAACAACCTGGCCGTTGCACTGGTATGGGATGGTCAGATCGACGCTGCCAAAGAGGCCATCGATCAGGCTGCCCGTCTGAACGCCAACCCCACCGTAACGAACAACCTCGCTGCCATTGCCATCGCACAGGGTGATCTGGCAACCGCCAAGAAATACCTGGCCGGTCTGAACAGCGAAGAGGCTACGATGAACAAGGGTCTGGTTGCTCTGAAAGAGGGTGACTATGTTGCCGCTACCCGCGATCTGAAGGGTTACAACCTCGCCGTTGTTGAGGTGCTGAACGGTAACTACGCCAACGCCAAAGCCGCTCTGGGCAATGACAAATGCGCCGATGCAGACTATCTGCGTGCCATCATTGCCGTTCGCGAGGGTGACTGCCAGGGTGCTCTGAACTACCTGAGCGCTGCAATCGATCAGAAACCGGAACTCGCCGAGGCTGCTGCGAACAACATCGAGTTCGCTCCGCTCTTCGAGAACCCCGAATTCCTGGCTCTGATGTAGTCCGGTAAGCGACAGTTACGAAAGGGTGTCATCCGTTACGGGTGACACCCTTTCTGTGTTCATACCGGACGGCGGGGAAAGTGTCCGGTTCTCGCGGCCGAGCTTTGGGGTAGGGTGGCGGAGCCCGTATGGGGGTCCGGTGCTGTGCGGATCCTGCCAGTCGGCCGGGGGTGGACGATTGCCGCCTGGCAGGATGGCAGGGCATGGATGTCAGATCATGGATCGGATGAGGAGACGCGGACGGCTGTCAGGTGGAACAATCGGGAACAAAAGATGGCTAATTCGCTTATTGAAAGGGGTGTTTGCTGTTCCGTGACGTGGCTTTTTGCGTATCTTTGTAAGCTTTAGCAAACAAGTTGTCATGACGCAGCCCTCTCCCCGGGATTATACCCGATATGCCTTTTATGTCAGTGCACTGGTGATCGTCTTCCTGGTGTGCGTTTCGTTCGTGCCGGGATTCCATGTGGGATCGCTGACCATCAAGCGGGCCAATATCCTCTCCGATGTAGTGACGTTCCGCGAGGATATGCAGTCGCTGCTCTCGTCCGAGGATCTGCTCGATACGTCGTTTGTCGAGGAGGTCGATGCGGCGAACGGCGCGGTGCAGGAGGAGCCTGCCGCGGCCGAAGCGGTGCCGGTCGCCGATACGGTGGCCGTGCAACCGACCGATCCGAACCTGCTGACGGTGCCTGTCATTGCCGATACGACGATTGTTCAGATCGAGGATTTCAGTCCGGACGAACAGATGCTGGCGCGCTTCTATCATGCGCTGGCGTACGAAACGGGCAGCCGGCCCGTGCGCATTGCCGTGCTGGGCGACTCGTTCATCGAGGCGGACATCATTACGGCCGATCTGCGCGAACAGTTGCAGGTGGCCTATGGCGGACGGGGGGTCGGCTTCGTTCCCTTCTCCACGCCCCTGTCGAAATATCGCGGTACCGTGTCGCACACCCACGAAGGGTGGACGGACTACAACCTCATCAAGCGCAAGAGCGTGCCGGAAGCGTACAAGAATCGTTTCTTCGTGTCGGGCATGCTCTCCGTGCCGGCCGACGGCGCCTATACGCAGTACAAGGGCGTACAGTTCCGCAAACGGATCGAGCAGAGCAACACGGCAACGCTCTTTTTCCGCAATGGCGGCGATACGGAGCTGACCGTGACGGTGAACGATGCTCCGGCCCGCAGTTACCGTTTGCCGGCCGAGGAGCGGGTGCAGTGTCTGTCGGTCGAGACGGTGGAGGATATCGCCTCGCTGCGCATTGACGTGGCCCATCCCGAGGAGTTCATCGGTTACGGTGTCGTGATGGAGGACAGCGTCGGCGTGAGTGTCCACAACTATTCGGTGCGCAGCAACAGCGGTCTGGCCCTGTTGGGAACCGACTATGAGACCAACCGGCAGATGAACGACTATCTGCCCTACGATATGGTGATCCTCCAGTATGGCCTGAACGCCATGTCGCCCGACGTGATGGATTATGGCTATTACGGCAAGCAGCTGGTCAAGATCATCTCCTATATCCAGCGCTGCTTCCCCGAAAGTGCGGTGGTGGTAATGAGCGTCGGCGACCGCAGCACGATGCAGAACGGTACGGCCGTGACGATGCCGGCCGTCCATGCCATGCTGCAGACGCAGGAGGCGGCGGCCCGGGCCTGCGGCGTGGGCTTCTGGAATACCTACAAGGCGATGGGAGGCGACAATTCGATGCCCAAGTTTGTGGAACGCCACTGGGCGGCCAAGGACTATACCCACATCGGCTATCCGGGCGGCAAATACATTGCCGAGCAGTTCGTCCGGTTCCTCAATGCGGCCGTGGCCAGTGTCCGCCAGCAGGATGCCGAACGGCAGCGGATCGAAGAGCAGCGCGCACGTATCGAGGCGGAGCGTGCGGCCTACGACCTGTCGGACGTGGCGATCGACGAGGGCCGGGAGGAGGACTACGGCGAACTGTGGAGCGTGCGGCCGACCGGGGAGGCGGAGGCGGACACGACGGCCGGCCGTCGGCCGGAGCGCGGGAAGGCGGAGCAGGATACGCTGGCCGGAGAACATTCCCGCCGCCGCGGTCCTGAAGATGTCCGGACGGCGGCGGAACAGCCGGCCGACAGCGTGAACATGTAAGCAACCTGACAAGCGAGCCATCGGTGATGAATACGTTTTCCGGCATAGTGGAGCAGATCGGGCGGTTGTTCCGGTACGATCCGGTCAATCCGATGATTTTCAGCAGCGGGTTCTTCCTGTTCCTGTTTGCCGGATTCGCCTTTTTCTACGGATTCATGCGGCGGACGCCCCTGCTGCGCATGATCTACGTGGCGCTCTTCTCGACCTATTTCTACTACAAGACGGGCGGCTGGTACATCCTGCTGCTGTTGGCTGTCTCCGTCTCCGATTTTCTGATCGGGCGGGCGCTGGCCCGTACGGAGAACCGGCGGGGCAGACAGGCGCTGGTGGCGCTGAGCGTGCTGATCAACCTCGGCATGCTGGCCTACTTCAAATATACGAACCTCTTTATCGGCATCGTCAATGACCTCTCGGGGACAACGATTTTCGATTTTCAGGAGATCTTCCTGCCGGTCGGCATCTCGTTCTTCGTCTTCCAGTCGATGAGCTACACGATCGACATCTACCGGCGTCAGCTGGAGCCGCTCACCTGCTGGCTCGACTACTACTTCTACCTCTCCTTCTTCCCGCAGCTGGTGGCGGGCCCCATCGTGCGCGCCCGCGACTTCCTGCCCCAGATCCGGCAGAATCCCCTCACCGTCACGCGCGAGATGTTCGGGCGGGGCATTTTCCTGATCATGATCGGTCTGATCAAGAAGGCGATCATCTCGGACTACATCAGCGTCAATTTCGTCGACCGGGTGTTCGACAACCCGATGCTCTACAGCGGTTTCGAGAACCTGATGGGCGTCTATGGCTATGCCCTGCAGATCTACTGCGACTTCTCGGGCTACTCCGACATGGCCATCGGCATCGCCCTGCTGCTCGGCTTCCGCTTCCCCAAGAACTTCGACTCACCCTACAAGTCGGCCACCGTTACCGAGTTCTGGCACCGCTGGCACATCTCCCTGTCGACCTGGCTGAAGGATTACCTCTACATTTCGCTCGGCGGCAACCGCAAGGGACGGCTGCGCACCTACGTGAACCTGATCCTCACCATGCTGCTCGGCGGACTGTGGCACGGCGCCTCGCTGCGCTTCATGCTGTGGGGCGGCTACCACGGCGTGCTACTCGCCCTGCACAAGGGGACCATGGCTCTCTTCCCGCGCATGAAACCCGTCGGGGAGTCGATGAAGCGGGGATGGCGTGCCCTGGGCATTCTGGTGACCTTTCACCTGGTCTGCCTGGGCTGGATCTTCTTCCGGGCACGCGACGTGGAGACGGGACGGATGGTGATCGAGCAGATTTTCACCAATTTCGACCCGTCGCTGATTGCCGGGGTGGCATCCGGCTACTGGCCTGTGATGGCCATGATGGGGGTGGGGTATGTGACCCATTTCATTCCGCAGCGGTGGCAGGATCGCGTGTGCGGCGCCGTGATGCGCAGCTCGCTGGTGGGGTGTGCCCTGCTGCTGGCGCTGATCATCTGGGTCGTCATGCAGGTGAAGTCGGCCAACATCCAGCCCTTCATCTATTTCCAGTTCTGATACATTATTAAAAAAATTCAATAAACATGAACAACTTGGACAGGAGCTTGATGCTCGCATTGAACTTCGACGGAGGAACCTTCTGGGATGCCGTCATGCGGTTTGCCTCCGGCATTCCGAACTGGATTCCGCTGTACGTGATCGTACTGTTCATCATCTACTGCAAGGGCGGTTGGAAGTACATGCTCTTCCTGCTGATTGCCGTCGGACTGGGCGTGGGCATCTGTGACCAGATCTGCAACTTTTTCAAGGCCAATGTGGACTATCTGCGGCCCGTGCATGTCAAGGAGCTGGTATCCGACCTGCATGTACTGACCGGTCCGCGCATCAACCTGAACGGTACCGTGTCGGGTCACGCTTCGACCAGCTTCTGCGTCTTCCTGCTGACCGCGCTGGCCATGCGCAAGGGGTGGTTCACGGCCATCATGCTGCTCTACACGTTGCTCACGAGCTATTCGCGGATCTACATCAGCGCCCACTTCCCCTTCCAGATCCTGTTCGGCTGGATCCTGGGTACGGTGGTTGCCCTGCTGCTGTGGTGGTGTTTCTCGCAGCTCAACCGCCGTTTCGCCTGGGAGAAGACACCGGTCTGGGTGACCCGGACCTTCTGCCGGAAAGGCGCCGCGCAGAGCGGACGCTGACCGGAGCAGGTCACGACAATCGGCTGTGGGCCGTCGGACGGGGAATCGGCTCCGTGCGGCGGCCCGCAGCGGGTAAAATAGCGGAATTAGCGTTATCTTTGTCGTATGGCACTTGACAGAGATATGCGGAATATGGAGAGCGATGCCGAGTTCGAGAACCGGATCCGCCCTCAGGAACTTTCCTGTTTTCAGGGACAGGACAAGGTGGCCGAAAACCTGCGCGTCTTCATTCGTGCGGCCCTGATGCGGGGCGAGTCGCTCGACCACGTCCTGCTGCACGGCCCTCCCGGCCTGGGCAAGACGACGCTGGCCAACATCATCGCCAACGAAATGGGGTCGACCCTGCGCGTGACGAGCGGCCCCGTGCTGGACAAGCCCGGCGACCTGGCCGGTCTGCTGACCAACCTCAATGCGGGGGATGTCCTCTTCATCGACGAGATCCACCGGTTGAGCCCCATCGTGGAGGAGTATCTCTACTCCGCCATGGAGGATTACAAGATTGACATCGTGCTGGACAAGGGGCCCTCCGCCCGTTCGATCCAGCTGGAACTGAACCCCTTCACCCTGATCGGCGCCACGACGCGGAGCGGTCTGCTCACCTCTCCGCTGCGGGCCCGTTTCGGCATCCAGTGTCATCTGGAGTACTACGATGCACCTGTGCTGGCCAATATCGTGCGCCGGTCGGCTTCCATTCTGGGGATTGACATCCGCGATGATGCGGCCCGGGAGATTGCCATGCGCAGCCGCGGTACGCCCCGTATCGCCAATGCGTTGCTGCGTCGGGTGCGCGACTTTGCCATGGTGCGGGGCAACGGTGTGGTCGATCTGCCGATTACGCGCATCGCCCTCCAGGCGCTCGACATCGATTCGCGCGGCCTCGACCAGATGGACAACAAGATTCTGGCCACCATCATCCACAAGTTCGGCGGCGGTCCGGTGGGGATCAATACGATCGCTACGGCGGTCAGCGAGGATGCCGGAACGATTGAGGAGGTGTACGAACCGTTCCTCATCAAGGAGGGCTTCCTGAAGCGTACGCCGCGCGGCCGGGAGGTGACCGCCCTGGCCTACGAGCATCTCGGCGTCGTGCGCGGCGCCGAAGAGGGAATGCTGTTCTGACCTTCTCGGAACGATGTTAGGTATCGCTGTTGTTGCATGGATATTTGAATTTTTATTCCATATTGCACGTAATGTAAAAAAATGCGGCTGACCGCTTGTTTTATTGATCTATTTGCATATATTTGCAAAGAAGGAAAAGAAATCATCTCTGGAACAGTTTGCTTTTGTATAAGCAACGAGATTTGACAAGGTTTGCTGCAATATTATTAGGGTGTAATACAGAGTAGGAGATGAACAACAGCCGTATCCGGGAAGGACACGGCTGTTTCCTTTTTGGGTGAATATAGATTTTCGGAGGGGACATGCATGTTCCGGTCGGATACGGATTCGAAAACGGAGCGGGAGCGGCATCGGGGTGCGATTGCATCTTGCCTGCGAATGGGCTACCTTTGTCGCATCGGAATCTAGACGAATATGAAAGAGAGAAACAACAGGCCGAAGAAACCGTTCATCATTGCGGGGCCGTGCAGCGTCGAGAGCCGCGAACAGACGCTGGCCACGATCCGCGGATTGGCTGCCTGCGGACGGATCGACATGATCCGGGGCGGCGTGTGGAAACCCCGCACCTCGCCGAACTGTTTTCAGGGCGTTGGTGAAGAGGGACTGGCGTGGCTCGCGGAGGCCAAACGCGAAACCGGACTGCCGTTCGGGGTGGAGGTGGCCAATGCCCGCCATCTGGAGGCCGCTTTGCAGGCCGGTGCCGACATGGTGTGGATCGGTACGCGGACGACCGGCAATCCCTTCAGCGTGCAGGAGGTGGCCGATGCCCTGCGCGGCGTGGATCGGGTGATGGTCTGCGTCAAGAATGCTCCCGTAGCCGATACGGGACTCTGGACGGGGGCGGTCGAGCGACTGGCTGCTGCCGGGGTTTCCGGTGAGCGGTTGTGGCTCATTCATCGGGGATTTGCCCAGGAGGTTGACGGAGCGTACCGCAATCCGCCGGCCTGGCACGTTGCACTGGAGATGCGCCGCCGTTTTCCGCAGTTGCGGATGCTGTGCGATCCCTCCCACATGTGCGGCCGGCGCGAGCTGTTGGCCCAAACCATGCAGAAGGCGGCCGATCTGCTTTACGACGGATTGTTCGTGGAGAGCCACATTGCGCCCGACCAGGCGCTGAGCGATGCCGGACAGCAGGTGACGCCCGCCGAATTGTGCCGCATGCTGGCCGGTATCTGCTGGCGCAGAGAAGAGGCCCACCAGCCGCAGTTCGAACAGGAACTGGAGCGTTACCGGCTGGAGATTGACCAGCTCGATGACCAGCTCTTCTCGCTGTTGTCGCGCCGCATGCGGGTGGTCGAGCGGATCGGACGCATCAAGCGTGAGAACGGGGTCACGATCCTGCAGCGGCGCCGTTGGGGCGAGATTGTGGAGAACCTTACCGGTCGGGCCGCCGCATTGAATCTGAGCCGGGACTTTATCCGGACCGTGCTGGATGCAATCCACATGGAGAGCATTGCCCATCAGAACCGGGTGATGAACGATGCTGAAGATCCTGCCGAGCAGCGGTAGGGTAGCGTCGGCCGGATACAAAGCAAAAACAGAGGGGACGAACCCACACGGTTCGTCCCCTCTGTTTTTGCTTGGCGCAGGAGGCTACTCCTCGTAGATCGGCTCGTATTCGTAGTCGAGCGACTCGCCGGCCTTCACGGTCGTGGCGTTGGCGCAGAAGAAGCCGAGCGGCTTGATGGAGGCGTCCATCTTGATGATATAGACCACGACGCGGCTGTTCTCCACGGCCACACGGTCGGGAATCGTAATGGAGTAGTCGCGGCTCCACTCCTGCTCGGCGGTCAGCGTACCCATCTTGTCGAGCGACAGGCTGCCGTAGGGATCGAAGTAGTCGGTCTTGTCCGGGTCGTGCAGGTAGGGGTTGGTTCCCGTCTCGGTCGTGATGGTCATCTGGGCGATGTTCATGTGGACCATTTCGTTGTTGTCCGCACCCATCTGCTCGGCCAGCTTGTTGTCCTCGACCAGTACCGCGCCGAGCAGGTATTCGCCCTCTTCACGGACGGTGGCCTTGACGGTCAGGCTCAGTTCGCGTCCCGACAGCGTGGTGGCAACGGCCAGTCCCGGAACCTTCGACTTGCTCAGCGAGGCCAGCGAAGCATTGATGCTGTGGGTGATCTCCTCGGCCTTTGCATCCGTATTGTGGGCGTCGCCGTCGCTGGCGAAGTTGGCGTTCCAGTCGATGATGTACCACGGATAGCTGCCGAAGTAGAGGTCGGTATTGGCCCGCATGGCGCGGGGCAGATCGTAGAAGGGCTGATAGAAATCGACAGCAAGTGCATCTATTTCGTGATAGGCGACAGGAACAATGCGGTCAGGGAGTATGTAGGTGGTTACATAGTCGAGAGCCTCTACCAGATAGGGGCAATTGGGACATTTCGTACCCGTGCCTTCGGCAAACAGCGACCGGCGGAAGAAGTTGTCCTCGTAACCGGCGATCTCCTTTTCACGGACGATGATGGTGACCGTATTGGAGGTGCGGGCAATCTCCTCACCGCGGTAGTTGTAGCGGATGGCGTCGATCGTATAGACACCGGCTTCGGTGAAGGTGTAGGTCAGGCCGCTCGTATAGCGTTCGCCGCCCTGTTCGCCGATCCGGAAGCCGGCCGGAGCCTCCTGCTCCTCGCCGTCCGTAATTTCGGTGACGGTGAAGGTGACGGTATCCAGCACATAGATCTCATCCTTGTCGGCCGAGAGCGTATAGATGGAGCCGCTCACGGTGACGGTAATCGTATTCTTGCAGGTGACGGTCTCGTCGGCGCGCATGGTGGCATGCACCGTGTAGGTGCCGGGGGCGCTCCACGAGATGGCATAGCTGCCGTAGCAGTTCGTGTCGCTGCACATCTGGAACTGGTCGGTCACATCCTCGCCCGTGTTGGTCACCACGGTGAAGTTGACGATTTCGTTGATGCCCACCTCGGTGCGGTCGGCCTGCAGCGTGTAGGTCGTCGGCGGGGGCGGGGTCTGTACGGGCTCTTTCTTGCAACCGAACAGAACGAGCAGCGTGGCGGCCAGGAGCACGCTCAGTACAAGTTTAGTCTTCATGGTTATGCGTGTGTTTTTGTTGTTTGTCGTATAATTATCTGTAAATGCTTTGATTTCTACCGGGCAAGATACTCACAAAACGATGAAAATCCAAATTTCGCGGCCGCGCTCCGTCAGACGATGCCGGCAATCAGGTAGAAGCTGCCCCCTACGAATATCATGTCCTGCGGAGTGGCAAGGCTGCGGGCCCGTTCGAGCGCGTCGTTGACCGTGGGGGCCGTTTCGCCGTGCAGGTGGTGTCGGGCGCCCAGTTCGGCCAGCCGTTCGGCAGGCAGGGCGCGGGGCGAGTCGGCCTGGGTGAAGAAGTAGTAGGCTTCGGTCGGCAGCATGGCCAAAATGTGTTCCAGGTCCTTGTCGGCCGCGAATCCGACGATCATGTAGAGCCGGTCGTAGCGGCAGGCGGCCAGTTGGCGCATGGTCTCCGTAAGACCTGCGGGATTGTGTCCGCCGTCGGCGACGGTCAGCGGGGCCTGGCCGATCACCTGCCAGCGTCCGCGCAGTCCGGTCGAGGCGGCGGCGTGACGCAGACCGGTGTGGAGCGCCTCGTCGCCGGGCACGAACGGCGAGCCGTTGCGCAGCAGATCGACGGCCGTGCGGACCGTGGCCAGATTCTTCTGCTGGTAGTCGCCCGTCAGGTCGAGGTCATAGGTCGCTTCCGCACCGTCAGCCAGACGGCGCAGGGTATAGCGGGCATACGTTCCGTGCTCCTCCTTGGCCGTGCAGGTGTAGCAGGTGTCGGCGAAGGTGATGGGCGCGCCGCATGCGGCAGCGCGGGCGACGAAGACGGGGCGGCTCTCGGGATGGGTCTCACCGATCAGAACGGGCACCGAAGGTTTGATGATGCCCGCCTTTTCGCCGGCGATGCGGGCGATCGTATCGCCCAGCAGGTCGCAGTGGTCGAGGCCGATATTGGTGATGATGCTCAGCAGGGGGGTGATGATGTTCGTGGCGTCGAGCCGTCCGCCCAGCCCTGTCTCGATGACGGCGATCTCCACCTCGTGGCGGGCAAAGCAGTCAAAGGCCATGGCGGTCGTCATCTCGAAGTAGGAGAGCCCCTCCTGCTCCATGGCCGCGGCATGACGCTCCAGGAAGGCGCAGACGTCCTCTTCCGGAATGGGGACGCCGTCGATGCGGATGCGTTCGCGGAAGTCGTGCAGATGGGGGGAGGTGTAGAGCCCCGTGCGGTAGCCGGCCGCCTGCAGGATGGCGGCAAGCATGTGGGCGACGGACCCTTTGCCGTTGGTCCCGGCGATGTGCAGGGTCGGGTAGCGGTGCTGGGGGTCGCCCATGCGGCGGCACATGGCGGCAATGGCCTCCAGACCGCCCCGGTAGGCGGTGCGGCCGACCGTCTGGAACGAGACGAACCGGTCGTCGATATAGCGGATAGCTTCGGAATAGTTCATGTTCGGGCGAGCTTTTCGGGGCGGCGTCATGCGTCGATCAGCAGGCTGCGCCGCCGGACGCGATAGACGAAGTAGTAGAGAATCGACAGCAGGAAGACGTAGCAGCCGACCCGTCCCAGCAGGTCGCCGTAACGGACGTAGCAGGTCAACCCGTCGTAGAGCGGTACGGTGCGGGTCAGGGTGCCGCGCACCTCCCAGCCGAGGGTCTCGCAGGGGCGGCCCAGGGGATCGATGAAGCCCGAGATGCCTGTGTTGGCGCTGCGGGCGATCCAGCGGCGGGTTTCGATGGCGCGCAGGCGCGAGTAGGAGAAGTGCTGCCGGTAGCCGGGCGTGTCGCCCCACCAGCCGTCGTTGGTGACCACGCAGATCAGCTGGGCGCCGCCCGCGGCGAAGCCCGAGAAGTAGTCGCCGTAGACCGATTCGTAGCAGACGGGGGCTGCCGTGCGGATCACGGTCCCCTCCGGCGTGCGGTGGGTGAAGACGCGGCAGATGCCGTCCGTGCCGAGTTGGCCGGTGGTGCCGCCCAGATCGACGATATACTGCGTGAAGGGTTTGAGCAGTTTCATGAAGGGCATCATTTCGACGCCGATCACCAGTTTGTTCTTGTGGTGGATCGTCACCGTGCGCGAGGTATCCACCATCAGGGCGCTGTTGAAGGCGTCATACCAGGAGCCGTCGGAGAGCGGACGCGACGAGACGGTCGCCTCGTACGGATAGCTGCGGTAGGTGGTGGCACCGGTGAGGATGGCCGCTGCGGGGTGCTGCGTGCGCAGGAAGGTGCGGAAGCGGGTCAGCGAGGCCGAACGGTCCAGGGCGTTTTCCCAAAGGTCATCCTCGACGGCCGTTTCGGGCATCACGATGAGGTCGGCATCGGCCGGGGCTTCGGCGGCCAGGGCCAGCAGCACCGAGTCCTGCCACCGCTGGGGCATGAAGAACTTTTCGGTGTAGGAGTCTATGTTGGGCTGGATGAGGGTGACGGTCGCTTCTCCTGCGGCGGGCTGGCGCCAGCTTGCCCCCAGGATCCCCGAAAAGAGCAGCGGCAGGAGCACCCAGAGGGCCTCGCGGAGGATCCACGGCCGCCGCCGGGCGGCGAGGATCAGGTTGAAGAGCAGCAGATTGGAGACAAGCACCCACAGCGAACCGCCCAGAGCGCCGGTGAATTCGTACCACTGCACCGCCCAGGTGTCGTTGGCGAAGCCGTTGCCCAGCACCAGCCACGGGAAGGAGATCTGTTCGTTGGCGAGGTAGATGTATTCGGCGGCCAGCCAGCCGGCCACGAGGAGTACGTTGGCCAGTGCCGGACGGCACCGCTTGCTCGTGTAGTGGTAGATCATGAAGACGACGCCGAAGAGCACGACCTGTACGACGGTGGCGGCCAGGACGCCGATCGGGGCGGCATTCCATACCCACCAGACGGTGGCGACGGACCACAGGGCGATGGTGAGCGCCGTCCAGCCGGCCATTTTCCAGAAGGAGCGGCGGGAGGCGTCATAGCTGTGGCTGATGAGCAGCAGGGGAACAAGGGCGGCCAGCAGGGTGAGGCCGCTGATGTGGAGCCAGCCGGCGGCCAGCAGAACGACGCTGGCGAGGACGAGAAGCAGTTTTTTCCCGATGGACATGCGTGTGAGAATCAAAGAAGTGATGCGTAGCGGCAGAAGCCACGCAAAGATACCGAACATTCCGCAAATCCGGCGGCCTCCGCAGTTCGAATTTCGCTTGGCCGGGCGGAGGAAAATGCGGTGCCGCAGGCGGAGCGGCAGACGAAAAGACGGTCGGCGTGCGTTCGGCAGAAGAGGCGCGGCCGCCGGAGGTCTGCCCGGCAAACCGGCGGGGCGGGGAGAAAGTTGGGCCGACGGGCCTGCTTTCTCGGCAATCTTATTACTTTTGTAGTCAGCTATGGAGATGTGGCTGGACATATTCTTGCGCGGCCTGCTGGTCGGACTGATCGTGTCGATGTTTTCGATCGGGCCGGTCGGCGTGCTCTGCATCCAACGGACGCTCAGCAAGGGACAGCGGTCGGGATTCGTTTCCGGACTGGGAGCAACCATTGCCGACACCTTCTATGCGACCATCGCTTTCTTCGCCCTCTCGGTCGTACAGGGATTCATCGAACAGAATGAGCTGTGGATCAAGGTTGTGGGCGGCATTTGCGTGGCGGCTGTCGGGGTGTATATCTTCATGCAGAATCCGGTGGTGCAGATTCGCCGCAACCGTGCCGGCAAGGGGCGGAACCTCGGCCGCGATTTCATCTCCATCTTTCTCTTCACGATTGCCAATCCGGCTATCAGTCTGATCTTTGTCGGCCTGTTCGCCATGTTCGGCATCAGTACCGATGCCGGCTACGTCAACGGGGTGGCCATGCTGGTCGGCGTGCTGGTCGGCGCCGCCGGCTGGTGGTTCCTCTTCACGCTGTTGCTGAATATCTATCATAAACGAATCCGTCCCCGTCACCTGCTGTGGATGAACCGCATTGCCGGCATCGTCATCATGGCCTTCGGCGCGGTGACGATCATCTCCTCCATCTTCAACTTCCATCTCGATGCATTCCTCTCCAAATAGCTCGCCGACACGCCGGATCGTCATCGCCGTGGACGGCTTTTCGTCCTGCGGCAAGAGTACGTTCGCCCGGCTGCTGGCCGCCCGACTGGGGTATATCTTCATTGATACGGGGGCCATGTACCGGGCCGTGACCTGCTACGGCATCGACCACGGCGCCGTGCAGGACGGCCGGATCGACCGGGAGCGGCTGATCGGCATGCTGGACGACATCGACATCTCCTTCCGGTTCAACCCTGCGCGGGGTGCCAGCGACATCTACGTGAACGGCGTCTGCGTCGAGGACCGGATCCGCGGCATCGAGGTGAGCGATGCGGTCAGCCGGGTGAGCCGCATCCCCGAAGTGCGGGCGAAGCTGGTGGCCCTCCAGCAGCGCATGGGGGCCGAGAAGGGGGTCGTGATGGACGGCCGCGACATCGGCACGGTGGTCTTCCCCGATGCCGAGCTGAAGCTCTACATGACGGCCGACCCGAAGATTCGGGCCCGGCGCCGCTACCTCGAGTTGCGGGCACGGGGCGAGGAGGTGCCGGAAGAGGAGATCGAACGCAACATCCGGGAGCGCGACGAAGCCGATCTGCATCGGGCGATCAGTCCGCTCCGCAAGGCTCCGGATGCCATCGAGCTGGACAATAGCCACATGACGCTGGAGGAGCAGATGGCGTGGATCGAGCCGATCCTCGCCGAACGGACGGCTGCCGCCGCGGGCGGTGCCGGAAACGGAAAATGACCATGGAACAGGGACGCATTGAAATAGACGATCGGTCGGGATTCTGCTTCGGCGTGGTGAATGCCATCACGCGGGCGGAGCAGTCGCTGGCCGACGGCGAGGTATTCTCGCTGGGAGACATTGTCCACAACCGGCTGGAAGTGCAGCGGCTCGAGGAACTCGGGCTGCGCACGGTGGGCCACGACGACCTGCCGCGCCTGTCGGGGCGGAGGCTGTTGATCCGGGCGCACGGCGAACCGCCGGCCACCTATGCCCGGGCTGCCGCGCTGGGCATCGAGGTGATCGACGCCACCTGTCCCGTAGTGGCCAACCTGCAGCGGATCGTGGCCGACGCCTATGCCCGGATGCGGGAGGTGAACGGCCAGGTGGTGATTCTCGGCAAGAAGGGCCATGCCGAGGTGGTCGGGCTGGCGGGTCATGCCGACGGCCGGGCCGTCATCGTGGAGGCTCCCGAAGATCTGGAGGCGCTGGACTATGCCCGGCCGATCTACTTTCTGTCGCAGACCACCCAGAGTCTGGAACTGTTCGGACGGATGGCCCAAACGATCCGCGAGCGCTCCCTCCATCCGGAGCAGGTGACCGTGCGGGACACGATCTGCCGGCAGGTGTCGGGGCGCGAGGCCCATCTGCGGGAGTTTGCGGCGCGGTTCGATGTCGTCATTTTCGTCAGCGGCCGCAAGAGTTCCAACGGCAAGGTGCTCTACGGCGTCTGTCGGGAGGCCAATCCCCGCAGTTACCACGTCGAGGGGGCGGACGAGCTGCAGACCGAATGGCTGGAAGGTTGCCGTTCGGTCGGCATCTGCGGCGCGACCTCCACGCCGCGCTGGCTGATGGAGCAGGTGGCGGCCCGGGCAGGCGAACTGGTCGGAAACGGGAAATCGTAACAACGTTTGAAAAACATAGCAATGAAAACAGGACAATATATCCGCCGGGCGGTGGGTTACTTCATTAAGTTGATCGTGCTGGTGATCGTGCTCTATCTGTTGCTGTTCGTGACGGGGACGGCGCGCGTGAGTGCCGGCTATTTTGTGGGTGAGCTGTTCGCCACGCCGCGCGGACTGATGCTGTTGGGCGCGCTGGCCGTGCTGGCGGCCTGCTACCCGATGTTCGGTTATGTCTCGCGCCGGATGGCGGCCGACCTCCGGGAGGATCGCGTCCGGATTGTCAGCGCCTTTCATGCTGACGGCTATGTGCTCGAGAAGGAGCAGGAGGGCGAGTCGATGACCTTCCGGGCTGGCGGGCTGTTCCGCCGCATCTGGCTCACGTTCGATGACCGGATCACGGTGCGCTCGTGCGGCGAGGGATTTGTGGAGATCGAAGGCCTTCGCAAGGAGGTGGTGACGGCCCAGTTCCGGATCAATACCTACATGCAGAACAAACGCCATGAGAACAACGATTAGCAAAGCGGCGGCGCTGCTCGGTGCCGCACTCGGCCTGACGGTGGCCGTAGCGGCCGCTCCGCCCGACGGCTTCCGCATGGGGCGGAGCATGGAGATTCTGGTCAATATGGTTCGGGACATCAACCTCTTCTACGTCGATGAGGTCGATACGGACCGGTTGCTGAACGATGCGGCGGCCGGCATGACCTCCGGTCTGGATCCCTACACCGAATATATCTCCGAGGAGGATATGGCTGCCTTCCAGGTAATGACGAGTGGTCGCTATGCGGGGGTCGGCTCGCTGATCCGCAAGAGCGGCGACTACGTTGTCTTTGCTGAACCCTATAAGAATTCGCCGGCCGACCGGGCCGGCATCGTGGTCGGCGACCGGATCGTCGAGATCGACGGTGAGGATGCCCGCGGCATGACCACCGAGCAGATCAGCGCCAAGTTGCGGGGCGAGGCCGGAACGAAGGTGAAACTCAAGGTGGGTAAATTCTACGGCGGCGACATCGTGCCGCTGGAGATTCGCCGGGAGGTGATCTCGATTCCGGGCATTCCCTACTACGGCATGCTGAACGACAGCATCGGCTATATTCTCAACATCGACTTCACGGAGGATGTCAACAGCGACATGCGTACGGCCGTCATGTCGCTCCGCGACCGGGGTGCCCGGGCACTTGTGCTGGACTACCGCAACAACGGCGGCGGCATCGTGCAGGAGGCGGTGAAGATTCTTTCGTTCTTCGTGCCGCGCGGTACGGAGGTGGTTAGCATGCGCGGACGCAACCTCGGCGAGGCGGTCAATTTCGTCACCCAGAGCGAACCGATCGCTCCCGACATGCCGCTGGTGGTGCTGGTCAACAATGCGACGGCTTCGTCGGCCGAGATTGTGGCCGGCGCGCTGCAGGATCTCGACCGGGCGGTGGTCGTGGGACGCCGCTCCTTCGGCAAGGGACTGGTGCAGACCACCCGGCCGATGGGCTACAACTCCTATCTGAAGATTACAACGGCCAAGTATTACCTGCCCAGCGGGCGGTGCATTCAGGCCATCGACTATGCGCGGCGGGCCGAGGACGGTACGATCAGCCACATTCCCGATTCGCTGATCCACGAATACCGCACGGCGGCCGGCCGACGGGTCTATGACGGCGGAGGCATCATGCCCGACGTGCGGACCGAGGCGGCCTACGTGAGCCGGTTCGCCTACCTGGTGTACGGCAAGGGATATGTATTCGACTTCGTGGACCGCTACCTGCGCGAACGTCCCGACCTGCAGCTCGATCCGGCAACCTTTGCCCTGAGCGACAGCGACTACGAGGAGTTTGCCGCCTTCATGGCCGACAAGGATGTGGAGTGGGAGTCGGAGACCAAGCGGGCCCTCGCGCAGCTCAAGGCGAGCGCCGAGGCCGAGCGGTATGACGAAGCCATCGCGGCGTCGCTGGAGACCATCGAGGCCAGTCTGCACGACGACGTGGCAACGGGTCTGCAGATGTACCGTCAGGAGCTCACCGATCTGATCGAGAGCGAAATCGTGTTGCGCAAGGCCTACAGTGCCGGCGTGACCGAACATGCGCTGCGGAACGACACCGACGTGCACGAGGCGGTTCGGATTCTGGAGGATCCGGCCCTGTACGATGAGATCGTGACGCATCGGGATACCGAACGCAAATAACACGGGGTCGGCCGTCCGGCCGCAGGCGAAGGAAAGGAGCAACGCCATGAGAAGAGAGACGAACTGGAAATTCAGACAGATGGAGCGGATGCCCATCTCGTTCCGGCAGAAGATCGTGCTGATCTCCGTGGGACTGGCCATCGGCCTGCTCTCCATCGGCTTCACCTCCAAGATGGCGCGCCAGCTCCGCGAAAAGGAGAACTACGAGGTGCGCCTGTGGGCGCTCTCCATCGAAAAACTGGGGCAGTTCGGTACAGACGACCCCCTGTCGTCGTACATCATGGACAGCCGGAACAACATCCCCTTCATCCGGACCAACGAGAATTTCGAGGTGCTGGGGTCCAACCTGATTCCCGACAGGATCCTCTACCATCCCGATCTGCTCAGCCGGAAACTGGAGCAGCTGGCCCGCGAAAATCCGCCGCTGGAGATCAATGCCTGGAACGGATCCCGGTTTTATATATTCTATGGTAACTCCAGGTTGCAGAAAGCGCTGATGGTCTTCCCGTTCGTGCAGGTGTCCGTGATCGTGATCTTCATCGGTTTCGGCATGCTGACCTTCCGCAGTTCGCAGGAGGACGAGCAGAACAAGGTGTGGATCGGGCTGGCCAAGGAGACGGCCCACCAGCTCGGTACCCCCATCTCGTCCCTGCTCGGCTGGCTGGAGTATCTGAAGGCCCAGGAGATTGATCCGGCCGTCATCGAGGAGATGAACAAGGATCTGACCCGGCTGATGAAGGTGGCGGACCGCTTCTCGAAGATCGGTTCGGAGACGGTGCTCTCGCCGGTCAACGTGAACGAGACGGTGGGCAACAGCGTGATGTATTTCCGCACGCGCGTGCCGCGCAACGTGACGCTCAACTACAACGGACTGGCCATGGCCCCCGTGCAGGCGATGATGAATGTCGCCCTGTTCGAATGGGTGGTGGAAAATCTGCTGAAAAATGCCCTCGACGCCCTGCAGGGACAGGGAACGATCGACGTGCGCCTCTCCGATGATGCCGAATGGGTCTATGTGGATGTGCACGATACGGGCAAGGGAATCCCGAAGTCGAACTTCAAGCGCATTTTCGAACCCGGCTTCACGACCAAGACGCGCGGATGGGGGCTGGGACTGTCGTTGAGCCGGCGGATTATCGAGGAGTATCACCGGGGCCGCATCTTTGTTGTCGATTCGGAACTGGGCAAGGGAACGACGATCCGGATTGCGCTGAAAAGATCTTATGAAGAATGAGGCAGCCGAACGATACGCTGGCCGTGTCGTTGGCCGACACGTTGCCGCAGGAGGCGGTTGCCGCGCCGGGCGTTGATTCGCTCCGCCGGGCATGCGACACGCTGCCGGAGGCCGATTCGCTCCGGATGGCCGTGCCGTGCGACACCGTGCCGAAGGTGGATACGGTCTCGGCCGCGGTCGTATTCGGAGCGGGCAGCGAACGGACGGTCGTGTCGTTGCCTGCGGTGGCGTATGGCCGGACGGCCTCGCCGTTGGCCGGTGTCGGGTATCAGCTCACGGTTGTGGGGCTGTTGCTGCTGTTTGTCTATATGGTATTCCGGCTGCGGGCCGAGTGGCGCCGGTTGCTGACGCTGGCGTGGCGCCGGGAGGAAGATACGCACGACGACGAGGCCGATGTGCCGCCTTTCGGCGTGCAGGTGGCGTTGATCGGGTGCGGCGTCTGGATGCTGGGGGTGGCGGCCACCCGTTTCGGACTGCTGGTGCCTGGAGCCGCCGTGCGTTTCGCACACGGATCGGCCGGTGCGGTGGTGGCGGCCTTTGCGGTGCTGGTGCTGGCGGTTATTGCCGTCCAGTGGCTGCTGATCGGTGCCATCGCCTCACTGACTTTCAGCCGGGGCTGGGAACGTGCGCTGGGACTGCAGCGGCTGGCTTGGTTTGCCTCTTTGGTCCTCTCCGCAACCCCCTTGGTCGTGCTGGCCGCGCTGTGCGGCGCGCGTTGGGGCGGGGTGTTCGCCGTCTGTTTCGCCCTCGTGGCCGGGGTGCACGCCCTGGGCTATGTGATCCGCTCCTGCCTGTTGTTTGCCCGACTAAAAGTTTCGATTTTGCTTTGGATTTTGTACCTTTGCGCCGTCGAGATTATGCCGGTCGGCATCCTCGCTGTCGGTCTGCTGCGGAGCTGGCCGGCGTAAAACAGAGTGGGATTTAAACACAGCGAACGTTGAAGATCAAACACATTTTAGTCTCGCAGCCGGTTCCCGCCGTCGTCGAGAAATCTCCGTTTTACGAACTCAGTCAGAAGTACGGCGTCACGATCGACTATCGCCCCTTCATCAAGGTGGTGGGCGTGAGTCTCAAGGAGTTCCGTAGCCAGAGGGTCGAAATTCTCGAACATTCGGCCGTCATCTTTACCAACCGTACCACGGTGGACAGTTTCTTCCGCATCTGCGAGGAGGCACGCATCACGGTTCCCGAAACCATGAAATATTTCTGCAACACGGAGGCCATTGCCCTCTATCTGCAGAAATACATCGTTTACCGCAAACGCAAGATTTTCTTTGCCGACGGCAAGTTCGATTCGTTCATGGAACTGATCCTCAAGCACAAGGACGAGAAGTTCCTGCTGACGCTGACCGAACCCAACAACGGCGAGATTCCCGATACGATGACCAAGCTGAAGCTCGACTTCTCCAAGGTCGTGCTGGCCAAGACCGTGGCCGGTGATCTGGAAGGGGTGGATCCCTCCCGGTACGATCTGATGGTCTTCTACAGTCCGTCGGAGATTGCGACCCTCACCGCTACGTTCGAGGCGGATAAGATCCCGGCCGTGGCTGCTTTCGGCAACGGTACGGCCAGTGCTGCGGCCAATGCGCAGCTGAACCTGCGCGCCATGGCGCCGACGCCCGAGGCGCCCTCGATGGCCAAGGCTGTGGACATCTATATCGGCAAGGTGAACAGCGGTCAGGAGCCTGCTCCGGTGGTGGTGTCGGAGGGAGGCAAGTCGGCCGAATTTCTGAAAACCCAGGCCGGGCGGACGAGCCGCCGGCATGTGGTCCGCAAGCCCGAACAACCGGCAGCGGCCGACAAGGAGAAGAAAACAAAGGCATAGACCGTCATAAGCGCGGAGCGTTTCCGCCGCAGAACAGGAAAGGGCTTTCCGGTGCAAGCGTTCGGAACGCGGGGACGGAGAGCCTTTTTCGTTTGGACGGAACACAGAAGCAGAGAGCAACATGGAAAACGGTACGGCAAGCTATGGATTGGCACGGTCGGAGCGCCTGCGCGGTCAGCGCTGCGTGGGGCGCATCTTTGCGGAGGGACGGAGCGGCTTCGTCTTTCCGTTCCGCTACCATTATCTGATCGACCGGAGCGGCGGACAGTCGGCGGCGATGATGATTTCGGTACCGAAGAAGATGTTTAAGCGGGCCGTGAAACGCAATCTGTTCAAGCGTCGGACGCGCGAAGCCTACCGGCTGGAGAAGCATCTGCTCGTTGAGGCGAGTGACGGTGTGGCCGTGTCGGTTGCCTTTGTGTACGCCACGCGGGACGAGGTCGGGTTTGACAAGATGCGCAGCAGCATGCGCCGCATTCTGACCCAGCTGGCCGCAGAGGTACGTTGGATGCAGAACGAAACCGGAACCGGAACATCATGCGGGGAGGAGAAATCATAAAGAAAATTGCCGTCTTTCCGCTGGTGGTGCTGGTGAAGTTCTATCAGAACTGCATTTCGCCCTTTACGCCGCCCTCCTGCCGCTATACGCCCACGTGTTCGGAGTATGCCCTGCAGGCGTTGCGCAAATACGGTCCCTTCAAGGGAGGATGGCTGGCCCTGAAGCGCATTCTGCGCTGTCATCCCTGGGGCGGACACGGTTACGATCCGGTGCCGTGAGCGGGCCGGTGTCGTCGGGAGATGTTGCGGAGCGGTGTCGCTCCGCATTTTTTTGCCTGCCGGGGGCAAAGGGGACGGAGAACCGATGGGGAAGGAGGCGCCTGAACGACTCCGTCGACGGACATGAAAAAAGCCCCTGTCGGCTGACAGGGGCTCGTGTGGAGGTGCGAAGCGGAATCGAACCGCTGTGCGAGGTTTTGCAGACCTCTGCCTAACCACTCGGCCATCGCACCTTGTGTGACCGGAGGTAGCTTTCGTTACCCCGATCGGAGTGCAAATATAGGGATTAATCCTGATTTTCCAAAAATACGGCGCGCTTTTATCCGTTGCAGGCCGATTGGACCTCGACGGTCACTTTCCGCCGATCAGAAGTAGCGACGTTTCGTGTCGTTGCGAACCGTCTTGTGGCCTTCGGGGCTGTAGAGGTTCTTGATGTTCGGGTTGATGGAGTCAAAGCACGGAAGGAAGTCGAGCGGCTGTACGCCTTCGGCCAGCAGGACGAAAACGGTATCATCGCCCGAGAGGGTGCCCAGCACCTCGTCGTAGTCTTCGTTGTCGATCATCACACCGATCGCTTTGGCGTAACCGGCTTTCGTGCGGAGCACGATCGTGCTGCCCGAGAAGTCGATGTAGCGGATGTTGTCCGTCACCGACGAGGTGACTTTCCCCTGTTGCGGCTTGTCCTGCAGGGATTCGGGCAACAGATAGACATAGCCCTTTTCGGGATCGGGCACCTTGATGGCGCGCAGTTCCTTGATGTCGCGCGACAGGGTGCTCTGGGTGGCGTCGATATCGACTTTTTTCAGCCAGGCGAGCAACTCTTCCTGCGAAGAGATCTGTTCCGAATTGATCAGGTTTCGGATAACGTCCAGTCTTTCGGTTTTTTTGCTCATGTTAGGGTGGTATTGGTGTATATTTATGCAGCAAATATATAAATAATGTCCGGATTTCAGGAAGAAAACGGAACGATCTGTTGCGTTTCCGGTGATTTTTGTCGTTCGGTGTGCAGATTTACGTGTGATTGTGTGGTGTCCGATCGAGAGGACGGGGCCGGTCGGAGCGTACGCGGAAGCCGCCAAATGCGTTATCTTTGTGTCGCTATGGGGGCTGCAACGACGTATAAGGCACAGGGAATTGTCCTGCACACGGTGCGGTACGGCGACACGTCGCTGATCGCCTATGTGCTGACCGATGTGGCCGGCCGCCAGACCTATCTGGTACAGGGCGCCTGCGGCGGCAAGGGCAAAGGCAACAAGTCGGCGCTCTTCCAGCCGATGTTCCCGCTGGCGTTCGAGGGGATTGCGCTGCGCCGTTCCCAGATGGACCGGATGAAGGATATCCGGCTGCTGGAGCCGCTGCGGAGCGTGCCGTTCGACGTGCGCAAGAGCACGATCGCCCTCTTCATGGCCGAATCGCTCTACAAACTGGTACGGGAATCCGAAGCGGACACCACCCTGTTTGCCTTCGTGCGCGAGGCGATCCTGGCTCTTGACCGCATGGAGGAGGGGGTGGCCAATTTCCATCTGTGGTTTCTGGTGCAGTTGAGCGCTTTTCTGGGGTTCTATCCCGGCAATCACTATACGGCGGGCGACTGCTTCGATATTGTCGAGGGGGCTTTTGTCGACCGGATGCCCGATCATGCGATCGTCCTGAACCGTCCCAATGCCGCCCTGCTGGCCGAACTGATGACCTGCGGTGTGGAACAGCTGGGCGAACTGGCCCTGGCACGGAGCCAGCGGGCCGATTTCCTGACCTCCCTGCTGCACTATTTCGGCTACCATTTCGATACGGTCTACAAGATGCAGTCCATCCGGATTCTCAGCGAGGTGTTCTGACCACCGGAGGAGGGCATAAAAAAAGGAGGGGCGACTCCTTGCAGAGCCGCCTCTCCTTGCGTTGGTCTTGCGACCGGCATCCGGAATTACCGAATCTCGATCTGACGCATGTTTTTGCGTTTGTCCTCTTCGGTGCGTTTGGGAATGTCGATCGTCAGTACGCCGTTCTCCATTTTGGCCTTGATCTCTTCGATCTTGACGTGGTCAGGCAACGTCAGTCTCTGATGGAAGCTGGTGTACGAGAACTCCCTGCGCAGATAGGTGTGTTTCTTGCCCTCATGCTCGGGTTCATTCGACTCGCTCTTCTTCTCCATCGAGACGAGCAGTTCGTTGTCTTCCGTGATATCGATCTTGAAATCGTCCTTCGTCAGACCCGGAGCGGCGATCTCGACTTTGTAGTCGGTTTCGGTTTCAATGACATTGACTGCCGGCGAAGTCGTCGTAGCCGTTTTGTCGACCCACTCGTTTCCGAAGAAATCATCCAGAAATCCCGGTAACCATACTTGACTTTTTCTTACAGGCATCATAGTTTTGTCCTCCTTGTTGTTTTATCTTGTTTTTCTAATTTTCTGCTTTTCGGGGGTGGCTTCCGTGGAGGTCGCTGCCCCTGCGGTTTGACCCGCAAGCACTTATAGAATCTGCAAAATGAGTGCCAGCTCTCCGGAGAGGTCATTCCGGCAGAAAAAGGCAGAAAAGCGGTCTGTCTGTCCGTGCGGGATGGCAGAACGTCAGTGACACGGCGACGCATTGGCGGATACGCCGGTGACGGTCCGATGGCCGGAGTGACTGTACGGCGTCTGCAGGCGGGGTATCCGGCTTTTGGGGGAATTGCCAGCATGCTGTTTGTGGTAGGAGGGCACCACATGGCATCACGACCTGGCCTCGGAGAGGAAGCCACAACAAAGAATCGGAGCCGTCCGTAAGGGCGGCTCCGATTCTTTCGGGGACAGGCTTCCCGTTCGGGTGGCTTAGTCTTTGAATTTCGCCTTGAGGAACTTGCGGTTCAGACGGGCGATGTGCGAAATCGAGATGCCTTTCGGGCACTCGGCCTCGCAGGCGCGGGTGTTGGTACATCCGCCGAAGCCCAACTCGTCCATCTTGGCGATCATGTTCTTGGCACGCGTCAGGGTCTCGACCTTGCCCTGGGGCAGTTTGGCCAGCGACGATACGCGGGCTGCTACGAACAGCATGGCCGAACCGTTCTTGCAGGTAGCTACGCAGGCGCCGCAACCGATGCAGGCTGCCGCATCCATGCTCTCCTCGGCATCGGCGTGCGAGATAGGCGTTGCATTGCCGTCGGGTACACCGCCCGTGTTGACCGAGATGAAACCGCCGGCCTGCATGATCTTGTCGAATGCGCTGCGCTCAACAACCAGGTCCTTGATCACCGGGAACGCGGCCGAACGCCAGGGTTCGATCGTGATGGTGTCACCGTCGTGGAACTTGCGCATGTGGAGCTGGCAGGTGGTGATCTCCGTGTCGGGTCCGTGTGCCTCGCCGTTGATGTGGAGCGAGCACATGCCGCAGATACCCTCGCGGCAGTCGTGGTCGAACGCAACCGGATCCTTGCCTTCGTGGATCAGGTTATTGTTCAGGATATCGAGCATTTCGAGAAACGACGTGTCGGCCGAAATGCCTTTCACTTCGTACGTCTCGAAACGACCTTTGGCTTTGGCATTCTCTTGACGCCATATTTTAAGTGTGAAATTCATCGTTCTGTGTTTTTAACCGGTGGTTAGTCCTTGTAATTACGCTGTGCTACCTTGATGGCTTCGAAGGTCAGCGGCTCCTTGTGCATGACGGGCTCGGCATTCTCGCCCTTGTATTCCCATACGGCTACGAATGCGAAGTGTTCGTCGTCACGCAGTGCCTCGCCGTCGGGGGTCTGGTACTCTACGCGGAAGTGACCGCCGCACGACTCGTTGCGCTGAAGGGCGTCGATGGCCATCAGTTCGCCCTCCTCGAGGAAGTCGGCCAGACGGAGGGCTTTTTCAAGCTCCTGGTTGAACTCCTCGTTCTTGCCCGGAACCCGTACATCGGCCCAGAACTCCTTGCGGATCTCGCGAACCTCTCGGATGGCCTTCTCGAGCGACTCTTTCGTACGGGCCATACCGACATTCTCCCACATCACGTGACCGAGTTTCTTGTGAATCTCGTCCACCGTCTGCTTGCCCTTGATCGAGAAGAGTTTTTCGATGCGGGCGCGGACATTCTTTTCGGCCTCGACGAATTCGGGTGCGTTGGTATCCACCTTCGGAGACTGGATCTCGTGCGAGAGGTAGTCGCCGATGGTGTAGGGCAGTACGAAGTAACCGTCGGCCAGCCCCTGCATCAGGGCCGATGCACCCAGACGGTTGGCGCCGTGGTCGGAGAAGTTGGCCTCGCCGATCGCATACAGACCGGGGATGGTCGTCATCAGGTTGTAGTCCACCCAGATGCCGCCCATGGTGTAGTGAACGGCCGGATAGATCATCATCGGCTCCTCGTAGGGGTTCACGTCGGTGATCTTCTCGTACATCTGGAAGAGGTTGCCGTAGCGGTCCTTGATGACATTCTTGCCCAGGCGGTCGATGGCGGTCTTGAAGTCGAGGAATACGGCCAGACCGGTGTCGTTTACGCCGAAGCCCGCATCGCAACGCTCCTTGGCGGCACGCGATGCCACGTCACGGGGAACGAGGTTACCGAAGGCCGGGTAGCGGCGCTCCAGGTAGTAGTCGCGGTCCTCTTCGGGAATCTGCGAAGCCTTGATCTGTTTGGCGCGCAGTTTGGCGACATCCTCTTTCTTTTTCGGAACCCAGATGCGGCCGTCGTTACGCAGCGACTCCGACATCAGGGTCAGTTTGCTCTGCTGGTCGCCGTGTACGGGGATACAGGTCGGGTGGATCTGCGTGAAGCAGGGGTTGGCGAACATGGCGCCCTTCTTGTAGCACTGCCAAGCGGCCGAACCGTTCGAGTTCATGGCGTTGGTCGAGAGGAAGAAGACGTTGCCGTAACCGCCGGTAGCGAGTACGACGGCGTGTGCGCCGAAACGCTCGATTTCGCCCGTCACCAGGTTGCGGGTGATGATACCGCGCGCCTTGCCGTCGATCATGACCAGATCGAGCATCTCGTGACGCGGGTAGCTCATGACGGTACCCTTGGCAATCTGACGGTTCAGTGCGGCATAGGCACCCAGCAGCAGCTGCTGTCCCGTCTGGCCGCGGGCGTAGAACGTACGCGATACCTGAGCACCGCCGAACGAACGGTTGGCCAACAGACCGCCGTAGTCGCGGGCAAACGGAATACCCTGAGCTACGCACTGGTCGATGATGTTGTTCGACACCTCGGCCAGACGATAGACGTTCGCCTCGCGGGCGCGGTAGTCACCGCCCTTGATCGTATCGTAGAACAGACGGAAGACGGAGTCGTTGTCGTTCTGATAGTTCTTGGCAGCGTTGATACCGCCCTGAGCGGCGATGGAGTGGGCGCGGCGGGGCGAGTCGGAAATGCAGAACACCTTGACGTTGTAGCCCAGTTCGCCCAGCGAAGCGGCTGCGGAGGCGCCGCCCAGACCGGTGCCGACGATGATGATGTCGAGTTTACGCTTGTTGGCCGGACTCACTACCTTGATCTCGGCCTTGTGCTTGGTCCATTTCTCGGCGAGAGGACCCTGCGGTATGCGGGAATCTAACTGTGTCATATTGCGTTTTTCTGTTATTCTCCGGTTGAACAAACTACATCAGGCTCTGGATGTAGAGGATTACGGCGGTCAGGACGAAACCACCTACGACAATGGTTGCGATGACGTAGGAGATGCATTTCAGACGTTTCATCCAGATTTTGCTGTTCCAGCCCACCGTCTGCAGCATGCTCCATACGCCGTGGGTCAGGTGGAACCACAGGCCGAGCAGCCAGATGATGTAGATGATGACGTAGCAGGGCTGGGCGAAGAGCTCGCGTACCATGACGGCACCCTCCTTGGGCGAGTAGCCGAGGCTGTTGACGTGCTGGCCCGTGATCTCTACCCACTGCATGTTGTACCAGAAGTTGTACAGGTGCAGGCACAGACCCAGTACGATGACCAGACCCAGTACGAACATGTTTTTCGAGGTCCACTCCACGCCCGGTTCCTTCTTGGCGACGGCATAGCGGATCGTACCGCGCGCCTTGCGGTTGCGCAGCGTCAGGATGATGGCGTAGATGAAGTGGAACGCCACGCCGGCAGCCAGAATGACGGTGCCGATCAGGGCGTACCAGTTGGCGCCGAGGAAGTTCACGATGGCATCATAGGCTTCGTCCGAGAAGACCAATGCACCGTTCATGATCATGTGAAAGGTCAGGAACAAGATCAGGAATGCTCCCGTAATACTCATAATCAGCTTCTTGCCGATAGATGAAGTAAAAATGTTGGCCATAAAATGAGTTTGTTATTGTTTGTATGAGTTGTGCGTATTTTGCGTGCGAACCATACCGGTTTGCAGGTATCCGTGCCCTGCAATACCACATCGCAAAGGTATCCGATTGTTTTTTAAATAACAAACGAATCGCCCTTTTTTCCTTGCCCGGTTCCGGTGCGGAAAAGGAGTCCGCTGTCCCCGGGCGGAGGCGGCGGGCCGGAGGGTAGCGTGGCGGCTCAGTGCCAGCCCTCGTGCGGCCTGCCCAGCGGGATGGAGAGGCCGAAATTGAAGTTGACGGCCCGCTGGTTGAGCGGAATGAACTGCGGGTTGACGTTGAAGACCAGGTAGTCCGTGCCGAGGAAGAGGTTGATCCAGCCCGTGTGGAAGTTCAGTGCGAAGCCGAACGAACTGAAGAAGTTGTCGCCGATGCACTTGTAGTTGCCCACGGCATAGCTCAGCGAAGCGGTGAACCATTCGATGGGGTGGACGGTGGCCGAGATCGAGAACTCCGTGCGGCCGTAGTATTCGTTGCGGCGGTGGGTGAAGAGCATGCCGGCGTTCAGCAGGCGATTGCCGAAAATGTCGTATTCGGCGCCCAGTACCACGCCCGGATACATCTTCGTGCGGGTTTTGCCGGCGGCGGTCTCCTTGAAGCGGCCGTCGAGGTTGAGGCTGGTGCTGCCGGAGCCGTCGGAAACCCACTCACCCGTCGAGGGGTCGTATTCGTAGGAGTAACCCTCCAGTTCGTAGGAGGCTTCGGAGCGTCCCTTGACGGTGTGGTTCGGATTCCACGACAGGAAGCCCAGGTTGAGCAGCGCGGCCGAGAACTTGAAGCGGTCGAAGAGCACATACTCCGCGCCGAGGTCGAAGGTCATGCCGAATCCGGCCAGTCCCTTCATGTTCTGCAGCAGTGTGCCGGCATTGAGCTGGTCGCCGGTGATGTAGCCCTCCTCGTTGATCAGGTGGTCGGCCTTCCGCAGGCCGTTGAGGCTGGCCGTGAGCGTGCCGTCGGCCGCGATCGACCAGGTGTCGCTGTTGAGGGTGGCGTCCAGCCGGTTGTAGGTGACGTTGGCGCGGGCCAGTCCGCCGATGAAGTTGATGCGTCCGCCGACGGTCAGCTCGTCGGTGATGCGGCGCGAGTAGCCCGCCGAGAGGGTAACGGAGAGGTCGGTGCCGACCGAGAGACCGCCCATCTCATAGGCGGTGGCGCGGGAGCCCTGTTTGGTGAACTCCACGAGGCTTTTGGGCAGGTTGACACCCCCCACGGCATCGAGACTCAGTTCGACGGTCCAGTAGCCGATCGGCGTGTAGAAGCCGGCGCCGAGCAGGGCCGCGTGCAGATCGACCGAGATTTTGTTCATGTTGGCCAGATGCGGCTCGACGGTGGCCCAGTCGATGCGGCTGTCGAACAGCGAGGCGATCCTGCCGTTCCCCACCGGGTAGAACAGCGTATTGAAGGTCAGTGCATTGGAGTTCAGATTGACGGAGAGGTCGCCCAGGGTCGGGAAGAGGATATAGCCGCGGTCGGAGCGCAGTGCCGGGTTGAGCCGGGTGCGCATCGTGGACCCTTCCATGAAGTAGGAGGTGCGGTATTGTTGGGCGTGCAGGCCGGTGGTCGCCAGCGTCAGAAGCAGCAGAAGCGTGTAGAAGCGTTTCATGGGCATGATGCTGTTGAAGGGTTATTGCAGGACGATGCCGCCGGTTTTCTCCAGGCGGATGCCGAGGCGGAGGTAGTCGTCCAGATGGAAGATGACGGCATCCGTATTGATCTGATTCAGGGTGAGCTGGATGCTCCGTACGTCGGAGAGCTGGTCGATCAGCTGGGTGAGGTCGATCGGCTCGGTGGCGGTGTAGGGAGCCTCCGGGGTGGCCGCCTGAATGACAAGTCCGGAAGCCAGCGGTACGGTGGCGCCGTTGCCGTTGACGAAGGAGATCGCGAAAGCGGTTTCAATGGCCAGCGTGCTGGTGATCTCCAGCTGCAGGGTCAGCGTGTCACCTTCCCGGTTCTCGAGCAGGGAGGTGTCCAGTGAGGCGTCGAGCGGAATTTCCAGTTGAAACGATTCGTCCGTGATGGGGACGGGAACCGAACCGATGTCGTCGAGCGAGAGACCGAAGTCGGCCAGCAGGGCCTCGATGGCCTCCATGCCCCCCATCAGTCCTTCGAAGGAGATGCGGGCCTCGACCAGCGTCGGGGTCGAGATGATGTCGCCGACGACCTGGAAATCCTGCCCGGGATCGATGTTGGCCGTGTCGTAGGTCCGGTCGACGCATCCCTGCAGGAGGCAGAGCGCGGCGAGTAGCGTCGGGGCGAGGAGCCGGGTGCGTTGGAGTTTGTTCATGACGTGTAGGGTTTTGTATGGTTTGAAATCAATGGGGGATAAAACAAAAGTAGTGATTTTTTATTTAAGAAAAATGGCAGTTGTCTGACATTTACGTTGCGGGGAGGCGGGAAGATGACTTGCGGCCGGAAGGGGCGGCGGAAAAGGATTTTCTTTGTATCTTTGACAAAATGGAACGGCCCGCAGGGCCTTTCCTGCAAACCAAAAGTTTCGCTATAACATGATCCTCAATTCATTCCTTACGGTCGTCTGGCAGTTCAACCCGACGTTTGTCCGCATCGGAACCTTCGATATCCGCTGGTACGGCGTGATGTGGGCGGTGGCCATCGGCCTGGGCGCCTATTTTTTCACGCGGTTCTGCAAGCGCGAGGGGCTGCCCGCCAAGCTGGCCGATTCCATTTTCATCTACGGCGCCCTGGCCACGATCATCGGCTCGCGGCTGGGTCACTGTCTGTTCTACGAACCGGGCTACTATCTGGCCGATCCGATCAAGATCCTGGCTTTCCGGGACGGCGGCATGGCCAGCCATGGCGCTGCGGTGGGCCTGCTGATTGGCCTGTGGCTCTTCTCCAGACACAACAGGATGCCCTACCTGTGGTCGCTCGACCGGGTGATGATTCCCGTGGCCGTGGGCGGCGCCTTCGTGCGGCTGGGCAATCTGTTCAACCATGAGATATATGGCCATCCGACCGATGTGCCGTGGGCGTTCCGCTTTATTGAGAATGTGAATGCCTGGATGAACGGCGCCGAACCGGTCTTCGGCCCGCCCAGCCATCCGACCCAGATCTACGAGGCGCTGGCCTACCTGGTGCTGTTCGGCATTCTGTGCTGGCTCTATTACGGGCTGGATGCGGGACGCCGCTATCCGGGACTGATGTTTGGCGTGGGACTGATCGGCGTGTTCCTGTCGCGTTTCCTGATCGAGTATGTCAAGAACGACCAGGTCGATTTCGAAGCCACCATGTGGCTGAATATGGGCCAGTGGCTCAGCATTCCCTTCATCGTGGCAGGCGTGGTGATGATCGTCTACGGTCTGAAGCACGAGCAGCATCCCGTTCCGCTGGCCCAGGTGCAGGCGCTGGCGGCCGAACGTGAGCAGCGGGAGCAGCGCCAGGCCCGGCAGACAAAAAAACGGAAAAAATAGGCGGCCGATGGAACCTCTGGAACGCATCCTGTTCGATACCCTGGCCCATGGCCGGCGGGTGACTCTGCCGGGTGTGGGGACGCTGGCGGTGGAGCGTGTGGCGGCCTCCTTCGTTTCGGGGCGCTCGCTGCGTCCGCCCTATTATAAAGTGGTCTTTGTGCCGCAGGAGGATGCGGCCGGTCGTTCGCTGGGCGAGGAGCCCGGCTATGTGGCGTGGCTGAAGGGGACCGAGCGCGAACAGGGTGTCCGGGATTTCGGCCCTGCCGGCATCCTGCGTGACGGGACGTTCGAAATGACCCCCGCGCTGGCCGAACGGCTTAACCCGCAGGGCACCGATCCGGTGCCGTTGCATCCGGCCTCCCGGGCGGGACGTGTGGTGGCCGTTGTGGCGGGCGTGCTGGTGGTGGCTGTCGCCGTCATCTGGTGGGGCAGCCGCAGCGGGGACGTGGACGTGCGCGAAGTCCGTGCGCCGCAGACCGTAGCTGCAGAGGCCCGTCCGGTGGACGATGGTGCCGCGACGGCCGTCCGGGTGGCGGAACAGGAGGCGGCAACTCCGGCCGATACGCTGTCGTCGGCATCGCCCGCGGCGGTGCTGCCGGAGGCCGAACCCGCGGCAGGTCCGCTGTTCCATGTGGTGGTCGGCGTCTTCTCCGAGGAGGTCAATGCCGACAAGCTGATCGCTGCCGATCCGCTGGGCATCGGCACGGCGGGCTACCGCAAGGTGCCTTTCCGGAACAGCCAGCTGCTCGTGAGCGCTTTCGCTTCGACGGATCGGGCGGCAGCCGACTCCTGCCGCCGGGTGCTGTCGCGCCGCAACGGCGAGTTGTGGGTGTACGAACAGCGCTGACCGCTCCCCGTCCCGAAGGGAGCGGGAAGGACTGTTTTTTGTAACTTTGTACGGAGATGCGCCGGTCGGGCGCATCGTCCTGTTTGACGGAAGATGGAGAATTTTATCGTTTCGGCCCGGAAGTACCGGCCGGCCACCTTTGAGTCGGTGGTCGGACAGTCGCATATCACCTCGACGCTGAAGAATGCGATCGCCCGCGGACAGCTGGCCCATGCCTACCTGTTCTGCGGTCCGCGCGGTGTGGGCAAGACCACCTGCGCCCGCATCTTCGCCAAGTCGATCAACTGCCTCTCGCCCCGCGACAGCGAAGCGTGCGGCGAGTGTGAGTCGTGCCGCGCCTTCGACGAGGGGCGCAGTTTCAACATCCACGAGCTGGATGCCGCCTCGAACAACTCGGTGGACGACATCCGTACGCTGATCGAACAGGTGCGGATTCCGCCGCAGGTGGGGCGTTACAGCGTCTACATCATCGACGAGGTGCACATGCTCTCGCAGGCGGCCTTCAATGCCTTTCTGAAGACGCTCGAGGAGCCGCCCACCCATGCGATCTTCATCCTGGCCACCACCGAGAAACACAAGATTCTCCCGACGATCCTGTCGCGGTGCCAGATCTACGACTTCAACCGGATCCGCGTCGAGGATGCCGTCTCCTACCTGAAACTCATCGCTTCGAAAGAGGGCATCACATACGACGACGAGTCGCTCAACCTCATTGCGGCCAAGGCCGACGGCGGCATGCGCGATGCGCTGAGCATGTTCGACAAGGCGGTGGCCTTCAGCGGACGTCAGCTCGACTTCCGCGATGTGGCCCGGACGCTCAACGTACTCGATTACGATACTTATTTCAAGGTAACCGCCTTTGCGGCGGCGGGCGACTACCGGTCGGCCCTGCTGCTGCTCGACGAGGTGCTGCGCAAGGGGTTCTCCGTGCAGACCTTTGTCGGCGGACTGGCCGGCCATCTGCGCGACCTGCTCATGTGCAAGGATGCCCGGACGGCCCCCCTGCTCGAAGTGACGGGAACGCTGCTCGACCGCTACCGCAAGCAGAGCGCGGAGCTGGATACGGCCTATCTGTTCAATGCCGTGGCATTGCTGAACAATGTGGATGCCGGCCTGCGCACGGCCCCCAACGTACGGCTCCACACCGAGCTCGGCCTGATGAAGCTGTGCGGC
>DXCC01000018.1 GCA_019116245.1 Candidatus Tidjanibacter faecipullorum
CCGCTCGAACGGGCGCGCGTCTACACCCACTTTGCCGTCCGGGAGGATGCCCAGGTGCTGTACGGCTTCGCCTCGAAGGCCGAGCGCGAGATCTTCCGGCTGCTGCTCAGCGTGTCGGGCGTGGGAGGCAACACCGCCCGCATGATCCTCTCGACCTATTCGCCCGCCGAACTGGCCAACATCATCACCACCGAGAACGCCGTGCTGCTCAAGAACGTCAAGGGGCTCGGTCTGAAAACCGCCCAGAAGATCATCGTCGAGCTCAAGGACAAGACGGCCGTCTTCAACGGCATCACCGCGGCAGTTCCCACTCCCGCGACAACACCCCTGCCCGACAGCGAAATCCACGAGGAGGCCGTCGCCGCACTGACCATGCTGGGCTTCGGCAAGGCAGCTTCGGACAAGGCCGTGAAGACCATTCTCCAGGAGAGTCCGTCGCTCGGCGTGGAGGAGGTCATCCGACAGGCACTCAAACGATTGTAACCGACAATTCATTCATCAAAATTTCATACTGTTTCATGAAACGTTTCATCACCTCGCTCATGCTGCTCTGCATGGGTCTGTCGGCGATGGCGCAGGAGGCGCTGATCCCCGAAAACTACATGGAAACCGACCCCGCACTGGCCTACCAGTACGAGCAGAACATCCTCAACTGCTCCGAGTGGCTCATCAACACCCCGCTGACCCCCGAGATGCAGTATCCGCGCATGGCCGTCAGCCAGTTCGTCATGATGTGGATGCAGGTTTCGCCGAGCATTCAGATCAACTTCGACACCACGCTGATGGAATTCCTCGATGACCTCACCTCGGAGGATCTCCAGACCAACATGGCCACCGTCTACTGTGCCAGCTACATGGCCGGCCTGATCCGCGAGAAGGCCGCCGAAGGCAAGATCAACACCAGCACCGTCGTCCCCAAAGGCACCACCAATGCGGACAAGGTGACGGGTGCCATGAGCGCCATCGAAGGCTGCATCCGCTTCTACGACAACAACAAGGAGCAGATCGGCCGCATCCGCACACTGGAGAAATACAAGAAGATGCAGAAGGAGGGTACGCTGCGCGACTATGTCGAGGGCAACCTCGGCACCCGCTAACCGAACCTCTCCGTCCGACTACGGAAGGAGCGGCCGACGGTTCGGCCGCTCCTCTTTTTTCCGTTTCGGTCCTGCCCGCCGACCGGAATGCGCAACCGTAACCGATTATTTCGTATTTTTGTAAACTGTCATCGTTTCCGGAATCAATACAACGACCATGGCTACGAAACTTTACAACGATATTATCTTCGGCCCGATCCACAGCCGCCGGTTGGGCCTGTCACTCGGCGTGAACCTGCTGCCGCTGGAGAACAAGCGATGCACGTTCAACTGCATCTACTGCGAATGCGGCTGGACGGAGAAGGGCTGCTCGGCCCGCTTCAACCGCCGCGAAGACGTCTCGCGACTGCTGGCCCAGAAACTCGAGGAGATGGCTGCCGCAGGCACACCGCCCGACGTCATCACCTTTGCCGGCAACGGCGAACCGACCATGCACCCCGACTTTGAGGCGATCATCGACGACGTGATCCGCACCCGCGACCAGCATGCCCCGAAGGCGAAGGTCTCCGTGCTGACCAACGGCACGATGATCCGCAAGGAGAGTGTGCGCCGCGCCCTGATGCGCGTGGACAACAACATCGTGAAACTTGACTCGGCCTTTGACGAAACGGTGCGCCAGATCGACGAACCGCTGGGCGAATACAGCGTGGCCGAGACGGTCGAGTACATGAAACTGTTCGAGGGACACCTCATCGTACAAACCATGTTCCTGCGCGGCTCCTTCGAGGGGCGCACGGTGGACAACACGACCGAGCGCGAAGTGGCGGCCTGGCTGAAACGGATCGAAGAGATCCGCCCGCGCCAGGTGATGATCTACACGGTGGATCGCGACACGCCCGCCCCCGACCTGCACAAGGTGCCGGTCGACGAACTGAACCGCATCGCCGACCGCGTCCGCGCCCTCGGCATCGACTGCTCCGTAGCAGGCTAACCCACACGGCATGATTACAACCGAACAGATCAAGGAACTGGAGCGCAGGCGCGAAGCCCTGCACCGACACCTCGCCATCGAGGACAAGATCATCGAGCTGGACGAGGAACAGAGCAAGACGCTGGCCCCCGACTTCTGGGACAAACCCGAGGAGGCCGAGAAGCAGCTCAAGAAAGTGGCCGGCATCAAAAGCTGGATCGACGACTACAACGCCATCTGCCGGCTGTGCGACGATCTGGAGCTGATGCCCGACTTTGTCCGCGAAGGCGGCGCCACGGAAGAGGAGCTGGATGCCCTCTATGCCGAGACGGTCGAGAAGATCGAGGCACTCGAGATGCGCAACATGCTGCGCGGCGAAGAGGACAAGATGGGAGCCATCATGGACATCAACTCCGGAGCCGGCGGCACGGAGAGCCTCGACTGGGCCTCGATGCTGCTGCGCATGTACACCCGCTGGGGCGAGCGCAACGGTTACAAGGTGCGCGTCGCCGACATGCAGGCGGGCGAAGAGGTGGGTGTCAAGTCGGCTACGCTGGAATTCGAGGGCGACTACGCCTACGGCTTCCTCAAGAGCGAGAACGGCGTCCACCGGATGGTGCGGCTGTCGCCCTTCAACGCCAACAACAAACGGCAGACCACCTTTGCATCGGTGTTCGTCTCGCCGGCCGTGGACGACACGATCGAGATCAACATCAACCCGGCCGACATCGAGTGGGACACCTACCGAAGCAGCGGCGCGGGCGGCCAGAACGTCAACAAGGTGGAGACGGGCGTGCGGCTTCGCTACAGCTCCAAGGATCCCGACACGGGCGAACCGATCGAGTTTCTGATCGAGAACACCGAGACGCGGTCGCAGCTGATGAACCGCGAGAACGCCATGCGCATCCTCCGTTCGAAACTCTACCAGCGCGAACTGGAGAAACGGCAGGCCCTGCAGGCACAGCTCGAGGGCCAGAAAAAGAAGATCGAATGGGGCTCGCAGATCCGCAGCTACGTCTTCGACGACCGCCGCGTGAAGGACCACCGCACCGGCTACCAGACCTCCGATGTGGATCGGGTCATGGACGGCGAGATCGACGACTTCATCAAGGCCTATCTGATGGAATTCGGCGCCTCCGATGCCAAAAAGGAGGCCTGACCGCTCCGCACACACACGGCAGCGGGGTTGCGTACGGATGCGCAACCCCGCTGTTTTATTTAACTGTCCGCTGCCGAGTCCGCCAGCGGACGGGAAACCGGCTTCGTTGCCGCCCCGCTACCCGCTCCGTCCGGACAGTCCCGCAGCGAACCCTTGCTGTCAACCGCAGCATCCATGCAGCGACTGCAGCGGCAGGCCGCAAGCGGCCGACCGGACGGATGGCCCGCTGCAGCCACTACGCTCCCCCGGCCTCCGGTCCGCCGTGCTCCGTCCTCCGATCCGGAAAAAAGAACGGGAGGGTAGCCAAAGCCCCCTCCCGCAGGTTGTCGGACGATCCGTCGGATCAGACCGTCATGATCTCTTTCTCCTTCTCGGCCAGCGCATCCTCGACCTGTTTGCTGTAACGGTCGGTCAGCTTCTGGGCTTCGTTCTCGCCGTCCTTGGCCATATCTTCGGGCATGCCGTTCTTCTGCGCCGCCTTGAACGCATCGACCGCCTCGCGACGGGCATTGCGGAGGCTGACACGGGCCGTCTCACCCTCGCCCTTGACCTGTTTGACCAGTTCACGACGGCGATCCTCGGTCAGCGCCGGAATGGACAGCCGGATATGCTCGCCGTTGTTGGAGGGAGTCAGGCCGATGTTGGCCACCAGGATGGCCTTCTCGATGGCGGGAATCAGCTTCTTCTCCCAGGGCTGGATCAGAATCGTCTTCGCGTCGGGCACCGTCACGCTGGCTACCTGCGTAACGGGCGTCTGCGAGCCGTAGTAATCGACCATGATGCCCTTCAGCACATTCGGGCTGGCCTTGCCCGCCCGGATGCCGAGCAGCGCCTCGGTCAGGTGATCGATGGCCTTCGCCATCTTCTCGGCGGCGACCTCCAGAATCAAGTTTCCTTCTTCTGTCATAAACGTTGTTGTTTTTTATCGGATATTCACTGTTTTTCTACTTCTCCTTGAGCAACGCATCGATGTCGCCGATCAGCGCATCGAACTCCTCGGGCGTATAGCCAACCGTATAGAAGGCCACCTTGCCGTCCCGGCCGATCACGAAATTGCGCGGCACATATTTCTCGGCAAACATCCGGTAGAGCCGCTGACCGCCGTCAAAGGCCACGGGGAACGTATAGCCGTTGCGCTCCATGAACGACTTCACCGTCTTCGAGGCATCGTCGATCGCTACGGCCAGCAGCACGAAATCCTCCTCGCCGGCAAACCGCTCCACGACATCCTTCTGCATGCGAGCAATCTCCTTGCGGCAGGGCGGGCACCACGTGGCCCAGAAATTGACCAGCACCACCTTGCCTTTCAGCTCGGCCAGCTGCACGATGCTGCCATCCAGCATGCGGACGGTGACTGCGGGCACTTCCATGCCCTCTTTCAGACAGGTTGAGGCCTCCACGTCACTCTGGGCGCGGGCGATGCCGCAGCCGAAGAGCGCCGCGAACATCAGGAACAGGATCTTTTTCATACTTGCTCTAATCGTATATATGGGTTGGAGGCGGAGCCGGTCTGGCCGCTCCGCCTGCGTCGGGATTGCACTACATGCGCACCAGCGTGCCGATCGGCTCGCCGGCCACCACCTGGCCGAGGTTGCCTTCGGTATCCATGTCGAACACGACTACCGGCATGCCGTTCTCGCGGCACAGCGTAAAGGCGGTCAGGTCCATGATCTTCAGTCCCCGGCGGTAGATCTCGTCGAACGAGATGGTCTCGAACTTCACCGCATCGGGATGTTTCTCGGGATCGGCGTCATAGATGCCGTCCACACGCGTGCCCTTCAGCAGCACGTCGGCCTCGATCTCGATGGCCCGAAGCGCCGAAGCGCTGTCGGTCGTGAAATAGGGGTTGGAGGTGCCGCCGCCGATGATGACCACCCAGCCCCGCTGGAGATAGTCGAGCGCCTTGTCCTTGGAGTAGTACTCGCCCACGGGCTCCATGCAGATCGAGGTCAGCACCTTGGCCCGCACACCTTCGCCCCGCAGCGCCGATTCGAGGGCCAGCGAGTTGATGACCGTGGCCAGCATGCCCATCTGGTCGCCCTTGACCCGGTCGAACCCCTTGTCAATGCCCTGCATGCCGCGGAAAATGTTGCCGCCGCCGATCACGATGCCCACCTGTACGCCGGCCTCGACCACCGTCCGGATCTGGGCCGCATAGGATTTCAACACTTCGGCCGAAAGGCCGTATTCGCCGTCGCCGGCCAGCGACTCGCCGCTCAGCTTGAGCAGCACGCGTTTGTATTTCATAGTCCGATTTCCTTCCTTCATATTCGACACGAAGATACGATTTTTTCTCGGAACTCACGATTATTGGGTATCTTTGCGTAATCATACGGATCATACCATGGCTGCAACCCGCTATACCTACCTCGATCGCATCGAATCACCGGCCGACCTGCGCAAACTCACCCTGCCCGAACTCGAAGTGCTGGCCGGCGAGTTGCGCGACTTCATGGTCTCGGAACTGAGCACCAACCCCGGCCACCTGGGATCGAGCCTGGGGGCCGTCGAGCTGGCCATGGCCCTGCACTACGTCTATGACACGCCGGAGGACAAGATCATCTGGGACGTGGGTCATCAGGCCTATGCCCACAAGATCCTGACCGGCCGCCGCGAAGCGTTCCATACGAACCGCAAGCTGAACGGCATCAGCGGGTTCCCCCGCATGTCGGAGAGTCCCTACGACGCCTTCGGCGCGGGCCACGCTTCGGTGTCGATCTCGGCCGCACTGGGCATCGCCCAGGCCAACAAGCTGCAGGGCATTCACCGCAACGTGGTGGCGGTGATCGGCGAC
>DXCC01000019.1 GCA_019116245.1 Candidatus Tidjanibacter faecipullorum
GAGAACTGGCAGGAGCTCGACGGTCCCGACGAACCGATCATGCCCTTCCGCTTCGAGGAGATCTTCAACTACTACTCCGACGAGGAGATGGGCGCCGACTACGAACTGCTCCCCGCGCGGCTGGGCGAATACATCGCCGCCAACCCGGGCATCATCGCCTTCATTCCCGAACAGTACGTACCCGAAGGCATGGAGGGCGTGAAGGTACTCCGGAACGGCCACATCTCGCCGGCCGACTTCTTCGCCGGCCGGGAGTGGGTGCCGACCGCCACGCCGGCCCCCCAGTTCGGCACACTGCCGCTCATCATCGGCACGCTGCTGGTCAGCCTTGTGGCCATTCTGATCGCGTTGCCGCTCGGTCTGGGCGTAGCGATCTACCTCTCCGAACTGGCCGGCGACCGGATGCGCGGCATTCTGAAACCGGCCATCGAACTGCTGGCCGGCATTCCGTCGGTCGTGTACGGTTTCTTCGGACTGGTCGTGCTGGTGCCGCTGATCCAGAAGGTCTTTCAGCTGCCGGTCGGCGAGACCGCCTTTGCCGGAAGTCTCGTACTGGCCATCATGGCGCTGCCGACCATCATCACCGTAGCCGAGGACGCCATGCGCAACACGCCCCGTGCCATGCGTGAAGCCAGCCTCGCCCTCGGCGCCACCCATTGGCAGACCATCTGCCGCGTCATCATCCCCTACGCCGGTTCGGGCATCTCGGCCGCCGTCGTGCTGGGCATCGGCCGTGCGGTGGGCGAAACCATGGCCGTGCTGATGGTGACAGGCAACGCCGCCGTCATGCCCCACACGCTCTTCGAACCGGTGCGCACCATTCCGGCCACCATCGCGGCCGAACTGGGTGAGGCACCCGCCGGCGGCTCCCACTACCAGGCGCTCTTCCTGCTGGGCTGCATCCTCTTCGTCATCACGATGATCATCAGCGTGACCGCCGAAATGATCTCCAAACGTCAATCCAACAAAGGCTTATGACACACAAAAGAACCAATCAACGCATCGCGTTCTGGACGCTCCGCCTGCTGGGTCTGCTGGTCGTAGCCATCCTGTTGTGGATCCTCGGCTTCATCGTCTACCACGGCATCGGGGTCATCAACTGGGAATTTCTCACGACGGCTCCGACCGACGGCATGACGGGCGGCGGCATCTTCCCCGCCATCGTCGGCACCTGCTGCCTGATTGTGGGCAGCATGATCGTCGCCTTTCCGCTGGGCGTCATGTCAGCCATCTACACGACCGAATATGCCGGCAACGGCAAGATCGTCCGCTTCATCCGCATCATGACCAACAACCTGGGCAGCATCCCGTCGATCATCTTCGGTCTGTTCGGCATGTCCCTCTTCGTCAATGCACTCGGATTCGGGGATTCGATCATCGCCGGTTCGTTCACGCTGGGTCTGCTGGCCCTGCCGCTGGTCATCCGCACGACGGAAGAGGCCCTGAAGGCCGTGCCCGACTCCTACCGCACGGGCAGTCTGGCGCTGGGCGCCTCCAAACTCCAGACCATCTGGAAAGTGGTGCTCCCATCGGCCTTCCCGAACATCTCGACGGGACTGATCCTCGCCATCGGCCGCGTGTCGGGCGAAACGGCGCCGATCCTCTTCACGGCCGCCGCCTACTTCCTGCCCAAACTGCCCTCGAGCATCTACGACCAGGTGATGGCGCTGCCCTACCACCTCTACGTGATCGCCACGAGCGGCACCGACCTCGAAGCCACCCGCCCGATCGCCTACGGCACGGCCCTGGTGCTGATCGTCATCGTGCTGGCCATGAACCTGCTGGCCTCGCTGCTGCGACGCCACTTCGGCAAAAAAGTCAAAACGAACTAACGCACTACCATGATAGAAGCAAAGAACATCGATTTCTATTACGGCGACTTCCATGCGCTCAAGAACATCTCCATGCGCATGGAGACCAACACCGTAACGGCGTTCATCGGCCCCTCGGGCTGCGGCAAGTCGACGTTCCTGCGCCTGTTCAACCGCATGAACGACCTGATCCCCGCCACGCGGCTGACCGGCGAATGCCTGATCGACGGCAGGAACATCTATGACCGCAGCGTCAATGTCGACGAACTCCGCAAGAATGTGGGCATGGTATTCCAGAAGCCCAACCCCTTCCCGAAATCCATCTTCGAGAACGTGGCCTACGGCCTGCGGGTCAACGGCGTACGCGACAAGCGGTTCATCCGCGAGAAGGTCGAGGAGTCGCTGATCGGCGCCGCCCTCTGGGACGAGGTCAAGGACAAGCTGAAAAAATCGGCCTATGAACTCTCCGGCGGTCAGCAGCAGCGCCTGTGCATTGCCCGCGCGCTGGCCGTCTCGCCCTCCGTCCTGCTGATGGATGAGCCCGCCTCGGCGCTCGACCCCATCTCCACCTCCAAGATCGAGGAGCTGATCCACTCGCTCAAGGAGCGCTACACGATCGTCATCGTCACCCACAACATGCAGCAGGCGGCCCGCGTCAGCGACAAGACCGGCTTCTTCATGCTGGGCGAACTGATCGAATTCAACGACACGAAGAAAATCTTTCTCAATCCCGACAAAATTGAAACCCAGAATTACATCACCGGACGATTCGGTTAGCCGTCCGGCCAATCCCGCAAAGACCATGAAACACACCGAACAGGAGCTGGCGCTCATCCGCGATGCCGTCAGCCAGATGTGGGGGCTGGTGCTCTCCCAGCTCGAAAAAGTGAAACAGGCCTACCTGACCAACGACGCCGAGCTGGCCCGTGAAGTGTGCAGCCGCGAGAAGCGGGTCGATTCCTTCGAACTGAAGATCGACAGCGACTGCGAGAACTACATCGCCCTCTTCAGCCCCGTAGCTGTCGACCTGCGGCTGGTGCTGTCGCTCATCAAGATCTGCGGCACGCTCGAACGCATCGCCGACTTTGCCGACGGCATCGCCCGCCACGTCATCACGGGCGACTGCGAACAGCCGACCGACACGCTGAAGGAGGAGCTGCAGGTGGCCGCCATGTTCGACACCGTCATCACGATGCTCTCGGAGAGCTTCGTGGCCCTCGAGTCGGAGAACACGCGGCTGACCGGCAAGATCCTCGCTCAGGATGCGACGATCGACACGATCTATCACAATGCGATCAACATTCTGGCCGACTTCATCCAGAAGGATCCCTCGCGTGCCGTATGCGCCCTGCAGACGCTGCTGGTGCTGCGCAAGATCGAACGCATGGGCGACCACTGCAGCAACATCGTGGAGGAAATCGTATTCTACATCGACGCCAAGATCCTGAAACATCGCAAAAGTCAGGAATAGTCCTATCTTTGTATTGCGACACCAAACATTCGGACAGATGGCAGCAAAAATTCTTATCGTAGACGACGAACAGGATATCTGCGAGATTCTCAGTTTCAACCTGGCCAACGAAGGCTACGAAGTGGAGACCGCCAACTCGGCGGAAGAAGCCCTGACCAAACTGTCGCCCGACTATGCCCTCATCCTGCTCGACGTCATGATGGGCGGCATGTCGGGTTACAAGATGGCCGAACAGCTGCGCCGCGAGGGAAATACGATTCCCGTCATTTTCCTCACCGCGCGCGACACCGAGAACGACATGCTCACCGGCTTCTCGGTCGGCGGCGACGACTACATCTCCAAACCCTTTTCGATCAAGGAGGTGGTGGCCCGCGTCAAGGCCGTGCTGAAACGTTCCGCCCAGCGGACCGCTCCCGCACCGGCCCGGGAGGAGCAACCCGCGGTGCTCACCTTCGGCGACGTCGTGATCGACAGCGCCACGAAGGAGGTGCGCATCGGCGATCGCCCCGTAGCGCTGACCCGCACCGAATTCGAGCTGCTGACCACGCTGGCCTCCAATCCTTCGCGGGTCTTCAGCCGCGAGGATCTGATCGAACGGATCTGGCAGGACACGCCGTTCGTCACGGAACGGACGGTGGACGTCCACATCACCCGGCTGCGCAAGAAACTGGGTGAACGGGCTGGTCTCATTGCCAGCCGTTCCGGATACGGATACCGATTCAATGCTGCTGCCGCATGCGACTGACCTACCAGAACCGGCTCACCCTCAGCTTTGTGGTGATCTTCGTCGTCTTCACCGCCTGCATCGTCATTTTCGACCGGCGGCAGGCGCTTTATTACCGGACCGAAGCGCTCGAAGAACGCCTCGACGCCTACGCCGACATCATCCACACCGTCGCCTCACGCGACCAGGCACAGGCCGGAGTGCCCGACACGCTGGCAGCCCTGCTGCCGCCGAACCTGCGGCTGACCTTCATCGACGGCGACGGCCAGGTGGTCTACGACAACCTGGTGGGATCGGTCGATACGATGGAAAACCATGCCGGCAGGCCCGAGGTCCAGCAGGCCCACAAGAGCGGTTCCGCCTACGACATCCGCACGTCCGCCACAACCCGGCAACCCTACATCTACTACGCCAAATACTTTGACGACGGGTTCGTGCGGGTAGCGCTGCCCTACGACATCCAGGTGCGCCACTTCCTCAAGCCGGACAACATCTCGCTGTACATCATTCTGGGACTTTTCCTCGTCGGTCTGCTCTTCATCCACTACGTCGGCGGACTCTTCGGAGGCGCCGTCAAGCGGCTCCGAGACTTTGCCGAGGCGGTGGCATCCGACGGCAACCTCTCCGGACGCTGGCCGACCTCCTTCCCGAACGACGAGCTGGGCGACCTGGAACAGCGCATCATCGCCAACTACCGCCACCTGCAGGAGAAAGAACAGACGCTGGCCTACGAACGCGAAAAGCTGCTGCTGCACGTACAGAGTTCGGCCGAAGGGATCTGTTTCTTCCGACCCGACGCCACCGTGGAGTTCTACAACGGTCTCTTCCTGCAATACCTGGGGACCATCGGAGGCGACATCATGCCGAACGATCCGCATCTGCTCGACCTGCCAGCCTTCGCTCCCGTCCGCACCTTCCGGGACGGCGCCTCGGAGGATACGACGCCCTGCTACGAAACGCGCCTTCAGGCCCAGGGACGGGAATTTCTGCTCAAGATCAACCTCTTCGAGGACGGCGGCTTCGAAATCGTACTCAACGACATCACCCAGCAGGAGAAGACCCAGCGTCTCAAACAGGAGATGACCGGCAACATCGCCCACGAACTCCGCACCCCCGTCACCAGCATCCGGGGCTATCTGGAAACCGTACTGGAGACTCCGCTGCCTCCCGAGAAAGAGCGGGATTTCATCGGCAAGGCCTACCGCCAAACCCTGTCGCTGTCGGAGTTGATCCGCGACATGAGCCTGCTGACCAAAATCGAAAATTCGGCCGCCTCGTTCCGCTTTGCACCGGTACGACTCGACAACATCATCGATCGCGTCATGACGGAGTTGGAGCCGGCCCTGCAGGAGAAACGGATCACGCTGCACAACGAACTGCCGGCCGGGGTAACCGTGCTCGGCAACGAAAGTCTGATCTATTCGGTGTTCCGCAACCTGACCGACAATGTCATTCACCATGCGGGCAGCGATGTCACCATCACCATCGCCCTGCGCGATCGTCGCGACGGTTTTCTCTACCTCTCCTTCGCGGACAACGGCCGCGGCATTGCCGAACCGGAAAAGCTGCATCGCCTTTTCGAACGCTTCTACCGGGTGGATGAGGGACGCACCCGCGACAACGGCGGCTCCGGCCTGGGCCTCTCCATTGTCCGGAACATCATCAACCTCCACAAGGGAACCATTACCGTACGTTCGGGACGCAACGGCGGTCTCGACTTTCTCTTCAGCCTGCCAACCGCCGACCGCAACGATAATGGCACCATTACCCCCTCCCGGTAATCGTCCGACCGCCTTCCCACACCGGAACATCTTCGAGAACCAACCCTTCGCCCAGCGACAGTCATGAACAGACAGCGCAAGGCGAAGGGTTTTCTTGCATGCTCTTCCTCGGGCCGCAGGCTTATCTCGTTATTCATCCACCAGCGAGACCGACCGATCAACCGGCATCAATTCCAGGATCAGTTGTCCATCGCGCCGCCTCTCCGCATGGTCCCGTCGGCATTCCCGGCTCCACTTCTTCCAACTTGTCGGCGTCTCAAAACAGGCCCCCTAAGCTGAAAAACTTCGCATGAGCCCATCCCCCGGTCTTCAGTCGTCCCATGCTTCCCCAAATACACGGCGCCTGCTCCGCCAATAAAAAATAGGGAGACTCCCCATGGGAGTCTCCCTATTCAGCAGAGATGATTCAACTATGCAAATCACCTATTTGGCTACCGGGCCCAGATACCAGTTCCAAACCGTCACCATACCTTCCGGAGCATAGGTCATTGCACCCCATACGATATTTTCAGACGGCATGTAAACGGCATAACCGGCAGGAATTACGACACCGAACGTATCGAGTACCCACTGGGCTACCGTACCCAGGTTCTCATTCGTATCAAGGTTTACGACATAACCGGAAGTAGTCTGGAAGCTGGGAGCTCCGATCAGACCCAGGTTGCCGCAAACAGCCATACCCGAACCGTCACCGAACTCGGTAAATACCGTGGTCTTACCGGTCGTGGTATTGTAGAAGGCCGGATAGTTGACACCAGAAGAGGTTCCAGCCACTTTGTTATCCTCAAACTCTTTGCAGTACGTACCGGCAATCCAGGATCCGTCAGCATTGATATTGTACTGGCCGCTCCAGGTAATCAGACCGTTTACATATTCCGGATTCTCCTCGCTCAGGGAGTATACATCTTCACCAGCCCAGTGAGCGGTTGCGAAATTATCAGCCGCAGTCCAATAAAGCAGACCGTAATCGAAGTTATCCCACGTCGAACCGTAGACAACCGAAGCATCGGCCGAAATACCACGGGCAATGGCAGAACCGCAAATACCACCGGCATAACCTCTGTCAGGCTTGGGCAGTTCACGTGCCACACCATCCTGCCACAGAACCGGAACAATCTCCAGGGCATCCTGAGCCCAACCGACCCACGTCGTGTTGTCAGCAGCAACCTGCTGCATGTCGAGCAGACCCTCAATGCCGGCAGCTTCCAGTTTTACATAGTCACGCGTAGCCACATCGAACATCACCGTCTCCGCCGAGGTGCCGAGGAACAGCTTACCATCATCGGTACAAGCCCATGCACCGTTAACCAGCAGGGCATCCTCGGTATACGGACCGATCTCGGTACGGGTCTCGGTCGTCATATCGATAAATACGGCATAGGTTACCGTCGCATTGGTAGCCTTGTCTACCGTCGAATAATAACCGCCCACATATTTGCCGGTCGGCGAGAGAACCGATCCGTGCAGGTCGCTGTACAGACGGAACATCCACTTCGACGTATCGGCCGGAGCCTGATAGATAACCACCTCTTTCGTTGCAGTACCGCAGGTTACATTGATGCGGGCATCGCGCAGAGCGCCGGTATCGTTCTTTCCTACCGTCACATCAAACGAGTTGGAGGTCTGATTGGTAATTTCAATCCACGAAGCCGAAGGATTGGCCGTCCACGTACCGGATGCGGATACCGTTACGGTTTTGGAACCACCTTCACCGGCAAACGAATACATCTGAATATCCGTCGACACGGAATCTTTGGGGGTCTGTTTACATCCGATCAACAGCGTCCCCACGGTCAACAAGCTCAGAAAGCCTGCGAACAATCTGGTTTTCATAACTTTTGATTTACTGAAACAATTATAGGGTGTCTTTATCTAGGCCTTCACACAGGCTCGATTATGCAAATATATCAATAATAAAGAAATGACACAACACCCGTTCCATTTTATCTCGGGGGCGCCGCAGATTTTTCATACAGTAGAAAGCAGGAAGGGAATCCCCCAACAGGAGATTCCCTTCCGAAAGCAAGCTTTGTGTAAATTGCCTATTCTGCGGTGAACGGGAACATGGCAACCTCACCCCAGCCGTACTCACGCGGACCGTTGGCGTTCATCGGCGCGATAGCCACATAGTACTTCTTGCCGGCAACCACATCGGTACCCGTATAGGTCAGCGTCGCCGACGGTTCGTTGTAAATGAAGCCTGCCGAAGCCAGGATCTCCGAACGAACAGTCAGTTTTGCAGCTTCCTCACCGTCAGCAGCAACCAACGCGTCATAACCTGCACCGTCATAGAGTTCATAGTAGTATGCACGTACGGCGTCGCCAGTGTAGGCAACGGTGAATGCAAGGTCACCTGCCGTCAGTTTGGTCATCTCTACCGAGAAATCGGAAGCTTTCGAAGTCGGGAGCGACTCATTCAGGGCCGGAGTCGTGAACGTCTGCTTGCGGACATTCACCGGCTCGAACATGTCGTTGTAGCAGAGCACGTAAACTTCTACCGTCTGCTCCAGCTCCATATCATACGTGTAGGGAGCAGCCTCCAGCGTCTCACCGACAGCCGAGAAGGTCAGGAAGTCACGCGACATCGCATTTACCGTCTCGGGCGTATAGTCATCAGCCCACGAGCTGAACATGGAGAGCAGGTCGCCTTTCCAGTTGTACGGGCCAAACATCGTGGTCTCGTAATCGGTACCATAGGCATTCTGCCACAGAGCAACACGCGAAGTCAGGCTGTTCGGGGTTACCGTATAGTGCTGCTGGAGGAAGTCCATCTCACCGGGCTCGATCGTATAGTTGGGCACTGCATCGCTGGCAGCCGTCGTGAAGTTGATGGCAATCACGTCCGTCGTACCGTTGCTGCGGTCGAAACCTTTGCAGTAGAACACATACTCGGTCTCGGGCTCGAGAGTGTAAGCGGAACCGTCAGCCAGACGGAAGCTGTTGATGTAGTTGTCATAAACATCCGATACGGTCATCATGCCGGCCATCACATCATCATTGAAGTCAAGCAGATCGTTCTCCTTGTTGGCAGCCAGACCGAATGCATAAGCATATTTATAGTAATCGTTCGTGCAGGTTACATGGAAACCAGCGGTCACATCACTTACATACTGAATTTCAACCTTGAAATCGTCGTTAGCCGAGTTGAAACCGCGTGCGCTGAGCGGACCGGGGTTACCGGCAGCATCGTATGCACGAGCATACACTACATAGTACGTATCGGGCTCGATGTCCGAGGTCCAGGACTGCGTCTTGGCCGAGAAGTTTGGATCGTTGCTCAGAACGGTCTGCGTTCCAAGGAAGTTACCGGCGAGGAAGTCGGCCTCATCCGAAGGCAAGCCGAGTGCGAAATCGAACTTGGATGCACCTTCGCTCGGAGTGAAGGTTGCAGTAACGCCCGTAAGCGATACTTCATTCAGTTCGATATTCACCGTCGGACGCTGTGCAACCGTTCCGCCCTCCGTCTCCTTACACGACGTTGCCAGTGCACTTAAAGCGACCAAGGCCCAAAGGCACGGCTGAAACAAGATTTTTTTCATTGTCTTAAATGCTTTTGTTTGGTTATCTTAGGATTAAATCTTTGTTTATTCCTATCGAGGTTTGGGTTTTCCAAGCTATCGGAGGATCTGCGGATCTCCCCTAACGTTGGATATTACAAATATATCCACTTTAAATTAAAAACAATAACTTTTTCGACAAAAATTTGCAGGAGCGGCACAATCTTTTTGCTCGTTCTACGTAGCACTCGCTCCTCAATCCATCCGCTCGCCAACGCATGCAAACCACTACCTTACAGCTACATTGCCCCAGAACCAGATTCCAACTACCCATCTGGCCGCATGATTGAAACACACAGTCTACTCCGCAAAAAAATGATCTCTGGCTCAAAAAGAGAGGGTGCATGTCCTGACATGCACCCTCTCTTACATCAGTAAAAGTAACGCGACCTACAACTCCGGCGTAACATCACCGAAATCATCATCTACGCTGCCATCATCCGCCGAGCCACCGGGCTCACGCATACCCAGTTCACGCAGTTCGGAGAAAGTTCCACTCCACGAACCGGTAATCGTATGTCCCAGGTCATCGGTCAGGTTGAAGGTAATTTCATAACTGTTTTCGCCCGTATTTTTGGTCGTGATCGACCCGAACAGCGGAGCCTGTTTGGTAATCGCATCGTTCTCGTAATATGCAACCCATGCGCTGGCATTGATGCCGCCGTTGTCGCCCTGTGCAAAAGTAAACGGATCCGCTTTCTCTCCGTAGGCAACACGCGGCACACCTTTGTACTCGCCATCAGCCAACGTATAGGAATAATTTTCCTCGTCTGGATCAAACGGCAGCGACGGACCTTGGAGCGTAAAGCGCAGCAACGTACCGGTGCCGACATACTTGCCCCATACATTCATGGACAAGCCGTCCGTGTACATCGTGAAACTCCACGGAGAAGTCGTCTGGGCATCCGGATTCACATAAGGCGTAACCGATACATTAACGGTTGCAAAAGAAGGCAACACCTCATCGCCCGTCAGCGTGCTCAATCCCTTCTTGCCGGCCTCCTGGGTAACCGTCAGCTCTACAGGCGTTGCAGCAGGCTCACCCTCGCCAGCCTCCAGAATGATGGTAGCGGTACGGGCAACTTCCTCCATGTTGTTGTCAACGCTGACATACAGATAGTATTTGCCTTCCATATAGTGTTTCTGACGCAGTTTAACCCAATCACATGCAGAACCGTCCTCATTTACAGCGCTGGCAACGAACGTCTCCAGACCGGTCAGCGTAACCATCAACTGTTTCTCGGTCGTCTCATCCCAGCGGAAATCCAACGGGAAGAAAATCGTCGGCTCGATCTTGCTAACTGCACCAGCCTCCTGCGACACAGAAATCTTCTTTGCACCGATCTGATCGCTTTCGGGTTTCACGGTCAGCATGGCCGAACGGCTTACGGTATTGTCATTCAAACCGGCGGTCAGAGCGATCACGCCTTCGTTGATCTCGATCGTCAGCCAGTCACACTCGGGGTCATCCGGCGTTACCGTAAAGGGCAGCATCCGATCCGTACCCTCGAAGGTTACGGTAATTTCAACCGTCTCACCGGCACCGGCGAACTTGGCATTGTTCGCGCTCAGTTTCATGGTAACATTCGACAGATCTTCATCACCTCCATCGCCACCTTCACCGTTGCCGGCAGCCTGCGTTACGGTAATGGTTTTAGCCTCGACGCTGTCATTGGCAACGGGAGCCACCTGAATCTGTGCAGTACGCTCGGTTTCAGCCGTATTGTCGTCTACCGATACGCTGATCGTGGAATTGGCCTCGTCCGTGGTAACAGTCACCCAAGTGGCTTCGGCGGCTTTCACAACCTCCCACTCCACATTCTCGGCCGTTACCGTTACGGTCTGCGCTGCGGCGCCGGTTGCTTCAAAATTCAGGGCACGCGGAGAAACTTCGAGTTTGTAGCTCGTTTTCTCACCCGCATCTTTCTTACATCCTACGACAGCTGCGACCGCTGCACACAGGATCAATGGATAAAAGAGTTTTTTCATGGTAAATAAGTAAGTTTGTTAAGGTTTTTTCCGATCAATGGTTTCAATACTCTCTTCAACAAAGATAAATATAAATTCAAATTATCCCAACATATCCGACATAGAAATTCATCCCTCCAGCCAAGAAAAAAAGACGGCCACAAATTCTTTCCGCGGCCCAGTCTCCCGACACAAAAAGAGACGGAGCGTTGCTCCGTCTCTTTCGTATCTACAATACGCGGTAGCCTACATTTCGGGCATCGGATCACCACCACCGTCACCCTCGTTGAGATTCGGATCCTCAGCAGGCGGAACGATATTGAGCGTACCGAAATTACCGGTATAGGTACCCGTAATGGTGTGGTTGTTGTCATCCATGCAATCCAACGTAATCGTGTAGCTGCTGCCGTCATAGGCCACAGTTATCGTGCCGGAAGCAATCGGGCCGGCTGCAACCGCAGCGCCGTCGTTACGCTGTACCAGCCAGCTGCCCATCGGGAAATCGTAGTTGTACGAAGCGGCGCCAGGAACACAGGTACCCGGTGCACCGTTCTGATCCTCGAGCGACGTTACCGTACCGACGGTATAGGTACCGGCCGGCAGCTGATAACTGGTTGCCGACGCCTCGTAGGCAATTTTGTCGGCCTGCAACTGCAACTGCATGGCATGGCCCGTACCGCTCCACATACCAAACTCCGAATCGTAGTTCACACCTTCACCCCACAAGGTCAGGTTCCAGCGCGAGAAATTGAACAGATCGGTCGTGCCGTTCGGATAAAGCGTCACATAAGCGTGCGACAAGGCCACCTCCACATTATCCGTCAGGGTGCTGTTATACGTAGGCTTGCCTTTCTGAACCACCGGAACACGAACCGCTACCGGATCCTCCACGCCCTGCGGAGTCAGCACGATATAAGCTGTACGATCCTCTGACGTTTCATTAAACAGAATCGGCATTACTTCCACCAAGGGCAATGCGGCATCCTTGTTTGCATTGATAAACAGCCAGTCCACCGTCTGATTACCGTTGGCATCCTCGACGTGTGCCGACCAGTCCGTTACCTCTGCACTCGTTTTGAAGCTGATACCCATCATCATCATGTCGTCCCAACGGAATTCGAGCGACGCCGGATCGACATCGTAGATCATCGGCATCACTTTGCCCTGCTGCGTTACCAGCACGGCTTTCTCGCCGATGGGCGACGATACGATCACACGACCGGAACGCTCCGTCGTATTGGGATTGTCGTCAACGGTCACCGAAATCTGATTTCCTTCCGCAGCCACCTGGATCCAGGTTACATCAGCAGCCGGAGCGGCCTCCCAAACCAAGCCTTCGCTGGCTTCCACCGTAATGACCTGCGGCTCGGCACCCTCACCGACAAACGTCATGCTGGCAGGCGTAACATTGAATGTCAACTCGCCGGCACCGCTCTGCTGAATGAGCACCTCTGCCCGTGCATTCGCATCGCTTTTGGCATAAAGCGTCACCTTGGCCTCACGTGCTGCCGTAGCCACATTGTCATCCACCGTGACGGACAGCGTCTCACCATCGACTTTGGAAGCCGTTACCCACGTCTCGCTCGCGGAATACTCCCATTCGTCATTGGCCGTTACAGCGACCGTCTGCGCCTCATTGCCGACAGCGCCAAACGACAGCGTTGCGGGAGTCGCCTTCACCTCGATCACCACTTTTTGAGGTGTCTTCTTACACGATGCCAATGCTGCCAACAGCACGGGCACCAGCATCCAGAGTTTCCAGTTCTTCATGTTCCTGATTTTTTATGGGTTACTGCAATACACAACAACGGATATCAACTCCGTGTGAAAACAAAGATAACGAAAAAAAATAGCACAAACAAGACTTTCATCCCCTTCCTGTGCCCTCTGACTACCAAAAATCCCTCCCCGACCGTCATGCACTCCACCCCACCCTATGCAAAAGCGAGGAGACCTCCCGCCGGGAGTCCCCTCGCTTTCTGGCTCAGTTCTGCACGTCCAATCAGTCCAGACTAGAAAATCTCAGTATAGTTTTCCAGCATGTTATCCAGTTTGGTCACTACCGTACCGGTGATGGCATTACCGCGGTCGTCGGTAAAGTTGCAGGTCAGTCGATACTCACCCGTTGCCTCATCATACTCGACAATCAGCTCGCCACCGGTCAGCGGAGCGGTCTCCACGTAGGTATTCGTACCGTCCAGTTCCATATACCAGCTGCCAACCGGGTAACGCATTGCATCGTCACCGCCCATGGAGGCGTCTCCGGGCACGATGATGTGCGGCGTATCTCCGCCATTCTTGTTCGCATAGTCGAGATCTACCGGATAAGAGCCGGGAACCAGCACATAAACGCCATCCTCGCTATGCATCATTTTATCCGAACGCAGGTAAATTCTCAAGCGCGTACCGGTACCCCGGTAGCTGGTGTAATAGCCATCAACATATTGTTCAACCGTCGAAGCCCACAAGTCAATCTCCCAAATGGCCGATTCGTACGGGCCAAAGAAGTTTTCATAGGCAATCTATAAATTAAGATTTCTTACATAGGTTCATTAAAATCACAAAATATATTCTATTACTCCAAATAAATTCAGTATAAGTTTATCAACACACACTGTCCCCGCTTCTGCAAGTGCGACTGCACCACACATTTTCATAGTCCCAACTGACCTTGGCCGACAACCGCCAACAACAAAAAGATCGTGAAAACAACATTACACTCCAAGAGTTTCCAGTTTCCATCCAAGCAGAACCACAAGCGCACACCGCGGACAAACAAAAAAGTCACGCCCCACTCCATGATCCTGCATGCACCCCCGTTCCTGGCCTTGCTGCCGATTTTGCCATACCGTACCGTCAGACAACACCTTCCCTCCGGAAAAATCCATAACACAACTAATTTGACTTCCGGGCAATCACCACATCTCACGGACGAAACTGCATGGAGTATAAGCGACCAAAAGACAGACACACGCAACAGGCAGGCATCAAAGCCAGCCCCCCCCAACGGGATCAGGCCGGGTAGCCCATGCGAACATCCACCCCTACGGCAATATTTCTCCGGGACATACTTTTGGAGAATTCATCCACGGTAACCGCCAGCCAACAAAGACAACCTACCTCGCCGCCAAAGGAAGCAGGGATTGCTACCCGTTCTCAGCCCCCAATCAACAAGTCCCAGCTTCCACCGGCAGCAGTTTCCCTACACACAGCTGAAAAGGGGAAATAGCTACGGATTGGCCTAGATATTGATCATTGAGGATCCCGTTCGTCCCCCAGGTCTGCAACACCGTTGGAAGCGGATGCGACAGGAGCCTGATCTGTCGCCGGGGAAACTCCCGTCAAGCAAGCAGTGTTCCAGCCAACCCAGGAGCCAAGAATGTTCCCTGGTATATTGACAAATTGGAAACAGAACAAACACACGCAGGCAAATAGACGCCCTCCGACAAACAACAAGCAGACAGGCCACCAGCAAGAAGTGTTCCAACCAAGGATACCCCCCGCTCCCAGTCCTGCCGTCCAGCAAACAAATAAACGACCTTCAGCAAGCTGCAAGCCGATCCACGCAAGCAGTGCCCCGGCTACCAGTCCTCCAGCCGAACAAACCAATAAGCAACCGCCAGCCAGCCAACACCCAAAAGCCAGCCAACAGGCCCCGCCCCCCGCAGGCGAGGCAACAGGCGAGCACACTACCCAGCCCCCCCAGACTGGCAGGCACAAAAAAAAGGTCAGACCTTGCGATCTGACCTTGAAGAGGCGGCTTCCTACTCTCCCACAACTAAAT
>DXCC01000020.1 GCA_019116245.1 Candidatus Tidjanibacter faecipullorum
TCCTCTCCTCTCCTCTCCTCTCCTTTTCCCCATCCGTTCCGCTCCCTTTCAGACTCAAGACGGATACCTAGGCCATCCCACCAGGACAGACAACCGCCACATCCCGATGTGCCACAAAAAAGGCGGAGCGACCTGCATCGCTCCGCCCTTGTGTGCGCCTTCAAACGCTCTTGCGCATACCTATTTGGACAACAACTGCTTGACCGCAGCCGAGATCTCGCGTCCGTCGGCCAGACCGGCCAGCCGCTTCGTGGCAACACCCATCACTTTGCCCATGTCGGCCGGCGATTGGGCGCCCACTTCGGCAATAATCTCCGTCAATTTGGCCTTCAGTTCCTCGGCCGAGAGCTGCTTCGGCAGGAAGACCTCGATGAATCCGGCCTCTGCCAGTTCGTTGGCAGCCAGCTCTTCCCGACCGGCCTCCTTATAAAGTTGAGCCGACTCCTTGCGCTGTTTCACCAATTTCTGCATGATCTTCACCACATCGGCATCCGTCAGTTCATGCGCGGCCCCCGATGTCTTCTCCAGCAGAATAGCCGCCTTCACGGCCCGCAGGGCAGCCAGCCGCTGCGCTTCCTTGGCCAGCATGGCCTGTTTGATCTCTTCGTTGATCCGTTGTTCCAGTGTCATAATCGTTCGTTTTTTATCGTTTATTGATCTTCTCCATCCTCCTCTCCGCCACCGAAACCATCCGGTCCCCCACCATCAGGGTATCCTTTCGTCCTCCCCGCTTCCGCGGCGTACCCGGAAAAACAAAGAACCGCCCATCGCAATGATCGGCGGTTCCCGTTAATCGAATCTGCGGAGCAAACCGCGCGTTTATCAGAAGAATTTCACGCGCAGATCGGTAATGTCGCTCTCCTCGTTCAGCGCCTGCATGGTGCGCTGCAGTACGAAGTTCACGGCATCGGTCTCGAGGCGCACCTTCTCGCTCTCCTCGGTAGCCACACCCGTCTGCTGGGCATCGGTAACGACGAAGCGGTATACGCCGTTGACACCCTCGACAGGCTGCGACAACTCGCCGACATTGACTGCCGTAATGGCACCTACCAACTGCGGCTCAACACCGATCTCGGGAATATAGAAGGCATTCCACTCCACATTCTCGGCCTTGCGAATCTGCTCGCCGGTAGCGGCCGCTACCTCTTCGAGCGTGGCACCCGTCATTTCGGCTGCCAGGATGCGGGCCTTCTCCTGATTCATCAGCGTCTTGGTGATATCGGCCGTAGCCTGCTCCACCGTAGCGTACCCTTTTTCACGCACGCCGGTCAGCGCAGCCACATAGTAGTTGCCGTCGATATCCATGATCTGCGACACGTCTCCGGTCTTGCCGTTGAACGCCCAGCGAACAATCTCCTTGGAGTTCTCCAGACCGTTGATTGCCCGGTCGGTCGTGCGGATGCGCACCGTACGTTTGGAGAGCATCTGATCGCCGACAGCCTGGGCGAAGCCTTCGGCCGTACCGGCAGCAGCCGTCACGAAGTTGCTGGCCTTCTGATAAGCCTCCTGAATCGTAGCCGCACTCGGATCGATCTTGTAGGTTACCGTAGCCACCTGCATTTTCCGAACGGGGCGGGTCTTGTAGGTCAGTTTCACAACCTGCAGACCGGCGTCGCTCTCCACCGTATAGATATCACCCACATTGGCATTCATGGCAGCATCGGTGAAGGCCATCGGCAACTGTGCCGGAGTGAAACGTCCCAGATCACCGCCCTCGGAATACTGATCGAGGGAGTACTGGGCTGCCAGCGCTGCAAAATCGGCACCGCCGCGCAGCACATTGACCAGACTGTCAGCCAGCGCATTCTGGCCTTTCTGCAGCAGGATGTGCTGTGCGCCGAGCGTATCGGGCAACATCCGTACGTCCGCAATACGCGCCATCGTGTATTCGTCACCGTTGAGCGTCGGACCGGCCATTTTCGTACGGTCGCCGTCCAAAGCGGCCACCGCGGCATCGAGCTGATCCGGACGATAGTAGGTCTGATCGGGTTTCGTCTGCGAGTTCAGCAGCGCATACTGCATGGGCGCATCGCTGACGGCAAACTCGGCGGCAATGTCGTTCACCACCTCTTGGGCATCAGCGTAGTCGGCCTCGGAGGGCAGCACGTCGAATACGACATACTCGATGTCGCGCGAAGCCTCCTGACGGAAGGCCTCCTTGTTGGCGTCATAATAAGCCTTGACCTGAGCGGGCGTCACTTTCACCAGCGAGTCGGGCACCGTGTAGTATTCGCGGCCGATCACATCGGCGGCATACGTTTCGTTGGCCGCCTTCAGGCCGTGAGCGATCTCCAGGTCATTGGCGAAGAAACCGCCCTCGACCAGCGAGATGTACTTGCTCATGATGCGCTCCTGCGCCATCTGGCTGCGGAGGAACGACCACAGGGCAAACGAGCCATCGTTATTGTTCACATTGGCGAGGAAGGCTTTGAGGAACTGGGCGTCAAACTCGCCGGTGGCCGGATTGGCAAACGTCGAGGTGATGACCGGCGAGAGATAGGCACCGTTCACCATGTCGACCTGCTCGGCGGCGGCAACGGTCATGCCGAGTTTCTGGAAGCCGGGCTGATAGGCATCCTGCATGATGAACTGCTGCCAGGCCATGTTGTAGATCATCTCCTGCTCCTCGGCCGAGAAAGCGTCACGACCCCACATCATTTTGTAGATGTTGGAGATCTCGTCGGATTTGTTCAGGAAATCGACATAACCGACGGTTTTGCCGTCAATCTCTCCGACGCGCATCTTACGCGAATTCATCAGGCTGCTGCCGGAGGTGAACACGTCTCCGATCAGGAAAGCCAGCAAAGCGACGAAGATCACGATCGTAACGATCACTCCGCCTTTGGTTCTCAAAGTGTTAAGACTTGCCATATACTGTTTTATATATTCATTTGCATGCACGGCGCCACCGCCCGGGGCAGCGGCCGATCCGTTGGTTCCGCGCCGTCCCCACCGTTCCACGGGGAGACAAATCGGAATCAAGCGGCTTCAAAGATACGAATTTTCCCGGTATTAACGCGTGGAACCGGCCGTTTTTTTGGAAGCGGGCATCAAAACTACAACACCCTAATTTTCACCAGTTCCAACCGGGAAGAAGAGGATTTGAGAATCCGGATCAGCTTGTTGTCGATGTGCACCTCCGACCCGACGGGGGGAATGCCGTCCTGGTTGAAAATAATGTAGCCGGCCAGCGTCTCGTATTCGTCCGACTCCTCGATGCCGAGACCGTACTTCTCGTTCAGGTATTTCACCTCCAGCCGACACGAGAAGACATATTCGTTCTCGCCCGTCTGCTTCTCGACCAGATCCTGCACGTCGTGTTCGTCGTCGATCTCGCCGAAGATCTCCTCCAGCACATCCTCCAGCGAGATGATGCCCGCCGTGCCGCCGAACTCGTCGATGACCACCGCCACGGAGGCACGGTCGGTGGTAAACTCGGCCAGGAACTTCTCGGCCGGCATCGTCTCCGGCACATAACGCACCTGGCGCATGCAAGCCCGGATATTCGCCGGTTTGCGGAACAGACTCTTGCTGTTCACGTAACCGATGATGTTGTCAATCGACCCCTCCCAGACGAAAATGCGCGAGAACTGGCTCTCCACGAACTGCTCCTGGAGTTCGTCCAGCGACGCTTCCACGTCGATCGCCTCCACATCCACACGCGGCACCATGCAGTCCCGCACCAGCAGGTCGGACAGATCGAGCGCATTCTGAAAAATACGGAATTCGTGCTCCTGCTCGGGCTGGGGTTCGCCGTTCTCCTCGAGCAGATTTTCCAAATCGACCTTCTCGAAACTCTTGATGCCGTCGCCCTTCTTCACCCGGATGCCGAACAGCCACAGCAGACCGCACGAAAGCCACGTGGAGAATTTGGCAATCGGATAGAGCACCACATAGATGACCATCAGCGGGCCGGCAAAAGTCCGCAGATAGGAGTTGGGATGGAGCTTGACGATCGCCTTGGGGGTAAATTCGCCGACAAAGATGATGACCAGCGTCGAAATGAGCGACTCGATGATGACCGATCCCGTGTCCGTACCGAGCGGAAGCCCCCATCGCTCGGCCAGATAGTGGATAATCAGGGTCATGTTCAGCGAATAGACGACCAGCACGATGTTGTTGCCGACCAGCATGGTCGTCAGATACTGCCCCTGATTGCGGGTAAAGATGTCGGCAATGCGGCTGAAGAAGGGATTCTGCTTGCGGTCAATCTCCAGTTTCAGCTTGTTGGAGCTGGTGAAGGCAATCTCCATGCCCGAGAAGAACGCCGAAAGCAACAGCGCGACGACCGTTATGACCACCACGTGTCCCATCACTCCGCTGTTTTAGCCGGCTCGGCGGCGCTGTCCGACGCCGGAGCCTCCGTCTGCTCCTGACCGCCGCCCGTATAGGGGGTGGTGTCAATGGCCATCGTACCCTCGTATTCGTGGAATACCCACGACTCGAGCCCCTTGTTGGATTCGATGCCTTCGCCGAAATGGATGCCGTTGGCATCCTCGACGCGCACCTTCACGTTGGAATAGACCCGGTCGGTCTTGGCATCCCAGAACAGCTGGTCCGTATAGAGCGTATTGCCCGAGCCCGAAGCCACCACGTTGCCGCTGGCCATCCACAGGTCGCGTTTGGAATAGTAGATGGCGCGGTCGGCCCGCAGGGTCGATTCGACCACCTCGGTCGAGTCCTGGTAGGTCTGCACGAAGATTCCCTCCGGATACCGGTCATAGGGATCGCGCGCCTCGCCGAACTGTTCGCGCAGCGGGGTTTCAAAATAGTAGGACTTCAATCCGTTGCGACTGACCACCATGGTCAGGTCCTCGGTGCGCATGGTCACCAGCATCTCCGGATTGACCGGTTCGCTCTTTTTCTCGGGACGGCAGGCAAAAAAGAGGGCAGCATTTCCCACGATCATGAGAAATGCCACCCCTTTTTCGATATGTCTACGTAATCCGTTCATCGGAATTCCGTCCTGTGCGACGGGAACGCGTTAGTCCACCATCTTCACGGTCGTACGGCCGGTGATCCAACCGCACTTCACGTCGTAGGGAGCTCCTGCGGAAGTCAGACCGCGGAAGAAGAGCTCGTCACGCGACGGGAACGAACGGCGGAACATGGCCATCGTCTCGTCGATCTGCTTCTGCTCGGGCGAACCCTCGGCAAAGAGTTTGCGACCCGAAGCGAGCACGTCGTATGCCAGCCAGAATACCGTCTGGCTGTCGAAGCCCTGGCAAGCGGTAGCACCGGCCGCATAGGACTGGGCCAGCATGATGTAGGCATAACCGTTCTCCGGGTTGAGCTGACGGGCCTGCGAAGCGTAGTTGGCCGCCTCGGCCGCATTCTTCATGGAGAGTTCCGTACCGGAGATCTCGACGGCCAGCATCGACTTGGTAGCCGGATCGGTAGCCTGTGCAAAGGCCTGCTTGAGGAAGGCAACCGCATTGGCATCATCGCCCATCTTCACATAGGCCGATGCCACGAGCTGGGCGGTCTGTGCCGACGGATCGGCGGCATAGTACTGCTCACCCACCTCGGTCAGGAAAGCCGTGTAGCACTCTGCCTTCAGCAGCGTATTGAACGCCTTGGCCAGCACGGCAGCCGACGGATCGGCGGCAATGCGGGTGCGGAAGATGGGCTCAAGATTCTCGCAGTTGGCGGCGCCGCTCGATACGAAGAGAGCGTCGAACGTCGTCTTGGCAGCCTCGTCGGTCGTCTTGTCCATCAGTTCGGAGAGCCACTCGTACTTTTCCATGTAGTAGCTCGTCTCGACCAGGTCGTTCTTGTAGTCGGTCGTCAGTTCGTTGAAGTAGAGGTTGATGAAGTTCGGATCGGGTTTGGCGGCATTGGCCTCGATCGCCTCCTCGAAATAGGTGCGCACGCCGTCACGGTCGCTGGCCATGAAGCTGCAGTAATCCTTGGCCTTCTGCACGAGAATGTAGGGACGGCCGTAGCGGGCATCGTCACCGAAGTTCTGCTCACGCAGGTCGTAGAGCATGATCAGCGAATCGACATAGTTTTTGCGCTGGTTGAGATCCATGCTCCGCTGAATCTTGTTCTTGTAAATGTTGATCGCGTACACATAGATATTCTGGGCGCCCTTGGGCGAATTCTTGATCAGGTCGGGCAGATAACCCAGCGCATCGTCGTAACGCTGGCTGTTGTAGGCGTCACGGTAGAAGTTGAACTTCAGCGCATTCTGATAGCGCTCCTCCTGCGTCGCATTCTCGCCCCATTCCGGACCGAGCTCCCGGGTCTGCGCAAACATGGAAGTGCCGCCGAACACCACCATCGCGGCAACCAATAAGCTTTTTTTCAAAGAGTTCATAGTGTATTGATAAGTTTTGTGTCGTTTTCGGATTCGCTCTAATCGTATTTGTATTTCATGAACCAGTAGTCATCGCCGAAGAGGCTCAGGCCGATCGATACGCGGAAGAAGTTCTCGCGGATCAGCCCCGGAGCTACCACGCCGCGCATGCCGTACTCGAAGCCCACGTCGATCGCATTCACGCCGCGCGCACCGAGCGGAATACCCACGCCGACCGTCACCGTCGTCTCGTCGATGTTGTGACCGTCGAACGCCATGTAATACTGGCTGTACCGGACGCCGAGCCGATAGGCCCAGCGGTTGAGCACCTTCCGCACGTCACCCGCCTTGGGAACCAGCTGTACGCCGGCATTGACGGTGTGGGTATCGCGGTAGCGGACGCCGGTCGTCGCATCGGTACCGTTGACGCTCCACCCGGCAAAGCGGTAGTCCACGCCACCGCTCCAGCGCGTGCCCTGATAGTAGAGACCGCCGCCGAAGGTGTGCGGCAGACGGAACGAAGACCGATAGGAACGGTTCACCACCTCGTCGTAACCGACCGACGTGAAATAGGGACCGTGCTCGATCACCTCGACGATCCGGCTATTCAACCGACCGCCCATGCTGTAGGTCAGGCCGAGGGTCAGCGTACGGTCGCCGCGCTTCATCAGGCGGGCCTGCAGACCGAACTCGCCCATCAGCCGGCTGATCTGCTCCTGGTTGTCGGAGGTCAGCCCCAGATAGTAGCCGTCGCCCACGACCGGCTCAATAGTCTGCTGGTAATTGCGACGGATGTTACCTTGATAGTAAATCAGTTGGGCGCCGACCGAAAGCCAGTCGGTCACCGCATAGCCCAGACCGGCCTTGATCTGATTGACGCCGCCGGTGCCGGCATAGAGGTAGTGGACATAGCCGATGTTCTCCCACACGTTGTCGGCCTCCTCCATGGTCGTGATGCGGTAGCCGACGCTGCTGTAGGGATTGACGGTCACGGCCAGGCCGAGCCCCTTGGCCAGCGGCAGCTGGAACGCGACGTCGCTCACATTGAAGGAAAGATAGCTGTTGCGGGTCGTCTGCGAACGCAGGAATGTGGCCTCGCCGTCTATTCCGACGTGGAAGAGGGCCGTCTGCCGGCCGATCGCACTGTACGAAGCGGGGTTCTGCAGGTTCATGGCCTTGTCGGAACGGAAGCCGATGCCGACGCCGCCCATGCCGCGCGAAGCTGCGGTGACGGGATTTTCCAGATCGCCTATCCCGTAGAACGAATAGGGCGAGAAGGTATTGATGCTGCTGCCCAGCGCCTGTGCGGACAGGACGACCGGCACACAAGCCATCAACACGGCGAGGAGGATGCTACAACCTATTTTTCTGCTCCGCATTATAGTTCAGTATGGTGTTCAATCCGGTCAGCACCAGATCGTGGTTCGCAAATATCGTGCTTTTAAATCGTTTTTCAAAGAAAGCCGCATCGCCACCCGTAAAAATAGTGACCAGACCGGCATGGTTCCGGCCGTACCGCCGCATCCACTCGCCCACCTCCGCGACGATGCCTTCAATCACCCCCACGGCCATCGCTTCGCGCGTGGTGGCGGGTACCGTTCCCTCGCGGTAGTCCCGATACTCCTCGATGCCGATCAGCGGCAGCCGTCCCGTGTAGTCGTGCAGGGCACGGAAGCGCATCGCCAGTCCCGGTGAGATGCTTCCGCCGCGATAGACGCCGTCGGCCGTCACGACATCTAGCGTGATGGCCGAGCCGAAATCGACAATGAACAGGTTGCGTCCGGGCCACAGCGTCACGCCGCCCACCGCAGCCGCCAGCCGGTCGGCCCCCAGCGTAGCCGGCGAACCGTAGCCGTTGCGCAGCGGAATCGGAGTCCGGTTGTCGAAATCGACCACGAAGTCCGCCCGGCGGCGCAGACAGGCCGCATAGGCGGGATCTACCGCACAGGTCGATGCCACAATGGCCCGTTCCACCCGGGGGCACGCAACCAGCAACTCCTCCAGCTGCTCCACGCCGCATGCTTCGGCCACCCAGCGCCGCGCGACGACACCGTCGTCCATCAGCACCGCCTTCAGCCGGCTGTTGCCTATGTCTACGATCAGATTCATCATCCGTTCCGGCCCCTGCGACACATCCCCGCGGAGAGCGCCGCATCCGGCCCCTTCGCTTGCCGCTATGCTGCCGACGAGGGGTCCCCGGCCTCGCGAACGGCCCCTTCGCGCAGCGCATCGAGCGTCTGCCAGGCCTGTTGCATGCCCTTTACCTCTCTAACTGTCAGCATCAGCTTATTATTGTTTTGTTTCAGGACAAATTTCGCACTATTTTTTGACACATACTTCAGAATGCCCATGAAAAGCGCACTCTTGTAGTAGGCCGAATTGCCGTCCGACAGGAAACGGAGCAGCATGAGGCCGTTCTTCACCTTCACCCACTCGAAGCCCAGCGCAACGGCACGCCAGCGCAGCCGCACCACATCCATCAGATTGCGGGCCGCCTCGGGCAGCGGACCGAAACGGTCGACGAGCCGCTCCTCGAACCGGCGCATCTGCTCCTCGTCGTTCATGGCATCCAGCTCCCGATAGAGCCGCAGTTTCTCGGCCCCCTGACCGATGTAGTCGTCGGGCAGCAGCGCCTCGATGTCGGTCTCGATCTGGGCATCGGTGAGGTAGCTGACCGTCTGTTTCTGCTGCTCCTCCTGGCCGATCAGGCCGCCCGCCTCGGTGATGCCCTCGGCACGCAGTTCGGCCACCGCCTCGGCCAGAATCTTCTGGTAGGTCTCGAAGCCCATGTCGGCGATGAAGCCGCTCTGCTCGGCTCCCAGCAGGTTGCCCGCCCCGCGGATGTCGAGATCCTGCATGGCAATGTTGAACCCGGCTCCCAGGTCGGAAAACTCCTCGATGGCCCGCAAACGGCGGCGCGCATCGGAGGTGAGCAGTTCGTCGGGAGGCGTCAGCAGATAGCAGTACCCCTTGCGGTCGGAACGGCCCACACGCCCCCGCAACTGATGCAGGTCGCTGAGTCCGAAGTTCTGGGCATCGTTGATGATGATCGTGTTGGCGTTGGGAATATCCACGCCGTTCTCGACGATGGTCGTGGCCACCAGCACGTCGAATTCGCCGAAGATGAAATCCATGATGAGCCGCTCGAGCTGCTGGGCGGGCATCTGGCCGTGTCCGACGGCCACCCGCACGCCGGGGCACAGGTGACGGATGATGTCAGCCACATGTTCGATGGTCTCCACGCGGTTGTGGACGAAATAGACCTGTCCGTGACGCGCCAGTTCGAAATCGATCGCCTCCTTGATGATCGACTCGTCGAACAGGTGCGACTCGGTGATGATCGGCTGCCGGTTGGGCGGCGGCGTGGCGATCACCGACAGGTCGCGCGCCCCCATCAGCGAAAACTGCAGGGTACGCGGAATGGGGGTTGCCGTCAGGGTCAGCGTATCGACATGGACGCTCAGCTGACGCAGCTTCTCCTTGCTGGAGACGCCGAACTTCTGCTCCTCGTCGATGATGAGCAACCCCAGGTCCTTGAACTTGATCTCCTTGCCCAGAATCTTGTGCGTACCGATCAGAATGTCGATCCGGCCGGCCGCCAGGTCCTCCTTGATCTGCTTGACCTCCTTGGCGCTCTTGGCACGGCTCAGGTTCTCGACCCGCACGGGCAGACCGCGCATGCGCTCCGAGAAGGAGCGGTAGTGCTGTAGCGACAGAATGGTGGTCGGCACCAGCACGGCCACCTGCTTGCCGTCGGTCGCCGCCTTGAAGGCCGCCCGGATGGCCACCTCCGTCTTGCCGAAGCCCACGTCGCCGCACACCAGCCGGTCCATCGGCTGGGGCTGTTCCATGTCATGCTTGACCGCCTCGACCGCCTGCTGCTGATCGGGCGTCTCCTCATAGGGGAAGGCCGCCTCCAGTTCGTGTTGCAGATAGCCGTCGGGCGAGAAGGCAAAGCCTCCGCTCTCCTTGCGCTCGGCATAGAGCCGGATCAGTTCGCGGGCGATGTCCTTGACCGCATTCTTCGTGGCGGTCTTCATCTTCTGCCATGCCCCCGAGCCGAGCTTGTAGATGCGGGGCGGCGTATCGCTGTCCTTGTCCTTGTAACGGGCGATGCGGTGCAGGGCATGGACATTCACCAGCAGCACATCGCCGTCGCGATAGACCAGTTTGACCGCCTCGTGCACCTTGCCGTTCTCGACCGTGCGGACCAGACCGCCGAAACGGCCCACGCCATGATCAATGTGCACGACGTAGTCGCCGGGCTTGAGTTCGTTCAGTTCGGCCACCGTCAGCGCCTGCGTACGGTCGATCTCCCCGCGCAGCGAATAGCGGTGGTAACGCTCGAAAATCTGATGGTCGGTATAGAAGCAGGCCTTCAGCGTCTTGTCCACAAAACCCTCATGCAGGGTCAGCGACAACGCCTCGAAACGGACCTTCGGAAAGCCCTCCGAGGCGAAGATATTGACCAGACGCTCGATCTGCGCCTTGTTCTCGGACAGGATGTAGGTCGTGAATCCCTCCTCCATCCGGTCGCGGATGTCGCGCGCCAGCAGGTCAAACTGCTTGTTGAAGGCGGGCTGGGGTGTCGTCTCAAAGGTCACCTCACCGGTCACGGCGCACTCGGCCGGAATGCCGCGGCGGATCAGCAGGGCGTGGCCCTCCAGCCCCGCCAGGAACTGTTTGCGGCTGGTTACACGGCCATCCACCGAAGCCGGATCATCCGCCTCGGCCAGCATCTTGCGCCGGATGTCGTCGAGCCGCCGCAACAGGTGGTCCAGATCGTTCGCCCAGTAGGTCGCCTCTCCGGCAAAAACCGGCAGGGCCACTCCCGTCCGCGCCGCCGCCTCGTGCTTGAGGTTCGGAACGATCTCGATGCGGTCGAGCTTCTCGGTCGAGAGCTGCGAGGCAATGTCGAACCTGCGCACCGACTCCACCTCGTCGCCGAAGAAATCAATACGGTAGGGCTTGTTCTCGGCATAGGAGAAGACATCCACGATGCCGCCGCGGCGCGAATACTGGCCCGGTTCGTACACGAAATCGACCTTCGTGAAGCCGAACTCCTCCAGGATGGCCACCATGTGGTCCATATCCATCGTCTCGCCGCAGGCCACCGTCAGCGTACGCCGCTCCAGTTCGGCCACATCGACCACCTTCTCGGCCAGCGCCTCGGGATAGGTGCAGACCACCAGCGGTCCCTCCTCGCGGCGGTAGTTCCGCATGGCCGTCAGGGCCGCCGTCCGCTGGACGAGCCCCGAGGCATCCTCCTGTCCGTACTGGATCGAACGTTTGTATCCGGCCGGAAAAAACTTCACGCCCGCCTCGCCGAGCAGGCCGTAGAAATCGTTCATCAGATAGGCCGCCGCATCCTTGTCCTCACACATGAAGACATGCACGCCGCCGACCCGCCCGACGGCTGCGGCCGCATACAGCGCATAGGCCGACCCGGCCAATCCCTTGAGTTCCGTCGTCCGTCCCGGCCGCAGTTCGGCGGCCAGCGCCTGGCAGGCAGCCGATGCGGCCACCCGCTCCATGATATCCTTTACCTTCGCCACGACTCTTCTCCGTGCTGGTTCTACTTCCGTCATTCCGCTCCGCCGGCCGCCCGGCCGGTCCGGAGGGGCCGCGCACCGCATTCCGCACCGGAACGCAGCCGCAGCCGCAAAAAACGAAATCCGGTCACCGTCCCGCACATGTCGGTTCGATGGCCGGACTCCGTAAAATCATTCGTACGCGTCGATGCCTCAAAGCAGCTGTCTGTTCTTCCGATCCAGGAACTTGTATTCGACCATCCCCAGGGACTGGTCGACCCGGACAATCAGCCGGAAACGGTATTTGAACATCCAACGCAGCCGGACGCTGGGGAATCCCCGCTTCAGATAGGCCGAAACATAGGGACTGACCAGCAGTTTCAGCAGCCGGATCTTCTTCTCCCCGGCGTAGTACGAGATCAGGTTCTCCAGTTCGCGCTCGATGCTAACCGTAGTGGACATCTTGCCCGTGCCGCCGCACATCGGACAAACCTCCTCGACATGCTCGATCGCCTCGGGACGCACCCGCTGACGGGTGATCTGCATGAGGCCGAACTTGGACAGCGGCAGGATCGTATGCTTGGCCTTGTCACCCGCCATCAGCTCCTGCATGGTCTTGTAGAGCTTCTGCCGGTTTTCGGCCTTGTGCAGGTCGATGAAATCGATCACCACCTGGCCGCCCATATCCCGCAGACGCAACTGACGGGCAATCTCGGCCGCCGCCATCAGATTGACGTCCATTGCCGTACTCTCCTGGTCGTCGGCCACCTTGGCCCGGTTGCCGCTGTTCACATCGATGACGTTCATCGCCTCGGTGTGTTCGATGATGAGGTAGGCACCCCGCTTGAGCGACACATATTTCGAGAAGAGCGACTTGATCTGCCGCGACATGTCGTAGTTGTCGAGGATCGAGACCTTGCCCTTGTACAGTTTGACGATTTTCTCCTGTTCGGGGGAGATGACCCGGATATATTCCCGGATCGCATCGTACATCTCCTTGTCATCCACGGCGATGGTGCTGAAGGTACCGTTCAGCGAATCCCGCAGGATGGTGGTGGCGCGGTTCATTTCGCCCAGCAGCAGGGCGGGCGGCTCCAGCGTCTTGACATTCTCGAGGGCACCTTCCCAGCGCGTAATCAGCGAGCGGACATCCTGTTCGATGTCGGCATCGTTCTTTCCCTGCGCGGCGGTGCGGACGATGACGCCGTAATTCTTGGGCAATACGGAGGAAACGATCTTCTTGAGCCGTTTGCGCTCCTCGGCAGAACGGATCTTCTGCGAAATGGAGATCTTGTTGGAGAAGGGGATCAGCACCACATTGCGGCCTGCCAGCGAGATGTCGGCCGTCAGTCGGGGTCCCTTGGTGGAGATGGCCTCCTTGGCCACCTGGACCATGATCGGCTGGCCGGTAGTGAGCAGGTTGCCGATCTTGCCCGTTTTTCCGATAGGCTGTTCGAGTTTGAACGTATCGAACCGTACGTTGTTCCGCTTCGGCCCCAACAACTGCCCCACCAGTTTCTGCAGGGAGGCGAACTGTGGACCGAGGTCGAGATAGTGGATGAAAGCGTCCTTCTCGTGACCGATATTCACGAAGGCGGCATTGAGTCCCGGCATGATCTTGCGCACCCTGCCGAAATAGATGTCGCCTACGGCAAAACCCGTCTTGACGCTCTCCTTGTTGAGTTCGACCAGCTGTTTGTCCTCGGCGAGGGCGATCGTGATCTCACTCTTGGTTACATTGATAATCAGTTCCCTATTCATCTGTCATTCTCCTTAAATGGGAAACCGCAACCGGAAAATCGCCGTGCGCCGACGTCGGGCCGACGCACGGCATTCCGTCAGAATCAATAAATAAAGCCAAAGAACCGGACGTCTTCAGCTTTATCTATTCTTACGAGAACATAAAATTCAGCTACCTATTTTTTCTTTTTATGTCTGTTTTTTCTCAGACGTTTTTTCCTTTTGTGGGTAGCCATTTTATGCCCCTTGCGTTTTTTACCACTTGGCATAGCTGTTAATTTTTATTGTCGGTTAATTTTGAAAATATTGCTGTGATCTATTTTTTCGAAACCTTCATGGTCTCGTTCTTGATCTGTGCCACAAAGCTCTTCGAGGGCTTGAAAGCGGGGATGCAGTGGGCGGGAATGTCGATCGAGGTACCCTCGGTGATGTTCCGGGCCACCTTCGGCGCGCGATCCTTGATAATGAAGCTGCCGAAGCCTCTCAGGAATACGCCGCGATCCTTACCTTTCTTGTCCTTATTTTCGATGAGGGCGTTCTTCACGCTCTCCATGAATGCTTCCACGATCTGCTGTACCTGCGCTTTCTCTACTCCCGTCTGTTTCGAGATCTCGTTTACGATATCGGCTTTCGTCATTGCTTGTGAATATTTAATTGTACAACATCAACATCTTTTGAGGACTGCAAATATACATCAATTATTTCTTTTTTCCATCTGCGTATCAATTTTTTCGCAAAATCGACGGTCCGGCCGGGCTCTTCCCGCGCCGCCGGTTTCACCCGGGTTCCTCCGCCGGTCCCCCGCCCCGAAGCCGGGCGCAGCCCGAAAAAATCGGCCGGACGGGACAATAAAAACGCCGCACCCGCTTTCTTATTATACTGCGTATGTTTAATTTTGTCCGACGGAGACGCCTGCCGTCCCGCCGTCGAGATCCGAAACACCATGAACGAAACCCGCATCCTGTGGGTGGACGACGAAGTCGATCTGCTCAAATCCCACATCCTGTTCCTGCGCGCCAAAGGCTACGAGGTGGACGCCTGCAACAACGGGGCGGACGCCGTGGAGATGGTGCGCGCCACCCCCTACGACCTCATCATTCTCGACGAGATGATGCCCGGCATGACCGGGCTGGAGACCCTGCCCCTCATCAAGGAAATCCGTCCCACCACGCCCGTCATCATGGTGACCAAGAGCGAGGAGGAGCGCATCATGGACAAGGCCATCGGTTCCAAGATCGCCGACTACCTCATCAAGCCGGTCAATCCCAACCAGGTGCTGCTCTCCATCAAGAAGAACGTCCACTCGCGCCAGCTGGTCACCGAGCAGAACACGGCCGACTACCGCGCCGAATTCGGACGCATCTCCTCGCTCCTGTCGCAGGCCCACACCTTTGCGGACTGGTGCGCCATCTACCGCAAGCTGGCCGGCTGGGAGATCGAGCTGACCGACTCGACGGACGCCGGCATCCGCGAAATTCTCTCCTACCAGGAGCAGGAGGCCAACAACGAATTCGGCAAATTCGTCAAGCGCAACTACCTCGACTGGATCAACCGCCGCGACGAGGAGACCCCGATCATGTCCCACACGCTGCTGCGCAACCGGGTCTTCCCGCTGGTGGAGGAGGGGCGGAAACTCACGCTGCTGGTGATCGACAATTTCCGCTACGACCAGTGGCGGTCGATCAACCCGCTGCTGCACGACTACTACGATGTGGCGGGCGAAGATTTCTACTGCAGCATCCTGCCCACCGCCACGCAGTATGCCCGCAACGCACTCTTTGCGGGGCTGATGCCGCTGGCCATCGACAAGCTCATGCCCGACCGCTGGCTCAACGACAACGAGGAGGGAGGCAAGAACAAATACGAGGAGGACTTCCTGATGCGCCAGCTCCAGTCGCTCGGCAAACGGTGGAAAACCTCCTTCGACAAGCTGATCCGTCCCGAAGCGGGACGCCGACTGATCGAGAACATCCAGCACGTCTACGACGCCGACTTCTCGGTGATCGTCTACAACTTCCTGGATATTCTCTCGCACGCCCGCACCGAGACGGAGATCATCCGCGAGCTGAGCGCCGACGAGGCGGCCTTCCGGTCACTGACCCGTTCGTGGTTCGAGCATTCGGATCTCTACACGATCCTCAAGATGCTCGCCGAACAGGGGCACCGGGTCATCATCACCTCCGACCACGGCACCATCCGCGTGGACAACCCGATCCGCATCGTGGGCGACCGCGAGACCTCGCCCAACCTGCGCTACAAGACGGGGCGCAACCTCAACTACAACCCCAAGGAGGTCTTCGAGATCACCCGCCCGGAGGAGGCACAGCTGCCGCAGGGCAACCTGACCTCGACCTACGTCTTCGCCACGGGCCACGACTTCTTCTCCTACCCCAACAACGCCAACAAATACATCCGCTACTACAAGAATACGTTCCAGCACGGCGGCATCTCGATGGAGGAGATGCTTGTCCCGTTCATCGTTCTCGAACCGAAACGGTGACCCCGGCCTGCCCCAGGAACGCTCCACACGCAAGACAACCTCATGGAAACCCTCGAAATCGATTCGCTCCGCGACCTGCCCGATGCGGCCGAAGCCATTCTCGCCCAGGCGGGCGACCACCGGGTCGTCGCCTTCTACGGCGAAATGGGAGCCGGCAAGACCACCCTCATCCGCGCCATCTGTGACCGGCTGGGCGTCACCGACGCCGTCTCCAGCCCCACCTTCGCGCTGGTCAACCACTATGTGGGCGATGGCGGCCGCAACATCTACCACTTCGACTTCTACCGCATCGACCGGCTGGAGGAGGCCTTCGACCTCGGCTACGACGAATATTTCGACAGCGACGCGCTCTGCCTGGTCGAATGGCCGGAGAAGATCGAACCCCTGCTGCCGGACGACACGCTGAACGTCCGCATCGACGTCACGGGGCCCACTTCTCGCACCGTCACAATCGGCTGACAGGGCACCGCACCTTACGGGAACGGGCGGCCTCCTTGGGAAGGCCGCCCGTTCCGTTTCACATCCGGCGGGACACCGGCGCCCGGATCAATAGTCCGTCCGGTCCTCCTTGGCGCGCCACGCCTCGAAGGCAGCCAGCGCCTCGTCGCCCAACAGCCGTTCGGTGTGCAGCTGACGCTCCGACGGATCGAGCACGATCTCCCGGTAGATCATCGAATCGTCGAATCCGGCCCGCTCGGCATCGTTGCGGTCCCCCGCATAGTAGAGGCGGTCGAGCCGCGCCCAGTAAATCGCCCCCAGACACATGGGACAGGGTTCGCACGAGGAGTAGATCTCGCAACCGCTCAGATCGAACGTCCCCAGCCGCGCCGCGGCCGCCCGAATGGCACTTACCTCGGCATGGGCCGTCGGGTCGCACGAAGCGGTCACCCGATTCACACCCGTCGCCACCACCTCGCCGTCGCGGACAATCACGGCACCGAACGGGCCACCGCCCTGCGCCACATTTTCCACCGAGAGGCGGATCGCCTCCCGCATCAGTTCTTCCTTTGTCATCGTTCTACGTTCCAAATTCTCATTCCGATTTTCATTTCCCTTCGTTTCAGTAGCCGGCTGCAGACTGTCGACCGGCAACGAGAAAATATGATTGCGCATGCTGTCCAGGGTCTCCAAAGAGACCTCCGGCCGCACGACCTCCCCTTTCCCGTTGTACAATGCGAAACTCACCGGTTCGTCACGCACCCCTGCGAAGCGTTCATCCATGCAGTCGTACACATGCAACGCGATGCAGTACTGCTCAAATGCCTGCACGAAAGCGGTCGAATCATCCGGAGCGCGAATAATCTCCGCCTCCTTTTCCACCTCCCCGCCGCCTAACAGCAACGGTCGCCTTACGGTCTCCACATACGTGTATTCTTTCATTTTCACACACGATGCCAGACCTACCATGAGGAACAACGCCCCAAATGTAACCAACGTTTTCATAACCAATCCCATTCGATTTCTTAATCCGGCAGACTGACCCTATGGATGGAGGTCCACAAACCCGCAGCCTGCTTCTTTTCCATTTCCTTGCCTCATCGGCCATCCCGCCCCGTCGGAGACAACAAACATCGCGCCATCCCCCCACCTGTATCCGCCGCACGCCGATCGCGCAACGTCCAGCAGACAAAAATAGCCATTCCGCCCGACTTTGCCGCACCGTCCGTCGCCGCCGACCGTCCGTACCGATAAAAACATTACCTTTACGGCATCATCCCTCAAACCGACAATCATGAATCCCAAACTCCGACTGCTGTTGCTGTTGGCGCTCTTCGCCGGCTGTCTGCTGTCCATGCCGCAACCCGCATTCGGCGCCCCCATCGCGCCGCAAACCGTCACCCTGGCCGACGAACCCGCCACCGGCGAGGCCCTGGCCGACAACACGGGCGAAGAGACACCCCGCCTCTCCTCCTCGACCTTCATCCGTTTTCTCCAGAACAACTGGATCGACCAATCCTTCCTGCACAGGCTCTACTTCGTGTTCTACATCTTCACCCCGTTCGTCATCCTGGCGATCAGCCTGTACCTCTTCCTGCGCAAACGTTGGGACAACACCCGCCTGCTCTTTGCACTCGGCCTGTTCGAATTTCTGTTCGGCATCAGCAAGGCCGGCCTCAGACACGGCGTCTTCCCGTGATTCTGCGACTACCCCATCGTGGGCTGGATCGTGACGATCCTCTCCTTCGCCTACCTGCTGTTGCTGCTCTACACACAGCTCCTCATGCTCCGCCACTTCATCGCCGAGCTTTCCGACAACCGGCTGGCCCGCATCGGCTGGCTGGTGCTCTACGCCGCCCTCTCCGTCGCTCTCACCTACGCCCTCTCCACCAACGGCCGCTACTGGCTGGCACCGGTGGCCGTGGTCGCCCTGTGGTTCTTCACCCGCCGCTTCCTGATCCGCAACAACGCCACCGCATGGCGCTTCATCGGCTACACGGGCGTCGTCTTCGGCGGCATCATCATGTTCTTCCTGCAAACCATCGGCGCCATCCTGATCGCCTTCCTGCTCATCTTCCTGGTGCGCGGCTTCGGCGAGAGCCAGGGCTCCGGCTTTCCCATGACGGATACCCCCGCGCCGGACGACGGCATGCTGGAGCGTGCCGCCGACGGCACCCCCTTTGTCCGCCACTCGGACGGCACCTCCACCCAGTTGCGCGATCTGGGCAACGGCGATTTCCAGGACTTCAACGGCAATCCCTGGCACGACAACGGCGACGGATACATGCACCGCTAATGCCCTCGGCGCCGCCCTGTGCCGCGGTACATAAAAAAGAAGCCGAGACCGGACAGTTCCGATCTCGGCTTTTTCTGTTCACCGCCGCAGCGGCCCGAACGACTAAACGAACGGCAGCTTGACCACACCGGCCTTGAGCAGACGCTCGCGCACCTTGATGTAGATCTCCGTGCCGACCTTGGCAAATTCGGGTTTTACGTAACCCATACCGATACCTACCTTCAGGCAGGGCGACATGGTACCCGAGGTGACCACGCCGATCTTGTTGCCCTCGGCATCGGTAATGTCGTAGCCGTGACGCGGGATACCGCGGTCGATCATCTTGAAGCCGACCAGCTTGCGGGTGATCTCACCGGCCTTCTGACGCTCCATGAGCGGACGGTCGATGAAGTCCTTGCCCTCGACGAACTTGGTGATCCAGCCCAGACCGGCCTCGATCGGCGACGTCGTATCGTCGATGTCGTTGCCGTAGAGGCAGAAGCCCTTCTCCAAACGGAGCGTATCGCGGGCACCCAGACCGATGTTCTTCAGACCGTACTCCTCGCCGGCCTCCCAGAGGGCCTTCCACAGTTTGTCGGCATCCTCGTTGGCGATGTAGATCTCGCAGCCGCCCGCACCGGTGTAACCCGTAGCGGAAACGATGGCGTCCTTGATACCGGCAATCTCGGTCTTCACGAACGTATAGTAAACCAGATCCTCAACGGGAGCGGGGCACATCTTCTGGATGATCTTCATGGCAAGCGGACCCTGTACGGCCAGCTGGCAGATCTCGTCCGAAGCATTGTAGATCTCCTTGCCGCCGGTCAGACCGAACGCCTCACCCTCCTTGACGATGTGTGCATAGTCCTTGGCGATGTTGGCCGCATTGACTACCAGCAGGTAGGTCTCGGCGTCGATGCGATAGACGAGCAGGTCGTCCACGATACCGCCCTTGCCGTTGGGCATGGTGGTGTACTGCACCTTGCCGTCGGTCAGCGCAGCCACGTTGTTGGAGGTGATGTGCTGCAGGAAAGCCAGGGCATTCGGGCCTTTCACCCAGATTTCGCCCATGTGGCTCACGTCGAATACGCCCGCCTTCTCGCGAACGTTCAGATGCTCCTCGTTGATGCCGGTGAACTCGATCGGCATGTTGTATCCGGCGAACTCCGCCATCTTCGCCCCGTTGGCGATGTGATACTTGGTAAACGGTGTTGTTTTCATGTATGCTTGATTGAATCTAGTTTTCCTCCGATGCCGGCTCCGGGCCGACACCCTACAAATATACGAAATTCCGCAGACTTCCGCACCCTGCCGCGGCGCATTTCCGCTCGGCTACGCGTTCCGCTTGAGCCCCAGCCGCGGACAGCGGTGGAACTCCCGGGTCCGGTCGAACAGGTAGCGGTAGGTGACGTGCGTCTTGTTGCGGTGCGCACAGACGTAGTTCTCCACCATGCGGATCATCACGGGGTTGAAATCGCCCATCCAGGCCAACTCCAGCGTCTTGTAGTGGATGTCACCGCGCGCCACGGCCCGCTCGAACTCGTGCATGATGCCCGATTCGATGCCGCGCCCGTGAAATTCGGGCGTCACGCCGAAGATGATCGCAAAGACGCGGTCGGCCTTGTGGGTGAACTTCAGCATGGCCATCAGCCGCAGCTTGTTCACCAGGTTGAGCTTGCCGTGGAACCGGCCGATCACCCGGTTCAGGTCGGGCACCATGATGAAAAAGCCGACCGGCTCGTCATTGAAATAGGCGAAGTAGATCAGTTTCTCGTCGATGATGGGCTTCATCGCCTTCATCATGCTCTGCGCCTGCTCGCGCGTCATGGGACGCACGCCGGGGAAATTGGCCCACGCCTTGTTGTAGATCAGCCGGAAATCATCGGCCACCTGCTCCAGATTGCGCTTGTCGATGTGGTCGAACCGGTAGCCGGGCGTCTCCTCCAGCCGTTTCACGCGGGCATAGACGGTCGGATTGAACTCGCCCACCCGCATGTTGCGCTGATAGGTATATTGGTTGAAATAGTTCTGGAAGCCGTATCCCTCGAAGAGTTCCTTATAATAAGGAAGGTTGTAGGGATTGGTGTAGAGCGGCTGCAGTTCGAAGCCCTGCACCAGACAGCCCCACCACTCGTCGCGGGGACCGAAGTTGATCGGGCCGTCCATCGCCTCCATGCCCTTGGAACGGAGCCAGTCGCGCGCCGCATCGAAGAGCATGTTGGCCGCCTCCTGCGAATTGATGCACTCGAAGAAGCCGCAGCCGCCCGTGGGCTGCTCCTCGGCTGCCGCCTGATCGGCATTGTAGAAGGCGGCAATGCGGCCCACCACGTCGCCCTGCCCGTTGCGCAGCAGCCAGCGGATGGCCTCGCCCCCCTCGAACATCCGGTTGCGGGCCGGATCGAACACCTTTTCGATATCGTCGTCCAGCGGCTGCACCCAGTTGCGGTTACCCTTATATAATTTCCGCGCCATGGACAGGAACTCACGGGCCTGCCTGCGCGTCCTCACCTCTTCAAGCGTATATTTTTCCATGTCGATCAACAAAATCTTTCAATCTTCAAATATACGAAGAAACCGTGAAAATGCTAACAATTACGCTGCGGAAAAACCGCGGCCGACGCCAGGTCCTCCCTGCGGACGGAACGGACGGCGCACGGGGGCCGCATCGGGCAAGAATTTTCATCTTTTTTCTTTCGTTCATTATAAACTATCATAAAAATGCCTATATTTGGAGAAAATTTAAAGAGGGGTGTACAACGCGCCCTCCGACGTAAGGAATTTTTTAAAGACACACTTTAACTAATAACTTTCAATCATGAATGTTGAGAAATTGATGGCCGACCTCGAGCGTCGCCACCCGGGAGAAAGCGAATACCTGCAGGCTGTTCGCGAAGTACTCGAATCGATCGAAGAAGTGTACAACCAGCACCCCGAATTCGAGAAGGCAAAGATCGTTGAGCGGATCGTTGAGCCGGATCGTATTTTCACGTTCCGTGTTACCTGGGTTGATGACAAAGGCGAAGTTCAGACCAACCTCGGCTACCGTGTACAGTTCAACAGCGCGATTGGCCCGTACAAAGGCGGTCTCCGTTTCCACAAGGCCGTTAACCCCTCGATGCTGAAGTTCCTCGGTTTCGAGCAGACGTTCAAAAACGCCCTCACCACGCTCCCGATGGGCGGTGCAAAGGGTGGTTCCGATTTCGACCCGGTTGGCAAATCGGATGCTGAAATCATGCGTTTCTGCCAGGCTTTCATGCTGGAGTTGTGGCGCAACATCGGTGTTGACACCGACGTACCTGCCGGTGACGTAGGCGTAGGCGGTCGTGAGATCGGCTTCCTCAACGGCATGTATCAGAAACTCGCTCGTCAGTACCACACGGGTGTGCTGACCGGCAAGGGCATGAACTGGGGCGGTTCGATCCTTCGTCCCGAGGCAACCGGTTACGGTGCACTCTACTTCGTACAGCACATGCTGCACCTGGCTGGCAAAGACATCAAGGGCGCTACGATCGCTCTCTCGGGCTTCGGTAACGTAGCTTGGGGCGCTGCCAAGAAAGCAACCGAACTCGGTGCAAAGGTTATCGCCATCTCGGGTCCTGACGGTGTGATCTACAACCCGAACGGCATGACCGACGAGAAGATCGACTACATGCTCGAACTCCGCGCTTCGAACCGCAACATCGTTGCTCCGTTCGCTGAGAAGTTCAAAGACGCAACCTTCACCCCCGGCAAGAAAGCATGGAGCATCAAGTGCGACATCGCTCTTCCCTGCGCATTCCAGAACGAGCTGAACGGCGACGACGCTGCCGAACTGCTCAAGAACGGTACGTGGTGCTGCGCCGAGGTATCGAACATGGGATGTACGCCTGAGGCTATCCACGCATTCCAGAAAGCCGGTATCCTCTTCGCTCCGGGTAAAGCCGTTAACGCCGGTGGTGTAGCTACCTCGGGTCTGGAAATGACTCAGAACTGCATGCACCTGTCGTGGTCGGGCAAAGAGGTGGACGAGAGACTCCACACCATCATGGCCAGCATCCACGAGGCTTGCGTTACCTACGGTAAACAGCCCGACGGTTACATCAACTACGTGAAAGGTGCCAACATTGCCGGCTTCATGAAAGTCGCTCAGGCAATGCTCGAGCAGGGTATCTACTAATCGGTACTTGCCTTTCAGACAACGGAAAGGGATGCTTCGGCATCCCTTTCTTTTTTTGTATCCGTCCGCGCTTCTTGTCCGTCGCCACCTGCCGCAGGACGGCAAACAATTCCCTCCATCCTTCCTCCTCTCTACGAAACCGGTTCCTCCTCCCCAGCGAGCGCAACCTTCGTTTCGGGCACTGTCGGATGCCCCGGCTGCCAGCTACCCTTCCCCGCATCGGCCGCACGAGCGGAAAAGGCAAAAAAGGCGGAAAAAAGAAAAACGATAGGAGCAGCCGGGACAACCAGAGCGCAAGAGTAGAAAAGCGGAAAGAGCAACCAGAGGGGCATCGTCTGCCCCCTGCAAAACGAAAGCGGACAGGCACCGTTTGTTGCCCGTCCGCTCTATCCTGCAGGCCGGATCACTCCGGCCGATAACCAAAACTGCAAATTATTTTTTCAACGTCCGCTCCACATAGTTGCGATACTCCTTCACCACCGGCTTGTAGTCCCCGTCGAACAGCGGCGACGAGATGATGAGATCCGCCGACGAACGGTTTACGGCCGTCGGCACATTGTAGAGGGTGGCCAAACGCAACAGCGCCTTCACATCCACATCGTGGGGCTGTGCCTCCATCGGGTCCCAGAAGAAGATCAGCGCATCGATCTTGCCCTCGGCGATCATGGCGCCCAGCTGCTGGTCGCCGCCCAGCGGGCCCGACTTCAACAGGCGCACGTCGGCAACGGCCTCCTTGCCCTGCTGCTTCTCGAGCGTGGCAGCCACCATCCGACCGGTCGTTCCGGTACATACGAGGCTGTGCTTCAACAGCAGCTCCTTGTTCCAATCGGCCCACTCGACCAGATCGGGTTTCATGTTGTCATGCGCCACCAGCGCAATCGTTTTCTTTCCTTTCATCTTTTCTTAACATCCAAATTTAACTCGCTGCAAAGAAAATCACCCGGTATTACGGAACGGTCTCCTTCGTGTGACGAAATCGTTACATCCGCCCCGCTACTTGCTCAGGGCGGCGATCCGTTCGCGGATGGCGGCGATCTTCGCCTCGGCGTCGTTCTTCTTGGCGTATTCGGTCTCCACCACCTTCTGCGGGGCGCCGCTGACGAAACGTTCGTTGGAGAGTTTCTTCATCACCGACGCGAGGAAACCCTCCAGATAGGCCAGATCGGCGTGCAGCTTCTTCAGCTCGGCCTCCGTATCGACCATTCCCTCGAGCGGCACGAAATACTGGGTGGTCTTGACGATGAACGCCATGGCAGCCGGATCCTTCTCCCCGACGCAGGCAATCTCCGAGAGATTGGCCATCTTGATCAGTACGGGAGCATACTCGGCCGGGTAGTTCTCGTCGCGAATCACCTTGAGCAAGAGCTTCTCCTTGTTGGGAATGTTCTTCTGCTGGCGCAGGTTGCGGACAGCGGCCACCACCTCCTTGACAAGTTCGAAACGGGCCAGCAGCTCGTCACTCCACGCACCGGTCTTCGGCATGTCGGCCACCATGATGCTTTCGCCCTGACGGCGCGGCGCAAGGTGCTGCCACAACTCCTCGGTCACGAAAGGCATGAAGGGATGGAGCATGCGCAACAGTTTGTCGAAGAACTCCTGCGTACGGGCAAAGGTATCCCCGTCGACGGGCTGGCCATAGGCCGGTTTCACCATCTCGAGATACCACCCCGAGAACTCGTCCCAGAAGAGGCGGTAGAGGGTCATGAAGGCATCCGAAATACGGTACGCCTCGAAGTGGGCGTCGATCTCGGCCAGCGTGCGGTCAAGCAGGTTGGCAAACCACTCGACGGCCAGCCCGCTGCTTTCGGGCTGTGCGGCTGTCCCGTCCACCTGCCAGGAGCCGACCAGACGGAAGGCGTTCCAGATCTTGTTACCGAAGTTGCGGCCCTGCTCGCACATCGCCTCGTCGAACATGATGTCGTTGCCGGCCGTCGAACAGAGCAGCATGGCCACACGCACGCCGTCGGCGCCGTAACGGTCGATCAGATCGAGCGGGTCGGGCGAGTTGCCGAGCGACTTGCTCATCTTGCGCCCCAGCTTGTCACGCACGATGCCCGTGAAATAGACGTTGCGGAAAGGCTTCTCGCCCCGGTATTCGTAACCGGCCATGATCATGCGGGCCACCCAGAAGAAGATGATGTCGGGGCCGGTCACCAGATCGTTGGTCGGATAGTAGTAGTTGATTTCGGGATTGTCGGGATGCACGATACCGTCGAACAGCTCGATCGGCCAGAGCCACGAGCTGAACCACGTGTCAAGCACATCCTCGTCCTGGCGCAGGTCGGCGAGCTGCAGCGCGTCGTTGCCGCTCTGCTCGCGGGCCAGCCGCAGCGCCACCTGCTCGTTCTCTGCCACCACGAAGCCGCCTTCGGGCAGATACCACGCCGGAATGCGGTGGCCCCACCACAACTGGCGCGACACGCACCAGTCCTTGATGTTCTCCATCCAGTGACGGTAGGTATTCTTGAACTTGGGCGGCACGAAGCGGATCAGGTCATCCATCACCGCGCGCAGAGCCGGCTGGGCCAGCGTATCCATCTTCAGGAACCACTGCATCGAGAGTTTCGGCTCGATCGGCACGTGGGTGCGCTCGGAGTAGCCCACGTTGTTCGTGTAGGCCTCGGTATGATCCAGCAGACCGGCCGCATCGAGATCCTTCTCGATCTGCTCGCGCACGGCGAAACGGTCCATGCCCACATACATGCCCACCCGGTCGTTCACCGTACCGTCAGGATTGAAGATATCGATCGCCTCGAGGCTGTATTTCTGACCGATCATGTAGTCGTTCACGTCGTGGGCCGGGGTCACTTTCAGCACGCCCGTACCGAACTCCTTGTCAACATAACTGTCGGCAATGACCGGAATGGTGCGCCCCACCAGCGGCACCCGCACCGCATGGCCGATCATGTGGTGGTAGCGCGGGTCGTCGGGGTTGACGCACAGCGCCACGTCGCCGAGAATCGTCTCCGGACGGGTTGTGGCCACCACCATGTAGCCGTCGCCGTCCGCGATCATGTAGCGCAGGAAGTAGAGTTTGCCGTGCGACTCCTGGAACACCACCTCCTCGTCCGAAAGGGCGGTCTGCGCCGCGGGATCCCAGTTCACCATCCGCACGCCGCGGTAGATGAGCCCCTTGTTGTAGAGATCGACGAAGACCTTGATGACGCTGGCCGAGCGGATCTCGTCCATCGTGAAGGCCGTGCGGTCCCAGTCACACGAGGCGCCCAGCCGGCGCAACTGCTTGAGGATGATGCCGCCGTGCTCCTCCTTCCACTGCCAGGCGTGGCGCAGGAACTCTTCGCGCGAGAGGGAGGATTTCTCGATGCCCTGTTCGCGCAGGCGGGCCACCACCTTGGCCTCCGTGGCGATGGAGGCGTGGTCGGTGCCGGGCACCCAGCAGGCATTCATGCCCCGCATGCGGGCGCGGCGCACCAGCACGTCCTGCAGCGTGTTGTTGAGCATGTGGCCCATGTGAAGCATGCCGGTCACGTTGGGCGGCGGAATCACGATCGTATAGGCCGGACGGTTGTCGGGTTCGGAGTGGAAATAGCCGCCGGCGAGCCAGTAGTCGTACCACTTGCCCTCGAGCTGCTGCGGGATGTATTTGTCTGCTATGTTCATATCGCTTACGGTTGTTTGCACTGGAAAAAAGTCCCGAAGGAACAACGTACAAAGATAGTGAAATTCGGTAACCTCAGGGCGGCTCTGTTGATAAACTGATGATCGTTTTCATAAGCGGTATACCATTCGGGGCGTAGTTTCGTTATCTTTGTACCCAAAATCCACATTTGAAACAAGGAGATTTTTGAACATGACGAAAAAGAAAAAAATCGAAATAGATATTCTCTCGGACATGCCCGACCTGCAGGACGGCCGCAGCCAGGTGATCCCGATCGTTTCCGACGGCGAAGACGAGCCGGCCGAAAACTATACGATCCCCGAATCGCTGCCCATCCTGTCCCTGCGCAGTTCGGTGCTCTTCCCGGGTGCAATCACCCCGATCACCGTGGGCCGCGAGAAATCCATGAAGCTGATCCGTGACGTCGAGGCCGGATCGGGCATCCTCGGTGCCGTGCTCCAGAAGGAGTCGGACGTCGAGCAGCCCGCCCCCGACGACATGTACCGCATCGGCACCGCCGCGCGCATCCTCAAGACGCTCGACATGCCCAACGGCAACCTGACGGTCATTCTGCACGGTCTGGAGAAGATCGAGATCGGCGAATACCTCACCTCGGAACCCTACTTCACCGCCACGGTGACCGTGCTGAAGGACTCTTCGCCGGCCGCCAACAACGTGGAGTTCGAGGCGCTGGTGGAGTCGATCAAGGACGTCGCGCTGAACATCATCAACATCACGCCCAACATGCCCAAGGAGGCCTCGTTCGCCATCAAGAACATCGACAGCCGCCGGGGCATCATCAACTTCATCTGCTCGAACCTTGACCTGGAGGATGCCGACCGTCAGCGTCTGCTCGAGGCGCCCGGCCTGCTGGCCCGCGCCCGTCGCCTGCTGGAGATCCTCATCCGCGAACAGCAGCTGGCCGAACTGAAACAGAAGATTCAGAGCAAGGTCAAACAGGACATCGACCAGCAGCAGAAGGAGTACTACCTCCAGCAGCAGATCCGCACCATCCAGGAGGAGCTGGGCGACAACGACGACGATGCCGAAATCGCCCGCATGCGCGAGCAGGCCGCCAAGAAAAAGTGGAGCAAGGAGGTAGCCGAACTGTTCAACAAGGAGCTCAACAAACTCGAGCGCCTCAACCCGGCGGTTGCCGAATATTCGGTGCAGATGAACTACCTGCAGCTGCTGCTGGAACTGCCGTGGGAGGAGTACACACAGGACAACCTCGACCTGCAGAATGCCCGCAAGCAGCTCGACAACGACCACTTCGGCCTGGACGAGGTGAAGGAGCGGCTGCTGGAACACCTGGCGGTCATCAAGCTCAAGGGAGACCTCAAGTCGCCGATCATCTGCCTCTACGGCCCTCCCGGAGTGGGCAAGACGTCGCTGGGCAAATCGGTGGCCAACGCGCTGAACCGCAAGTTCGGCCGCATCTCGCTCGGCGGTCTGCACGACGAGTCGGAGATCCGCGGACACCGCCGCACCTACATCGGCGCCATGCCCGGCCGGATCATCCAGACCATCAAGCGGTGCGGCTCGTCCAACCCGGTCATCATCCTCGACGAGGTGGACAAGATCGGCATGGGCAACCACGGCGACCCGTCGTCGGCCCTGCTGGAGGTGCTCGACCCCGAGCAGAACGTCACCTTCCACGACAACTACCTCGACACCGAATACGACCTGTCGCACACGCTCTTCATCGCCACGGCCAACAACGTGCAGAACATCCATCCGGCCCTGCGCGACCGCATGGAGATGATCAACATCCCGGGCTACCTGCTTGAGGAGAAGATCGAGATCGGTCTGCGCCACCTGCTGCCCAAGGAGCGCGAGGCACACGGCATTCCGGAGGACAAGCTGCTCATCTCGCGCGAGGTGATGGAGCGCATCATTGCCGACTACACGCGCGAGGCGGGTGTCCGCACACTCGACAAGATGCTGGCCAAGATTGCCCGCCACCGGGCCAAGGACATCGGTTTCGAACAGCCGTTCGAGGCGGAGATCCGCACGGAGGACCTGGAGAAGATCCTCGGCATGCCCAAGTTCCGCAACGAGCAGTACGAAGTGAGCGGCATGGTGGGCGTAGTCACCGGTCTGGCCTGGACGGAGGTGGGAGGCGACATCCTCTACATCGAGTCGATCCTCAGCCCCGGCAAGGGCGCCCTGAGCCTGACGGGCAACCTCGGCGACGTGATGAAGGAGTCGGCCACCATCGCCCTCGAATGGGTCAAGGCCCACTACGACACGCTGGGCATCGACCCCGAGAAGTTCGAGAAGTTCGACATCAACATCCATGTGCCCGAAGGAGCCATCCCGAAGGACGGCCCCAGCGCCGGCATCACGATGGTCACCTCGCTGGTATCGACCTTCACGGGCCGGTGCGTGCGCGACCGCATCGCCATGACGGGCGAGACCACCCTGCGCGGCCGCGTCATGCCCGTGGGCGGCATCAAGGAGAAGATCCTCGCCGCCAAACGGGCCGGCATCAACGAGATCATTCTCAGCGAGGACAACCGGCAGGACATCGCCGAAATCAAGGACGACTACATCAAGGGCATGACGTTCCACTACGTCCGCACCAACGACGACGTGCTGCGCCTGGCCCTGCAGTAGGCCTTCCGCCCGCTATTCCAAAGCTCCGCCAACCGGACCGGTTGGCGGAGTTTTTTTTTGTCTTCCTGCCCCGCGGCGGACCGTCTCCGTCCCCCGGGTCCCGGCCCGGCCGGCCGGTTCCGCCCGCCGAAATGCCTTCCGCGACAGGATTCGGCTGCGGAAGCGTGGGGATTGCGGGAAATTCTGCTAATTTTGCATGCGAAACTATTTGCAGAAAAAACCGATACACACATGTCCTATACCGAACTCAGCGAACAGGAACAAATGCGCCGCAACTCGCTGGCGGCCCTGCGGGAGCTGGGCATCGAGCCCTACCCCGCCGCACAGTATCCGGTGAACACGACCGCTGCCGAAATCGCGGCCGGCTTCGATCCGGAACAGCACAATTTCCAGGATGTCTGCATCGCCGGCCGCATCATGAGCCGCCGCATCATGGGCAGCGCCTCCTTCTTTGAACTGCAGGACCACACGGGCCGCATCCAGGTCTACATCCGCCGCGATGACGTCTGCCCCGAAGGAGACCCGACCCTCTACAACACGGTCTTCAAGAAACTGCTCGACATCGGCGACTTCATCGGCGTCGAGGGTTACGCCTTCATCACCCAGACGGGCGAACTGTCGGTTCACTGCCGCCGCTTCACCGTGCTGAGCAAATCGATCCGCCCGCTGCCCGTTGTCAAGGAAAAGGACGGCAAGGTATACGACGCCTTCTCCGATCCGGAGGCCCGCTACCGCCAGCGCTACGTGGACCTCGTGGTCAATCCGCAGGTGCGCAAGGTATTTGAGAAACGTGCGCTGATCGTCTCCACCATGCGCCGCTTCTTCGACGACAAGGGCTACCTCGAGGTGGAAACCCCGATCCTGCAGCCCATTCCGGGCGGTGCTGCGGCCCGTCCGTTCATCACGCACCACAACGCGCTCGACGTAGACCTCTACCTGCGCATCGCCAACGAGCTCTACCTCAAGCGGCTGATCGTGGGCGGCTATCCGGGCGTCTATGAGTTCGCGCGCGACTTCCGCAACGAGGGCATGGACCGCACCCACAACCCCGAATTCACCGTGATGGAGATCTACGTCCCCTACAAGGACTACCTGTGGATGATGGACTTCACGGAGGAGATGCTCGAGAAGGTCTGCATGGCCGTGAACGGCACGACGGAGATCCGGATCGGCGACCACGACATCAGCTTCAAGCGTCCGTTCCGCCGCATCACCATGACCGACGCCATCCTGCGGAAAACGGGTTTCGACATCACCGGCAAGAGCGAGGAGGAACTGCGTGCCGCCTGCCGTGACCTGAAGGTCGAGATCGACGACACGATGGGCAAAGGCAAACTGATCGACGCCATCTTCGGCACCTACTGCGAGGAGGAGCTGATCCAGCCCACCTTCGTCATGGACTACCCGATCGAGATGTCGCCGCTGAGCAAGCGCCACCGCAACAACCGCGATCTGACGGAACGTTTCGAGCTGTTCGTCGTGGGCAAGGAGCTCTGCAACGCCTACTCGGAGCTGAACGACCCGATCGACCAGTACGAGCGTTTCCAGGAGCAACTGCGACTGAGCGAAAAGGGCGACGACGAGGCGATGTTCATCGACATGGACTTTGTTCGCGCCCTGGAGTACGGCATGCCTCCCACCTCGGGCATGGGTATGGGCATCGACCGACTGACGATGTTCATGACCAACCAACCCTCGGTACAGGACGTCCTCTTCTTCCCGCAGATGAAACCCGAGAAGGGGGCCGTGAAGGATCCGGTCGAGAAATATACGGAGAAGGGCATTCCCGCCGAATGGGTGCCCGTGCTGCACAAGATGGGCTTCACGACGGTCGAGTCGCTGAAAAAGCTGACCGCCGGCAAACTCTTCAATGACCTGTGCGGCTACAACAAGAAGAACAAACTCGGACTGAAGAACCCGACGGCCGACGAGGTAAAGGCCTGGCTGGCCTGATGCCGGCGTCGAAATCCGGGACGGAAAAACTTCAACAAAACCATAAAACGACAACCATGAGAAGAAAGATCGTTGCGGGCAACTGGAAAATGAACACCACCCCCGCAGAAGGCGCTGAACTGGCCAAGGCCGTAGCGGCCGGCAAAAAAGAGATCTGCGACTGCGTCAACTTCATCGTATGTCCGCCCTACACCCACCTGAGCGAAGTGGTGCGCATCACGCGCGGCACGGGTGTGGCTGTGGGCGCACAGGATTGCGCAACGGAGGAGAAGGGAGCCTTCACGGGCGAGGTTTCGGCCCGCATGATCGCTTCGCTCGGCGTCGAGTACGTCATCCTCGGCCACTCCGAGCGTCGACAGTACTACGGCGAAACGAGCGAAACGCTCAACCGCAAGATGCGTCAGGCCTATGCCAACGGTCTGACTCCGATCTACTGCGTGGGCGAGAAACTCGAGGAACGTGAGGACGGTCGCCACTTCGACGTGGTCAAGGCCCAGCTCGAAGAGGTGATCTACCACCTGACGCCCGAACAGTTCGAACGGCTGATCGTGGCCTACGAACCCGTATGGGCCATCGGTACGGGCAAAACCGCTACGGCCGACCAAGCTCAGGAGATGCACGCCCACATCCGCCGCACGCTGGCAGCCAAGTTCGGCGCCACTGCCGAGCAGACGCCCATTCTCTACGGCGGTTCGTGCAAACCCTCCAATGCCGGCGAACTCTTCGCCAAGGAGGATGTGGACGGCGGTCTGATCGGCGGTGCCGCTCTCGAGGCCGACTCGTTCCTGCAGATCGGCAAGGCGTTTCTGAAATAAGCGGACCACCGCTCTCTACCCAGCGAGGCCGGAGTGTATGACTCCGGCCTCGCTGTTTATCTCCCCGCTACCGCCCCCACCCGACTGTCCGCCCGGCCCGCCCCTTCCGGCCGCCCCAGGCCGCCGAACCCGACACCGGCGGCGCGCCCCCCATTTTTCCGCCGCGTGGTCCGATACACCAACCAAGCTGCCGACGGCCCGGCCAGATACGGAACGACCCCTGCGGGGATGCCGCAGGGGTCGTCACAGGAAGGACTCCCGCAAGGGATTAGAAACGCTCCTCAACCTTTTTCCAGTCGATCACGTTCCAGGTAGCCTTGATCGAATCGGCCCGACGGTTGCGGTAGTCGATGTAATAGGCGTGCTCCCAAACATCCATCACCATCAGCGGCACGAGACCATTGCGGAGCGGATTGCCGGCATTGGATTCGTTCACAATGTCGAGGTTGCCGGCCGCATCCTTTACCAGCCACGTCCAGCCCGAACCGAACAGTCCGGTTGCCTTCTTCTCGAACTCGGCCTTGAAGGCATCGAACGAACCGAACTTGCGGTCGATCGCCTCACGGAGCTTGCCGGTCGGCTCGGCCTGCGGAGCGGGCGAGAAGGTCGAGAAGTAGAAGGTGTGGTTCCACGTCTGGGCCGCGTTGTTGAAGATGCCGCCTTCCGCCTTGCAGATCATCTCCTCGAGCGAAGCATTCTCGAAGGGCGTGCCGACAATCAGGTTGTTCAGGTTGTTGACGTAGGTCTGCAGGTGTTTGCCGTAGTGGTATTCGATCGTTTCGCGGCTGATGTGCGGCTCGAGCGCATCCTGCGCATAGGCCAGCACGGGCATCGTGTGTTTCATGGTCTTATGATTTTTATGAATTGGTCACTTTGTCACTTGTCGTGCCGCCGGAGCAGACAGCAAGGCATATGAAGAATAATTGCAAATTCCGTACCACTGCCGCCGCTCCGCGGGCCGACATTCAAAAATAGTCATTCCCGGCCACACCGCCTACGATTCGCCATCGGTAATTCCGATAGCATCATATCCGGAACCTATACCCGCCACGCTCGGTCCCCAGCTCCCATCGTCCGCTCACACGGCAGTCCATTCACAACCCGTCCTGCAGCCGGTTTGACCCGGAACACCTCACTTTTTCACCCCCGCGAATAGGAAAATCGGGACGGAATGTCTATCTTTATACAAGGACACCGGAGCGCCCGGCATGCCACGGTCCGCTCCAGCCGCCCGAAACAGGATTGTTTCACGTAAAACAATAGTACTATGGATTTATTCGGATTGAAAGGACAGGTGGCGGTAGTGACCGGCGCCTCCAGCGGATTGGGTGCGGATGCCGCCCGTGCCTATGCGGCCTACGGAGCCAACGTTGCCTTGCTCGCCCGGCGCAAGGAGCGGCTGGACGCTTTGGCCGAAGAACTCCGCAAAACCGGGGTAGAAGCCCTGCCGATCGCCTGTGACGTCTCCAAGGAAGAGGAGATCAAACGGGCCGTCGACGAGGTGATCGCCCGCTTCGGCAAGATCGACATCCTGCTCAACAATGCAGGCATCGCCGTTCCGGGCGGCGTCGAAACGCTGTCGCCGGCCGACTGGGACCGCTCGATGGATGTCAACGTGAAGAGTGTCTTTCTGATGTGCAAATACGTCGTACCCCACATGCGGGCACGCCATTACGGAAAAATCGTCAACATCTCCTCGGTCAATGCCACCCTGGCCGACAAGGTGCCGGAACTGTGGCGCCACGCCTACAATGCCTCCAAGGCAGCCGTCCGGGGATTGACGCTCGGCATGGCGGCCTCGTATGCGGCCGACAACATCACGGTCAACTCGATCGGCCCGGGCCTGTTCGAAAGCGAAATGACCGAAAACACGCTCTTCAAGCATGAGGCCTTCATGAAGATGTACAATGCGCTGACCCCGGCTTCACGTCCGGGCGCCAAAGGCGAGCTGAACGGCACGATTCTCTACTTCTCGTCCGCCGCATCGAGCTATGTCACCGGCCAGCACATCATCGTTGACGGCGGCTTCTCGATTGTCTGACCGAACAGCCCCGCCAGACACAAAAAGCGCCGGTCCCGACGGGACCGGCGCTTTCGTTTCAGCCGTATCCTGCCCGCGCGGCGAGCGGATCAGTTCACATTCATCGGATCGACCGTCGTCGCAGCCGAGGAGAGTTCGAATTCGCGCTGCAGATGCACCATCTTCACGACGGCAGCCGCCGCTTCATCGCCCTTGTTGCCCAGCCGGCCGCCGGCACGGTCGAGAGCCTGCTGCTGGTCCAGCGTGGTCAGCACGCCGAAGGCAATGGGCATGTTCCACTCGAGCATCACATCCGTAATGCCGCGCGTGGCCCCCATGCAGACATAGTCGAAATGAGGCGTCTCGCCCTTGACCACGCAGCCCAGAGCGATCACGCCGTCCACATCGGTGTGCTCGGCAAAGAAACGGGCCCCCATCGGCAGTTCGAACGTACCGGGCACATACCGCACGATGATGTTCTCGTCGCTGCACCCGCAATTTTTCAGGGTCCGGATTGCGCCGTTACGCAGCGCAAAGGTTACCTCGGAATTCCACTCCGACACCACGATGCCGATCTTCATGTCGGCAGCCGAAGGGATGGGACTTTCAAAATGCGAAAGATTCTTGGTGGCCATACTTCTTTTTCTATGTATCGATGTTGTTGTTCGCCTGTTGTGCGGACAGCCGCGGCTGTCCGGCATCAAAAAAAGGCTGTCGCTTGCGCCGCACAGCCTTTTGTCTTTTCTGCGGATAGCGCGCCTATTTGCCCTGCTGTCCGAACTCGCCGATCAGTTTGTCGATGTCGCGGGCCTCGAGGCTGCCGGCATACTGGATCTTGATCCGCTGGCAGATCTTCACGGCCTCCTGGGCATTGCCCTGCGCGGCATAGACGAACGCCAGTTTGCGCAGATAATAGGGCGTCGTCAGCACGTTGTCGGCCGCCTCCACGGCACGGGAGTACATCTCCTGGGCCTTGGCATATTCGCCGCGGTTCACATGAATGTCGCCCCGCAGACCGAAATTCTGTGCATTGATGATGACACCCGGAGCGCCCTTCACGGGTCTGTATTGCTCCAGGCAAGTCATGGCGGCATCCAGATCACCCTGCTTCATGTAGCAGATACCGGCATAGTGAGCGGCCAGCCGGCCGGTGCGGGTCGAGCCGTAACGCTCCACCACGTCGAGGAAACCGGCGTTGCTGCCGTCGCCTTTGAGCGCGGCTTCGTAATTGTCGGCTGCGAACTGCTGCTCGGCCACGAACATCATCTCGGCCGCCTTCTCGTTACGCGGCTGGAGAATCAGGTAACGGTAGGCGAAGAAACCGCCGACAATGACCACCACCACGAGCAGACCGATCAGAAGCTGCTTGGTATGTTTTTCAAAAAACAGTTCCGTCTTGTCCAGCGCGGTCTCGATCTTCTGCTCGGGATCCACATGCTGTTCAGCCTGTTTGTTCTTTGCGTTTGCAGATGCACTCATAAAAATCTATCGTTTTTAGAACCGGACCGTTCGCGACGGCCCCATTTGCGTTATTCTCGTTTGTACGAAACAATTTCGAGTGACAAAAATACACTTTTTTGGCGAACAACCCGCCTACAACGTCAAGATTTTTCAGCGGAAACCGCCCGAGGCGGAAGGTTTCGGAATTCGGAGCGGAATGCGTATCTTTGGAAGCGGTTTCCGCCGCTATTGCGGAAGCCGTGTGCATCACCATGTATATCCGCAAACTTTCGCTGCTCAACTTCAAGAACATCGCCCAGGCCGACCTGACCCTGCGCGAGGGCATCAACTGCTTCACGGGACGGAACGGCGCCGGCAAGACCAACGTGATCGACGCGGTGTGGTACCTCTCCATGTGCAAGAGCGCGCTGACCATGACCGACGGCCAGAGCATCCGCCACGGCGAGGAGTTCTTCCTGCTCAGCGGCGACTACACGGCGGACGACGGCCGCCACGAGACGGTCACCTGCTCCTTCCGGCGCGGCAACGGCAAGGTGCTCAAGCGCAACGGCAAGGAGTACGAACGGCTGTCGGACCACATCGGCATGATTCCGGCCGTCATCGTGTCGCCGGCGGACAGCTTTCTGGTGAGCGATGCGGCCGACGAGCGGCGCAAGTGGCTGAATGCCTTCATCTCGCAGCACGACCGCGACTACCTCAACGCCCTGATCCGCTACAACCGCGCGCTGGCCGAGCGCAACCGGCTGCTCAAGCAGCTCCAGTCGCCCCAGCAGGGCGAACTGCTCGAAGTCTTTGACATGCAGCTGGCCGCCCACGGACGGACCATCCATGCAGCCCGGGCGGCAGCCGTCCGGGAACTGCGCCCCATCGTGGAGGAGTACTACCGCATCATCTCCGGCGACCGCGAACAGGTGTCGCTCGACTACCGTTCGGAACTGAACGACACCGAACCGGAGGCGCTGCTGGAGGCCTCGCGCGCCCGCGACATCGCCAATCAGTTCACCACGAGCGGCGTCCACCGCGACGACATGGTGATGAAGATCGGCGGCTATCCGCTGCGCAAATACGGCTCGCAGGGGCAGCAGAAGTCGTTTCTGATCGCCCTCAAGCTGGCGCAGCACGCCATTCAGACCGAACGGGGAGGCGAACGCCCGATCCTGCTGCTGGACGACCTGTTCGACAAGCTCGATGCCGGCCGGCTCGAAGCGCTCATCACGCTGGTCAACGACCGCCGGTTCGGCCAGATCGTCATCTCGGACTGCAACCGCACCCGTCTGACCTCCATTCTGGAAAGCTGTGCGGCCGATTACGCTCACTTTGAAGTCGAAGCAGGCACCATCGTGCCTGAAAAATAACCCTCCCCATGCGAAGAAGTACCCCCACCCGAATCGGCGACCTCTGGTCGGGATTCATCGAGTCCAACCCCACCCGCATGCGCCGCTTCTGCGAGGCGCGGATTCCCGAACTGTGGCCGGAAGTGGCCGGCGCCGCCGCATCGTTCACCACGGCGCTCGACATCCGCAACGGCATGCTCTATGTGTCGATCCGCTCGTCCGTCGTGCGCCACGAACTCTTCATGCGGCGCGCCGAACTGCAGCAGGAGCTGAACCGGCGGCTGGGCATGAACGTCGTGGCCGGCATCATCGTCAAGTGATCGCCCGAGCCCGACATGCCATGCGGCCGGCGGAGTTCATCCGCCGGCCGCACGTTTTCTGACACTGCCGTCCCCGCCTCAGCAGGTGCCGCAACCGTCGGAGGAGCAGCAGCACTCGGGACGTTCAAATTCGAGCGTAGCGTGCGAGATCCCCATCTCGCCCAGCAACTGTTTCACATGCCGCTTCACCTCCTCTTCATCGGCGCCGCGTCCGACCACCAAATGGGCGGTCAGCGCATTCTCCGTCGTGCTCATGGCCCAGATGTGAATGTGGTGCATGTCGCTTACGCGGGGTTCGTGCTCCAGCACCTCGCTGCGCACCTTGTCGGGTTCGGGTACCCCTTCCGGCACGCCGTCCAGCGACAGGCGCACACTGTCCAGCAACAGCCGCATGGTCGAAACCAGGATCACCACGGCAATCACGATGCCGATGATCGGGTCAATCAGATACCACCCCGTCAGGCTGATAATCACGCCCGACACGACAACGCCCAGCGACACCAGCGCATCGGCCGCCATGTGCAGAAAGGCCCCCTTGACATTCAGATCCCGCTTGCGGTCCTTCATGAAGAGCCAGGCCGTGAGAGCATTCACCACGATCCCCACACCGGCCACCCAGGCGATGGCGCCGCCCTCGACGGGATGGGGATTGCGCAGCTTCTCGATACTCTCCCAGATGATGATGCCGACGGCCACCAGCAGGATGCAGGCATTGAGCAGCGACACAAGCACCGTGCTCTTCTTGTAACCGTACGTATAGCGCTGGTTGGAAGGCACCTGCGACAGTTTGAAGGCCAGCAGTGCCAGCACCAGGCTGACCACGTCGCTCAGGTTGTGGCCCGCATCGGAGATCAGCGACACGGAGCTGAGCCAGATGCCCGCCCCCAGTTCGACGATCACATAAAAGATGTTCAAAAAGATACCCAGCTTGAAAGCTTTGTTGAGATGCTCCATCGAACTGGGCAGGTGATGGTGATGATGGTGGGCATGGTCGTGTCCGTGCACCGCCTCATGCCCTGCGGAGGTCTCCTCCCTGCAGGCGTGTTCCCGGTTTGTTTCCATCGTTTCGATTTGTTTGCCGTTTCTGCAAAGATGGGAAAAAATGTGCGGACGCACGTTACAGAATTTACCGGCAGATTTACAACTTTACCCGCGCACCTCCGGTTCGTCGTACCGTACGGCGGCATATTCGCACTCCTCGCCGGGGTGTTCGAACTCCAGATTGGCATGGGTGATGTTCAGTTCGGCCAGATGGTGTTTGATCCGGCGCTTCAGATCGGCGCCGACATGCGGCGTACTGACCACGACATGGGCCGTGAAGGCATTTTCCACGGTGCTCACGGCCCACAGGTGAATGTAGTGTATATCGACCACCTCGGGCTCGCGGGCCATGATCGTCTCGCGCACCGTACGCGGATCCAGTCCCTCGGGGACGCCGTCAAGCGCCAGCCGCAGACTCTCGGAAATGTGCCGTACGGCCGACACCAGAATGAAGCCCGAGTTGAAGAGGGCGATTACCGGGTCGAGCACATAGAGATCGGTGAACGAGATGATGACGCCGGCCAGCACGACCCCCAGCGAGACGAGCGTATCCGCCGCCACGTGCAGGAAGACGCCGTCCACATTCAGATCGCGTTTCCGGTGACGATAGAACATCCACAGCGTCAACACATTCACGCCAACACCGATCGCGGCGATCCACGCCACGTAACCGCCCTCGACCGGGCTGGGATGGATCAGTTTCTCGATACTGCGCATAACCACCGCCCCGATGGCGACGAACAGTACGCAGGCATTGACCAGCGACACGTGGATCGTACTCTTCTTGTAGCCGAACGTAAACCGTTCGTTCGGCTCCTTGTGCATCAGCCGGAAAGCGACCATCGAGAAGAAGAGCGCAAAGACATCGCTCACGTTGTGCCACACGTCGGAGAAGAGTGCCACGGAGTTCAGCACGAAGCCGGCGATCAGCTCCGCCACCAGAAAGGCCACATTGATGACGATCCCGACCTTGTAGGCGTTGTCGAGATAGTTCATCCGTTCAAAAAAGGAGCGTTTCGTCTGCTTCATCGGTCACGGCAGGAAGGCGGGGATGAAAAACATCAAGGGTCGGATGCGGGCCGGTCATGCCCCACCCGACCCGTATCGGAACAGGCTGTGCGCGGCCGGTCCACGGTCCGGCCAACGGACAGTCCCGCTTAGAACGTCACAACGGGAGCGGTCTCACTGCCCTCGACGGCCTCGAAGGGCGTGGCACGCTCAAAGCCGAAGAGACCGGCCAGAATGTTGGTCGGGAAGCGGCGGATCCGCGTATTGTAGACGCGCACCGCCTCGTTGTAGCGGTTCCGCTCGGTAGCGATGCGGTTCTCCGTTCCCTCGAGCTGGGCCTGCAGTTCCGAGAAGTTCTGGTTAGCCTTCAGATCGGGATAGGCCTCCTGAATCATCAGCAGACGTCCCAGCGCGGCGGTCAGTTCACCCTGCGCAGCCTGATACTGCTGCATGGATTCGGCGGTCAGTGCCTCCGGATCGACCGTCACCTGCGTGGCGCGCGCACGGGCGGCCACCACGCTCTCCAGCGTCTGCGACTCATGCTCGGCATACCCCTTGACCGTATTCACCAGATTGGGAATCAGGTCGCTGCGGCGCTGATACTGGTTCTCGACCTGCGCCCAAGCGGTCTTGACGGCCTCGTCCTGTTTGACCAGCGAGTTGTAACCTCTCGCAAACCATATACCCATCGCCGCCGCTATGGCGATGACTATGATCCATCCTTTTTTCATGTGCTCTTTATTTTTAAATAATTTTAAATTCTCGTATTTCTACCGGAGATTCAGAAACTGCCGCGGGCACCGCCACCGCCGAAACTGCCGCCACCAAAGCCGCCTCCGCCCCTGCCGAAGCCTCCGCCGCCTCCCATCATACCGCCCAGACCGCCGCCGATGATGACGCCGCCGGCTCCGCCCCCATGGGTATTGCGCCGCACGACCGTATGGCCGCAGTTGCGGCACACGTACACGACCTCCTCGGTACGCGTACTGCCGGTGTCGGAAATCAGCCGCGTGTCGGTCCGCTTCAAGGCCCGCTTGTGACACTTCGGGCACCGTCTGGCGTTATACCAGCCCAGCCCGATGATCAGCAGCGGCAGGCCAAGGAAAAACAGGAGTTCCAGCCACGCCCCATTTCCGCCCTGACTTTGCGTCAGATCGGCGGGGGTACGCCCCTGCAACACCTCGCAGATGGCGGTCAGTCCCGCCAACATGCCGGCATCCCAGTCCTGCTGCCGGAAAGCAGGCAGCATATAGCGGTCGATGATCCGCTTGAGCAGCGCATCGGGCAGGTCACCCTCCAGACCGTAGCCGGTCTGGATCTCGATGGCCCCCTGGTCGATGACCAGCAGTACGCCCAGGCCGTCATCGACATCCCGGCGTCCCACGCCCCAGCGGGTGACCAGCCGCTGGAGAAAATCGAACGGCTCCGCATCGCCGATGGAGCGAACCGCCACCACGGCCACCTCCGCCCGACCGCTCTCCCGCAGGGCATAGAGCATCGTATCGATCCGATAGACGGTCGAAGCCGAGAGCAGTCCGTCGGGATTGCTCACGAAGCGGGTGCGATCCATCACCTGCACGTTGGGAATATCCTCCACCCGATAGGCGCGCGGCTCACTCCGCAGCGGGAGCGCCGCCAGGGTCAGCAGAACCAGAAGGGTCAGCAAGCGTTTCATTCTCATTCCGTTCGTTTCTTATCGCTTTGCAAATGTATCAAAATCCGGTCAATCCGCCGCATCCGCCGCGGGCGAATCATCCGGTCCGGAGGGCGGCACATCCGGGGCCGGAGCCACATTGCTGCAATAGATCGCATAGCGCTCCGCGACATCCTCCACGAAAGCGAGCGTCTCGCTGCTGCCCCGGAAACGGCGGTACGGAATCGAATCGTTGCGATAGGTGCGGTCCCCCATCAGGGCCAGGTAATCGGCCACCGTCTCCCACAGATCGGCATCACTGCCTTCCGCTTCGGCCAGCCGGCGGGCATTGCGCACTGTTCCCACCCCAGAATTATAGGCGGCCAGCACAATCCGGAGCTTCTCCTCCGCATCCATGCTGTCCGCGAGCGCCAGCTGCGCCTCGATCTCCTCGAGCAGCCGGGCCGCCGCCGTCACATTGGTCTCCGGGTCGAACAGCTGCGAGGCTCCGATCCCCAGGTGACGCGCCGTGACCGGCATGATCTGCATCATGCCCACCGCCCCCGCACCGGAACGCACACCGGCCCGGAAATGCGATTCGTGATAGGCGATGGCCGCAAGCAGCCGCCAGTCCATCGCTTCACGCGCCCCGACCCGCCGGAACAACTCATCCCAGACGGAGATGCCGCCGACCACCCGGCAGGGCGGCACGATGTCGGCCACACAGGCCGCAAATCCGTCACCCGCATAGCGGGCCCGCAGGCGTCGGGCATCATCGGTTTTGCGCCACTCCGCCAGCCAGGCATGTAGATCGGACGCCCAGGCCGGACGCCCCTCGGGGCCATACCCCAGGCCGATGCGCACCTCCTCGGGAAAGGCATGGATCGTTACCATGCCGCCGAGCAGCGCATCCGCCATGGCCGCCTCTCCCTGTTCGCAGATCAGGTAATCCACCGCACCGGTCAGCAGGTCGCCGAACGGTTCGGCTCCGTCGGCCGCCACGCACAGCTCGGTGGCCGGCAGCAGATCGCGCAGCTGGTCGTAACTCCGCGTATGCTGAAACCCCGCCGCCAGCCATACCCGCCCGTCGCCGATGCGCTGGGCCAGATCGTGCATCGACGTCACGGGCTGCTCACCCGCCGCGGCCAGCACCACGTAATGGGTCGCACCGAGGGTCATGTATTTCCGCCGGCGACGGACGGAGGGCACCGTCCGCAGGGAAGCCTCCGCTCCGCTGCCCCCCGCGTCCCGCACGAGCGACAGCACGACGCCCGTCGAGTCACAATAGGCACGCAGCAGATCGCAATAGTAGCCGTACCGTTCCCCGCCGATCACCAGATCGGCCGGCGCATCGGCCGCCACGACCACCCGCAGCGAATCGCCCGCCGAAACGGCATGCGCACGGGAGGCGCCGCGATCCGTCTCGCAGCTCCAGCCGCACAGGAGCACCAACAGCGCTCCCCACCACCAATTTCGTTTTCGGTTCATACCTCTGTTCGGGTTGTCGGGGTTGACGGGAGGGGCCGGCCGTGCGGCCCCGTTCGGAGACGGCACCGGTCGATGCCGCCTAATCGTAGAAGCTCCACGAGAGACCCATCTTGAACACACGGCGGTTCAACGGATAGTGGAGCACCTGGAAATATTCGCGCGTATTGAAGAAATCCTGGCTCAGGTGAGCGACCTTCAGGAAGATACGCATGCGTTTCCACTTGGCCGTCACGTAGAAGTCCAGCATCGGATAGCCGCCGATCATCGTCTCGCGCTGGTTGTAGAACTGACCGGTGGCCGGATTGTATCCGAAGGCATAGTATTTCGTATTGTAGCGCCCGTCCACGCCGATCTTCAGCCGCAGCACGTCGCGCACGGCATCGAATTCGACAAAATAGGAGAGGTAGGCGCTCACCAGCGGCACCGGCACGACCTCCTGGTTGGTGCTCCACTGCATCAGCACGCGGTGGTTGAGATGCAGGATGCCGATCCGGAAATCCTTGCGCAGGTAGATGCCCGTCACGCTGACGGGGGCCGAAGCCTGCCGCGGCGCTCCGTTCGGGCCGTAATAGATCTTGTTGCCCGCGACGCTCTGATAGAACCCCGCCTCGGCATTGACGGTGGGCGCCGTCAGATGGACATCCAACACGGTCTCGTTCTCCTTCTGGAAGGCGTTGTGCCAGATGAAATGGTTGGAGTAGTAGTTCTCGCTCCAGTAGGAGGGGTCGCGCAGCGAATAGCCGAAATGGCCCGACAGCGACACGGGATGTTCGCCGAAATAGATGCTCAGCTTGGCCGACGCATTGGCCTCCAGGTCGTTCTGCCGGTAGCCGAACGGCACGTAGCGCAGATCGCCGTTCCAGTCGAAATACTTGCGGAACTTACCCTCCACGGCACCGTAGACGTAGAAGCTGTTGCGGTTTACGCCGCGCGTGTTGCCCGACAGGAAATCCTCCGGCTGGAACTGGAAGTAGTGATGGGTATCGACCCCGACTCCGGCATCCACCGTACCCACGATACCGTTGCGGTCCCAGGGCTGGAGCTGCACGAAGAGCCGGTTGGAGAATTTCGACTCGAAGGTGGAGTCCCGCGAGGCGGTCGCATTGAAATACCAGTTGTCGTAGAAGGGCGAGGTGGGCAGCGGATTGCTCGCCGTACCGCCGTCGGGATCGGGCGCCTGCATGCCGGCATAGGTGTCGGTATAGAGACGGTGCCAGCGGTCGTACTGCAGCGAATAGCCCACATAGATGGCCGGCACGCCCGCCATCGAGAAGTCGTCGTCGGTCAGCCTCCGCAGCGGAATGCCGTAGCTGTGGAACGTGTAGAAGGTGTGGTTCTGCATCAGGTTCTGCGCATCGGAGAGCATGAAGGGCACCTCGAAAGCCTCGTCCAGTTTGGTTCCGGTGATGTACCAGTCGTCCGTCACGCCGCCGTTCTCCTTCATGCGAATGGTGTTGAAGATGTAGCCGACGTAGCCCGTATAGCGTTTGCCGTTGTGGGAGATGCCCAGCGAGAAATCCGTGTCACGCGTGGCCTGGTTGGTGTAGATACCCTTGGTGCCCATCGTGTGGAACGTGATGTTGAATCCCGTGGAGGGGGTGATGTTCTGGGCGTGGAGCACGGTGATGTTCTCCTCGGCATAGAGCCGCTGCCCCGCCGTCAGGTAGCCCACCTGCGTGAGCGGCTTCTTCACGTTGTAGTACGGCGCATTCTCCGGCGTATATAAATAGGAGTAGAGGGGCTGTGCCATCTGGAAGTCGCGAAACACGGGCCGGTCGTAGTAGGCCAGCGGCACGGAGGGAGCACCCAGGTTGCCGAGGTAGGCATCACCCACCCCTTTCTTCAGGAAGGGGTAATCGACCTGAAAGTCCGTGAGCAGCGTGTCGATGGTGGTCATCCGGATCCGGTTCTTCGACATGTCGATGTTCCAGGCAAAATTCTTTTGTGCCCGGGTTTCGTTATCGAAGAAATAGGATTCGAGCGGTTTGCGCTCCTTCTTGGTCGTGTCGCGCGCGGTGGTATCCTGCTGCGCGTTGTCGGTCATGAAGGGATTGGCGCTGAGGTTGCCGGAGATGTTGTTCCCGAAGGGATCCTGCTGCTGGAAGGGATCGTTGCCATAGGGCGACTGGGCGAAACTCTCCGTCCGGTCGAGCACCGCACAGAACGGCGCAACGAAGAGGAAGAGCGCGGCAAGCCATTTATATTTCAGACGGGACATCCGGAATCGACAACGTGTTTAGGGCGTAAAGATAATATTTTTTCGCCACACTCACCTGTTCCTGCGGCCGCGAACGAGCCCCAGCCCCAGCGACACGAGGATGTAGAGGACCACGGCCAATCCGATGCCCGCCATGTCGAACAGCAGGATCAGCACCAAGGCCATGAGCAGGAATGTGTAGCGCACCGCATTGGCCGCAAAGCCGAACCCCTCGAACTTGAGGGCGAACATCCACAGCGGCGAGACCATCAGTCCGGCCAGCACGACGCCTCCGGCCAGCACCACCCACGGCAGGTAGTCGGGCCAGGCGGCTCCGGCCTCTCCGGCGAAATACCATCCCACCGAGCCGATCAGCAGGGCACAGGCCGGTACGGGCAGGCCGACGAACTCACTCTTCTGGTCATCCGAGACATTGAACCGGGCCAACCGCAACGCCGCGCACACCACGATCAGCAGCATCACGGCACTCCAGGCCCCCGTTCCGCCGGCCAAATAGAAGACCTTCATGGCGATCAGCGTGGGCAGCACGCCGAAACTGACCAGATCGGCCAGCGAATCGAGCTGCGCCCCGATCGACGAATACAGGCCGGTGATCCGCGCCACGAAGCCGTCCCAGAAGTCACACAGGGCGGCCGCCAGCATGAACACGAAGGCCGTATGCAGTGCCTGCGCCGACTGCAGCGACACCATGGAAACGATGCCGAGCGTACCGCACAGCAGGTTGCCCAGGGTAATGATGTTGGGCAGGGTAATCAATTTCATTTTCATAGTTCCGATCGTTTTGAACACCGGTCCGCAGCCGGAGTGCAGCCTCCGCCCCGCCGCCGTTCTTCCTTATTTTGCAAAGGTAACAAAAAGCCGCCGGTTCCGCACGGTTCCGGCCGCGAATCCGCGCCCTGCGGCGGCGCATCCTCCGACCCGCGCCCGCCGCAACGGACGATTTCCCGCCACGCCGTTTTGCCCGGCCGATATTTATGCCTAACTTTGTTTAATGTACACCGCGCGGCACCGGCCGCGCACAGACCGATATGATGAAGAATCAGACCTACTGCGTCATCATGGCCGGCGGAGGCGGCATCCGCTTCTGGCCGGTGAGCCGGACCGCCCGGCCCAAACAGTTCCTCGACATGCTCGGCACGGGCAAAACCTTCCTGCGCAGCACCTTCGAGCGCTTCGCATCGTTCATCCCCGCCGAGAACTTTCTCGTCGTCACCAACGCCGCCCACAAGGAGCTGGCCCTGGAACAGCTGCCCGAACTGACCGAGCGGCAGATCCTGACCGAACCGCTGGGACGAAACACCGCCACCTGCATCGCCTACGCCGCCTTCCGGCTGCAGGCCACCGCACCCGGCGCCATCATGATCGTCACCCCCTCCGACCACCTCATTCTGAACGAGGCCGCCTTCCGCGACGTCGTCGAGGAGGGCGTCGACTTTGCCTCCACCCACGACGCGCTGGTCACGATCGGCGTGCGTCCGACCCGTCCCGCCACCGGATACGGCTACATCCAGACAGGCAAAAGCGTCGGCGACAGCCACCTCCACCAGGTGCGCATCTTCACCGAAAAGCCCAGCGCCGAACTGGCCCAGGCCTTTCTCCAGTCGGGCGACTTCGTCTGGAACTCCGGCATCTTCATCTGGCAGACGGAAGCGATTCTCCGCCAGTTGGAAAAGCTGATGCCCGACACCTACTACCTGTTCCGCTCGGCCGGCGCCGTCTTCGGCACCCCGCAGGAGAACGACAGCATCGCCCGCATCTACCCCGAATGCCGGAACATCTCGATCGACTATGCCGTCATGGAGCAGGCCGACAACGTCTATGTCCGCTGCGGCGACTTCGGCTGGAGCGACCTCGGCACCTGGGGCTCCCTGTACGACTACCTGCCCAAGGACGAAAACGGCAACACGACCGGCTGCGAGGCAGTCACCTTCGACACCACCGACTGTCTGGTCCGGCTGCCCGAAGGGAAACTGGCCGTCATCGACGGGCTCTCGGACTACATCGTCGTCGACACCGCCGACGCCCTGCTGATCTGCCCGAAGGGCACCGAACAGAACATCAAGCGCTACATCGACGCCATCAAGTTCCACAAGGGCGAACGCCACATCTGACCCGCACAAACTTCCTCCGCCATGTCTTCCACGGAACGCATCGAACGCCTCTACACCTGCTATACGGCCCATCCGACCGTCTGCACCGACAGCCGCCGCATCACCCCCGGCTGCCTCTTCTTCGCCCTGCGGGGCGCCAACTTCGACGGCAACCGCTTTGCGGCCGCCGCCCTGGCCCAGGGGGCCGCACTCGCCGTAACGGACAACCCCGCCGTGCTGCCCGTCGGCACCACCGACCCGGAGGCCCTGCTGGCAGCCGGCTACTTCCCGGTCGAGAATACGCTTGAAGCCCTGCAGCAGCTGGCCTCCCTCCACCGCCGGCGGCTGGGCATCCCGATCCTCGCCATTACGGGCACGAACGGCAAGACAACCACCAAAGAGCTCACCACGGCCGTCATGTCCACCCGGTTTACAGTCCATGCAACGGTCGGCAACCTGAACAACCATATCGGCGTTCCCCTCACGCTGCTCGCCATGACGCCGGAGACCACCTTCGGCATCGTCGAGATGGGAGCCAGCGCGCCGGGCGAAATTGCCGCCCTGTGCCGCATCGCCCGCCCCAACTACGGCCTCATCACTAACGTCGGCCGCGCTCATCTGGCCGGATTCGGCGGCGAAGCCGGGGTTCGGGCCACCAAGGGCGAACTGTACGACTGGCTCGCCGCCACGGGCGGCCGTGCCTTTGTCCGCACGGACGACCCCGTACTGGCCTCCATGGCCGCCGAACGCCCCGCCCTGCAGACCCTGCCCTACGACAGTTCCGCCGCCGACGGCCTCGAAAGCCGGCTGGCCGGCGATTACAACCGGTTCAACATCGCAGCTGCTGCCGCCGTAGGACGCCACTTCGGCATCCCCGAGGAGACGCTCCGGCAGGCCATCCGCGACTACGTTCCCTCGCTGAACCGTTCGCAGGTCATCGCACGTCCCGACCGGACCCTGATCGTGGATTGCTACAACGCCAACCCCTCGAGCATGCAGGCCGCCCTGGAATGGTTCGCCCGGGAAGCGGGCAATGCCGCCGACAAGGCGGTCATACTGGGCGACATGCTCGAACTCGGCGCCTGGAGCGAAGCCGAACACCGCAACGTGCTCGACCGCGTGATGGCTCTCCGCCCCGGCACCGCCCTGCTGATCGGCCCCGAGTTCGGCCGGCTGGCTGCCGAAGCACTGTCCCGTTGTCCCGCTTCGACCCGGCTCCGCTTCTTCCCCGACACCGACGCCGCCGCCCGGGCCATTGCCGACGAGCATCTGCTGGAGCATGCCCGCACCATCTTCCTGAAGGGCTCGCGCGGCATGGCGCTGGAGAAACTGCTGCCGCTGCTGTAGGCCGTCCGCCCCACTCCTTCACCTCCGCAGTTTCATGCTGCGGAGGTTTTCATATATAAAGGGGCCCCGTCCTTCTCCGCTCCGTTCCGAACCGCGGACGCCGCAGACCTGCGTCCCGAATTATCTGCCGCATACCATTTTTCATATATATCCAGCAACTACCGAATTCCGCCGGCATATTTTCATTATACATGCAGAATCATCCGCTCATTTCGCCCGCCTCTGCATGAAAAATGCATACACAAACTGCGAAACAGACTGCCTTTTTTTTGCGCTTTTACAAAATATTCGTATCTTCGTCGCGATAGTATGTGCATAGGGGAACATGCCTCGACGAGCGAAAGCCGTCCCCCGGATTTTCCCCGTGCCGCCGCAACAGATCTGCACCTGCGCAGATCAATGGATGATTCTGCCCCGGAGTCATCCCTGTTCGGTTAGATACGATACGAACACAAAACACAAGACAGCAATACCTTAAGTAAAACAAAAAACTCCCGAGAGCAGACAGACACGACAAGAGAGAAAAAACACCTTAAATCGACAAGCAAAAATTATTACAGTTCAACAACACAAACTAAATTCAATTCGTATGAGAAAATTCGTACTATCAGTTTTTACGATGTTGCTCATGTGCTTCCAGTTGACGGCACAGGATCAACATGTAACTGGTATCGTTACCGACGCAGCATCCGGTGAGCCGATTATCGGCGCGGTCGTTGCAGTGAAAGGTACGCAGAACGCATTCGTGACCGGTATCGACGGCGATTACATGATCGACGTTCCGGCGAACGGCACTCTGGAATTCACCTACGTCGGCTACAAGACGCAGGAGATTGTGGTCAATCCGGGCCAGACGGTCATCAACGTAACGATGGCTCAGGAATCGGAGAACATCGAACAGGTCGTTGTGATCGGTTACGGTTCGGCCCGTTCGGTCGGTTCGGTAACGGGTGCCGTATCGGTTGTGAACTCTGAAATTCTGAACGACAAACCGGTGATGAACGTAGCCGATGCTCTTTCGGGTCAGGTTTCCGGTATGTCCGTTATGACGTCGTCCGGTGAGCCGTCCGCAAGCTCGAGCATCCGTATCCACGGTTCGGGTTCGATCTCCGCAGGTACCGAGCCGCTGTATGTGATCGACGGTATGCCTTCGTCGGCCAACCAGTTCCTCGCCCTCAGCTCGAACGATATCGAGAACATGGTTACCCTGAAGGATGCCTCCGCAACCTCTATCTACGGTTCGCGTGCCGCCAACGGTGTGATCTACATCACCACCAAGAAAGGTAGCCGCACGGCCCAGAAGGCTCAGTTCCGTCTCAGCGGCGGTTACGGTATCTCGACCCCTGTAAACAACAACTTACAGCAGATGAGCGGCCGCGACCTGCTTGACTGGCAGCTCTACTTCAACGAGATCTCCAGAACCTCCTACGACTCCTATCTGGCCAACATGGAGATGTTCGGCGGCACCGACTGGTTCAAATACGTTTACCAGCCCGCTCCGACCTACAACGGCGAATTCTCCGTATCGGGCGGTTCCGAGAACATCAGCTACTATGTTTCGGGTAGCTACATGAACCAGGACGGTATCGCTCCGGGTTCGTCGATGGAGCGTTACACGTTCCGTACCAACCTGGCTGCCGAAGCCACCTCGTGGATGCGCATCAACATGAACATGGCCATCTCGACCGATAAACGTATCTCCACGCAGGATTCCGTTTCCTCCACGCAGGGTGTGATCCTCTCCGCCCCGAACAACTTCGCTACCTACATGCCGTCCTACATGTCGCGCAAGTATCTGACCGAAAGCGGTGAGGTTGCCACCTACACCTACTTCCCGAACGGCATGATGGATCCGTGGTACGCCATGAAGGAGCAGCCCCAGGGCGGTTACAACACCCTCTACAACGGTAACATCTCGATCGTCCTCACCCCGCTCAAGGGTCTGACCATCACCAGCTTGAACGGTATCGACGGTGCCTTCTCGACCCTGAAGATGTCGGGTCTGCCCTCCTACGAACTGTCGGGCGGCAGCGGTGTCCGCGGACGTAACTACAACCAGTACCGTACGCTGACCACCAGTAACACCATCGAGTACAAGCTCAAACCGATCAAGGACTTCCACAACCTGACGTTCCTCGTTGGTCAGGAGGGTATCGACTACCAGGATGACTTCTTCGCCGTAATGACCACCGGTCAGGCCGACGACCGTCTGATGCTTCTCTCGAACGGTACCAACGTCATCATCGGCAACGTATCGGAAAGCAACTCCAGCTACAACATGCTCTCGTTCTTCGGCCGTGTGAACTACGACTACAAGAACAAATATTCGTTGGACGTAACGGTTCGTAACGACGCCTCCTCGAAGTTCGGTGCCGACAACCGTGACGCATTCTTCTACGCAGTCGGCGGTATGTGGAACATCTCGCAGGAGAAATTCCTGATGAACAACCGCGTTCTCACCGACCTCAAACTCCGTGCTACCTACGGTACGCAGGGTAACTCCTCGATCAGCTACTACACGCACCTGGCCCTGATCGCCGGTGGTATGAACTACGCAGGCAATGCCGGCCGTTACTTCGCCAACCCCGGTAACAGCCATCTGGGATGGGAAAAACAGGGTATGTTCAACGTAAGCCTGGAACTCGGCCTGTGGCACTGGCTGACGGCATCGATCAACTACTATGACCGTCGTTCGACCGACATGCTCTTCGACGTTCCCTATCCGCCTTCGAGCGGTGTGACGAGCCACGCCGAGAATGCCCTCGGTATGCTCAACCGCGGTGTCGATGTGGACATCGCAGCCACGATCTTCCAGAACAAGGACTGGAACATCGGTGTCAGCACGACGTTCGGTTACAACAGCAACAAGATCACCTATCTGTACTCCACCGACGCCATCACGCTGCCTGATCAGTTCGCACAGTACAAGGTCGGCCGCTCGGCCTGGTCGTTCTACCTGCCGGAGTTCATGGGCGTTGACCCGCGCGACGGTAAGCCGATGTTCAACGACGGTAACGGCAACCCCGTAAAGGACGCCAACCTGGCCGCCTACATCAATACGGACAAAGAGTACATCGCACCTTACTACGGTGGTTTCAACATCGACGTTCGCTGGAAAGGTCTGAGCCTGCAGGCAAACTTCACCTACCAGCTTGACAAATGGCTGTACAACGGTGACCGCTTCTTCACGGAAAGTACGACGACGATGAGCCAGTTCCAGCGTCCCGAAAACATGAAGAACATCTGGACGGAGCCCGGCGACATCACCGACATCCCCGCATACGGCGAGACGATGATCCACAGTACCGCTTATCTGGAGAACGCATCGTTCCTCCGTCTGAAGAACCTGACCCTTTCGTATCAGTTCCCCTCCTCGCTGCTGAAGAAAACGGGCTTCATCCAGGGCATCAAGGTTTCGGCCATCTTCCGTAACCTCTGGACGCTGACCAAGTACACGGGCTACGACCCCGAGTATGATGGCAAGTCGGTTTACGGTATGTACCCGAACACCCGTCAGTATTCGTTCAGCCTTGAATTCATGTTTTAATCACCCATCATCGCAATTCAATTAGCACAATATGAAGAACATCATTAAAGGAGCATTGCTGTTGTTGCTCGCCGGAGGCGTAGCCGCCTGCAATCTCAACAAATACCCCAGCAATGCCATTCCGGCCGATGAAGGTTTCACCACCTTCAAGGATGCCAAGGAGTTCCGCAACTCCATTTACTACATGGGGCGTTCGAGCATGACGGATATCATCTCGGCCAACATGCAGTGCGAGGGCATCAACGCAACGCTGGACTACGGTAACAGCTACGGCGAGCAGTACGCCTGGACGTTCACCGATACCGACAGCACGGTAGACAACATCTGGACCAACGACAACGGCAACATCAGCCAGATCAACTACTTCCTCGAGCAGTGCGAAACGCTGATTGCCAACGATGCCAATCTGTCCGAGAGCGATCCCGACAAGATGAGCGCACAGGATCTGAAAGACCTGAATCTCTACATTGGTGAGGCTCACTTCTTCCGGGCCCTGCTTCGCCGCCACCTGGTTATGTACTACTGCAAGGATTACGAACCGACCACGGCCGATACGGACTGGGGTATCATCCTGAACGATACCTACAACATCGCGCAGCGTCTGCCCCGTGCTACGATGGCCAAGACCTACGAGGCCATCAACACCGATCTGGATCTGGCCCGCACGGCCATCGAAGGCTACTATGGCGGTGGCGACCCGGCCGAGAAATACTACCTCGGTTCGACGGCCGTAAAATGTCTGACCGCTTATGTACAGCTGGACATGCACCAGTATCCCGAAGCTGCCGCTACCGCAGCCAGCATCGCCGATGCTTCCAAGTATGCGCTGATTACCGATGCCACCTCGTTCGCTTCGATGTGGAAGAACAACGAAGGCTCGGAGCTGATCTTCCAGTTCTTCGCCAGCCTGGACGAAGGCAGCGTTCAGTACGGTTCGCCCTTCCTCTATGACCCGTTCGGTGACCCGGACCACTCGACTTCGCTGAAACCGCAGTATGTTCCGGCTCAGTACATGATCGACCAGTACTCCAACAACGGCAACGACGCCTGGGTGGACATCCGTCCGTCGGCCTACTTCACCACGCGTACCTGCCGTATCGGTACCGCATCGGTCAACCTGAAACTGTTGAACAAATATCCGGGTAACCCCAACTACAATGCAACCGCCGGTCTGAACTCGCTGGCCAACAACGTACCCCTCTACCGCAGCGCAGACTTCGTACTGCTCGCAGCCGAGGCTTACTACCGTGACGGTGACGAGGTCAATGCCAACAAGTATCTCCAGAAACTGCGCGAGGCACGTATCCACGCCAACTCGAGCAGCGCTCCCGAGTACACCTACACCCCCTATTCGGGTGAGGAGCTCTTCTCCGAAATCAAGATGGAGCGTCTGAAAGAGATGTTCATGGAGAGCAACCGTATGGCCGACCTGAAACGTTGGGGCGATCCGATGAGCCGTCTGGGCTGGACGCCGCAGGACGAGTCGGTATGCGTTACCATCGGTATGTACCTCAACATCAATGCCAACGACTACCGTTTCGTATGGCCGATTCCGCAGTCGGAGTACACCAACAACTCGGCCATCAAAGATCAGTTGAACTGGAAATAATCTCAAACCAATTCGTTAATTTTCAGAGAATATGAAATACATCAAAATAGCTGTAATGAGCCTGCTGGCAGCAGCCGTCTTCGGCTCCTGCACGAAGAAAACCGTTACGCCCGGTCCGGGCACGGGTGTCGTAGGCTTTACGCAGACGGAGGTAACGATGCAGGAGACCGACGGTCTGACCTACATTCCGATCGCCGTAACGGGTGAGCCCGGCGGCTATCCCGTTACGCTGAAGATCACGGCCGAGGGTGCAGAGAACGTCAACGATGTACTGCTGATCACCTCGACGGATCCCTATTCGTCCACGACGACGCTCTACATCGGTGAGGATGCAAACAACACCGTAAACCTGCAGGTTGCCCCCGCATGGCGTCCCGATGACAACGCAGACTACACCATCACGCTGACCATTACCGACGCTACCGGTGCCGCCATCGGCACGGCCAGCACCTGCACGATCTACATCAAGAACGTTCAGGCCGTACAGTACGGTCAGTACACCATCAGCGGTGGCCAGGGCAGCACGCCCGCCACGTGGTCGATGATGATCTCGGAGGGCGCTAACGGTACCTACCTCATGTCGAACATCTTCGACAGCACGGAAACTCCCGTACTGGTAGGCGAGTTCAACCCGGAGACCATGGAGCTGACCTTCGACGGCCGCATCAACGGTAAGGGTACGACGAACTATTTCGCCTCCACACCTTACAACAACGAGATCCTGGAAGAAGGCCAATACATGAAATATTGGTTGATCCAGGGCGGTGGCAACGACGGCCAGGAGCCGGTTGTCTTCACCGTAAACGATCAGTATCAGATCTCGGGTACGGCTTCCACCATGGTAGCTGTCTCGATGATCTATGCCAGCGATGGTCAGGGTGGTTACCTCCCGACGGAAGATGGCACCACTTACCTCGGCATCATGACGGGTAATACTACCGCCACCTACGAGGGTGAAGGTATCGAAGACGAATATCCCTTCAAGAAGAAATAGTGTTTCTTCAACAACAGTCAAAAGCGCCGGGAGCTTAAACTCCCGGCGCTTTTGTGTATCATGGCTTCCCGCACCTGCACGAGCAACCGCCCGAGGCAGCACAAGCGTCTCGCACGTTGTGCACATCCACCCGATTGCCTCCGCCGCAGCACGACGGAATAGCGTTCCCGCCTGCGCCAGATAGCTGGGTCTCCGATTTGCCCCCAACCAACAGATCATCGGACGAAGCGAATTCATCCGAAATAAATCCGGACGCACGCCGTCGTTTCACCGTCAGAAATGATTACCTTTGTAAAAGTGCCTGTACGGCATGCGAAAACATCCGAATACGCAACTCGCAACACTTTCATCATGGACAACACCATCACCAATCGGGCAGCGGACAACATCCGAATTCTTACCGCCGCCATGGTCGAAAAAGCGAAATCGGGTCACCCGGGCGGAGCCATGGGCGGAGCCGACTTCATCAACATTCTCTACTCCGAATTTCTGAACTACGATCCCGACCGGCTCGATTGTCCGTACCGTGACCGTTTCTTCCTCGATCCGGGTCACATGTCGCCGATGCTCTACTCCACCCTGGCGCTGGCCGGCATCATGCCCGTCGAGGAGCTCCAGTGCTTCCGCCAGTGGGGCAGCCAGACGCCGGGTCACCCCGAGGCCGACCTGGCTCACGCCATCGAAAACACCTCCGGTCCGCTGGGCCAGGGTCATGCCATGGCCGTGGGCGCTGCGATTGCGGAACGTTTCCTGGCCGCCCGCTTCGGTGAATGGATGGCCCACAAAACCTATGTCTACATCTCGGACGGCGGTATCCAGGAGGAGGTCGCCCAAGGCGTCGGCCGCATGGCCGGTCTGCTCGGTCTGAGCAACTATATCATGTACTACGATGCCAACAACGTACAGCTCTCCACGACCGTGGACGAGGTAATGACGGAGGACATCGCAGCCAAATACCGCGCTTGGAACTGGAACGTGCTCACGGTGAACGGCCAGTGTGCCGATCAGATCCGCGCAGCCCTCAACGTGGCCATCCAGGAGCGTGAACGTCCGACCCTCATCATCGGCAAGACCATCATGGGCAAGGGCGCCGTTGCTGCCGACGGCACCAGCTTCGAGAACAAGGTGTCCACCCACGGCCAGCCCCTGTCGGCTGCCGGAGCCGATATTCGTGCGACGATTGCCAACCTCGGCGGCAACCCCGACGAGCCGTTCGCCATCTTCGAGGAGAGCCGCAAACTCTATGAAGCACGCGCCAAAGAACTGCGCGGCTGGGCAGCCTGGATGAAAGAGGTAGAGAACAAGTGGCGTCACGAAAGTCCGGACCTCGCTGCCAAATGGGATCAGTTCCTGACCGGCAAGGCTCCGGAGATCGACTTCGATGCCATCGACCCGGGCAAGGATGTCGCTACCCGCGCCGCATCGGCTACGGTACTCGGCCACTTCGCCCAGAAGATCGAAAACATGATCGTGGCTTCGGCCGACCTGAGCAACTCGGACAAAACCGACGGCTTCCTGAAGAAGACCAAAGCACTGCGCAAGGGCGACTTCACGGGTCAGTTCCTGCAGATGGGCGTCAGCGAGTTCACGATGGCCTGCATCATGAACGGTATGGCCCTCCACGGCGGCGTAATTCCCGCCTGCGGCACGTTCTTCGTCTTCTCGGACTACATGAAACCGGCCATCCGTCTCTCGGCGCTGATGCGTCTGCACGTCGTTTATATCTGGACGCACGACTCGTTCCGCGTCGGCGAAGACGGTCCTACGCACCAGCCGATCGAACAGGAAGCCCAGATCCGTCTGATGGAGCATCTCCACAACCACCGCGGCGAACGCTCGATGGTAGTGCTGCGTCCGGCCGACGGTGCCGAAACGGTTGCCGCCTGGAAACTGGCCATCGAGGAGGAGCGCCCGGTTGCGCTGATCCTGTCGCGCCAGAACATCAAGGATCTGCCCGGTGACCGCCGCAAGGAGGCCAAGAAACTGCACAAGGGTGCCTATGTCGTAACCGACGCCGAACATCCCGACGTGCTGCTGATTGCCAACGGTTCGGAGGTTTCCACGCTGGCCGACGCCGCAGCCCTGCTGGCCGAGGACGGCATCAGGTCGCGCATCATCTCGGTACCTTCCGAGGGTCTGTTCCGCGACCAGGGTCCGGCCTATGTCGATGAGATTCTGACGGCCGGCGTACCGCGCTACGGTCTCACCTCGGGTCTGCCCATCAATCTGGTAACGCTGGTCGGCGACGCCGGCTACATCCACGGCCTCGACCACTTCGGCTATTCGGCCCCCTACAAGGTGCTGGACGAGAAGTTCGGTTACAACGGTCCCAGCGTAGCAGCCGAGATCAAGGCCTTCCTGAACGGCACAAAATAGTGCACCACACAAACCTTACGCATACGGGGAATCCTGCCGGATTCCCCGTTGCTTTTTTCATGCCGAACGAACGAATGCAAAAGAGGCGGATCCCTCGCGGGATCCGCCTCCTGTATGGTAAGCCCTATCGCACCTATTTGCGCAGGTCGCAACCGATGATCTGCATGAACTCCTGACGGGTATCCTGCCGGCGCAGGAAACTGCCCGTAAAGGCCGACGTGGTGGTCACGGAGTTCTGCTTCTGGATGCCACGCATCTGCATGCAGGTATGGGCCGCCTCGATCACTACGGCTACACCCAGCGGATTGAGCGCCTCCTGGATGCAGTCGCGAATCTGTACGGTCAGCCGCTCCTGAACCTGAAACCGACGGGCATAGGCCTCCACGACCCGGGCGATCTTCGACAGGCCGGTGATGTAGCCGTTGGGGATGTAGGCCACGTGCGCCTTGCCGTAGAACGGCATCATGTGGTGTTCGCACATCGAATAGAGCTCGATATCCTTCACTACGACCATGTGGCGGTAATCCTCGTTGAACTTGGCCGAGAGGAGCATCTCCTTCGGGTCCTCGTCATATCCTTTCGTCAGGAAAGCCATCGCTTTCGCTACGCGCTCCGGCGTCTTCAGTAGCCCCTCGCGGTTGACGTCCTCGCCGAGCAGTTCGAGAATCCGCCGGTAGTGCTGTTGCAGTTCGGCGATTGTCTCCTCGTTATATAGGTCCTTTCTTTCGTAATTCCGTTCCATATCGGTCATTCAAAGTCTTACAAAGGTAGCAAATCCTGCCGTCTAAAGGATGCGCTCCGAACGGGAATTTTCGGTCAGCCGCATCTTCTCCCAGTCGATGCCCGTCAGCAGTACGGCTCCGCTGCGGCTTCCCGGCTCGAATCCGCCGAGTTCACGCTCCACCCCCAGTGCCCGGGCGCCGTTGCAGGTTGCCCAGGTCAGCAGCTCCTCCAGGGGCACATCGCCCAGCTGCCGCAGTTCGGCCACCATGTCGAGCGAATCGTTGGAGGCCAGCGAATCGGTCCCGACCGCAATGCGCACTCCCTTGCGGCGCAGCAGGCCGACCGGAGGCGTCAGATGCGAAATGTAGTCATTCGACCGCGGGCAGAGCACCCACGTCACTCGTCCGGGGAAACAGGCCTCGATCCGATCGACCACCGCTTCCGTCACACAACAGTTGTGGATCAGCAGCAGGTCACGATCCGCCGGCACAGAGGCGACAATCCGCCCGGCCGGCGATCCGTATGATGCAAAGTCGATGGCCGTACCGCGTTCGGCATACCACGCCGCCAGCTCACCCCGCCCCGCGAACAGTTCCGCTTCGGCCGGACTCTCCATAAAATGGATCGACAGCGGAGTCGGTCCGCCCGCCTGCACGGCCGACCGGAAGGCTCCGTCGTTCAACGAATAGGTCGAATGCGGCGTAATGCCTGCCCGAAGGCCGCAGCGTCGGGCCGCATCGGCCACCGGCGCCAGCGCATCCGCCGAAGCGGTCTGCAGGCCGAAAAGCTCCAGAAACGTCACGTAATGGATCCGGCTGGCCGCCTTGACGGCAAAGGAACTCTCCCCGTTGGAGACGTCTCCCACGGCTCCGACCCCCTGGCGCCAAAGCGTCTCGTCGGCACGGGCTATGGCCGCAGCCCGTTCCCGGGGACCGACCGCACCGCGCGTCGTCCCCATGCCCCGGACAAAGGCCGTGAATCCGCCCCCGGGCGGAATCAGCCCCCGCAGGTGGGAAAGTTCCAGGTGGCAGTGGGCATCCACCAGATCCGGGATCAGCAGACCGCTGTAGAACTCCACATTGGCTTCCCGGTCCAGCCGGTCGCCCGCCACGGCGACCTCGGCCACCGTGCCGTCATCGTTCCACGAGACTATCGCATTCCGGAGGAAGGAGCGGCGATGGAAAACGTAATGGGCGGTTATTCTCCTCATCATAGTAGAAAGTGTTATACTCCCGGTCGTCGATCATCAGCCGGTAGCGATACGTGTGGGAGAGCTCTTCGTACGCCTCGCTCAGCGGCGGCACATAGGTTACCACCAGCGAATCGATCGTCAGGTGCATGCGCTTCGGCCGCTCGGGATAGTTGCCGAAGGTGATTTCGAGCCTGACAGCCTCCCGGCTGCAGGGCAGCGACGTCGAATAGGCCGTACGCGGGCCTTTCCGCAGCCGCTGGACGGCACTGCCGCGCGACTTGCCCGTCGCCGAAAGCAGCGCATGGCGGTTCTGCAGGTCGTCGTTCCGGTCGAGCGAGTCGAGCGTATAGTAATAGTCGATCCCGATGCGTCCGGACAGTTCGTCGAGCGGCACCTCCACCCGCATCGCCGCCGAATCGGCCAGGCTGCGGATCGTAATCAGCGAATCGCGGTACAGTTCGCGCGTACTGTAGGCCAGGGCCGTGCTGTCGATCCGCTCGACGATCCGCAGTTCGCGGTCAATCGCGTCGCGCTCCTGCTCCATCTTGGCGACGGAGGCGTCGATGATATCGGTCAGCCGGAAACTCTTGCGCCGCGTGGCTTCGGTCAGCGTACGCGTGAAATCTTCCGTCGTATAGCCGTAGGCGGCCAGCACCGGCTCATAGAGGTCGATGCTGTCCCGATTCTCGCGGACCGGATGGCGGTCGATGTAGGCGTTCAGCTCGTACATGTCCGTAAAGATGTCCACCAGCGTCTCTTCGGGGATCTGCTTGTACCCCTTGCAGGCGAAAGCCGTCAGCGCAGCCCCGATCAGGAGGGCCTGCCGTAGGAATCTGCTACCCATTGTGTCGTATGTTGCATCGTATGGCCGTCCGGGGAATCATCCGCGCGACGGTCAGTCTGTTAATCAACCAGGTTACGGCCAGGGCGGTCGCCGCAATCGCAACGATGTCCGTGGCCTGTACGGCGACGGGATAGGCATCCACCAGAAACGATGCCGCCCCCATCTTGATGAAGCCGAAACGTTGTTGCGCCAGGGCGAAGGCCAGTCCGACGCACAGGCCGCCGAGGGTGCCGGCCGCACCGATCAGCATGCCCTCGCCGACAAAGATGCGGCGCACGAAGCGCACGTCGGCTCCCATCGTAAAGAGGATGCGGATATCCTCCTTTTTGTCCAGAATCAGCATGACCAGCGACCCGATGATGGAGAAGGAGGCGATCACCAGCACGAAGAGGCTGATGATGAAGATACCCAGTTTCTCGACCTTCAGGATGCGGTACATGGAGGCCTTCTGCTCATAGCGGGTCAGCACCCGGAAATCGTCGCCCAGCGCGGAGGCCAGTTGCCTGCGCACCGTCTCCGGACGCGTGCCGTCCGTACGGATGGCGATGCCCGAAGCGCGTCCCTCGTAGTCGAGCAGCTGCTGGGCAAAGTCGAGCGTACAGTAAACATAGGTGCCGTCCGTCTCGGCATCGAGCCGGAAGATGCCCTCGGGGAACAGGCTGCCGCGGCTGTATCCGTCGATCGGCAGCAGCGGGGAATAGTCACCGCGCCGCGCCGCATAGATGTGCAGCGGATCATACAGGGCGGTTTTCACGCCGAGCACATAGGCAATACCCTGCCCCACGACGGCCTGCTCCATGTCGCCGTAGCGGAGCTCGTAGTCGCCATAGGTAATCGTCTCCTGCACCGGCACCACCAGTACATAGCGTTCGTCCACGCCGCGCAGCCGTCCCGCCGCCTGGCGTCCGCGATATTCGAAGAGGACGCTCTCCTCCAGCACGTAGGAGTAGGCGGCCACCCCTTCCGCGGCGGCGGGCATGCGCTCCTCGGCCGTCGCGATGGCAAAGGTCTTGCCCTCGGTCGGGACGACCATCAGATCGGGATCGAACACGCTGTACATGCTGCGCACCAGACCGTCGAAGCCGTTGAACACCGACAGCAGGATGACCATGGCCGCAACGGGCACCCCCACGGCAAAGACGCTCACTTTCGAGATGATGTTGATGACCGAAAGCGAGTTGCGCGAGGTGAAATAGCGGCGGGCGAAGAGCTGGGTGAGACGATACACGGCCGGAGTGCGCTGCAAGGCTCCGTCAGCGGAGCAGGTTGTCGATGTTCTCGATATACTCCAGCGAGTCGTCCAGGAAGAAGGTCAGCTCGGGCACGATGCGCAACTGGTTGCGGATGCGGGAGCCGAGCGCCTTGCGGATCCGCCACTCCTGCTGGGTGACGGCATCCATGATCGCCTTGCTCTTCTCAAAGGGGAAAATGCTGAGGTAAATCTTCGCATACCCCAGGTCGGGACTCATCCGGACGGCCGTCACCGTCACCATGGCCCCCTTCACCAGATCGGCCCCCTCCTTGGAGAAGATGTCGCTGATGTCCTTCTGTATCTGTTTGGCTACTTTGCTCTGTCTTGTCGATTCCATGGTTTATCGTGTCATTTGGATGATTCGTTGGTTGTCTCCGCGGAAGCGCCGGCCTCCTGCAGGCGTTCGGTCTGTTTCCGGGCCTGACGGCGGAGATACCAGGCCGGAAGTTCGGGCTCGTGGGGCTTGTCACCCAACCGGTAGAAAAAGCCCAGCGAGAGCATGATGTTGTCGAGCGGCGAACGGGTCGGGTTGCTCGCATACACGGCGCTGTTGCGCAGTATGTCGCCGTAGCTGAAATAGTAGCGCGCCTCGACCAGCAGCTCCCACCGGCCGAAGATCACGTTGGCGCCCAGCCCGCCGAGCAGGCCGTAGTTGAAGGGGTTGTCGCGCACAAGCAGCATCTTGTAAGGCTCCTCGGTCACCACACCGTCCACCCGGGTCCACTGCCTGGCACCGATGTTGTACGAAGCCCAGATGCCGGCATTGAGGAACACGCGCAGCCGGTTGTGCGCCAGATTCAGGTGGATATGCCAGATCAGCGGCACGTTGACCGTATTGTACACGCGGCGCACATAGTCCGGCGAATCCAGGCCCGCCTGCTGCTGATAGGCCCGCTGGAGAAACTCCATCTCGGCGCCGATGGCGCCCACATAGCGGACGGGGCCGTAATATTTCCACTGCAGGCCGCCCGACCATACCCCCGGTACCCACTTCATCGTGTAGTAGGAGGCCGGTTCGAACCGGCCGTATCCGACCCCCACGCCGCCGCGCAGGCCGATGTAGTGCTGAGCCTGCACGACGCCCGCCCCCATCAGGGCCAGCAGGGTCAATAGGATCGTTCGTTTCATCTTCATCTGTTCACGTTTGCCGCCAGGAGCGGCCCGTCCGGCTAATTGAATCCGCCGGTGGGATTGAAGGCGCCGGCGCTGCTGGAGTTCATCTGCTGGGTCTGTTTCTGCTGCTGGTCGAGCATCTTTTTCTTCCGCTCCTCGGCCAGCCGTTCGAGACGCACCATCTCCTGCTTGCGCAACTGACGGCGAATATCCTCGACCGCGAAAGGCCGGAAGAGCCGGGCCATGTCCACCGTAATCTCAATGTCCCAGTTGGCCTTCATCACGATCAGCTCGTCCCCCGACTCGGGCACGTAGATCTCCACCTGCTCCGGCTGCCGGTGAACCAGCAGATCGCCGCTGTCCCATTCGCCGTTGGCATTCACATCCTCGATGATCCGCAGCTTCACGTTGCCCGGCGCCACGAAACGGAACGTATAGACGCCGCTGCGGACATACTTCTTCTCCTGCAGCAGGGCATTCTTCTCGTTGAGCAGCTGCAGCACATAGCAGGCCCCCTCCGTCTTGCCCTTCACGTTGACGGTCAGCGTACCGAACTTTTCGGGCGACATGATCGTGAAATCGCTCTTGATCGAGTCGTTCCGTTCGCCCGCCACGTTGAGAAAGACGCTGTCGGGAATGACCAGCTCATATTTCTGACCGGCCGTCCACGCCGCCGAGAGGATCCACCGCTTCATGTCGAGCGTATCCTGCCGCAGGTTGTATTTCACCCGGTAGCGGTCCTCGCCCTCTCCGTAGCGGATCAGCGAGATCCGTGCGCTGTCCATCTCCACGATCGGATAGTCGAAGCTGATGGAAATGTTCTCCTCGGGATTGACGTCACCCTTGGCCTTCAGGTCATACTTGAAAGGGTTGGGCTTTTCGGGCGGCGTGTAGGTTTCTCCGGCCCGTTCGGCCCGCTCCTTCTCGCGCTCCTGCTTCTCGCGCTCCTTGATCTCCTCCTTCGACTCGACATATTTCCAGGCCAGCGCCAGCTGCTGCGTCACGGGCTGGAGCTGATTGATGCTGTCGTGCTTCCAGTAGGTGATCCGCCCCTTGATCGTATCGGGCAGCTGTTCGGAGGGAACGTTCAGCCACAGGTTGATCGTGTCGCGCCCGCGGGTCACATACTCCGTGATGATCCGTGCGGAGTCGATGCCCTCCAGCACGAGCGTATCGATCCGCGGATTGGCCGCGCCGAAATAGAATTCGACCTTGTGCTGCAGGGGGCGTTTCGAGGAGGAGAGGTTCTGCCGCTGGAAAGTCTTGTCCAGGAACATCCGCAGGTAGATCTGCGGTTCGGCGCTCATGTACATGCGTGTCGTGTCGAACCACGCCAGGAAATCGGGCAGCGAGGCCGGGTTGTACACCCCTTCCAGGAACCCCACCTTGTCCACGCCCGGCTCGTAGGTAAAGTTGCTGTTGGTGTCCTCAAAGGCATAGACCCGGTAGTCGATCGGCTTGAGGTTCTGTGCGATGAAGATACCGTTGTTTTCGGCCCGCGCAATGAAGGCGGGCTTGACCGTGAAGAGGGTCGAGTCGAACGCCGGCACCGAATCGGGCCGCTGGGCATCGTTCAGCGCCAGATAGGGTTTGCGCAGGAAGGCCGAATCGGCGGCATCGTAGAAGAAGAGCAGCGTTTTCGACACGCTGTCCTTCGTATAGGCATCGACCGTATAGCCCGACATGAACATCGAGTCGATCTCCGGGCCGGTCGAAAAGACATAGCGGAATCCGTTCAGCGGATTGGCCTCGTTGTTGTCGCAGAGGCTGCTGCCGAAATTGAGCGCATAGGTGGTGTTGGGCTTCAGCGTATCGGTAATGTCGATCTGGACGCCCCGCCCCTTCACCAGCAGGGTCGGCTTGTTCTTCATCGCGGGCGAGGTGAAGAACTCCTTCTGCTGATCCTTCAGCTGGACATATTCGTCAAAGGCAATGTAGATGCGCTTGCCGTTGAAATTGGTCGTATTGAAGGCCGGCTGGGCCCACATCACCACGGGGGGCAGCGAATCCTTCGGGCCGCCCTGCGGAGCGCCCTGCCGCGCACAATGGCACAGGAAGGCCGATCCGAACAGCAGCACCACACAGGCCTTGAGGCCCGCCGTCCGCTTCCACAGGCCACTCCGGCCCTTTCGCTCCTCGCTCTTTTCTCTTTTCATGTATTCTCTTTCACGCTTGCCCGCCGCACCGCCGCGGGCGGACTGCCGGCCCCCCGTCAGGCTGCGGGCTCCTCCGGCTGTTCCTCTTCCAGTCCCTCGATGCGCACCGTCCAGATATCGTAGGTCTGCTCGGCGGAGGGATTGCGCAGGTCGAAACAGATGTTCTCCTCCAGCAGTTCGGGATTGTTCTCCAGATCCAGGTAGCAGAACGCATACATGCGGAGCGCCGACGAAGGGCTCACGTCATTGAATACGACCACCATCGCATACCGCTGGTTGAGATGGGCCGTGATTTGGGCATTCTCCACCCACACTCCCTGCTGATCGGAGGTAACTGTCTCCCAGTCACCGTTATCGAGTTGCTTCTGCGCCCTGCCGCTGCGCGCCTCCTCCCACGAGGTGACGTCGCCCTTGCCCTTCTGAATGCCGTAGAAGATGTAGCATCCGGCCGTCTGCAGCAACTCCGACGTGGACTGCCCCTCCTCCCAGACGGAAGGAATGACCGTCAGCTCCGTATCGATCGGAATGTGCACGTTGGCATAGCCGTAGAACTTCCACGATCCCTTTTCGATAGGCTCCGTGGAAGAGTTTTTCCAGTCGAGCGGCCGGAACTTCAGTTTCACATACAGGTTGGCCAGTCCGGCGGCCACATTGGCGTCGCCCGTCGCCCACATCGGATAATTCTCGTCGGCTACCAGCACCATGGCGGGCGAGGAGTCGAAACGCAGATCGAATTCATTGCCGTATTTGCCGGTGGGTTCGGCCGTGAGGTCGTAGCTGCGCCGGCGTGCGGGATTGCTCACCGAGGTGATGACACCCGCCCGGGCATCCTCGATGGAGGTCACCTGCCACTGGGAGGGATCGGCATAGAAAGCATAGACCCGCGCCGTCTGCAACGGCAGCGAATCGGCCTGCTCCTTGCGCTCCTGCCAGGTAACGGTCAGGTGGTAATCGCAGCCGAAGGTCAGCCGCTCGCACGCGGCAAAGCCCAGCCCGATCGCCGCAACCGCCAAGATGGTAAACAACAGCCGTTTCATGGTTCGATCCTATCGGTTTTCCTGCCGGCCGTGCAATTCGGCCCGCAACTGTTCGACGGTACGCCCCAGCACGGGATGCACCTTGTTCGGAGCAATCTCGCACAGCGGCGCCAGCACGAAATCACGCTCCTGCATCAGCGGATGGGGCAATTTCAGATCGGGCGTATCGACCACCAGGTCGTCGTAGAAAATGATGTCCACATCCATCGCCCGCGAGGCATAACGCTGGCCGCTGCGGGCCTTGTCGCGTGCCTCCGCTTCGCGGTCGCGGCCCAGGTCGCGTTCGATCTCCTGCACGGCGGCCAGCAGCTCTTCGGGCGTCAGGTCGGTATCGACGACCATTGCCTGGTTTTTGAAATCGTCGCCGTCGAAGCCCCACGCCTTGCTTTCATAGACGTGCGAGCAGTGCAGCACGATGCCGATCCGGTCGTTTATCAGGTGCTGGGCCTGGCGCAGACGCGGTTTCATCTCGCCCACATTGCCTCCCATCACCAGAATCGCTCTTGCCATATCTTTTATGCTCTTTCCTTGGTTAATAAAAAATGTTGCGCCCCTGCGGGGCCGGCCATGCGGATCTGCTCCGCCGGCCCGTCACACCTGCCGCCGTCCGATCAGCTTGCTGACCGACAGGGCAAAGTGGGTAAACACCAGCTTGGCGTTGCCGTTCTGCACGATATGCGCCAAAGCCAGCCGACACTCCTCCACGAGGGGCTCGATGTTGCCGTTGCCGACAAACGGAGCGAACTTCCGGCAGAACTCCAGCTCCGCCCCCCAAAGATAGGATATATTTTCCATTCCGGCCGTCAGCATGTAGCTTTCGCGCAGCAGGGCGACCGCATAGCGCAGGAACCGTTTCTGCGCCTCGCGGCCGGTTGCGGCCACCGCCTCGGCCCAGCCGAAGAGCTCCAGGTGCCGGTTGTTGTAGCAGAAGCGCATCAGGCTCGTGAAGCGGTCGAAATCCTCGTCGGCACCCTCCTCGCCGTCCCGCGCCGCCAGCCGACGCAGCGTGATCAGGTCACCGCCGCTCAGCCGTGCCAGTCCGGCCGCCTTGCGGGCATCCGTTCCGCCGGCCGCCAGCCACCGCTCCTCCGCATCGGCATCGATCGGCAGCACGATCACCTCCTGCACCCGCGAACGGATCGTGGGCAACAGCAACTGGGGCGTCACCGACACCAGCAGGAAGAGGGTCCGCTCCCAGGGCTCCTCCAATATCTTCAGCAGACCGTTGGCCGCCTCGGCGCCCATCTTCTCGGGCAGCCAGATCAGCACGGTCTTGTACGTTCCCTCGAAAGCCTTGAACGAGAGCTTGCGGATCACCTCGTCGGCCTCCCGTTTGGCAATCATCCCCTGCTGGTTGTCCAGCCCGATGCGATCGTACCACATCCGCTCGTCGAAATAGCCGCCCGTTTCCGCCACCAGCTCCCGCCACTGGGGCAGGAACACATCTCCCAGCGGCTTCTGCGAACCGCTCTTGGTGACATTGGTCGGCAGCACGAAATGCAGGTCGGGGTGAACCAGTCCGGCCATCTTCACGCACGCGGGGCACACGCCGCAACTGTCGCCGTCGTGACGGTCGGTACAGTTCAGATACTGCGCATAGGCCAGCGCGAGCGGCAGCGTTCCGTAGCCGCTCTCCCCCGCGAAGAGCTGGGCATGACTGACACGCCCCTCGGCCACCCCGCGCCGCAGCATGGCCTTCACCTCCTCCTGTCCGACAATATCCGCAAATCGCATGGTTCCCCTTTTTTCATTCCAATGGCCGCACGCCCATCACCGGCCCGTCGATCCGAAACCGCCCTCTCCCCGCGAGGAGTCCGACAGCTCCTCCACAGGCAGCCACTCCACCCGTTCGTGACGGGCAACGACCAGCTGGGCAATCCGTTCCCCCGGACCGATCGTAAAGGGCTCGCCGGAGAGATTAACCAGAATCACCCGAATCTCCCCCCGGTAGTCGGCATCCACCGTACCGGGTGCATTGAGCACCGTAATGCCGTGCTTGGCAGCCAGTCCGCTGCGCGGGCGCACCTGCATTTCATAGCCTGCGGGCAGTTCGACGAACAGTCCCGTCGGCACCATGGCCCGCTCCAGCGGCCGGAGGGTCAGCGGCTCGGTCAGATTGGCCCGCACATCCATGCCGGCGGCCAGCAGCGTCTCGTAATGCGGCAATTCGTAGGCCGACTTGTTTATGATTTTAACGATCATAGCGCGATTATCTTGTGCCCTGGCCGCTCTTCAGCGCCGGTGCAGCACGGAGCGCACCAGTCCGCGCAGGTCGATCCGTTCGCGGCGCACGGCATATCCAGCAAATATAACGACTAACAGCAAATAAATCAAATACCTCAGCCAGTCCGGCAGCCCCTCGCACAGCCAGCCCGCACCGTAGAGCACTACGCCCAGCAGCAGGTAGCCGCCGATGCCGCGCAGATCGTAGGGAACGGGACAGTATTTCTGGTTGAGCAGGTAGCTGAGCACCACCATCGACAGTTCGCACAGCAGCCGCGCCACAGCCGCTCCGACATAACCGAGCGCGGGCACCAGCAGGATGTTGAAGACGACGGTGAAGAGCAGTCCCGTACCCGTCACCCAGATGGCATAGATAGTCTTTCCGGTCTGTTTGTACCAGAAGGAGAGGTTCAGCACGATGCCCGAGAGCATGTTGGAGACCAGCACCAGTGGCAGGATCCAGACCCCTCCGCGCAGCTTCGGACCAATCAGCACATAGGCGAACAGATCGCGGTAGAAGGCCACGAAAAGGACGATCAGGATCGACACGATGATGAAGTATTTCATGGCGACGGCATTCGTCGTGCGGAAGTCATCCCCCTTGAATTCGGCCAGGAAGAACGGTTCGGCTGCCAGCCGGTACATGGTCGTGAAGAGGGTCATCACCACGCCCAGCTTCAGGGCGGCACCGTAGATGCCGAGCTGGGCCAGCGTCTCCATCCGGTCACCGGGCAACAGCCACAGCAGCATCTGCCGGTCGATGAACTCGTTGGCCGTACCGGCTATGCCGCTCAGCAGCAGCGGCAGCGAATAGGCCAGCATGGCCGCAGCCAGACGGCGGCTGCCCCGCGGCGTCAGACTTCCGCAAGAGGGCAGCAGCAACAGCAGCGTAACGCCGCTGGCGATCAGGTTGGCTACCAGCACATAGCCGGGTCCCATCTGCGGATCGTAGGCCCACGTGCAGACTCCCGACGCGGCCAGCGAAGGAAGCCAGCCGTAAAAGAAGAAGCAGGCGATCAGATTGACAATCACCGAAACCAGCCGCAGCAACACGTAGCGTCCTGCCCGTCCCTGCTCCCGCAGGCGGGCGAACGGCACGGCCGAGACGGCATCCAGCGCGATGATGGCGCCGGTCATCCAGATGTACGACGGGTGGTCGGCATAGCCCATCCACCGGGCGATCGGGCCGTTGAAAAGCACCACCAGCAGCAGGAACAGGCCCGAGGCGCTGCCGACCATGGTCCATGCCGTATCGAACACCGTTTTTTTCTCCGCCTCCGAAGCAGCCTTGCCGGCAAAACGGAAATAGCCCGACTCCAGTCCCATCGTCAGCAGAACCAGAGCGAGCGGAATGATCGCATAGAACTGGGTGACCACGCCATATTCGGCCTCGCCCAACACACGGGTCAGGTAAGGCGTCAGCACGTAGTTGAGCAACTTGACCAGCACGGTACTGATGCCGTACACAACGGTCTGACCGGCCAGCCGGCGCATCGAATCGGACATAACGCTACTCGGTGAATAAAAAGAATGGTCAAAGGTAATAAAAACGCGCTTCCCTTGGCCTGCAAAAATCGACGCCACACCGCCCAGCCGCCGGGTTCCCGCGCACGAGGCGCCCGGCTAACGCTCCGCCTCGCGCGCCTCCTCCAGCACCTTGGTGGAGAGCAGGCCGCACGCCGCCTGGATATCCTCCCCGCGCGAAGCCCGGATCGTCGTGATGATGCCCTTCCGGGTCAGGGCGTCGCGAAACGCCTCCATGTGCCGGTCATCGGGACTGAAATAGGGCGAATCGGGAATCTTGTGGAACCGGATCAGATTGATGCGGCACTTGAGGCCGTCCAGCAGACGGGCCAGCTCCTTCACATGGGCGGGCGAATCGTTCCGGCCGGCCATGACAATATACTCGAAGCTCACCCGGCGCTGACCGCCGAAGTCGTACTGCTTCAGCAGCGCCACCACATCGCGGATCGGAAAGGCCTTCTCGGCCGGCATGATCTCCACCCGCTGCTCGGGGAAAGGGTTGTGCAGACTGACGGCCAGATGCACCCGGCTCTCCTCCAGAAAGCGGCGCAGCGACGGCACCACCCCCACCGTCGAGACGGTGATGCGGGTCGGACTCCACCCGTACCCCCAGTCGGAAGTCAGCACCTCGAGCGACTGCAGCACCTGATCGAGGTTGTCGAGCGGTTCGCCCATTCCCATATAGACGACATTGGTCAGCCGGTCCCGTTCGGGCAGCGAAGCGATCTGATTCAGGATCTCGCCCGCCGTCAGGCTGCCGCGCAGCCCCTGCCGCCCGGTGGCACAGAACCGACACCCCATGCGACACCCCGCCTGCGAGGAGACGCACAGCGTGGCCCGATCGCCGTCGGGAATGTAGGCCGACTCGATGTAGTGATCCGAATCGGTATGGTAGAGGTATTTCTTGGTACCGTCCTTCGACTCGGCCTGCTGTACGGGAGCACTCAGCCCCACCTCGTAACGCTCGGCCAGGGCAGCCCGCGCCGCCAGCGAAAGGTTGGTCATCGCCGCAATGTCACGGACACCTTTTTTATATAGCCACGCGGCCATCTGACCGGCCGCAAAACGCGGCAGTCCGAGCGACGCCGCCACCTGCTGCAGCTGCGCCAGCGTCATTCCGTAGAGTTTCTCCTTCTTTTCCATCGCTTCCGACCCGATGTTGCTCCCCTGGCAACGGCATAAAAACAATCAGGCCGTCCGCAAATCAGGGACGGCCTTGCATTTTCGGCAGCACGAACTGCCTTTCCGAGTGGAGAATACCGGAATCGAACCGGTGACCTTTTGAATGCCATTCAAACGCTCTAGCCAACTGAGCTAATTCCCCGTTGTCATTTCCGACGGTGCAAAGATAATGCTTTTCTCGCTCCATACAATACCTTTCGGCAATCTTTCCTGCCCGAATCGATAAAAAAGATTCACGGCATGCTTATTTACAAATTTTTGTTCTTATATTTGCTTTCGGAAAAATCGTGCTTTGATTTGACAAAATAAACAACTCAAACATAATGGAAGTCAAAAAAAGTAAAAAAGCCGACTTGGAGAACAAGAAAGGCATTTTCACGGAAATAGGTCTTGTGATTGCCCTGGCGATCGTCATCATCATGTTCAGCATCAGCCAGCGTGAAAAAACCGTGGAGGAGATCGCCCCCGCTGCCGTTGTGGAAGACGTGGAAGTGATCGACGTCACGACGGAAAAACAACCCGAACCGACCGCTCCCGTACAGCAGCAGCATACCGTTGCCGTGATTACCGACGTCCTCAACGTGGTACGTAACGACACGCAGATCAACACCGAATTCAGCTTCGTTGAGTTCGAGGAGGAAGACATCATCGCCATCGCTCCGATCGCCGTCGAGGCCGAGGAGATCGAGGAGGAACCCTTCGTTATCATCGCCGAGCAGAAGCCGACCTTCCAGGGTGGTGACCTCAACACGTTCCGCAACTGGGTTCAGTCCCGTCTGACCTATCCGCAGCTCGCCCAGGAGAACAATATCCAGGGTACGGTCGTTCTGGAATTCATCGTTGAGAAAGACGGTCGCCTCACCAACATCAAGGTGCTCCGCAGCCCCGACTCGTCGCTCTCGGACGAAGCGGTTCGCGTGCTCTCCATGTCCCCGAAATGGGCTCCCGCACGTCAGCGCGACCAGCCCGTACGATTCAAATATACGCTGCCGGTAGCGTTCAAGCTGCAGAACTAATACCGTCGCAGACCACATAAAAAAGGCTTTGCTCGCGCAAAGCCTTTTTTATTTTATACCCCCGGACCGGATCTTGCTCCGACGCCCCCATCCTTCCCTCCGCATTAGGGGTCGGGACGATTGGCTGGAGGGCGCAGCATACAGCCAAGACACCCGGACACCCGGACACCCGGACACTCAGGCACTCAGGCACGCCGGACACGCCGATTCCTCGATTTCCCGGCCGGGGTCCATCCGCATGGCCGTCATTGCATGGGCTACTACCTTCTGGCAATTCGGCGGCCGCCCTGTTCCTTACCGTCGGCCATCAGCCGCCGCGCGTCCCTGCCACCCGATCTTTCTCCTCTCCTTCCGCCTGCCAGCCCATCCGACACGGCCCCCCGGCAGGCATCCCGGCACTACGCAGCGGGGACAGCAACACGTGCCACCTCCGGGCCGAATCGCGCCCGCCCAGCCATCCGTCCCGGCGGCTTGCAATCAGGTAAAGTAACGGGTTCCCTCGTTGATGCCAACCTGTACGGGGAAGACCAGCACCAGGTTGTTGAGCGGCCGCTGCCGGCTGAAATAGCGCGGCACCCGCGCCATCTCCGCATTGTAGGAGAATCCGCCCCGGCGGCTCAACACCACCCACATCATGTCGTCCGGACGTACATGGCGCAGAATCGGCCGGAAATCGGACCAGTCGGCATAGTGGACATAGGCGAATGTACCGGGCTTGCCGGCCAACAACTTCTTCAGCACGCCCAGCGTATCCAGCGAGCCATAGAAGACGAGCGGCGTTCCCGTATTTTGCGCCACGCTCCGCAACCGGCTGACCATCTGCACGAAACCGGCTTCGCGCTCGGCCCGTTCCGGTATGATGACAATCTGGCGTTTCACGGTTGCCAGGGGTTGGACGGCGTTATAGATAAAGGTGCCCACACTGTTTTCGACGAGCAGATTCTCCAGAATACGCCCCAGCGAATCGGGCTGAATGGCCTTGGCCCGGTTGATGCCGACCACCATATCGGTAATATTCCGCTCCTTGGCCACGCTTACAATGGCATTCGAGATGTTCAGATCGTACCGCAGAATATCCTCCACGGCATTGTCCGCCGCAGCAGCCGTCCGCACGACGGTCTGCAACACGCGCCGGGAGCGTTTCAGCTCCTTGTCGTTGGCATTGTGATTCTCGATCACCTTCAGCGCATAAAGCCCGCCCTTGTACTGGGGCGACTTGAGGGCCAGGCCGAGGTTGACCAGTTCGTCGGCCGTCTCTTCGTTGCTGACCGACAGCAGGATGTGTTCGGTCGGCTGCTCCTCGCCGCTCCGGTCGAACTCCTCCTGCACGGCAATGTTGTGGGCGCCCCGCTGCACGGCGAAGGAGGCCATCACACAGGTCACCAGAATCATCAGAATCGTACCGTTCAGCACACTCTCGTTCAGCAGACGGATCGGTTCCCCCTGGGCATCGGTGCCCAGAATCACATTGTAGCCCACGATCACGGCCGCCAGGGTTGCCGCCGCCTGGGCATTGCTCAGTCCGAAAATAACCCGGCGCTGATCGACCGACAACCGGAACGTTTTCTGGGTCAGCCAGGCGGCGATGTATTTGGCAGCCGTGGCCACCACGATCATGCAGCCGCCCACCTTGATCGTCTCCCAACTGGTAAACGCCCGGTAATCCACCAGCATACCCACTCCCAGCAGGAAGAAGGGGATGAACAGCGCATTGCCGACAAACTCGATGCGGTTCATCAGCGGCGAGCTGTGAGGGATGAACCTGTTGAGTGCCAGTCCCGAAAGGAAGGCGCCGATGATGGCTTCCAGGCCGGCCAGCTGGGCGAGAAACGACCCCAGAAACACCATCATGAGCACGAAAATATATTGGGAAATACTGTCGTTTACCCGCTTGAAGAACCAGCGCGTAATCAGCGGAAAGAGCAGCAGCACGATGGCGGCAAAGAGCACCACCGAGACGCCGAGCCGAATCCAGAAGCCGTTGCCGGTCTGGCCGGTTGCCATGCCGACGATGACCGTCAGCACCAGCAGGGCCAGCGTATCGGTAATCATTGTACCGCCGACGGCGATGCTCACCGCCTTGTCGCGCACGATGCCGAGCCGACTCACGATCGGATAGGCAATCAGCGTATGGGAGGCAAACATGCTGGCCAGCAGAATCGACGACAGAAGGCTGAAGCGGAAGATCCACAGACTGACCGCCGTACCCAGCAGCATCGGCACCAGAAAGGTGTAGAGGCCGAAGACCAGACTCCGGGCGCTGTTGCGCCGGAAATCGCCCATGTCAATCTCCAGACCGGCCAGGAACATGATGTAGAGCAGACCGGCCGTTCCCGACAGGATGATGCTGCTGTCGCGCGTGATGAGGTTGAACCCGTAGGGACCTATGACGGCACCGGCAATAATCAGCCCCAGCAGATGGGGAATCTTCAGTCTGTTCAGCAGCAGCGGCGATGCAAGAATGATCACCAGGATGATGAGAAACTTCAGAACCGGATCCGCCAAAGGCAGGGAGAAATCGGGCGTGACTGTCAGAAACATTGGGTACCTCCTGTTTGGTTGGAAAAGTTAAGAGGAAAGTTACCCATTTTTTCGGACAAAAACAAGCCCCCGACCCGTCCCCTCAACGGGATTGAGCCGCCTGTCGGTTTGTCCCGCCGCATCCGCCGCATCCGACACACCCGGCCACACCAGCACCCGCCCCGTCGTCAGTCGCGCCGTCGTCTGCCCGCTTCCTCATCCGCCTCGTCTCCGCCATGGAGATACCGCTGACACAAAAAAAGAGGAGGCGGATTGCGATCCGTCTCCTCTTCGGTATGGTGCGACACCGACGGCCGAGGCCGCCGGCTGTTTGTTCGAACTATTTGTGCGCGAAGATGAACTGCGAGCTGATCTCGTTGTAGTTGTAGACGCGGCTGATCACATCCGCAAATACGTCGGCCGTGCTCAGTACGGTGAGCTTGGACGTATCCTTGTCTGCGCGCAACGGAATCGTATCGGTCAGAATCACCTCCGAGAGCATGCTGTTGTTCAGGTTCTCGTAAGCGGCACCCGACAGCACGGGGTGGGTAGCCACGGCGCGTACGCTGCGTGCGCCCTGCTCCATGAACATGTTGGCCGCCTTGGTAATCGTACCGCCCGTATCGATCATGTCGTCGAGCAGGATGATGTTGCGATCCTTCACCTCGCCGATGGCAATCATCTTGGCCACCTCATTGGCTTTCTCACGATGCTTGTGGCATACGACCAGCGGAGCATTCAGATAGGAAGCGTAGCTGTGCGCACGTTTGGCACCGCCGATGTCGGGCGTAGCAACCGACAGATTGTCCAGTCCGAGCGACTCGATGTAGGGAATGAATACCCGGTTGGCGTGGATGTGATCCACCGGCACATCGAAAAATCCCTGAATCTGATCGGCGTGCAGGTCCATCGTAATGACGCGGTCCACACCGGCCGAAACCAGCAGGTTGGCGACGAGTTTGGCACCGATCGACACGCGGGGACGATCCTTGCGGTCCTGACGCGCCCATCCGAAATAAGGCATCACGGCGATCACCTTGTAGGCCGAAGCACGTTTTGCCGCATCGATCATCAGCAGCAGTTCCATCAGGTTGTCTGCAGGGGGAGGCGTGGACTGAACGATGAATACCGTGCAGCCGCGGATGCTCTCCTCGAAAGCCGGCTGGAATTCTCCGTCACTGAACCGGCTTACCTTCAGGTTGCCCAATTCACATCCGAAACTCTTGGCGATCTTCTCGGCCAAAGCATGAGAACCGCTTCCGGCGAAGATCTTCAGTTTGTGAGTTGCCATGGAAAAATATTTTGCGGGATTTTTGGTTTAAGTTCGTTACCTGTGGTACAAAGGTAAGGGATTCCGCGAAACGATACTACATTTTCGTTCCGATTTTGTTGAAAAACCGTCTCATTCGTCCACTTTGCCCGCCAGACAGTCGCCGATGAAATCGAGAATCTCTTCCCTCCCCTGCTTTTTGACCGACGAGGTGCGGAAACGGGGCGGCAGCTCCTCCCACTCCTGCGACAGCACCTGTTCGTAGGCCCGGATGTTGTCGGCGGTCTGTCCGGCCGACTGTTTGTCGCACTTGGTAAACACAATGCCGAAGGGGACCCCTTCGCAGCCGAGCAGCCGCATGAAATCGAGGTCGATCTTCATCGGCGCATGACGCGAATCGACCAGCACGAAAAGGAACCACAGCTTGCGGGCATGCAGCACATAGTCGGTGATCAGCCGGCCGAACTCCTGCCGGTCGCTGCGGGAGGTCTTGGCATAGCCGTAGCCGGGCAGATCGACCAGATACCACTGTCGGTTGATGAGGAAGTGATTGATCAGCTTCGTTTTGCCGGGCGTGGCCGACACCTTGGCCAGCGCGCCGTTGTCGGTCAGCATGTTGATGAGCGACGACTTGCCGACATTGCTGCGCCCGATAAAGGCGAATTCGGGCAGACCGTCCTCCGGAATCTGCGATAACTTGCTGCTGCTGAATGCGAATGTTGCCGACGAAATTTTCATGGATACCGTTGCTGGGCCGCACGGGCCGTTCCTGCCGCAAAGATACGAATTTGCCGGCCAAACCCAATCCGCCGGCCGCCGGTTCTCCGCTCCTGCAGGTGCAGTAAACTGCCCCATAGCCCCTGCAGAACGGCCCCGAATTATTTGCTTTTTCGGCGCCTTCGGTTTATATTTGTTAATAAATTCATACTAATAACCATATCCGAACAACTATGCAAAAGGTTATCGCACTGAACGAGTTCATCATCCAACAGCAACAGACGGATTACCCCGCAGCGGGCGGCAACTTCTCCCGACTGCTCCACCATATCGGCATCGCAGCCAAGAAAGTGAACCGCGAAGTCAACAAGGCCGGACTGATCGACATCCTCGGCAAGGCGGGCACGGAGAACGTCCAGGGCGAAGAGCAGCAGAAGCTCGACATCTACGCCAACGAGACCTTCATGGCGGAACTGCAGGCCAGCGGCGAGTGCTGCGGCATCGCTTCGGAGGAGAACGAAGACCTGACCACCTTCCACGAGGGGCTGTGCAGCACGGCCAAATATATCGTCTGCATGGATCCGCTGGACGGTTCGTCCAACATCGACGTGAACGTTTCGGTCGGCACGATCTTCTCGATCTACCGCCGCAAGTCACCGATCGGCACGCCGGCCACCCGCGAGGATTTCCTCCAGAAAGGCACCGACATGGTGGCTGCCGGCTATGTCATCTACGGTTCCTCGACGGTATTGGTCTATACGGCCGGCAACGGCGTGAACGGCTTCACGCTCGACCCGTCGATCGGAGAGTTCTGCCTCTCGCACCCCAACATCAAGACCCCCCGCAGCGGCAAGATCTACTCGATCAACGAGGGCTACTACGAAAAGTTCCCGATGGGCGTCAAGAAATACATCAAGTACTGCCAGGAGAAGGACACCGCCACGAACCGTCCCTACACGTCGCGCTACATCGGCTCGCTGGTGGCCGACTTCCACCGCAACATGCTCAAGGGCGGCCTCTTCATCTACCCGCCGACGGACAGCCACCCGAACGGCAAGCTCCGCCTGCTGTACGAATGCAACCCGATCGCCTTCATCGCCGAACAGGCCGGCGGAGCCGCCTTCTCGGACAGCCGCCGTACGCTCGACCTGCAGCCGGAAACCATCCATCAGCGCGTACCGTTCTACGTCGGTTCGCCGGAGATGGTCAGCAAGTTGCAGGAATTTCTGAAAGCCGCCAAAGACATCTGATCCCCGGCCGGCACAAACGACATTCTCCATGGAACACGAACGTGCAACCGACAGCTTCGACCGCCTGACGGGCGGCGAGGTTCCCGTCCTGATCGACTTCTTTGCCACCTGGTGCGGTCCCTGCAAGATGACGGCACCCGCCCTCGATGCGCTGAAGCAGAGGCTGGGCGACCGGCTGCGGATCATCAAGATCGACATCGACAATCCGCACAATGCCGCCGTCGTCGCCCGCTACGGCGTACGGAGCGTCCCGACGCTGATGCTGTGGCGCAGCGGCCAGTTGCTGTGGCGTGAAAGCGGCGCCCGTTCCGCCGACGAGCTGGAGCAGATCGTCCGCGCACACGCCGCCATGTAGGGCAATCCCGTGATATAACGAGGGGAGGGTTCATGCGAACCCTCCCCTCGTTTTTTGCCGGCACCCGATGCCGCCCGGAAAAACAGGTGCGGCCCCTGCCGGAGCCGCACCTTACAACCGTCGGGTTTCCCCGCGCGACCGTTATTTTACCCGCACTTCAACGATGGGCTGCTGGGTCACCTCATCGAGCGGCACCACCTGGTACTTCACGCGGTCGAAGCGGATCTTGTTCAGATCGAAGCAACGGATCGCGCTGTTGTACATGGAGCGGTAGTAGATCATGCCGTTGGTGATGTCGGTAGCCGAGGTCCACTGCGTAGCGCTCGGAATGTCCGTCACCTGCTCGCCCGCGCCGAACTCGATACCGATCGGAATGTCGAAATTGTTGAGAATCTGGAAGCACTCCACCACGGTCTCGACGCCGGTCTGGTACTGCGGAGCGGTCGTCTGATAGAAGGCGGCACGCACGAAGCGCGAAGGCGGCGTCACGTCGCCCGGCAGGCCGAGGAAACCGCTGCCCGCCCCGAACGGAGCCAGCTGCACGCGGCCGAACTTGTGGGTGGAGGCGCTGCCCGCCATCAGATTGACGTAGTTGTTCAGATTGGTCGTCTGCCACTCGAAGCCGGGCGAGTTGGTCAGCACACCCAGTTCGTTCTCATAGAAGCGGGGCTCGCCGCCCACGATCTCCAGCACAACCTGACGGCCCGACTTGTCGGCAATCCGCCAGTGCACCGTCGAGGCGCGCGGGTCGAGCGCCACCACACGGATCTCCTTGATGGCAGCCATGGCCTCCTCGACCGTAGCGCAGTTGCCGAGCAGCCAGGGCACCAGCTGCAGGTCGGCAATCGACCGGTCGGCCGACTGCTCCTCGAAAGGCACATACTGACCGTAACCGGGGAAATAGAACAGTCCGGCGGAGAGGCCAGCCTCATTGAGCCCTTCGGCCACGAACTGATCCTCCTCCACGGCGAAGCCCACATAACCGTAACGGGCGGTAAACAGCATGCCGGCCGCTCCGTTGGGCAGCAGGGCGTGCTGGGCGTAACCGCGCGGCACGACCACGTAGCGGCTGTTCAGGTTGCTGCCGCCCCACTCGATCGTCCGGGCCACCACCCAACTGCCGTCTCCGGCCTGCAGCGTGATGCCGGTGCAGGCTTCCGACCGGCTGACGCCTGCGATGAGGGCGCCGGCCAGTCCCAACAAAAAGCATAGATTCCGTTTCATAAGCAAGTTTTTTAAGGAATATTCTCTCTTCCTATACATAGCAAAAACGGGGCCGCGCTGCTGCGCTCCCCGTATTATTTTGCATGCCGGCCGCAATTTCCGTCCGGCGCGGCCGGTCACTCCTCCTCGCCGGTCAGCTTCTCCCGCAACAGGGAGGCCGCCTGGCGCACCAGGGCCGGATTGTCCTCCTCCACAAAGCGGGCCGCACGGGCCAGCGCTTCGTCCCGCTCCCCGGGCGTGAGCGTCTTCATCCGCGCCAGCGCCAGCAGCGCGCAGTAGCGTAACGCTTCGGAAGCTTCGGGCGTACACCACCGCTCCAGCAGCGGACCCGCCAGCCGGGTGCGGGAGAGCAGCGAGAAGGCCAGATTCTCGGCCAGTTCCACATTGGTCACGCTGGCACCCCAGAAGTCGAGTTCATCGGCCGTCACCGCCTCCGGATCGGCGATCACATAGGAGGCCAGGCGCAGTTCGCGCAACTGCTGTCCGCACAGGAAGCGGGCAAAGGGATGATCGGGCGCAAAGGTGGCAGCTGCACGGCGCACCACATGCAGGCTCACCCCCCAGTTGCAGGGATAATGGATGCCGCGGCGCTCCATGCTTTCCGACACGGCGCCGTTGATCTCGCGCTTGATCAGCCGCATGTAGGCGGCCATCTTCTCCGTATTGCTCCGCTGTTCCATGCTCAGAATGACTTATCCTCCGGTGCCACAACCGTCTTCACGCCGTACTGGTAGATCGGTTCCACCACATTGCACAGCACCTCGCGGCCATACGATACGCGGCAGTCGGTCAGATCGGGCACGGCATACTCGCGGCCGCCCTTGATCTTGCCGGCCTTCGGATCGGTCGGATAGGCCCGGGCGGCTACCCCCTGCGGGCGGCACTCCAGCAGCACGGGCTCGCCGGAGAGGTCATCGTTGGGCAGTACGCCCGCATCCGGACGGAAACGGCACACCACCGACGTGGTCGTTGCTGCATCGGGCACCACGCGGAAGGTCACCCGATAGGTCTCCGTGCGCTGCGTACCGAAGAAGAGCTCCAGGTATTCGCGCTCCATGCGGTCGATGCGTTCGACGGCCGTCTGCAGACCGGCGCCGTACACCGTCTCGGCATAGTCGCCCAACACTAGTTCGGCCCGGCGGCTGCGCATGTAGAAAATGGCCTCGGCCGCCTTCTGGGCAGCACTCTCGAGCGACTGGCTCTCCATGCTCATCCGGTCGGGCTGGAGACGGGACAGGGCGCCGCGCTCCTCCTGCGGACGGGGACGGTCGGCCGGAGCCGGCGCAGGACGGTCATCCGCAGCCGTTTCGCGGCGCAGGGCCGGACGGCCGGTATCCTCGGCCCGCACGGCAGCAGCCACGATCGTATAGTTCTCCTTGTCGGCCAACGGTGCGATCACACCGAAATATTTCTGGGCAAAACGGGCATACGGACCGGTCACCACCGTCTCCTTCTGCACCGTCAGCTCCACAACCAGCGTCGTGGAGGGAATGGAATAGATGCGCTCGCCACCGGTACGCACCACCTCGCCGACCGGCTGCAGCCGCAGATTCTGCGCCGATACGGAACCCGCACCGGCCAGCAGGAGAGCCGCACAGGCGGCCCATCTCATCGTTCTTTTCATGATCTATCCGAATGATTAAGTTTCCACACAGTTGCCGGAAGACGGCGGGAGTCCCCGCTTCCGCCTCCCTGTCTTACAAAGTTACGGTTTTCGGGCGACGATGGTGCGCCCGTCACCTCAAAACTTCAGGTAGAAGTCACCCGTCAGGCGGCGGTACTCCTCCGTATAGTCGCCGGCGCTCCGTCCGGTCTCGATCAGGAGCTGCTCCTCCCGGGGACGCGGCACATCCGCAGCGGTCAGCTCGAGCAGCGCGCGCTTGGGCGGCTGCTCCGGCAGCGAAAAGACGGTTGTCCGACGTGCCAGCGACAACCCCTGCCGCACCGCCTCGGACACGAAGCGGTCGTGACCGTCGGCCGGCAGCACCACCGAGAAGCGCCCCTCCCCGGCCAACAGCCCCCGTACGGCCCGGATCAGCTCGCCGAACGGCAGCAGATCGGCATGGCGCGCCCGCGTACGTTCCGGCGAGGGCGAGTGGAGCGACTCCACAAACCAGGGCGGATTGGCCACCACGTGATCGTAGCGCACGCCCGGCGCATAGGTGCGGATATCCGCCCGCATCACCGCCACCCGGTCGTGCCAGGGCGAGGCGGCCACGTTGCGGGCTGCCTCGCGGGCGCTCGGCTCGTCCACCTCGACGGCATCGATGCGCACGTCGTCGAACGTTTCGGTCCGCTGGGCCAGCATCAGGGCAATCACCCCCGTGCCCGTCCCCACGTCAAGGTAACGTCGGGCCTCCGGATCAATGCACGCCCAGGCGCCGAGCAGCACACCGTCGGTACCCACCTTCATCGTGGTCTCGGTCTGCTCGATGGCAAACCGCTTGAACCGGAATCCCCTGTTCCGTCCCATCGTCTCCAGTCCGTCTATTGGTAATAGGTAATCGTCCGCTCCACACGGGTCAACGGTGTCCGCACCCCCTGCGCGTCCACCGCCGAGATGACGCACCGCGTCCAGTTGCCCTGCGCGTCCAACCGGTCGTACGTCATGACCCGACGCGCCAGCTCCTCGCCGTCGGACAGCACGCGCTGCTCGGCCGGATCGCCGGTCCGTTCATCGTAGCGGTATTCCGTGACTATGACGCCGGCCAGCGTCGTATTCTCCTGCCGCTCGATGCGGTCATCCGCGTCATAATACGTCACGCACAGGGTCGTTTCGCCGTCGGGCGTCACCCGCGTACGCTCCGAACGGTCGCCTTCACGCACGAATGTCTCCTCGACCAGCAAGGCACCCTCCCCGTCGCGCAACTTGCTCCGGTAGTCGGTTGCGGTCTGCCAGGTCAGCGTCTGGATCTGGACGACCGCCCCGGACCGGTCATAATCCATCTTCTCCAGCAACCGGTGACCGTCGTCGTAGCGGCTCTCGCTCCGGGCCACCAGTTCGCCCCGCAGGGACTGTTCCGTGGCGACCAGATTGCCCGCCTCGTCGAACCGCATCCGACCGCTCCGGTCGCAACCGTCCGTCTCGGCCGCATCGGCCGCACGCAGGCAGGTGACCACCTCCTGCACGGCCCCCCGGAAATGAAGTTCCTCCAGCGAGGAGCGCGCCGCCTGTCGGCGATCACCGCCGCCGCAGGCAACCAGCAGAGCCGCCAGTCCGACGGCCATCCATCCCATCTGTTTCATTGCTTCGTTTATTTGGTCATGGCGCCGTTCACGCCGGCGCCGAACAGGGCAAAATCGTATTTCACCGGATCGGCCGCATCAAACCGGCGCAGCGCGGTCGTCACTTCCTCGACGGCACGCCAGTCGTTCTGCCGGCGGTCGAGCAGGCCCAATGCCCGCGCCACGTTGCCGCTGTGCAGGTCGAGGGGCAGGTAGAGGGCCGAGGCGGGAATCCGCTGCCAGAGGCCGAAATCGACGCCGCGGCTACTGTCGCGCACCATCCAGCGCAGGAACATGTTGAGCCGCTTGCACGACGCGCCGCGCTCGATGGCGGCCACATGTTTTTCGCACCGGGCCGGATGATCACAGGCGAAGAACTCGCGCCGGAAATCGGCCAACACACACCGCATGTCACCCGTGGCCTCGTAGCGCGTCTCGAAGAAGTTGCCCAGTCCGCCCCACGTGCGTCCCATCCGGCGTAGTGCCAGCACGAACGCCGTCAGATCCTGCCCGTTAAAAGTCCGGTGGACGAAGCGGTCCAGCCGCTCCAGCGCCTGCTCCGAAGCCTCCATGACGAATTCATAAGGAGCATCCCCCATCAGTTCCATCATGCGACGGCCGTTGCGGACAATCATGCGGCGGTTACCCCAGGCGATCGTAGCCGCCAGGAAACCGGCCACTTCGCGGTCATGCCGCCCGGTGAAGCGGTGCGGCACGGAGATGGGGTCGTCCTCGATGAACGACGCATCCTCGTAGCGCAGCCACAGCGCATCGAGCAGGTCCCTGATCTCTTCCTCCGTCACCTTGTGCCAATTTTCGCGCAAGATACGCAAATTCGTCCGGCCGCGCACACAAAAATGCGGCGCTCCGCCTGGTGCGAAGAGCCGCATACGTTTCCCGGGAGCCGACCGCCCCGCGCCTACTCCACGATGCAACCGTCGCTCATCACGATCCGCCGGTCGCTCATGCGGGCCAGCGAGTCGTCGTGGGTGACGATTACCACCGTCTGTCCCAGCCGGTCGCGCAACTCGAAGAAAAGGCGGTGGATCTCCTCCCGATTGTGCGAATCGAGGTTGCCCGAAGGTTCGTCGGCCAGCAGCACGGCCGGCGAATTGATCAGCGCCCGCGCAATGGCCACCCGCTGCTGCTCGCCGCCCGACAGTTCGGCCGGTTTGTGGCTGGCCCGGTGTTCAAGACCCAGCATCGCGATCAGTTCGCGGGCATGCGCCTCAACCTCCTCGCGGTCGCGCCGCCCGATGTAGCCGGGCAGGCAGACATTCTCGAAGGCGGTGAATTCGGGCAACAAGTGGTGGAACTGGAACACGAAACCAATCCGCCGGTTGCGGAAATCGGAGAGTTCGCGGTCGGAAAGGCGCTCCGTAAAGATGCCGTCGATGCGCACATGCCCGCTGTCGGCCGCGCTGAGCGTGCCGAGAATCTGCAGCAGCGTCGTCTTGCCGGCGCCGCTCGCTCCGACAATGCAGACCACCTCGCCCCGCCGTACGGTCAGCGACACCCCCTTGAGCACTTCGAGGGTGCCGTAACGCTTGTGCACGTCGGTCGCCTCGATCATCTTATATTCGTCCATATCGGCTGTAATAGTCAAACAGTTTCACTTCCTGCACGGCAGGGGCCACGTCGTGCACCCGCAGGATGCGCGCCCCGCGCCGCAGGGCCTCCCAGCCGAGCGCCACGGTTCCGGGCAGCGACTCGGCCGGCGTCACATCCAGCACCTTGTAGATCATCGACTTGCGCGACACGCCCGCCAGCACGGGTACCCCCAGCGCCACGATGCGCTCCAGTCCGCCGAGCAGCTCGTAGTTCTGCTGCGTCGTCTTTGCAAAGCCGAACCCCGGGTCGAGCACGACGTTCCGGATGCCCGCCTCGCGCGCCGCCCGCAGGCGTCCGGCCAGGTAGTCGGTCACCTCCCCCACGATATCACCATAGGCGGTACGGTCCTGCATGTCGGCCGGCGTGCCCCGCATGTGCATGGCAATATAGGGGGCTCCATAGCGCGCCGCCACGGCCATGATCTGCGGATCCAGTTCTCCGGCGGCAATGTCATTCACGATGCACGTCCCGTAGCGCGCCATCACCCCCTCGGCCACCGAAGCGCGGAAGGTATCGATCGAGACCACCGCCTCGGGCAGCTCCTCGCGGATGATGGCCAGCGCCCGCGACACCCGTCGCAGCTCCTCTTCGGGCGACACGTCGTCCGCCCCGGGACGCGAGGAGTAGCCGCCCACATCGATCACATCGGCACCTTCGGCCGCCACCTGGCGGATCCGGTGCCGCAGGGCCTCCCCGTCGGGCGTCCGGCTGTCCGCAAAAAAAGAATCGGGCGTCACGTTCACGATCGCCATCACCGCCGGACGGCCGAGATCGAGACGCATGCGCCCTACCTGTATTACTTGATTTTCCATCTGTTATCCGCGAAAAGCATTCCTTACCGCTGCGCCGCGCCGGCCTCCCGGCGGAACCGTTCGTCAAGCGCCAGCACCTGCGGCCACACGAGCTGCTCCTCGTCGTTGCAGATCACCGCATGGGCCCGACGCTCCCGCTCGGCGTCCTCCATCTGGGCCCGCACCCGCTGCCGGATCAGCTCCGGCGCGGCACCGTCCCGCAGAGCGGCCCGCCGGACGCGCAGCTCCTCGGGGGCCGAAACAGCCACGATGCGATCCACATCCCGGTCGAGCCCGCTCTCGAACAGTACGGCACTCTCGACCAGCACATAAGGTGTCTGCTGCCGGTCGGCCCACCGGCAAAAATCGCGCCGGACAACCGGATGCACCAGACCGTTCAGGTCAGCCAGCGCACCGCCGTCGCCGAACACCACACCGGCCAGATAACGCCGGTCCAACACCCCGCCGACATAGCAGACCGTGCCGAACCGGGCGACCAGAGCCGCCTTCAGCTCCTCGTCTCCATTCATCAGCCGCTTGGCTTCCCGGTCGGAATCATAGACCGGCACGCCCAGCAGGGCAAACATCCGGCACACGACACTCTTGCCGCAGCCGATGCCGCCCGTCACACCCACCCGGAGAGGTTTCGCACTCATAATTCGATTTCGGGAACAGGCCCCACGGAGAGTATCTTGATGTCCGTATTGCGGGACGAAATGGCATTCTGCAGCGAATAGGGCGAGATCACCACCCATCCCTCGCGGATGGCCGACGGCGACACGTCCAGATCGCTCCAGCGCAGCTCCACGGGTTTGGAGCGGTAGTGCTGCCGGGCAAAGAGACGGGTGCCCTGCCCTTCGACGAGGCAGTTGACCTCAAACTGCCGGCCGGCCACATTGACCGTAATGGGCACCTCCGTCTGATAGGTGTGCCCCAGCTTCTTGGCATACCAGAGAATGGTGGAGAGCAGCAGCATCACCACAAAAGGCACCGAAGCATATTTCTTCAGATGTTTCCACACGACCGCCCACACCCGCTTCATGTCGTCGCTCAGGCGCTGTTTGGCCTCCTCGCCGTTCCATGCGTTCCGGGAATGTCCGGCCCTGTCAGCTCCGGGATCGGTTGCTCCGTCCCGCGAAATGGGTTTCTGATCGTCTGTCATCGTCTGTTGCTTGATTCGTTTTCGGGACGCGCCGCGCCGTGGCGAGGCTGCGCCTCTTACAAAGGTAGCAAGAAAGTTTCATATTCGCGTCAATCCCTCCCGGAATCGTACGCCCACCCCCGGCGCAACAACGAAGGCGGCGGAATACCTGGATATTCCGCCGCCCCATGCCGTGCCGAACCGGACTACTTGCCCGACTTCTCCGCCTCGTAACGCGCGTTCAGGCCAGCCAGCACCTCCTTGGTGATGTCCAGCGACGGATCGGCGTGCAGCACGGGCCCCGTACCGGCCGCCGTACTGAGAATCATGGCGTATTTGTAGTCGGCGTTGTACTCCTTCAGATAGTCGGTCACCGCAAAGTAGATGCGGTTGTTCATCACCTGCTCCTCCTCGGCCAGTTCGCCCATCATGCGGTCGCGGGTCTCCATGAGCTCCTGCTGCTGCTGCATGAGCTGCTGCTGCATCTGCTCGGCCGTGGCGCGGGTTACCAGTCCCTTCTGGATCTTGTCCTGGGCATCCATCATGTCCTTCTCGAACTTCTGGTATTTGGCATTGAACTCGCGGTCCGCCTTGTTGGCCTTCGCCTGGAAGGTATTGCGCAGCTCCTCGGCGAGCTTGTAATCGAGCATCAGCGAATCGATCTGAACGTATGCCACGGCAGGAGCCGCTTTCTCCGCCAGTTCGGTTCCGGCGGTTTCGGTGTTCTCAGCAGCGGTGCCCTGCTGCTTGTTCTGACAAGCGGTGAAAGCCAGCAGAACGGCTGCCGCAACAAACAATTTTTTCATAGTGAAATGATCCATTTTATGAAGTTACAGAGAGCAAATATATCGTTTTTTCCCTATGTTTGTACGACCTTTTCCGTAAATTCAGAACAATGTACGAATACATCCAGGGAGACATTGCGGAACTGACCCCTACCTACGTCGTCGTGGAGGCCGGTGGCGTGGGCTACTACCTCACCATCTCGCTCCAG
>DXCC01000021.1 GCA_019116245.1 Candidatus Tidjanibacter faecipullorum
GTGATAGCCTTCTACGGTATTTGTAGTATATATTATCCTTCTGATATGCTGTGAGTACTGGAAGTAGGCGGTCAGGCGGTCCCAGTTGTCACGCCAGCTCTTGATGACAATCGGATAGTCCTCGCCCCACTTGATTTCAAGGTCGTCAAGTGCCTTTTCTGCGGCATCTTTGTTGACCGCCTGATATACGAGCTTCAGATCACGCATGAACTCTTTCTGGTTCTTGCTGGCAACATACTTTACAGAGTTGCGTATCTGGTGTACGATGCAGAGCTGGACCGTAGTTTGAGGAAAGACACTTGCTATCGCATCGGGGAAGCCCTTGAGCCCGTCAACACAGGCAATGAGGATATCCTGGACACCTCTGTTCTGGAGATCCGTAAGGACGCCGAGCCAGAAGTTGGCTCCCTCGCTCTTGGATATGTACATGCCAAGAAGCTCTTTCCTTCCCTCGCATGTAAGGGCCAGTACATTATAGATGGCTCGTGTCACTGGACGGTTCTTCTCGTCCATTACCTTGTAATGAACCGCATCAAGCCACACGATGGGATACACCCGGTCCAGAGGCCGGTTTTTCCAGCTCTGTATCTCAGGAAGGACACGGTCCGTTATGCTGCTTATGGTCTCTGCCGATATGCGGCTGCCGAACTGCTCCTCAAGGATGTCGCTTATCTCTCTTGTGCTGTTGCCGATGGCGTACAGGCCTATGATACGGTCCGCAAGGGAGTCCGCAAGGATCTTCTCGCGTTTGCGCACAACCTGGGGATCGAAAGTACCGTCACGGTCGCGCGGTGTGTTTATGGTTATTTCTCCCATTGATGTCTGTACCTGCTTGCTCATATGCCCGTTGCGGCGGTTGCCCATCTCGCGTTCGACTCCGTCAAGATGACTGTCCAGTTCTCCTTCCAGGGCGCTGTTCAGCAGATTCTCCAACAAAGGCGCCAATACACCGTCCTTGCCTGATAGCGACACTCCTGCCTTCAACTTTTCGATGGCTTGTGCCTTGAATTCCTCAAAATCAAATGAATTGCTCATAATCAAAGTGTGTCTGTAAAGTTAATAATTTCTTTTCCCTTTACTTGACACACTTTAGTTTACAGTCTCTACCTGCCATCTGTTCTTTTGAAAAATTACACTCGAATGAAAGTGAAGCTGCGGTCGCCATTGGATCCGCATCATACGCAAATGCCGGGCTATTTATTTCAGATGTGTCATACATCCTTTTCAGTTCCATGCAATCATCCAATGAGAATGATTCGGTAGCGAACTTTTCTCGCACACAATCCTGATAATCATGCAGAATACCTCGGACTATATGGATAATCATCTCATGGCAATTCCAGCAGACCACATTGTCACAGTCTATATACCGGTGACTGTTGATGAAGTCGTCCGCGAAGCGGCGATAAAGTTTGCCGCTGTCAACGACATCCCGGAGATAGGCTTCTCTCGCTGAAGCGAGCAATGCAAAAAGTCCATTCCACACATCCTGCTCGGCAGTAATGTGCCGATGATGCAAATCTCTTCCAAAAAGAGAGAATACAGTTTTCTGACCTATTCATTTTGAAATTGATTAAATGTTTATACTATTGTGATTGTTTCCTTTTCAGATTTTCTGACAATTATAATGCTGACTTCATACAGTAAGCCAATGCCACCGCACATTCAAATACAGAAGTGATGGTAACGAAGTTTGCAATTTAACACATCTTTATCTACAGTTTCCACCCCGAAATACTTTCCTGTATATTCCACAAATGGGCATAAAGCCCTTCCTTTCGGATAAGCTCATCGTGCGTGCCCTCTTCCTTTATCCGGCCGTCCTCCAGGACGATGATGCGGTCGGCATCTTTTATGGTCTTGAGCCTGTGAGCTATGGCAATGACGGTGCGTCCTTTAATCAAAGAGTCGATGGCTTTCTGCACCTCCACTTCATTTTCTGGGTCGAGCGAAGCGGTAGCTTCGTCCAGCAGGATGACTTGTGCGTCTTTCAGCATGGCACGGGCAATGGATATGCGCTGCTTCTCGCCTCCAGATAAAGTACAGCCACCTTCGCCAACCATCGTGTCGTAGCCTTGCGGCAAGCGCATGATGAAGTCGTGGCAACAGGCTTTCTTGGCGGCGGCAATGATTTCCTCGTCCGTTGCATCCGTCTTGCCGAAACGGATGTTGTTGCGTATCGTGTCTTGAAACAGATAGACATCTTGGAACACCATAGAGATGTGGCTCATCAGACTTTCGGGGGCTATTTCGTCCATCGGCACGCCGCCAAAGGAGATGCGTCCCTGCTGTGGGTCGTAGAAACGGGCGCAAAGTTTCATCACCGTGCTTTTTCCACTACCCGAAGGACCTACAAGAGCCGTCAAGGAGTTTTTGGGGAGCGTGACGGTTATATCATGCAGCACTTCCTTGTCCTGATAGGCAAACGATACGTGCTCAAACCGGATGTCGCCTGCCGCCGGAGATTGCCGTTCTCCTTTCATTTCCGGCTCGTTCATCAAGGTAAGGATACGTCCTCCTGCAATGGAAAAGTATCGGAACTCTGTGAAATTGGTCAGGGCAGAAGTCAATGGGTCGAACACACGGGAACCGACCACGAGAAACAGCACAAATACGAGGATGGAAAGTTCCCCTCCCAACAGCAGATATGTTCCGCACAGCACCATCATCGTCAGCCCTGCACGTACCAACGTGATGCTCAACAGGACGAACGGCCCTAACAAGGCTTCCTGACGGATGCAGGCACGGCGAAGTTCGGCAAAGGCATCGCGCAGCCGGACGAAACGGTCGCCCAGCAGATTGTAGGCTTTCATCACCCGGATACCCTGCAAATATTCCTCCAATCGGTTTCCTGCATTTATCTTCGCTTGGATTTGCCTGCCGCTCAGCTTCCGCTGCGCCTTTGTACTTGCCCATAGGACGAGCAAGGCAAGCGGCAAGGCGGCAAACATACTGACCGCCATTCTCCAATCTATCCATATCAATGAAGCAAAAGCCAGCACGGGCATTACCACTGCACCCATCAATTGGGGCAGATGGTGAGAGATTCCCGTTTCTGCCATCATGAAATCCGTAATCAGCATGGAAGACAAGTCGCCGGGGTCGCGCCTTGAAAGGAAGCCTAATGAAAGTTTCCGCAGGTGTTCCGCCAGCGACAAGCGTCCCGAAGCACTCATTTCGTAGGCTCCACGGAAATTGGCACGGTAAGATGCCCGTTCCGCCAAAGCCATGACTAGCATATAAATGGCCATAACGCCGAATATCCACCAAAGACGGGTCGTGTCGAGCGGCTGTCCGCTTCCGTCAAACGCATTGAAAATGACGCGTATCGCCTCTATGGAAAGGCAAAACGGCACGATATTCACCAAATTGGCAAGCATGGTGTATCCCACGGGCTTGTAAAGTCGTTCGGTATGTCCTATTGTAATGTTTTTGATTGCATTCATATTCTAAATTCTTTCATTTATGTGCTATAATATGTATTTCTTCTTTTTTACGGATTGTTCTGATAGATGAGAATCCGGCTTCATACAACCGTTCTTCCAATTCTGCCGGAGAATAAACCACCATTCCGTCTATCCGTTCCGTCCACATTTTTCCAAGTTCGGGATCACTCGCTTCCAAACTGATAAGAAAACAGCCTCCTTTTCGGAGCACACGCGTCACCTCAGACAATGCCTTGTTTACAGGCGACCAGAAATAGACCGTTTCAAAAGCTGTGACAGCATCAAACGCTTCCTCTTTATAGGGCAAGGAACAGACATCCCCTTGTTGTATGAAGCATCTTTTATCCAAGTCTTTTGTATTGTACTTTTGGGCGAATGAGACACTTTCTTCTGACAGGTCTATGCCGTAGATGTTTCCCTTTGGGCATAAATTCAATAGACGTTTCAAATTCGCACCGCCGCCGCAGCCTATATCAAGCACATTCCATTCCGGCTGCCATTCCACTTGCTTCATGCCACGATTGGCTAAAGATGCATGAAAACGATTCATCCCTCGCAAAATCATCCGTCCCCAGAATCCTTGCGGACAGCTTGTGTTTTGTAAGACCTTGTTTAAGAAATTCTTTTTTCTCATATTGCTTTTAGTTTTTGTTCAACGTCCAATGGTATGCACTCGTATAGGCATCCCACATATTTTTATATATGCCTTCGGTCACGGACAGTTGTTCATGCTTTCCGCACTGCACGATGCACCCTTCTTTCAAAACGACAATCTGATGAGCGGAAATGACGGACGAAAGGCGATGAGCAATCACGATGACCGTCTTGTCCTTTATCAGTGACTGTAAAGCCATCTGCATTTTATGCTCGTTTTCAGGGTCGGCGAAAGCTGTCGCTTCGTCCAGTACCAGTATCGGTGCATTCTTCAATATGGCACGGGCCACACATATCCGTTGGGCTTCGCCGCCGGACAAGAACACACCTTTGTCGCCTATCCGTGTTTCATAACCTTGCGGCAGACGCTCTATGAAGTCGTGGCATTGGGCAGCTTTCGCGGCAGCTATCACCTTTTCTTTCGTGGCATCAGGAGAGCCGACGGCAATGTTCTCATACAGCGTGTCGTAGAAAAGGAAAGTGTCTTGAAATACGAATGAAACCATGTCCATGAGCTTTGTTGTAGCTATCTGACGTATATCCACACCACCTATGCAGATTTCCCCTCGCTCCACATCCCAGAACCGGGGTATCAGGTTGGCAACCGTTGATTTGCCGCTTCCCGACGGGCCGACAAGGGCGGTTATTTTTCCCTGCGGAGCTATGAAACAGACATCACGCAGGGCTTCCGTCCGTGTTCCCTGTTCCGTGTTTTCGTAGGAAAATGACACATGACGGAACTCCACATCGTAAGCGGTCGGCACTTGCGGATGTTCCGGCTCCGGCACAGGCGTCTTTCCCAATATGCGGTCAATACGGTTTACCCCTTCGTTGATGTCGCGTGTGTTGCCTCCTAAAAAGGTCAGTTTGTAAACGGGCGAAGCCATGCCCGGCCCCATGATGATAAAGAATAGCCACACCACAGCCAATGAGAGCGATTGCGGACTGGCTTGCAACAGCAGGATGCCCATCGGGAGTATGAATGTCACCATCGAATTGAGCAAGACGGTAAACGCTATCATCCCGTTCTGATAGGTGTCGCAACATTTCAAGGCGAATGTCTTGTATGCCTGAATCTCGGCATTGAACTGGCGGAACGAGCGGACACTTTGCCCGAAAATCTTGACCACGGGCATTCCACGCACATATTGCACAGCGGATGCGCTCATTTTTTCCTGTGCATCGTAATAGATGGACATGAACTCCCTTGCCCGTTTCCCCATGAAGTTGGAGAATTGCAGGAAGAGGCTAATCATTACAACCGCCAGACAGACCACCGTCAGCCACACATCCAAAGAGAAAAAGATGACCAACATCACCGCCACCGTAGCCACAACATTGACCAAATCCGGGATGGTATGGGCGATGAACCCTTCTATCTTTTCGATGTTCTGATCCATCGTTTTCTTGATGGCTCCCGTGGAAGTATTGTTCAAATATCCCACAGGCAATTTGCCGATATGCTCGGACAGGCGGACACGCAACCCATACAGGATGCGGAAAGCAGCCACATGCGAGGACATCAGGGCTGCATATAGCAATACCAATCCGCCAACAAGCCCCCCGAAGGCTATCCATCCCCAGCGCATCATATACGTTCCGTCCGAAGCGGCAGGGTTTACGCCATGAGATAACAGCTCTTTCAAGATTTCATAAACAGCCCAATAAGGCACAAGCATACATACCGCACTCCCGGCGGACAACAGACCTGCTAATATGAGCAGACCTTTCCTTTGCCCCGCTATCTCGAACAGTCGGGACAAACCTTCTTTCTTTTTTGACTTCTCCATTGTTATTACATTATTTTGAAATGATTTTATACCCAAGCAACGAGCTGAACTTATAGCATAACCGCGTCATCCTCCCCAATATCTGCCCGAAGAAGAATCCCCAACGCGGACGGAAGAACTTCATGTAGTTGGCTTGCTCGATGAGCCGCAAGGCTGGCTCCCATTGTTCCACTAAATGCCCGTCGCTCAGCCCGGAACGGATTTGAGCTTCGTGCTTACGGAGGGAATCGGGCTTTACTCCATGCCGGCTCATCATCGTGCCGCAGACATCAAACCACAGTTCGCCTCCCCCGAAACGGCTCGCCACGTGATGCAGGAATGTTCTCACTTGTTTCTCGTAAAAATACATCAGCACGCCCTCCACGATGAAGATAAATTCCCCGTCGGGATGCTTCCGGCGCAGGTCGTCCATCCAGTCGGTTTCCAGCAAGGACGCCGCGATATAGACATTGCCCGGCTGTTCGGGTATCAATTCCCGGCGCAGGGTGATGACCTCCGGCAAGTCAAGGTCGTAAAAGACCGCTTTCCCGTCCCCGATACGCTGGAAACGGGTATCCAACCCACATCCCACATTGACCACAACCGGACGGGAATGCGCTTCAATAAACCGCCGCACGGCACGGTCGAAATACCATCCGCGCACCACGCATCCCACTTCGCTCAGTTTTGCCCCGTCGAATTGGGAATAATCGTATTCCAGACTGTCCGCCAGCCGTTCCGCAGCCTTGTCATACAGGATGGGATTGTCCCGGCGGCTTTCTTTGGCTCTCATGTATAGCGGAATAAGCAGTGTTTCCGCCACAATGCTCTTAAACTCGTGTTTCATCTTTATTCTATTTTAATAGTGAACGATATTCAGATTTGTTCATAAAAAAAGGAGGAAACCTCCGTGAAGATTTCCTCCCTGCCAGCCGTCCTGACGCGGCTGATTGTCTGTATGTGCGTTGCCTGTATCTCATATTTTGATAATAGCCCGCCAACCTTGAATTTCAAACAGTATGTAATCGTGCAGGATAGCTTCCATCTCCTGCCGGGGTACGGAGTGCATCAGCAGTTCCTCGAACATCGTGAACATCCATACCGTATGCAGGTGGATGATGAAGTCGGACACCGCTGTATTGATTTCGGGATGCTTCTGCTGCATGGCCGCGAACCACGCCTTGACCACCTCTGTAGAGCGGTCGGTATAATTCTCGCGGAAGCGTTCCAGCGAAGAACCTTGCGCACGGAATAACAGGATTCCCATCAGCGCACGGTGCTTGTCAATCAACAAAACATATTCGTCTATGCAGGATTTCAGGTATTTTTCCGACCGCATCATCATAATATCCTCGCCCCGTATGCCGTGGTGTTCTTGCAGCATGGCTTCCAACGCGCATAAGACAGGACGGACTACCTCACGGAACAGTTCATCTTTGTTTGTGAAGTAGTTATAGATATTTCCGACGCCAACACTTGACAACTCCGCTATTTCGCGCATGGAAGTCTTGGAATAGCCTTCCCTCTCGAATTGTTGTCTGGCAACCGTCAATATCCGACCTCGTATGTCCTCTTTCAGCACTTGCATTTATAGTGAACAATGTCTGTTTTTAATTTTTTGCAAAGGTACAAGGCTTGAAATTGTCGGGCAGTACCTAATTATTGGGATTTAATAATACTCGGATAACAAGATATCTATAAGCTATGTAATGGTGCAAATTATTAATATGATTTCGTTTTAGACGGGAACTTTGCGGTATCAAATTACAATGAGTATTCAATGTATAATCTGATAATCAGAAAAATATAGAATGTTATCCGGTTCAAGCGTGGAACTGCAATGCTACCACGTCTTAAGTCGGAGGTCGTAGGAAAAACCTTTATTCAGGATTATGGTAATAGCAGCCACGCTACAGCGTGAGAACCACTATGCTGTCTCTCTGAATAAGTCTTGAATTTTCTATATTCCCGACTTCTTAGAGATATGCATAACGCTTCTTCTTTTTTCGTAATGGTTTCCGGTGCGCGCTACGCCTCAACCTTCACCACCTCGATGCCGACCCGGCCCAGCAGCCGTACGCCGTCGTCGGAGTGGTAGTCATCGCAATAGACCACCCGCTTGATGCCCGCCTGGATGATGAGCTTCGCACACTCGATGCAGGGGGCAGCGGTGATGTAGAGCGTCGCTCCGTCGCCGTTATTGGTGCTCTTGGCCAGTTTGGTAATGGCATTCGCCTCGGCATGCAGCACGTAGGGCTTGGTCTTTCCCATCTCGTCCTCGCAGATGTTCTCGAAACCGGAGGGGGTGCCGTTGTAGCCGTCCGAAATGATCATCTTGTCCTTGACGATCAACGCGCCCACCTGCCGGCGGACACAATAGGAATTCTCGGCCCAGATCTTGGCCATGCGGATGTAGCGCATGTCGAGCTGCCGCTGTTTCTCTTCGTGGTATCCCATAGCGTTTGTGCGATCCGTTCTGCCTGCCGGGAGGGCGGTCAGAACAATTTCTTCTTACTCTTTGTCACAACGAAATCCTTCAGATAGGAAGGTTCGAAATAGGCCGTATCGACCGTCTCGCCGGCGGCAAACTGCTCCTCCGCCAACCGGCACAGCCCCCGGGCCGAAGGCTGCACCTCCAGCAGCCGCACCCCGTCGGCCGGCAGCACCCCGAGGGTCTTGGCCGCGCCGTTGCCGAAGACGAAAAACTCCCGGTCGGGACGGATCAGCCCGGCGAAACTGTCGGCCGTCACCATTTCCGCCGCCACGGGCGCCACGGTACGGAGCGTCGTATCATAAACGGCCGCATAGACCTCCATGCGGCGGGCGTCGATCATCGGACAGAGCAGCGCCGTCTCCCACGACTCGGCACGGAACAGCCCCGCCTCGTGGTTCTCGCAGGCGATGACGGCCATCGCCTCGAGCGAATCGACCGCCACGAGCGGGATGCCGAGCGCATAGCACAACCCCTTGGCGAAGGAGGTGCCGATGCGCAGCCCCGTGTAGGAGCCGGGCCCCCTGCCCACCGCCACGGCGTCCAGATCGCGCATGTCCAGCCCCGTCTCGCGGAAAAGCTCTTCGGTGAAAACGGCCACGTTGCGGGCATGTTCGCGTCCCGCCTCTTCCCGCAGGGAGACTGGACGGCCGTCCTTGGACAGCGCTACGGAACAGACGTCTGTTCCGGTTTCGATGCAAAGTATGAGAGACATAGTACAGATCCGTACGGATGCGATCCGTCCGACTTAACAGATTACCGTTTCATGGCGCGATCCATCTCGCGCCTGGCGTCCTTCTCCTTGATATATTCGCGTTTGTCGAACCGCTTGCGGCCGCGGGCCAGGCCGATGACCGCCTTGGCCAGCCCCTTCTCGTTGAGGAACACGCGCAGCCCCACGATCGTGATCGACTTGTCCTGCGAGGCACGCTCCAGTTTGTCTAGTTCGCGCCGGTTCAGCAGCAGCTTGCGGTCGCGCTTGGGCTGGTGGTTGTTGTAGGTGCCCCAGTGGTATTCCGAGATGTTCAGCCCCCGGATATAGAGTTCGTGACGATCGAAATAGCAGTAGCAATCCACCATGGAAGCCTTGCCCAGCCGCAGCGACTTGATCTCCGTACCGGTCAGCACGATGCCGGCGATGTACTCCTCGAGGATCTCGTAGTCGAACGTCGCCCGCTTGTTCTTGATGGATATTTTCTTGTTGAATTCCGCCATATCGGAACAAAGTTACATATTCCGCGCCGATAAACAAACATCCGGCCCGCCGCGCGGCCACGGTCAGAGGATCAGGCGCGAGATCTTCTTGGCAATCCGGGTGCGCACCTCGTTGAGGGCCGAGATGTTCTCCATGATCTCGGTCAGCTCCTCGTCCGAGAGATTCTCGTCGGCCAGCCGCTCCTTGAGCTGGGCGATGATCGATTCGATCGTCTTCGACTTGTAAAGGGTCACCACCCGCGGAATCAGTTCCGAGAGACGGCTCTCCTCCGAATCGAGATAGATGTCGTGGCGTTTCCACAGTTCGCTGAGCACATAGTTCGTGTCGGAGGTGAGAATGTCCACCGCCGCATTGCAGACTGCCGGATCGGGATGGTTCGTGAAGTAGTGCTCCGGCACCTTCACCCCTTCGCCCAGCTCCAGGTAGTGCTGTTCGTAACATTCGTAGATGGCCCGGTACTGCGGATTGCGGATCGAAACCTCGTCGCGCAGGTCGCTGAAGATCGTCTCGGCCACATTGAAGCGCACCAGGTTCGGCCCCTCCTTGTGTTCGAAGTAGAGATGGCCGTATTTCATCAGATAGCCGACGATCTCCTTCTCCAGTTCGTCCATGCTGCTGCCGGCCGTGATCCCCTTCAAGGAGGCCATCCGCGCCATGCTCTTCTCCTCGCGCCGCTGCCGCTCCTGCATCGAACGGACAAACTCGCCCGTCTGCCGGTCATACTGCACCGAGGTGCGCTTGCGGGCCACCTCGGCCACCAGCACCTGCTCGTCCATCTCCATCGTCTTGGCGCAGTCGCGGATGAAGACCGACCGGATGATCGGGTCTGGAATCTCCGAAATGGACTGCACGATGTCGGTCACCAGCGCGGCCTTGCGCAGCGGATCGTCGCCCGCATCGGCCATCAGCAGATGGGTCTTGAACCGGATGAAATCCTCCTCGTGCTCGGCAATGTAGGCCTTCACCTCCTCGGCGGAGTGCTTGCGGCCGAACGAATCGGGATCCTCCGGCTCGGGCAGCAGCACCACGCGCACGTTCAGCCCCTCGCGCAGGATCATGTCGATGCCGCGCAGCGAAGCCTTGATGCCCGCCGCATCGCCGTCGTAGATCACCGTGATGTTCTTCGTGAAACGGCTGATGAGCCGGATCTGGTCGGTCGTGAGCGACGTACCGGAGGAGGCCACCACATTCTCGATGCCCGTCTGGTGCATGCGCAGCACGTCCGTGTATCCCTCCACCAGGATGCAGTAGTTCTCGCGTACGATGGCGTTCTTGGCGTGGTAGATGCCGTAAAGGCTGTGGCTCTTGCTGTACACGACGCTCTCGGGCGAGTTGAGGTATTTGGCCGTCCGCTCGCTCGTGCGCAGCACGCGGCCGCCGAAAGCGATCACCCGCCCGCTGATCGAGTGGATCGGGAAGATCACCCGCCCGGTGAACCGGTCGTAGTAGCCGCCCGTCTCGCGCTTGATGGTAAGGCCCGTATCGACCAGATACTGCTCCTTGTATCCGGCCGACAGGGCGGCCGTCGTCATGGCGTCGCCCTTGGCGGGACAGAAGCCCAGTCCGAACTTGCGGATCGTGGCATCCGTGAAGCCGCGCTCGCGGAAGTAGCCCATGCCCACGCTCAGCCCCTCGTCCGTATCGTGCAGTACATGCTGGAAATAGTCCGACGCCCACCCGTTGAGCACCATCATGCTCTCGCGGTCGTCGTTCCGCTTGACCTCCTCGGGCGAGAGTTCACGTTCGCGCACCTCGATGCCGTACTTCTTGGCCACATATTTCAGCGCCTCGACGTAGGTCATCTTCTCGTGCTCCATGACGAACGTCACGGCATTTCCCGCCTTGCCGCAGCCGAAGCACTTGAACAGTCCCTTGGCCGGCGACACGATGAACGACGGGGTCCGCTCGCTGTGGAACGGACAGCAGGCCTGATAGTTCGCCCCCTTGCGCTTGAGGGTGACGAAGTCGCTCACCACCTCCACGATGTTGGCGGCGGCATAGATGCGGTCCACGGTCTCCTTGTCGATCATCGGTATGCGGTATTAAAACGAGCCCCACCTACCGGGCACACGAAGGGCTCTTGCGGTCGAAATAGATATCCTTGCCCGCTACCGAGAGCGGAATGGCATAAATGATGGCGCAGTCGCCCAGCAGCCCCATCTCGCGGGCTGCCACACCGGCCGAATAGAGCACGCGGTTGTCCACCCGCAGGTCGGCCGCCGTAGCCACCGCCGAACCTACGGCGATCCCCAGATCGGTCACGTCGAAGGCGCAGGGGGTCGGCCGTCCCGACTCGCTCCTCTCCCGACAGGTCGGATAGCCGCAATAGCCGCAGTTCAACCCACGCGTCAGGTTGCGGCAGCCGATCAGCACCACCGCCTGCGACTGCTCGACATTGGCCGCGTCGCGCAGGAAGAATCCCTTGCCGTCCCGCTCGCCGATCCGGCGCATGGCCTCGGCCAGCGCAGGCAGCTCCTCGCGCGTCACCACGCCGATCTCCAGATGATCCGCACCGCACCCCTTGGGGGCCGTCCGGGCGGCAGTCATCATGGCACAGGCCACCTGCCGCACATACGCTTCACGCAGTTCCTCTTCTCTGATCATGTTTGTTTCCTCCTTGCTTATGCTTACCGGTCGTCCACACGGCACGCTGCCGGTCCGGCGTTGCTCCGAACGACGAACGCCCTCCGGGCGCAATGCCGTTCGGAGAGCGTTTCGGTCGGCAGTTCCGGACCGATCGTCAGCGGACGATCTTGATGTCCTTGATGCGAAGCTGGGGGCTTGTTTTGCCCCGATAGTGGTTCTCCACCACCGTATAGCAGACGTCGATGGGCCGGCCACCCTTGATCCACTCGTAGTAGGCGGGCTGCTGGAAGGCAATGGCCGCCAGGGTCGTGTTCGGCTTCTGTCGCTGGGTGAGATCCATGCGCAGGTGTTCGCGCTCGGCTCCCACCAGCCGGGCATCGCCGCGGTTGCTCACCCCGCGCGTCATGAAGACCGGCGCCGTATTCCCCGGACCGAAAGGCTGGAAGGCCTCCAGCGTAGCCATGAACGACGGCGTCACGTCGCTGAAGAGCAGCTCCGAATCGATCTCCACCTGCGGCACGAGCATGCTCGGGTCGATGTGTTTCTCGACGTATTCGTTGAAGCGGCGCGTGAACTCCTGCACGTTCTCCGGTTTCATGGTCAGTCCGGCGGCATACATGTGGCCGCCGAAATTCTCCAGCAGATCGGCACACGACTCCACGGCCTGGTAGAGGTCGAAGCCGGGCACGCTCCGCGCCGATCCCGTCACGAACCCGTTGCTCATGGTCAGGATCACCGTCGGACGGTAGTAGGTCTCGATCAGCCGCGAGGCCACGATGCCGACAATGCCCTTCATCCACTTCGGATTGTAGATCACCGTACTCTTCAGCATCCGGTACTCGGGATGGCTCTCGATGTAGCGGTGCGCCTCCTGGGTCACGGAACGGTCGATGCTCTTGCGCTCCTGGTTGCTGCTGTCGATCAGCACACCGAAGGCGTCGGCCAGATCCTCGTCGCGCTCCACAAGCAGATTCACGGCGGCATGGCCGCCCGAAGGCGCCGTCATGTCCTCCTCCCGGTCGACCGCCATGCGGCCGGCGGCATTGATGCGCGGGCCGATCTTGAAGACGATGTCGTCGATCGTGATCTTGTGCCCCTCCAGCCCGCAGATCTTGATGATCGACTGCAGGCCCTTGCGGGGATTCTCGTTCAGTTTCAACAGTCCGTAGTGGGCCAGAATACGGTTCTCGTCCACCAGCGGCACAATGTCGGCGGCCGTACTGACGACCACCAGATCGAGCAATGGCATGATGTGCTCGAACGGGATCCCTTTCATCTGGCAGTATCCCTGGACCAGTTTGAATCCGACGCCGCATCCCGACAGTTCGTCGAAGGGATAGGTGTCGTCCTCGCGCTTGGGGTCGAGCACCGCCACCGCGGCAGGGATCTCCTCCCCGGGCAGATGGTGGTCGCAGATGATGAAATCGATCCCGAGCTGGTTGGCATAGGCCACTTTCTCGACCGCTTTGATGCCACAGTCCAACGCGATGATGAGGTTCACGCCCTGGCGCTTGGCGTAGTCCACGCCAAGTTTCGATATGCCGTACCCCTCCGTATACCGGTCGGGGATGTAGAACAGCATGTCTTTCACGCCCTGTTGCCGGAGAAAGATGTACACCAAGGCCACCGCCGTCGTACCATCCACGTCGTAGTCTCCGTACACCATGATTTTCTCACCGCGGGAGACCGCTTCGTCGATACGGCGCACAGCCTTGTCCATATCCTTCATCAGGAACGGGTCGTGCAGATCCGACAACTTCGGGTTGAAGAACCTCGAAACGCTTTCGTAAGTGTCTATGCCTCTCTGTACAAGCAGGTTCGCAAGCACCTTGGGGATTCCGGTAGCGGCAGCCAGCTGAGCTGTCCGCTGGGGATCACCCTGGGGCTTGAGTACCCAACGTTTTTCGATAGGCATAATCTTTTTCTATTTTTATTTCGATATTCATAATTTCTTCAAAATGTTTAACGAACCGGCTCTTGACCTCCGCCATATCCGTCGGCCGGCCGGTCTCTCCGGCGATCGAGGCCACGCCGCGATCGGTAAATCCGCACGGGTTGATGTAACCGAACCACTTCAGGTCGGTATTCACGTTCAACGCGAACCCGTGCATGGTAATATAACGTGAAGAACGGACGCCTATTGCCGCAATCTTGCGCAACGGGCCCTCGGTGATCCACACACCGGCCGCTCCCGCAACACGTCCCGCCCGGATGCCGTAATCGGCCACCGTGCGGATGATCGACTCCTCGATGGAGTGGATATACTCCCGCAACCCGATGCCCTCCTTCTCGAGGTCGAGTATGGGATAGCCCACCAGCTGGCCGGGACCGTGGAACGTGATGTCCCCGCCCCGGTCGATATGGTAGAACGAAGCGCCTTGGGCTTTCAGAAAATCTTCGGTCACGAGCATGTTCTCGGCATGCCCGCTTTTCCCGAGTGTATATACCGCCGGATGCTCGCACAGCAACAGATACTGTGCCGCCTGCCCGTCGTGACGGGCCTTGGCCTCCAGCAGCCCGTCGAAGAGACGCTGCTGCAGAGCCCAGCATTCGGCATAGTCTATAACGCCCAGGTCACGGCACAGCACGGTTTCCTTCGGCGTTTCCATGGTCACTCTTGTTTTCGCAGATGCACCATGGCCTCCTCGGCCATGTAGGAAGAACGTACAAGCGGCGCGCTGGCCACATAGCGGAAGCCGCGCATGCGGGCCAGGTCGCCGTACATGGCGAATTTGCCCGGCGTGACATACTCCGCCACGGGATAGTGAGCCATCGTGGGACGCAGGTACTGACCCAGCGTCACGATCTGGCAACCGGCATCGGCCAGATCGTCGAGCGTGGCCAGAATTTCGGTTTCGGTTTCTCCCAGACCGAGCATCAGGCCGCTCTTGGCCACCGCCCCCTGCGAGGCGATGTAGCGGAGCACCTCCAGCGAACGCCGGTACTGGGCGCGCGACCGCACCAGCGGCGTGATGCGCTCGACCGTCTCGATGTTGTGTCCGATCACATCCGGCCGGGAGGCGATCACCACATCCAGCAGGTCGGTCCGCCCGTCGAAGTCGGGAATCAGCACCTCGACAATCGTGTCGGGATTGACCTCCTTGATGGCACGGACGGTGGCGGCCCAGTGGGCGGCTCCGCCGTCGGGCAGGTCGTCGCGGTCAACGGAGGTGATGACGGCATATTTCAGCCCCATCAGACGGATGGACTCGGCCACTTCGGCCGGTTCGTTCGGATCGGGCGGCAGGGGCCGTCCGCTCTTCGTAGCACAGAACTTGCACGATCGGGTGCAGATATCGCCCAGAATCATGAAAGTCGCGGTCCGGCGGCTCCAGCAATCGGCCTTGTTGGGACACTTGCCGCTGTCGCAGATCGTGTGGAGCTTGTGCTTCTCCACGATCTTGGCCACATCGGCATACCGTTCGTCGTTGTGAAGCTTGATCTTCAACCAGCCGGGCTTTATGTGCTTCGCTACTTTGTCATGGTTGTCGGTCATGTACGTTACTATTTTTCCAATTGACACAAAAGTAGCGATTATTTTCGGATTTTCCGTGTCCCCTCCGCCAATCGCCGCGAAACTTGCGTTCCGGCTCCGGCTGCGCCCCCGCCGGGCACGTTCTGCCGCAGGGCGTTTGCCCGTTCCGCACAAATTCCTTATCTTTACTCATATCAAACAACCGATTTACCAACCTCAAACCTTATTCTTGCCATGACAATGGACAAAGTGGATCAGTTCATGCTGATCAACGCCAAGTATTTCCGCGAGGAACAGGTACAGCCCCTGCGCAACGCCCTGCTCGCCGCCGATGAAGAGAAATGGAACCTCATCACCTCCATGCAGTTCAAGGATCCGATGGTCAGCTTCCTGCTGTCGTTCTTCCTCGGCGAACTCGGTGTGGACCGGTTCTATCTGGGCGACACCGGCATGGGCGTCGGCAAACTGATTACCTGCGGCGGTCTGGGCATCTGGTGGCTCATCGACCTCTTCCTCATCATGGGCGCCACCCGCGACAAGAACTATTTCCGCCTGACCTCCATGCTCTGATGCCTCCCAAGCATCAATATCGATTTCATGATTGAGTTACAATAAAATGTATATCAATCATTTATAATGCAAGAACACGTTATGCGTCTATAAAAGCACATACAATTTGCATACAACAATCCAAAAAGGGCGGATCACTCCGCCCTTTTTTTGCTCCATACGTTAATCGTCTGCCGATCCGTACTTGTGGGGACACTCTTGCATTTTTGGGATATGCGCCGCAAGTGCGCCACCAGTTCGTCGATGGTCATAAATACCGTCTGTGTCCCATACTCTCTGACATCTTCACGCAATCCTCCTCGTCTCTTTTTCGGGTTCATCTATCGGCTTATCTTTATTCCCTCGCGCGTTCCTCGTTCTATATTGGTACTCATCATACGCATATCTTGCGCCATCTGTTCGAGGTATCTGCAGAACCTTGTGTTTTCTTGGATAGCGGACAAATGGAGGTTGGCGACCGATACCTGCTCCTGCATACCTTGACCGTTGGCCACGATCATCTCGAATTTCTCTGCGATCGTCATGCCTTGCTGGGCAATATTCCCGACGTTCACATCTATTGAGGCCAGCAATCCTTTTATCGCCGTCTGACTGCCGTTCAGCTCGTCGATAGAATCCTGCGACGCCTGCGCAATGCCTTTCGCCTCTGCCGTGCGGGAACCCTCGTCGGGCTGGAAAATGTCAATGCCCTCGCCAGCGGCGGCATCTTGGCCAGTCTGCAAGAAATTATTGTATTCGCTTTGGCTGGCTTGGAGGTCAGCTATCAATCCACTAATCACTTTGGAAATGGCCGCCGTTTTTTCCTCCTCCGACATATCGGAGGCGTTGATCTCCTGGATCTTCTTTTGCGCCTCCTGCAGTTTGGGCTGGACGTATAGCGAGAACGCCATCTGCTCGATCCAGTTCTCCAACATCTCGGCAGCCGATTCCGTAAAGTCTTTGGCTGCATCCGTACCGTTGCGAAAGGCACTAACCAACGCATCGCTCAATTCAGCTCCCAGTTGCCCAAATACGTCGGTGAGGTAGTCGTTCATCTCGGCAACGGCTTCCTCATACCTCTCTGTGTAGTCAATAGCCTGTTGCAGGCGTTCTGCGTCTGCATCACCCAACTGCCCCGAAGTAACGATACTCTCGGCAAGCTCCTTGTTTAACTCGCCGTTGGCATCAATCAGTTCGGGATACATATCCAGCAGATTGTCGTATGTATATCGACCTTTACCCCATCCAAACAATCCGGTTTTCTCAAAACCTGTTTTAACCTTGATCCCTGAAAAGTCGCTGCTCTGAATATAGTTGTTGAGGTCTTGTTTGGATTGTTTGGCCAAATCGATCGCCTCTTTCGCCCTGCCGTATGAATCGGTGCCAAATATAGTCGTGTACTCTTCAAACGCCATTTTCTGCTCAAACAGCAGGTCGTTGTATTCCTTTTGCTGTTTAACTCGCGCCTGTTCGAGGGCCAACAACGTCTCTTGATAGCGTACTTCCGCCTCCAGAGCGGTCGATGTTAGTGACTGAATCAACCCCAAACCTGCACCTACTGCTGCACCAATAGGACCGCCGATAGAACCGCCGGTTAAGGCCCCCGAAATCGTCGACTCCATCGCATCCAGCGCAGACCCCATAGTGTCGGCGGCATTGGTAATATGATCGTTGCCTAAAGCCTCTCCAATATTCGACAACGATTCAACCAACATATCCCCCCCCTTGCGCAATGTCGAAAAGTCTTGCGACAATCCAGATAACGCATCACTCCAATCGCCGGCACCGATATTCCGAGAAAATAACGCCGAAAGGTTGGCAGCAAACCGCGTTATGGCCGGCTCCGCCTCGTCTGCTGTATCCCTGATCTCTTTAATGCGCTTACTAATCTCGGACAAAACATTTGCGCTGTTCTGCAGGTTGTCAAAGGTCTCTTTGCTGATACCAAACTGCAAACCTTTTTCCTCATCCCACTCTCCGGAGGTTATGAAAGACAATGCGTTTTCTGCCTCCGCTGCCATCGCACGCAGCTCGGACAACGACCTGTCACCTATATCTTGGAACAGACGGCCTATTGTCGAATCGGCATTCTCTATGTCCAAATCAGTCAATGCCTCCGACAACTGACGCTTTAATATCTCCGCCAGCCACGTATTACCCTCGGCCATCGCATCAGCGATACGCTGGTTATACTCACGAGTTACCGCCTCCCGCTTTTGCTGAAAATCGCCATACGCTTGTAGGTAGTCATTGAAACTATCCATCTGCACACGCAGATAATCGCCCAAATCCAGCGCGTCCAAATCAATCTTCGACGTATCAATTTTCACGGGAACTTTCGCAATGCGCAAAATGTCCACTTTCAGATTTGAAACGTCCGGACTTTTGACGCCCCATTTCTTGCCGGTCAGATTTTGGTACTGCTTTTCCAACTCCTTCAAGTCCTCACGCAGCTCGTCAATTTTGCGTATTTGCGCATCAGTCCATTCCGTTTGCGACCGCAGTCTGTTCAACTCGGCCGACTTCTTGTTGAGGTTATCAACGACATCCGCCAGTTTGGTTATACGCTGCGTTTGATCGTCTGCCCCGCCGCCATTACCGGAGCCACCTCCATTAGCGGCTCCACCCTGTCCGAATGCAGTATATATGTTCTGCAGCTCTGTTTTGAGGCTCCTGACGACCTCGAAATACTGAAAAATAGACTTGTTCAAAGGGCCAAACCCTCTATTAAGCGCATTTATGTCGTATTTATTCAGGACATCTACAACCCCCTGAAAATCGTCATCATTCAATTTCGGCACTAACTCATCCAGTATGGCCTGCGCCTGATCTCCCCTGCGTTTTTGTATATATTCTCGCAGATCACCGATAATGCCGGCCTTTTTGTCGGAGGCCGTTTGGATCGCCTCATTTATTGCATTGTCTGCCGCCCGCGCTTTGGCCGTCTCCATGATTGCATCTTTGAGCCTGTTTTGTGCGGCGGTCACGTTATCCAACGACTTCACCTCATCCGACATCGAGGCCAGCAGGGGGGCATATTTGTCTTGTATCGTCTTTTTGGCATTGGCATATTCATCCGTACCCGATTTGGCTGCTCTCAATTTGTCAAACAGACGGTCGAGAGTAGTTATTTCGGCCTGCACCTCGCTATCGTATTGCTTTTGCGTATCAGCGAGACGTTTTGCCGCCGCCTCTGCCTCCGTTTCCGCTGTCGCTACCTTATACAACAATCGCCCCAGTTCCATAACGGCCATTATGACGGCCGCCGGCAAAAACGAAGCCATTGTAGCTTTCAACGTGGCAAACGCTTTCGAGGACAACCGGACCGCAGCCGTAAGAAAACTTTGCGACGCCGTTAATGATTTTGTGGTGGCTTGGCTGATCTTTAACTGCAATGTTTCGGCCTCGATCGCTTTCGTTTTGGCCTTTACGCTCGCCTCCGCAAGTCTATCGGCCGACACTTTCGCCGCAGACGCCGCCGCACTCTTTTCCTGTTGGGCCAACAATACCGCTTCACGCTGGGCCTCGATCGCTTTCGCGTCACCCAGTTCCCACGCTCGCTGCAGCTCCTGTTCTTGAATCGCTAAATTTTGCTGGGCCACCGAAACACGCTCCAAAGCTACCTTATTGCTCCTCTCTGCTGTCGCAAGATCGGCCGCAGCCTGGCCAGCCTCTGCCTGCAGCGCCTGCAAACGAGCCTCCGCTTCCTTTCGCAATGCAACAAGATTTTCGGCCTGCGCCCTCGTTAGCGTTCCTTTGGCTGCGGCAGCCTCAATGTCGGCCTCTTTGTTTTCATCCTTTATGTCGAGCAATTCCGAGAGTATGGCCGCCTCTTCCGAGTATGCGACAGATGCAGTCGTGCGCTTTACGGCCATCGTTACGACCTGCGAGGTCTTATATATACCGATCAACGCAATCAACCGGCCCAGCACAGCGATTACACTTTCGTAATTCTCTACAAGCGTTATCGCCCCTTTCAGCGTGCCGGCAATAACGCCCTCGCTGGACTTACCTATGTTGTTAAACATCACCTTAAAGGCATCGCCGAGATTCGACACAAGTCCCGTAATGGTTCCGGCCTGTTTCTGCATAAGGTTGTAGAATCGGCCGCCCTCGTTTGTCATGTCCTCAATGGCCTTTTGAACTTCGGGGAAGCCGATCTGTCCGGCCTCAACCATTTGCGAAATTTCATCGCGAGTTTTTCCCATAATGGAGGCCAACGACCCTGCAATATCGATACCCCTATTTTGGAACTGGTATAAGTCCTTTGTGTATAGACGCCCCTGCGTGGCCGTAGTACCGTACAGCCACGCCAAATCCTGCAGGTTGAGGCTCAATCCGGCCGCCACATTACCCAGTCGGGTCAGAATATCCGTGACGTCCTCCGCAGCAAATCCGTATGCCAGCAAGCGACGCGCACCGTCAGCCACGCCCTTTAAGTCGAACGGTGTCTTTGCAGCCAGCTCGACCATTTCGGACATAAGCGCATCGGCTTTCTCCTTGCTCTTTAAGAGCGTCTCAAAGGCCACTTCCAACTGTTGGAACTCACCGCGAGTTTGGGCAACCTGCTTCACGAGAGAGGCAAACGAAATCCCTGCGCCCACGCTCTTTAACGTATGCCCTATTTTGAGTATGGCCGCATCCAGCCGGTCGTAGTCAGTAACCATTCCGGAAACTGCTCTGCGGGCATCTTCTTGCAATTTCTGCAGTTTGATTGTGGCTTCCCGCGTATCTATCTTTGCTGTCAGATCAAGCATTTTTTTAGTGTAGTTTTTGTTAGAATTCAGGGTAATCCTCAACCCGCGTCATCGCGCCGTTATGCCGGAATAGAATTATTCCGGTTTGCCCGTTACGGTGTTTTGCGACAATCAGCCGGCCGGCATTCTCTGCCGGAATCCCGTCGGCGACAAAATGTTCGCCTCGCATTTCGGGACGATCTACAAACAGCACCATATCGGCATCCTGCTCGATTGCTCCGGATTCCCGCAGGTCGGAAAGAATGGGCGTCTTATCGGCGCGGGCCTCTACCTGTCTGCTCAACTGCGCCAGCAAGACAACCGGCACCGACAGCTCTTTAGCCAGCAACTTTGCCGCCCGCGAAATACCGGCCACCTCCTGCTCGCGGCTGGTGTTGCGCCCCGACGGTTGCAATAATTGGAGGTAGTCAATCACCACCATCCCGCATCGTCCTTGTTTCGATAGCGGAATAACCTGCGACCGAATATCTCGCATTGTCAGGTTGGCCGCATCGTTAATCAAGATCGGCAGCGTTGAGGTATTTCCGGCCGACACCTCCAACCGCTTCCAATCGTCACTCGTGAGATCACCCACTTTGATCCGCCCTTTGCTCACGCCGCTCTGACCGGCCATAATGCGACCGGCCAACTCGGAGGCCGACATCTCCAGCGAAAACCAACACACCGGCGTACCCTGCCGTGCGGCGGCCAGCACGAAATGTTGTAATATGGCGGTCTTACCCATCGCCGGCCGACCGCCGAGAACGATAAGCTGGCCTCTCTGCCATCCGCCCGTAATGTTGTCGAGTGCATTAAGGCCGGTTGCTATTCCGGACGGCGTGCCAGCCTTAAAATTCCTTGACCGCTCCTCAACGTTGGCCATCTCCTGCCTGATCGCATCGCCCAAAGAGATCATATTTCCGCCCGTTACCGCCGACTGGGTGATTGCGTCAATTTGGTTGCAGGCATATCCGATAATGTGGCCAACATCCCTACTACTGTCGGCCACATACGCCGTCAGGTTGGCAGCAAACCGAGCAATACGGCGGCGGACCGCTTCCTGCGCTATAATCATAGCGTGCGCCGTCACATCCTTTCCGCTGGCCACCTGTTGGGTCAAATCCACAATATGCACCCGCGCCTGCGCTTTGTCTCCCTTGAAAGCAGACAGCACATTTGGCCGTCTCGCAACTGTAAATATATCAATCGCTTCTCCTGCATCGAACATCGCAACAAGCTCGGCGAAAATAGCCGCATTCGTTGCGTCCGAAAAAGCCTCTTTATCGAGAATGCGCACCACGTCGGCCAGCATCGCCGGCTCCAGCAGCAAAGCACCCAACAACGCAGCTTCCTCGCGTTCCGTATCCGCACTCATGTTCATCGCGTTTTACGTTCAACATGTTCTGTCTTGGCGTCTGCGGATATTGCGAGGCGCATATTCCTAACAACGCGGATTGCATTCACAAAATCAGCGTAGTAGGATAACGAAACGATCCGATACAGAATCTTGCAGAACGCATCCGTTGTCATGGCCGGCGACCACAACAGTAACTTCACGCGCTCCTCAAACAGCGTGTCGATCTCTTTCTTTGTGCGCAGCGTAGCGATAGCGATAATCTCGGCCACCTCCTTTGGTTTCTCGGCACAGACAGTCCAAAGCCGCTCCACGACATCGTCGGGCTTATTGCTATTCAGCGCGAGATTAAGATCGAGAAGCCGGCGCGCAATCAGCCCCAGCCTGCCGAGCTGGAATGGGTAAATGTGCAATGTCATCACCTTGCCGGAGGCGTCCTCCAACTCGAAGCTATCCACTTCGGCAGCCGTGCCAACTTTGCCCGCCATTTCATCACATACCCCGCATTCGCTGTTGTCGTAGGACGGGGTCATATCTTTCTTAAAATTTTCCATCTTGCTATTGGTTTTGTGGCATAATTGCCTCGACAGATAAGATTCGCTAACAATCACATCGAGACAATGCCTGTTTTTGGTTCTTTTTAGGCCCGTAATTCGACTTATTCCACAATTCCGACCACCTATGCCGGAAAAATGTTTTAATCGAAAATTCGGGCTGTTTTCCATTTTTTACTCTAACGGGGTTCGGCTCGAAATGACCTTGTAGGCTGGAGGGACGGGACTGGGCGTGCTTGCGGCGGCCTTGTTGTCTGTTCCAAACCACACGGCACGTACTTTCTGCTGCCAGCTCCGCACCGGCTTGCCGTTACTATCACGCCACCCTCCGGCAGCGTAGTATTCGTAGGCCCTCCGTCCAGTTTCGGCGTTCTGACCGTTGGCCACAAAGTACGCAATTACCTCTTCGGCCGTAGGCGGATTATCGGCTACCAAAGCGTGTGTGCGGCGCGGGGAAACCGCGCCTTTCTCTTTGGAGTATTTCTCTTTCTTTTCGTTTTCGTTTTCGTTTATATTGCTTGTTTTTAGCTTGTTTTTTGGTTGTTTCTTGGTTGTTTTTAGGTTGTTTTTAGCTTGTTTTTTGGTTGATTTTAGGTTGTTTTTAAGTGCGTTTGCATTGCCCGCCGGCGCACCTCCCAACTTGCCGTTCAGATATTTTGTGAGGCCAGATTGCAAGATCGGCTGTATCATCATCCAGCATAACGACGAGCTACTTCCCATACTATCAACGTCAGGAAGGGTTCCATCAAGAGCATAATTTGCAATAGCCTTATAAAGAGAAAGTTGCTCCTCCGGCGCTATTCGATCGATAGCATCTCGAAAACTGCGATAAAACGTAAATCCGGCGCGTTCTGCGATACTTGTTTTGCTGCTCATTGATTACCTCCAGTCTTGTGTTGCAGGGCGCGAGTGTAGCCCGCCAACGAATGAATGAATGCCTGTGCCAGTCCGGACGTGAGGACGGGTTCCTGCCCTGTCATTATAGCCAGCATAGCACGGAAAATCTCTACCTGCTCGGCCTGCGGAAACATCGAGAATGAAGCGTAGAAATTCGCCTCCAGTTCGTCGCGCAGCCGCTGTTCATTGGTCTCGATCATCGCACACCTCCTTTCCGGATAAAGTATCTCTTAAACCGGCCGCCGTGAACAGCCTTAACCCACTCGTCGGCGATCATGACACCGTCGTTACGCAGGCAGCGAATTACACTCCTCGGATCAGAAAGACCGAGCCTAACCGAAATGTCGGCCGCAGAATACCTGTTGCCGTCGGACAGCAGGGATAGCACGCGGCGTTTGTGGTATCCTCTACTAAATTTATTGATACAAACTTCCATAAGGCTACTTTTTTTGTCTGTGAGCAGATCGGGCAATCTCCAGCGCGCTGTTTGTGTGCGGCGTCAAACGTGAGGCGTTTTGACTTTCCATCCACTTCAAAAGCTCACGTTTGGAAAACGACAACTGATTCCCGATTTTCCTGTAAGGAATGCTGTTGTATTGCGTTTTTTTGTAGATAGAATAGATTGATATTTTGTAACCATTGATTGCCATAAACTCAATGGCCCCAGCCGCATCAACAATATCGGGACCCTCCGCAGGTTCCGATCTTTCTTGTCGGCTAACAACATTTGCGACAGCTTCTTCCATGATAGCTATCAGCTCTTCTTTTGTAGTTACAACTAACTCCATAATTTGAACACTATTATTAATTGTTTGCGGTAAAGGTCTGTACGCACGGCAACAAAAACAAACTCGCTACAAAATTTTTTTCAAGAAAAATTTGTTTTATATTCACAATGAAACTATATTTGCGGTCGCATTTGATACAAACACAAACAAGGCAACTGAAAAAGACAAGCGCAGGCGTATGTCCTGCGCTTATCTTTTTCTCCGCAGAACCATCAGAGCGTCTTATATCTCTGTGTGATTCTCTTCGGAGAGAATGCGATGCTTAACGTTGGTCATTGCGAGTTTTAATACCTCGCTTTGGGCTTCGGCCAGGGCATTGTAGGCCGCCTCGTTAATGGCATCGCCCTGCAGTCCATATTCTCGTTCTGACACATCGGACAGTTCTCCGAACAGGTCGGATAGCTTAAGGTATATCCCGATATATCCTTTCGTGGCGTCGCTCAATCCGACACCTGCCAAATCTTCAACTTTCATACTTTTTCTGCCTTATGCATAATATTCGTTAATGGATTCTGCCGCAGATATGATCTCGGAAATCACACACACCAAATTCGTTATTTCGCTAACCCTTATAGGCGTTAGGTCTGTCGCCTCTCGCAGCTCTTGAAGCACTTTACGCGCATCCTCATCGCTGTTCCTGCTCGTGTTTCCGTATCCGTTTTGTATGTCGGATATCAGCGCGAAATAGTCGCTAACAAGCCTCGATAATTTGGCTATCGTTGAGGCCGCACCGTAGTTCGACAACGATTCCGCCAGCCGGTCAATATCACACGTATTGACTGGGATTGTGTTTTGCTGTGCCATATCAATATGCAGTTATAAAATTCTCTACTCTGAACGAGCGCCAGCCGCCGGCTTCGACATCGTAATATTTGACCGTTCGACCGTCGTCGGGACGGCCGGTGCCTTTTATTGCGGAGGCTACATAGTGCAAAGTACCATTCGCTCTCCTCATCGATCCATCTGCTTTCTCGTAAGCAAAGGACACGATACCCGCACGCATAGCGCGAACAAGACGGTATATCGCCCACGCTTTCGACAGGCAGACGGGGAACATCTTTCCCGTCGAGCGCGCTATCGCCCACGCGCGCCGCATAATCATTTGTAAGTCGTTACGTTTCATATCTGTTTTCCTTTCCGTTTCTCTACGCCCCTGCGGCCGTATTACCGCAGGGGACCACATACCCGTCTTGGTCTGGTGCAAAAATGCAAGTTGAGAGAGACGCCGTTATTCGTTCAACATGTTCTGCAGCAGGCTGGTTGCCTCTTTGTCCTCGTCGCCATCGCCGTCATACGCCGCCAGCACTTCGATTTTCTCATCTTCGATCCACCAACTGGGGGCCGTCCAATAGTCTCCTTTGTCCTCGCCGATCGTTGCCGTATAGCGAACATCGGCTGAATAATCGTCGGCGTACACCTCGAATGTGTCGCACTCGCCGCCCAACTGGGCAATATGTGCGAATATCTCTTTGGCCAGCGTTGCAAGCTCGGTATGTATGGCGGTTGTCATGACGTTATATCTTTGGTTTTGTTTTTACAATGCAAATATAACTTAAATTATAATCCAATCCAAATATCAACCACAAAAAAATTACCATCATAGTATATTTTTACCTGCATTATTATACTAATAAAGAAAAGAACTGTATCTTTGCATACAGATAAAGGCTATTAAACTATTGATATAATGGCAAAATTTCGGATATTGGAGTTATGCAAACAGAAAGGCATAACGCAAAAGGATTTGGCGGAAAAAATTGGCATGACGCCCGTAGGTTTGGCGAAAGCGGCTAACGGTAATCCCACATTTGAGACTCTCGAAAAAATAGCAACAGGGTTGGGGGTATCTGTCCCGGAACTATTCGCTCCGCAGCCGACGAACACGATTGCCTGCCCGCATTGCGGAAAAACAATCAAAATAGAGAAAGGAGAATAAGTATGACTACAGACGAAATAATTATTTACAAATCGGAGGACGGAGCTATTAAACTCGATGTCCTCTTTTCCGAAGAAACTGTTTGGTTGACACAAGATCAGATGGCTGAATTATTCTGCAAAGCCAAATCAACCATTAACGAACACATTCAAAATGTTTATGCAGAAGGAGAACTTGTGGCATCCAACACTATGAGAAAATTCGGAGATTCCGAATTTTCTACAAAACCCACTAATTATTACAACTTAGATGTTGTCATCTCAGTAGGGTACCGTGTTAAGTCCCCACAAGGTACGCAATTCCGAATTTGGGCGACACAGAGATTACGGGATTACATTATCAAGGGGTTCGCACTCAATGATGAGCGTTTCAAATCCGGATCCACAATGAACTATTTCAAAGAACTCCTTGAACGCATACGGGAAATACGCACCGAGGAGAGAGTATTTTACCAACAAATAAAGGAAATATACAAGACAAGTTGGGATTATGACCCCAACGCACAAATAACGCTTGACTTTTTTGCAGAGATACAAAATAAACTTCTTTGGGCCGTAAGTGGCAAGACAGCGGCAGAACTGCGCTACTACAGAGCTAACCATACATTGCCAATGATGGGATTAACATCTACTGCAAAAGCAGGCGTTGTTCGCAAATCAGACATAACCATAGGGAAGAACTATCTTAACAAAGATGAGTTGCAAGCTCTTAAACTCATAGTAGAACAATACCTCGCATTTGCCGAAGCTCAAGCATTAGCACATAACAAAATGAGTATGCGTGACTGGATAGACAAACTAAAGTTAATTCTTACCATGAATAACCGGAATATACTAGAACACTCCGGACGCATATCAAAAGAACTTGCCGACAAAAAGGTTATTGAAGAATACAACGCCTATAAAGAAGAACAACGCAGGCTCCGCCAACTTGAAAGTATAAAGGAACTTGACAGAGACCTTAAACGACTTAAAAGCGGAGAGAATAAATGAATTTTCCATATGATAAATACACAAACATACCTGTTTGCGAGAAAACAATAACCCTAAAAGCGGAATAAATGGAACCGGCAACCATACAAAGCCTGATTTACGAGATACGCGGCCAGCGCGTCATGTTGGATCGAGATTTGGCCGAACTGTATCAAGTAACAACAAGCGCGCTTAATCAGGCCGTAAAGCGGAATATCAACCGTTTCCCGCCGGACTTCATGTTTCAACTAACGGACGCCGAAACTGAAAATTGGAAATCACAAATCGTGATAACCAATTCGGTCAATATGGGACTTCGGCGCAATCCTTACGCATTCACCGAGCAGGGCGTATCGATGTTGTCCGCCGTTCTCCGAAGTCCGATTGCCGTGCAAACAAGCATCGCCATAATGCGGGCCTTTGTCGCTTTACGGAACTACATTACAACCACAACAACGGTAACGGCGGAGATAGACGAACTGCGGGCAAAATTTGCCCTGCTGGAGCGCGCCAACGAGGACAATACCGCAGCGATCAACGATCTTTCGGAGGACATTCGGCGCGAGCTGGACGACATTTATATGGCCATCGCTGCGCTGTCCGTAAAACCGGCCAAAACAGAACAACCACGCCAGCGGATCGGATACAACGTGGAGGAAAAATAGGGGCATATTATGATTGTGCCAACCACGCCCGACGGCATGATCCGAAAACAGTCAGGTGGCCGTTACCGTTGAGGCCGTTTGCGTTTATCAAGCCGGCACTATATGGGGGCGATCTGCTGCGCACAAAAATGCCGAGGTCGGTTTTCCGACTTCGGCACTAATTCAAACAGTTACGGCGTATTTGTGCCGGCTTCGGGCTGGGACAATACGGCTCCACTTGACGTACACCCCATCGGCTCGAAATCGCGCGTTTTTGGCCCATTATTTCAATCCTGCATCTTGCTGCACACTTGCCCTATTCTTGCACTTGGATCGCCCTAAACTCGCCCTTTGGGGCTTCCTGCGCCTTTGCGTAACCTTTGGGTGCTGGAGGTGGTCGGCATTACTCATTGTCTGCCGGCGGGCATTCGGGGAAATCGGTAAGCAACATCGCGTTTTTCTCCCGCTCCTCCCGCTCAAAGCAGGCTAAATAATTTTCGGTAGTTTTAAGGTCGCTATGCCCTAACGCTTCGGATATGTATGCAATATTCGTTCCGCTCCTCTTCAACACGGTAGCGAACGAATGGCGGGCGACATATGTCGTTATCTTGCCGATCCCCAACATCTCGCCGAGTTTGCTTGTGTATTTGTTCGTCAGGTACGTAAACTCCGCACATCTCGACCGTATGTGTTCCTCGTCTTTTTCTTTGCCTGATAGAATAGGGAATATGAAGTTTTCAGGCTCCGGACTATTTCCGCGACGTCGGATAATGTCTCGCATAGGCTCCGTCACGATAACCCGTATCTCCTTTCTCGTGCTGCTCGTTCTCTCTGTCTTGCGGCGGACAAATGATATTTCGCCGTCATACATATTCTTAAACTTCAATCGGGCAAGATCGGCAACATTGATACCATTGCACAAATACAGGAACATCCAGTAATCACGGTATTTCTCCAGCGTCGCATCGCCTGAATATCGGGCCATCTTGCCGATTTGCTCTATTGTTAAAGCCATCTTGCGGCCCTCTCCGCCCTTTATGGAAAATTTACCCTTACCAAACGGATTATCGCTTTCCTTAATGACGCCCTCGGTGCGGGCCTCATACATGATCGTGCGGAGCTGCCGCAGGTATATTGATATTGTCGTTTGCCTCAACCCCCGCCCTTTCTCGTAATTCTCATACCGCTGCAGCCACGTCGGGGTAACATCGGAAAACGGTATCTCCTTGCCGGCGAACCGCTCGAATGCGAGCAACGCAGTTTTCGCAATATACGCAGACCCTATTTGTCCGGCATTCCGAAACGCCTCTATTCTCGCGACGAACGCCGTGTTGATTGTTCCCGTCATGGCCCCCGAAAGGCGCGTATTAAGGGCCGTAAACGAAAAACATCCGGCATCGGTAAGGTCCTTTACGGCGTCTCTGATTATATTGAAACTCGCCTCAACATCCTCGCGAATCCCGACTATATAATGCGCTTTCGAGGTCGGCATCTTACGCCACTCCTCCGGCGTCATAGTCTTGCTGGTAGAGTAATATTTTTGCTTACGAGCGAAGCAAACCTGAATCTTTATAGGGTATTTACCGTCTGATTTTGGACGTCTCGTGTCCAATACCGACAACACCGTTACTTTATCTTTTGAGTACCTGAACATAACACGATCTCTGTTTGCATACGTTGCGCGTGCAATTTGCATACAAACTTAACAAATACCTGCAAACAATGGCAAATAAACTTCATATATTTGCATCGCATATCGCTTGTTATTCAGGACAAAAGAAAATAACCGCCAACAACGGCAACAATAGCAAAACGTAATTATTTATGCCTCCCAAGCATCTGTACACCATCTCCGCGCTGCTGTCGGCCATTGCCCTGCTTTGGCTGGCGGCAGCCTTGCTTTGGACCCCGTCCGCCCTAACCACCGTCTGCCCCTTCCGGCTGGCCACTGGATGGCCCTGTCCAGCCTGCGGATCGACACGCGCCGTCGTGGCCATCCTTCGCGGCGATTTCGGCGAGGCCCTGCGGCTGAACCCCAACGGCTATGTGCTGTGTGCCCTGGCGGCAACGGTGATCCCGCTGCTCGTGTGGGACGGCGTGACGGGTCGGCGAGCCTATCTGCGGTTCTATCTCTACACCAACCGCCTGCTGCAGCGGCGCATCGTCTGGATTCCCCTGCTCGTCCTGCTGGCCGCCAACTGGCTCCGCCTGCTTGTCCGGGGCATATGACGACCGCCCCTCCAAAAAATTCCGCCGCCCTTCGTACGGATCACACCGTTTTATCGTATCTTTATTGAAATTTTGCCGTTCGGAAGACGAACCGCAAAGCGGGCGGCCCCGGCCGATTCATTTTTACACGACAACCTATGCATATCCGGAAGAACTGGTTTTTCCTCCTCTGGAAAGCCGTGCTGGTCATCGCCTGCGGCTACGGACTCTCGTATCACATGACCGCCGGCCGGTGGGGCGACTTCAATTACTATACGGTCCTCAGCAACACCGTCTGCTTCCTCTACTTCCTGACCGCCCTGGTGCTGAACATCCGGCGGGTGGCCCGGGGCAAACGCGTCGCCACATGGCGTCCCCGGCTGGAGGCGGCCGTCACCTTCTGCATCACGGTCACCTTCCTGATCTACCACTTCGTGCTGCGTCCCGAGGCCTTCCGGATGGGCAACGGCGGCGACTTCTACTCAGTGCTGAACATGATCCAGCACTACGTCGTGCCGCTGATGACCCTCGGCGACTGGCTGCTGCTCTGCCCGAAGGGACGACTGCGCCCCTCCGCCCCGCTGACCTGGCTGCTGATGCCGCTCGCCTACTTCCTGTATATCCTGATCCGGGCTCCCTTTGCCGGCAACATCGCCGGCACGTCGAGCCCCTACCCCTACGGCTTCATCGACATCCAGCTCCACGGCATCGCCGTCGTGGCCCGCAATGCCGCCGTGGCCCTGGCGGGCATGCTGCTCCTGGCCTACCTGTTGTACGCCATCGACCGGCTGCTGGCACGCCGCACACGCCGCATGCCGGCCGCAGGACATGAAAAAACCTCAAAAAACTAACCGCATAAATCCATTGTCATGCTCATGCAAGCCTATACGATCCTGTTGTGGGTCATGACGGCCCTCGCCGTTGTCGTTTTCATCGCCCTCTTTTTCGTGGATGCCGGTTACGGCATGCTGCTGAACCGCCGCTGGGGCCGCACCATATCAAACCGCTGGGGATGGTTCGTGATGGAAGCCCCCGTCTTTCTCTTCATGACGGTGCTGTGGCTGCTTTCCGACCGCCGGTTCGAGGTGGCGCCGCTCTGCTTCCTGCTGCTGTTCCAGATCCACTACTTCCAGCGGGCCTTCGTCTTCCCGTTCCTGCTGCGCGGCAAGGGGCGCATGCCCATCGCCATCATCGCCATGGGCATCCTCTTCAACACGATCAATGCCCTCATGCAGGGAGGCTGGATCTTCTACCTCGCCCCGGCCGACCGCTACACGCCCGACTGGCTGCTCACGCCGCAGTTTATCATCGGCACGCTCATCTTCCTCTTCGGCATGGTGGTCAACATCCAGTCGGACTACATCATCCGCCACCTGCGCCGACCCGGCGAAACCGTCCACCGCATTCCCTACGGCGGCATGTTCCGGTACGTCAGCTCGGCCAACTATTTCGGCGAGTTCGTCGAATGGGTCGGCTTTGCCGTACTGACCTGGTCGTGGTCGGGCGCCGTCTTCGCCCTGTGGACCTTCGCGAACCTCGCGCCGCGTGCGGTGGCCCTGCACAAACGTTACGAAACCGAATTCGGCGAATCCTTCACCCGGCTCCACCGGAAATGCATTCTGCCGTTTATCTTTTAACCTATTGCCATGAAAGATTCCCTGCTTTTCACTCCCGCGTCGATCGGACCGCTCACCCTGCGCAACCGTACGATCCGGTCGGCCGCCTTCGAGAGCATGTGCGAGAACAACGCTCCCACACAGATGCTCCAGGACTACCACACGAGCGTAGCGGCCGGCGGCATCGGCATGACGACCCTCGCCTATGCCTCTGTGCAGCGCAACGGACTCTCCTTCAAACGCCAGTTGTGGCTGCGCCCGGAGATCGTACCCGACCTGCGCCGCATCACGGATGCCGTCCACAAGGAGGGCGCCGCCGTTTCGATCCAGATCGGCCACTGCGGCAACATGTCCAAACGCAGCGTGGCCGGTACAACGCCCGTTTCGGCCTGCAGCGGCCTGAACATCTATTCCCCGACCTTCGTGCGCGGCATGCGGGTCGATGAGATCGAGGAGACCGCCCGCGCCTTCGGCCGGGCCGTCAATCTGGCCCGGGAGGCCGGTTTCGACGCCGTCGAGGTCCATGCCGGCCACGGCTACCTGCTCAGCCAGTTCCTCTCGCCCTACACCAACCACCGCAAGGACCGGTTCGGCGGTTCGCTCGAGAACCGGATGCGCTTCATGAAGATGGCCGTCAGCGAAGCCATGACGGCCGCGCGGGGCGACATGGCCGTGCTGGTGAAGACCAACATGCGCGACGGCTTCCGGGGCGGCATCGAGATCGACGAGGGGATAGAAATTGCCCGCACGCTGGAAGGACTCGGCGTCCATGCGCTGGTGCTGAGCGGCGGTTTCGTGAGCCGCGCCCCGATGTATGTCATGCGCGGCCAGATGCCGATCCGCACGCTGACCTATTACATGGACATTCCCTGGCTGAAATTCGGCGTGAAACTAGCCGGCCGGCTGATGATTCCGACCGTTCCCTTCAAGGAGTGCTACTTCCTGGAGGATGCCCTGCGGTTCCGCGCCGCGCTGAAGCTGCCGCTGGTCTATGTGGGCGGCATCGTCAACCGCGGCAACATCGAAACGGTACTCAACAGCGGTTTCGAGTTCGTACAGATGGGCCGTGCCCTGATCACACAGCCCGACTTCGTGAACCGCATGCGGGAGGACGACGAAAACCCGGCCTGCAGCTGCGGATGCGAGCACAAGAACTACTGCATTGCCCGCATGTACACGATCGACATGAAGTGCTACAAGGATGTTCCCGACCTGCCCGACTGCCTGAAGCGGGAGATGGAGCGGATCCACTGACCCGGAGGCCATGCACAGCAAGACGACGGAACGAAACGGCCGTTGGGCAGTGGTCACGGGAGCCAGTTCGGGCATCGGACTGGCACTGGCCCGCGGACTGGCCGCCCGGGGCTACGACCTCTTCATGGTCAGCCGGGATGCCGAACAGCTCGAGACGGCCGCCCGCAGCGTGCGGGAGACCTGCGGCGTGCAGGCGCGCTGCTGCCCGATGGACCTGGCGGTGCCGGGTGCGGCCGAAGCGCTCTTCGAACGGTGCCGGGAAGCCGCCATACGCCCCCACGTGCTGGTCAACGATGCCGGAACCTTCATCTACAACGACATACTGGACACGGCACCGGAACGGATCGACCGCATCCTGTGCCTGCACATGCGCACGGTGACGATGCTGTGCCGCCTCTTCGGCGAGGAGATGGCAGCCGACGGGGGCGGCTATATCCTCAACATGGCCTCCTACTCGCTGTGGATGCCCTGGCCGGGCATTGCCCTCTACAGTTCGACCAAGGCCTACGTCCGCTCCTTCTCGATCGCCTTCGCCAAGGAGATGCGCGAACGGAACGTAGGCGTCACGGCCATTTCGCCCGCCGGCGTGGCCACCGACTTCTACGGACTGAGCCGCGGCCTGCAACGGCTCGGCTGTCGGCTCGGCGTGCTGATGACTCCCGAAAAGGTGGCCCGAAAGGCGCTGCGCGCCCTCTTTGCCCGCCGGCGCCACATTGTCCCCGGCTGGTACAACCGCCTTTTCATCCCCTTCTGCACCGGCATGCCCGACCCCTGCGTGCGGCTCATTCGCCGCAAGACGGCCCGCTTCCGCCATTAGGCGTGGCGATGCGTCCGGTCCGAAAACAAACGAGGAGCCGTTGCCATGCAACGGCTCCTCGCTGTTTTATCCTTCGACGGCTACTTAGCTGCTCTTGCGGTAACTGAGAATTGCCCAGACATTCAACACGACGGTCATGATGACGAGCGCCACCCAGTCGGTCGTCAGATCGGCCAGCCCGCTACCCTTCAGATAGATGTTTCGCATGGCATCGACCATATAGAGGGTCGGCGTCACCGAAGCAATGTACTGCGCCCAGTCGGGCATGCTGCGCACCGGCGTGAAGAGGCCACACATCAGCAGGAAGATCATCACGAAGAAGAGCATCACGAAGGTGGCCTGCTGCATGGTGGAGGAGTTGTTCGAGATGACCAGACCCATGCCCGACATGGTCAGGATGAAGAGCATCGTAAAGAAGTAGATTGTCCAGAGGCTGCCGGCCGGAGTCAGCCCGTAGATGAGCCATGCCAGCAGCACGGAGAGCGTCATGGCCAGCAGACCGATGATCCAGTAGGGGATCAGTTTGGCCAGGATGAACGAAAATTTCGACACGGGCGTCACGTTGATCTGCTCGATCGTGCCCAGCTCCTTCTCCTGCACGACGTTGGCCACCGGCATGAAACCGCACAGCAGCAGGATCACCACCACCATCAGGCCGGGAATCATCGTGTACTTGTAGTCGAGCAGCGGATTGTACATGTTCTTGACCAGCAGCTCCATCTTCGGTGCCGGTACCGCAACGGCGGAGGTATTGTCCACGGCCGGCGGGAACTGGGCCGCCAGCATCTGGATGTAGGCCCGGCCCAGCACGCCCTTGGTCGTATTCACGGTATTGATCGCCACCAGGATGTTGGCCGTTCCCGTCTCGGCATACTCCTGTTCGAAGCCGGTCGGAATCTCGATGATGAGATCGGCATCGCCGAACTCCATCATGTCGATGGCCTCGTCGTAGCCGGAGACCACATCCTGCAGCAGGAAATAGGAGGAGGCGTTGATCGTCCGCGTGAAACGGCGCGACGTTTCGGTCACGTCGTGATCGACAATCGCCGTGTTGATGTCACGGATGTCCAGCGTGGTTGCCCACGGCATGAAAATCATGATCATCAGCGGGAAGAAGATGACCAGTTTCGGCATAAACTTGTGCCGGAACAACTGCTTCCACTCTTTCTCGAGCAAATATTTGATTACCATCTTATTCCAGACGATTGTTCAACAGTTTCAAACTGGCGGCGATCAGCACGACGGCCATGGAGATCAGAATGACGGTCTCCTTCCACGCATAGATCAGCGGCAGGCCCTGAATCATCAACTTGCGCACGGCCGAGATGTACCATCTCGGCGGTACGATGCAGGAGATGGCCTGCAGCAGGGGCGGCATGCTCTCCACGGGAAAGACCATGCCCGAAAGCACGATGGCCGGCACCATCAGCAGCAGGCCGGAAAACATCAGCGCGATCACCTGCTGCTGGGCCATCGTGGAGATGAGCAGGCCGAGCGACAGGTTGGTGATGATGTAGATCAGCGACACGAGCCCCAGCGCGGCCAGACTGCCCGCCACGGGGACCTTCAGCACGAAGACCGACAACAGCAGGATGGTGAGCAGATTGATGCACGAGAGCACGAAGTAGGGCACCATCTTCGACACGACGATATAGACCGGACGCACGGGCGAGACGAGCAGCACCTCCATCGTACCCATCTCCTTCTCCCGCACGATCGAAATGGAGGTCATCATGGCGCAGATCAGCATCATGATGAGGCCCATGATGCCCGGCACGAAATTGTAGGCCGACTTCATCTGGGGATTGTAGAGGAACTGCACCTGCGTTTCGATGCCCTGTCCGCCGCCCGTCGCGGCCAGTTCGCGGCTGAAATCCGCAATGATGCCGCTCGCATAGGAGACGTAGCTCTGGGCCATGTTCGAGTCGCTGGCATCGACCACCAGCTGCATCTGCGATCCGTCGGGCGTGAGGACGTTGCCCGAGAAATGGGGACCGAAGGCGATGACCATCTGGATCTCGCCCGATTTCATCACCCGGTCGATCTCGTCAGGCGTCCGCAGCCACTGCCGGACGGTGAAATATTCGCTGGCGTCGAGCCGGTCGGCAATCTGTTCGATCGTCCGGTCCGGTTCGGGCGTCAGAATCGCGATGTCCACGTTGCGCACCTCGGTGGAGAGGGCGAATCCGAACAGCACGATCAGCACAACCGGCATGACCAGCACGATCAGCACCGTCCGCCGGTCACGCAGAATGTGGTAAAACTCCTTTTTGATAAATGCTCCGAACTGCTTCATCTTCTCTCTGTGACCGGTTTATTCCGAACGGGTTGCCTTGCGGGCCAGGCTGTGGAACACTTCGTCCATCGAACGGGCGCCGAACCGTTCCTTCAGGTTGCCGGGCGTGTCGAGCACCTCGATGCGGCCGTCCACCATGATCGACACCCGGTCGCAATACTCCGCCTCGTCCATGTAGTGCGTCGTCACGAACACGGTGATGCCCCGGTCGGCCGCCTCGTAGATCATCTCCCAGAACTGACGCCGCGTGTAGGGATCCACACCGCCGGTCGGCTCGTCGAGGAAGACAATGGCCGGATCGTGAAAAATGGAGACCGAGAAGGCCAGTTTCTGTTTCCAGCCGAGCGGCAGTTGGCTCACCATCGTGTTGCGCTCGCGGGTGAAGTGGAGCCGCTCGAGCAGGGCATCCGTCTTCTCGGCGATCTCCCGGTCGTGCATGCCGTAGATGCCGGCATAGAGGCGGATGTTCTCCCACACGCGCAGGTCCTCGTAGAGCGAGAACTTCTGGCTCATGTAGCCGATATTGCGCTTGATCTTCTCGGCCTGACGGACAATGTCGTAACCGGCCACCGTGCCAATGCCCGACGTGGGCCGGCTCAAGCCGCACAGCATGCGCATGGCAGTCGTCTTGCCCGCGCCGTTGGCCCCGAGGAAGCCGAACACTTCGCCCCGGCGGACATCGAACGAGATGTGATCGACGGCCGTAAAGGTGCCGAAGGTTTTGGTCAGCTCTTCGGCATGTATGACGATCTCCTCTTCCATACCTATTGTTTGGCCAGCAACATGTAACAATCTTCAATGGTCGCTTCGCCGGGATAGAGCACAATGTCGCCGTGCCCCAGATCGCGCAGGTAGCGCTTCAGCCCCTCCGGATCGAAACCCTCCCCGGCCACGAAATGGTGCGTCTCGCCGAAGGCATAGCCGTAGTCCACTCCCGGAAAGGCCCGCACGTCGTTCAACAGGCTGTGCATCCGGTTGGTCCGCACCACCCACAGGAGCGCGGAATAGCCGCTCCGGATCCGCTGCGGCGTGTCGATCTGCATGAAGCGTCCCTCCTGAATGAGAGCGATCCGGTCACACAGATTGGCTTCATCCATGTAGGGCGTCGAGACGATGATCGTGATCCCCTCCTGCTGGAGCTGCTTCAACATCTCCCAGAACTCCTTGCGCGAAACGGGATCAACGCCCGTCGTCGGCTCGTCCAGATAGAGGATGTCGGGTTTGTGGATCAGCGCACAGCAAAGGGCCAGTTTCTGCTTCATGCCGCCCGACAGTTTGCCCGCCCGACGTTTTTTGAAGGGCTCCAGAAACTTGTAGATTCCCTCCACCAGGTGGTAGTTGGCCTCGATCGTCGTTCCGAACACGGATGCGAAAAAGGCCAGGTTCTCCTCGACGGTCATGTCCTGATAGAGCGAGAAGCGGCCCGGCATGTAGCCGATCCGCTTGCGCAGCTCCTTGTAGTCCTTCACCACGTCGAAGCCGAGCACAGTGGCCGTACCGCTATCGGCCAGAATCAGCGTGGCGATGATCCGGAACAGAGAAGTCTTGCCGGCGCCGTCGGGGCCGATGATGCCGAACAGTTCACCCGGTTCCACTTCGAAGCTGACGCCGTCCAGCGCGACCGTATCACCGTACCGTTTGGTAATATTTTCAACGGTTACCGCAGCCATGGCGCTCAGAAATTGATGCCGCCGTACATGCCGATCTTGAGGTAGCCGTCGTTCGGCACCGCAATCTTGACGGCATAGACCATGTTGGCGCGGTCATCGGCCGTCACGATGTTCTTGGGCGTAAATTCGCTCTGATCGGAGATCCACGTCACCGTACCCTCGTAGGTGCGTACGGAACCTTTGCCGAAATCGGCATAGACCTTGACCGGCTGTCCCAGCTTCACGTTGGCCAGCTGGGACGAGAGCAGGTAGGCCCGCAGGTAGATGTGCGCCACGTCGGCCACCTTCATCAGCGGCTTGCCGGCAATGGCCAGTTCGCCCGCCTGGGCATATTTCGCCAGCACCGTGCCGTCGATCGGCGAAGTGATGCGGCATTTGGCCAACTGCTCCTCCAGCTGACCGAGCTGTGCTTCGGCCGCCGCAATCTGGGCGTCGATGCTCGTCACCGAATTCTGCAGCGAAGTCCGCTGGGCATCGAGCTGTTTCTCCAGCACGGAGATGGCCGACGAGATGTCGTCGAGCTGTTTCTCGGTGGTCACGTCCGCCTGCAGCAGGTTCTCCACCCGCTGCTTTTCACGCCGCTGCTTGGCCAGCTGTTCCTCCAGCGGGGCCAGCTGCTGTTCCACGTCGGGACGGCTGCTGCGCAGGGCGCGGATGTTGCTCTCGATCTGGAGCCGCTGCAGATGCAGCTGGGTGGAGTCGATCAGTCCGGCTTCCGCGCCGGCCGTCAGCACATCCCCCTCGGAAACGGGGAAGGCAAGGATCCGTCCGTTCACCTCACTGGAGACGATCACCTCCGTGGCTTCAAAGTTTCCCGTCGCATCATACTGGCTGCGATTGCGGTTACAGGCCGTTGCGGTCAGCAGAAGCGAAGCCAGCAGCACGACGCCGTGTTTGGTTGTCAGGTTCATAATATTGTGTCTATTCATTGACGGTATATTTCAGATCGTAAATGTTCTTCAGCCACTCCACCTCGTGGGCCGCCTTGTTCTGACGGGCACGGTCTTCGGCATTCATGTCGCGCAGCAGATCGTTCACGCTGGCCTCGCCGTTCTTCACGCTGGCCTCCGTGCGCCGTCGGATCGACTCCCGCAGGGCAATGATCTCCTCGTCGTAGCGCATCACCTCCTGCATCTCGGCAATGGCGGCACGCTCCTGCATGCTCTGCAGCCGGATGTTGTAGAGGAAGGTCTCCCGCTGCGACTCCAGCCGGCGTTCGTTCAGCGCAATCTGCGCCATGCGGTTCTTCTTGGTGTAGAATCCGCCGATGTTCCACGACAGGCTCACGCCGGCAAACACATAGGGCGACCAGTAGCAGTGATCCTTCATGCTGCGGAAGATATCGGGGCCGGGATTGGTGTACATGCCCCAGGCGAATGCGCCGATCTGGGGCATCACGCTGGCCCGCACGGCCCGACGCTGGGCATCCAGCAACTGCTGCTGGGCATCCAGCAAGGCCATTTCGGGACGTTTGTCCCCCGTGCTCTGCGACAGATCGACGGCCACGGGACGCTCCAGCCGAGTCTCCTCCGTAAAGGGCTGGCCGGTCATCACGCCCAGCATGGCCAGATAGACGGCGCGGGACGACACGAGCTGGGCCCGCTGTTGCCGGGCTCCGAGAATTTCGACCCGCAGCTGATCCAGATCGTTCCGGTCAGCCGTACCGAAGGTTTGCATGGATTCGAGCATCCGGTAGTTGCGCTCCAGATCGGCAATGAGCAGATCGGCAAGGCCGATGTTCTCCTGCAGGAGCAGCGTACCGAAATAGAGCTGATTGACCCGCTCGCGGACCGCATACATCTCCGCCTCCCAGTTTCGGCGCGACACCTCGCCCTCGGCTTTGGCAGCCGCCACCTGCGCACCGATCAGGCCGCCGTCCCAGATGGGCTGCTTGACCTGCACGGACGCTCCGTAGAGGCCGTGCGAAAAGGAGCCCACATCCACATTGCCGATGGCCAGCAGCGACTGGAGACTGGCGGGAATCTCGGGCACCTGCGACAGATAGGAGGCCATGGCCGACACGGAGATCTGCGGCAGCCAGTTCCGGCGGGCGTTCGACACGTTGAACTCGGCCAGTTTTTCGATCAGCTCCTGTTGGGCGATGACCGGATAATTCTCCTGGGCGAACTGCTGGCACTCGTCGAGCGTGACCACCTGCGCCCGGCAGGAGGCGCCCGCAGCGAGCAGGGCAAAGAGGAGGACGAAACGTTTCATATGTTTTTCGTGATAGGTATATCGCATGGCATGCCGTACGGAGACGGCCCGTAATCCATCTCCAATATACAAAAAATAGAGGGACAACCCTCAATTACCACCCTACAAAGTTACGGGTTATTCGGGTTATTACCCATAATAGCGACAAATTTTACGAAAAACTCGTCCGATGCTTTGCAACAGGGAGGAATCCGCCGTCCCGACAAGAGCAACGGCCAATTATTTGTTTTCGTATTTCCGGACGAAAACAAACAACAGGAAAAACCCGAGCAGCGCGAACGGCGCACCCAGCAGGGCCGGATAACGGTAGTCCAGACCCGCTGCCAGGGGCAGTCCGCCGCAGAAGGCACCCAGCGCATTGCCAAGGTTGAAGGCCACCTGCACGCTGGCCGCTCCGAGCAGTTCACCGCCCTTGGAATAACGGATCAGCAACAGTTGCTGGGGGCTGGAGACACCGAACAGGCCGAATGTGCAGAGACACATCAACAGCACCGCCAGCCAGGGAATGGCGGCTCCGAAAAAGATGCCGGTCAGCACCAGGGCCAGCATCCCCTGCAGGACGGCGGCCACGCGACCGGGCGTATAGCGGTCGGCCAGACGGCCGCCCGTCAGATTGCCGGCCACCATGCCGAAACCGGCCAGTACCATCAGAAAGGTCAGACTGGAGGGTGCGAATCCCGACACCTGGGTCAGCATGGGACTGACATAGCTGTACCAGCAGAAGACGCCGCCGTTGCCGAGCATCGTGGCGCCGAGCAGCAGCCACGGCGCCGGCGTGCGGAGAAACCGGAACTGACCGCGGAACCCCGTATCGGGCAGCTTCTCAACCTGCGGCACCCACCGCCAGATGAAATAGAGGATGGCTACCCCCAGCAGCCCCCCCAGCAGGAAGGGAAGCCGCCACGAAATCTGCGAACTGAGAGCCGTGCCGAGCGGCACGCCGAACAGATTGGCGATGGTCATGCCGGCCACCATGATCGAAACGGCCTGGGAGGACTTGCCCCGGTCGGCCAGCTTGTCGGCCACGATCGATCCGACGCCGAAATAGGCGCCGTGGGGCAGACCGGAGATGAAACGTGCCGCCAGCAGCATGCCGTAGCTGCGGGAGAGCGCGGCACAGAGGTTACCGGTGATGATGATGCCGGCCAGCACCAGCAGGATATGTTTCAACTGGCACCGGCGGGCCAGCACCAGCAGCGGAGCACCGACACACACCCCGATGGCATAGGCCGAAACCAGATGGCCGGCCGTGGGAATGGAGATGCCCAGATCGGCGGCCACGTCGGGCAGAATGCCCATCATGATAAATTCGGCGATGCCCAGTCCGAGGGTACCGAACGCGAGGGCAATCAAACTTTTTTTCATGACACACAAAAAAAAATCTACCGAGCCGCAAAGATAGCATCTGTCCCGTCAGATCAACCCTGCGACCGGCTTTCACCCGTTTTTTTTATCTGCCAACCCTTATGACAAATTGACAGTAGCCTGTTTTGGCAAGCAATTTGCATCTCCTGAAAGAGCCGGTCGTCGGACCGGTCAGCAATACGACAAACAAAAACAAACAAGCCATATATGAACATCAACACGTTAACCATCAAAGCGCAGGAGGCCCTGCAGGCGGCTCTCTCTGCGGCTGCGGCCGCTTCCAATCAGGCGGTGGAGCCGGCGCACATCCTTTCGGCCCTGATCGCCGAGGATGACTCGCTGGACGCCTACCTCTTGAAACGAATCGGCGTGAACGTTGCGCCGTTGCGCAACGAGGTGCAGCGCGTTATCAACAGCCTGCCGAAGGTTTCTGGAGGCGGTGAAAACTACTTCTCGCAAGCCTCCACGCGTGTCATTCAGAAAGCGGTCGACTACACGACCACCTTCGCCGACAAGTTCGCTTCGGTCGAGCACCTGCTGCTCGGTCTGCTGGCCGACGGCGGCGACATTGCCCGTCTGCTGAAAGGCAGCGGCGTGTCGGAAAAGGAGCTGATCGCCGCCATCAAGGAGATCCGCAAGGGCGGTTCGATCGACAGCCAGACCTCCGACCAGGTCTTCGATGCGCTGGGCAAGTATGCCATCAACCTGAACGAGATGGCGCGCAGCGGCAAACTCGATCCCGTGATCGGTCGTGACGAGGAGATCCGCCGTGTGCTGCAGATCCTTTCGCGCCGTACCAAGAACAATCCTATTCTGGTCGGCGAGGCAGGTGTCGGTAAAACGGCCATCGCGGAAGGCATCGCCCACCGTATCGTCAACGGCGACGTGCCCGAGAACCTGAAGAGCAAACAGATCTTCTCGCTCGACATGGGTGCGCTGGTTGCCGGTGCGAAATACAAAGGCGAATTCGAGGAGCGACTCAAAGGCGTCGTACAGGAGGTGATCTCCTCCGAGGGCGAGATCCTGCTCTTCATCGATGAGATCCACACCCTCGTGGGCGCCGGCAAGGGCGAGGGCGCCATGGATGCGGCCAACATCCTGAAACCGGCCCTGGCACGAGGCGAACTGCGTACGATCGGTGCCACGACCTTCGACGAGTACCAGAAATACTTCGAGCAGGACAAGGCGCTGGAGCGTCGTTTCCAGAAGGTGATGATCGACGAGCCTTCGACGACCGACGCCATCTCGATCCTGCGTGGTCTGAAGGAGCGTTACGAGAACCACCACAAGGTGCGGATCAAAGACGAGGCCATCGTTGCGGCCGTCGAGCTCTCGCACCGTTACATCACCTCGCGTTTCCTGCCCGACAAGGCGATCGACCTGGTGGACGAGGCAGCCGCAAGGTTGCGTCTGGAGATGAACTCCGTGCCGGAGGACATCGACAACCTCGACCGTAAGGTACGTCAGCTGGAGATCGAACGCGAAGGCATCCGCCGCGAGGGCGACGAGAAGCGCATCGAGGAACTGACGCGCGAAATCGACGACCTCAACGCCCAGCGCAGCGAACTGCGGGCCAAATGGCAGACTGAAAAGGGCATGATCGACAAGATCCAGAAGAACAAGGAACTGATCGAGCAGCTCAAACAGCAGGCCATCGAAGCGGAGCGTAACGGCGATTACGGTCTGGTGGCCGAGATTCGCTACGGCAAGATCCGTGACGCCGAGCAGCAGAACGCCACCCTACAGCAGGAGCTGAAGAGCGCCAACGCTTCGCACGGCTCGATGATCAAGGAGGAGGTCGATGCGGAAGATATCGCCGAAGTGGTTGCCAAATGGACGGGCATTCCCGTCAGCCGCATGCTGGAGAGCGAGCGGACGAAACTGCTCCACCTGGAGGATGAACTCCACAAACGGGTAGTGGGCCAGGACGAGGCCATCACGGCCATCGCCGATGCCGTGCGCCGGTCGCGTGCCGGTCTGCAGGACGCCCACCGGCCGATCGGTTCGTTCATCTTCCTCGGTACGACGGGTGTCGGCAAGACGGAGCTGGCCAAGGCTTTGGCCGAATTCCTCTTCGACGACGAGACGATGATGACCCGTATCGACATGAGCGAATACCAGGAGCGTCACTCCGTATCGCGACTGATCGGTGCGCCTCCCGGATACGTCGGTTACGACGAGGGCGGCCAGCTCACCGAGGCGGTACGACGCAAACCCTACTCGGTCGTGCTGCTCGACGAGATCGAGAAAGCCCATCCGGATGTCTTCAACATCCTGTTGCAGGTGCTTGATGACGGTCGTCTGACCGACAACAAGGGTCGTACGGTCGATTTCCGCAACACGATCATCATCATGACCTCCAACATGGGTTCGCACCTCATCATGGAGAACTTCTCGAAAGGGTACGACGGCGACAAGATCCCGCAGGAGACGATCGACCGCACCCGCAACGAGGTGATCGACATGCTGAAACAGACGCTCAAACCGGAGTTCCTGAACCGTATCGACGAGATCGTGATGTTCACGCCGCTGACCCGTCGGAACGTCTTCGAGATTGTCGGGATCCAGATCCGCGCCCTGACCCGCATGCTGGCTTCGAACGGCATCGAGCTGCAGGTAACCGACGCGGCCAAACACTGGCTGGCCGACCACGGTTACGATCCGATGTACGGTGCCCGTCCGGTAAAACGTACGATCCAGCGTTACGTGGTGAACGATCTCTCGAAGAAGATCCTCGCCGGCGAAGTGGACAAGGAGCGCCCGATCGTCATCGACATGGCGAACGATGCCTTGACCTACCGGAACTAAAACCGCTCTGTCGGACAACCTCCGATATCTTTTTCATAGCCAATCCCCCGTATCATGCCCCAAAAGCACGGTACGGGGGATTTTTTATTGTATCAAAAAACCTATATGGCATATGTTTTGCTACCTGAACAATAGATTCACTCTAACACTAACCGCGTATGAAACGTTACCTCATCGCCCTGCTGTGCCTGTTGGGAGCTACGACAACCATGGCACAACAAAACAACACCCCGTACCAGAAGTTCAGCTTCATGGCCTACATGGAAATGAGCACCAACTACAGCGAGACGAATCCGTTCCGAGAGTTTGGCGCTTCGCTGATTCCTACCTACTCGATCACCCGCAACTGGTTTGTCGGCATTCCGATCAACCTCTCTTGCGAACTCTATAAGAATCAGCTGACCGGTATCAAGAACAACTTCGGCGGTGACTTCCGCCTCGGCGTGACGGCCGGTTACGACTTCCATTGGGATGAGGACGTCTTTACGGTTTCCGGAGCCGTGCTGAGTACCCCGCTGATGAACCAAACCCCTCAGTCGCTCTACTATGAACTCGGCGTGAAGTGGAGTCCCAACTACTACATTCCGTTCCGTCCGATCGTCGGCATCGGTGTACGCTACTACCAGTCCCTGACCAACACGTTCCGTGACGCTGTCTGCTGCTATGTCTGCATGGGTCTGCGCTTCTGAGGCATCCCTATCCATAAAAACAACATGACCCGGAAACCATTCGGTTTTCCGGGTCATTTTCTTACTGTCTCCTTCCGTCGTCAGCGATACCAGATGCGGATGCTGCGGATCCGGGCCGACTGCAATGTGCCCGTATGGGCAATCCGAAAATAGCGGGACGCTGCGTCACCGGCCTCAAAGGTATTGACCCCTTCCGACGCTCCGCCGGCTGACGTACCGCCTTCCGGCGTGGCACCGATCGTCACCGTCGTATAGCGGGCTCCGAGCGCCGTGGCGAAATCCACCTCGATCCGCTGAATGGCTCCCGGAACAGGTGTCGTATTATACAATGTTCCCGTCTGGGTTGCCAGATCAAGCCAGGTCTCCTCCCCGTCGGGCACCTGCCGCAACCGCTCATAACAGAGGGTCACGCCGTCCAGTTCAGCCGACCCGGAACCGTACACGGTTCCGGTGGTCAGTGTTCCGGCATCCACCGCCATGACCTGCACCGGATCGTACCGGTCACTGTCACGGAAACGGAGCGTCTGCACCTTCACCACCCCCGAACGGATCGGCAGACCGCCGCGTTCCATGGTCAATGTCCCACCCGAAGCGGTCCGGATGGTCAGTATCACCGTTTCATACGTAGCGGGCATCATGGCAAACCAGCATTCGGTCAGTTCGCCGACCGTCAATCGTGCCGCCGAAAAATCGACCGTCAGCCGATCGGTCGTCTCGGCGCCCGGTGTCATGGACCAGGTTCCCGCCTCATCGTCGATGGCCAGATGGTACACACCGGCTACGGGTTGTTCGGCGGCAGCCAGTTCGACCGCCACGACCTGTTCATCGGCCGCCTCGGCCGGCAGTCCCTCAAACAACAGCCGCAGATACCCCGTATGGTGACGGAACCGGAAAGCCGACGTGTGCAGGGTTCCGCTCTCCGGCAGTTCGGCCATCACCGGAGCCGAACACATCACCACGGCCGCCGGATCGAATGATCCCGCCACCCATTGCTGCCCGGCCGGAAACCGGAAAGCGTCCTCGTCCGGCGCCGTCAGCAGATCGTACGGATAGAAGGCATACAACGCCTGACGGCTGCCCGGCGTACCCAGGGCCTCGCCCTCGAACAAGAGGTAATCGGGATCAAACGGATACGCCTCCGACTGAAGGAAGCAGCGCCAGCGCACCCCGCCGTCACTGACCCGGCCGCCCGCTTCGCAGGCTGCCACGGCCAGCCGGTCCGTTTTCGTCCAGCTGACCCGTCCCCGGTCTCCGTCGTACATCACCCGGCTTTCCGCCTCACCGGACCAGGCTCCGGCCACAATCCGCACCGGCTGCGCTTCTGCCATCCGCTCCGGCCGGCTGCAGGCCGTAACGCAAACCAGCCCCGCAAGGGCCACAACGCCGATTTTCAGCGCCCTGTCATGTCCTACGCCCATATCCGCTACCAGTTCAGATCCGTATCGTCCGTCACCAGGTCGTCACCGGCTGCGCCTGCTTCGCCGAAGGACTGGGCCATGCCCTGTTCCGGTTGTATTTCCAATTGTTCCACCAGCGGCCGCACATAGACCGACCGCTGCCAGTTTTTGGTATTTCCGTGTATAGATTCCATAGTTGTTCGTGTTGAGGCACAAGGTAGTGTTTCAAACAGTGTGTCCGGAGTAAGCCTTCAGACCTCTTAGTTTTGCAAATATATCAATTTATCTGTTACTTCATTGGCAGGGCCTGCCAATGAAGATTTTTTCATTCGTCCGGGAACAGGT
>DXCC01000022.1 GCA_019116245.1 Candidatus Tidjanibacter faecipullorum
AATCTTCCTCCGAACCGAAATGAGCCGTAAAACTGAATATGTTCATAATCCCTGCTTTTTGAGCGCTAATATACTAAAAATATTAGGTGTGTTTGCGGAGAATCAGATTGCATTTTCTCCTACTTTCGGTAATTATGGCTAATTTTGTACGTTTCCTTTTCCTTACGGAAAGGTACGGACGATTTTTCAAGAATCCAAAACATAGACGACGTGAATATCTTAGAGCGAATCCGGAAAAATTCCGGAGGGCCCATCGGGCAGTATATGGATTATGCGCACGGCTATTTCGCATTCCCCAAGCTGGAGGGTGAAATCGGTCCGCGCATGAAATTCCGTGGCAAGGAGGTGCTCAACTGGAGCCTCAACAACTATCTCGGCCTGGCCAACCACCCCGAAGTCCGCGAAGCGGATGCCAAGGGAGCGGCCGAGTTCGGCATGGCGGCTCCGATGGGAGCCCGCATGATGAGCGGCCAGACGAAATACCATGAGGAGTTGGAGCGTCGCCTGGCCAAGTTCGTCGGCAAGAAGGATGCCTTCCTGCTCAACTTCGGCTACCAGGGCATGATCTCGATCATCGACTGTCTGCTCACCCGTCGTGACGTGGTCGTTTACGACTCCGAGGCGCACGCCTGCATTATCGACGGTCTGCGCATGCACATGGGCAAACGCTTTGTCTTCCCGCACAACGACATGGAGCGCCTGCGCATCGAGCTGGGCCGTGCCACCGAGGTGGCCAAGGAGACGGGCGGCGGCGTGCTGGTCATCACCGAAGGCGTATTCGGCATGAAGGGCGACCTGGGCAAGCTCGACGAGATCGTGGCCATGAAGAAGGATTTCGACTTCACCTTCCTGGTCGATGACGCGCACGGTTTCGGTACGATGGGTCCGAACGGCCGCGGTACCGCACACCACCTCAACTGCGTGGACGGTGTAGACGTGCTGTTCAACACCTTTGCCAAATCGATGGCCGGCATCGGCGCATTCGTGTCGGGCGATCCTTATCTGATCAACTATTTCCGTTACAACATGCGTTCGCAGCAGTTCGCCAAGAGTCTGCCGATGCCGATGGTGATCGGTGCGCTCAAGCGTCTGGAGCTGATCGAAGCGCATCCCGAATTCCGCGAGAAACTGTGGGAGATCACCCGTGCCCTGCAGGCCGGCTTCAAGGAGCGTGGCTTCGACATCGGCGGCACCCAGTCGCCCGTGACGCCCGTCTATATGAAGGGCGGCGTGAACGAAGCCACCAACCTCGTGTATGACCTGCGCGAGCGGTTCAACCTCTTCTGCTCGGTGGTGACCTACCCCGTGATCCCGAAGGGCGAACTGATCCTGCGTATCATTCCGACGGCTGCCCACACGCTCGAGGACGTGCAGTACACGCTCGACTGCTTCGAGGCCTGCCGCGAGAAACTGCTCAAGGGCGAGTATCAGAAGGAGATGCCGCACGTGTCGGACAAGGACTACGAAGCCCGTTTGGCTGCCGAGCATCAGAACAAATAGGCTCCGTCCCCCGCGACGGAACAATGAAGGGCGACTCCGCATGGAGCCGCCCTTTTTGTTTGGTTGCGGTCGGGGGTCAGGCCCGGTCGCTGCCGGTTGTATCCGGTTCGGCGGCCGGAGCCGTGTCGGTCGATCCGGCAGCGGCTTTCGCTGCGGCGGCTTCGAGATCCTGCCGGCTGGGGCTGGTCGTGACGAGCCATACGCCGCCGAAGATCAGCACGACCGAAATGGCCTTGGTGAGATTGAAGGAGTCCATGCCCCAGCAGACGGCCACGATGCTGGCCACCAGCGGCTGGACGTAGTTGTACATGCCGGCTACCGTCGGACGCAGGTTTTTCTGTCCGATGATGACCAGCAGGTAGCTCAGGAAGGTGCTGCCGGCCACGATGAAGACCAGGCCGCCGATGAACGAGGCGTCCAGCGCGCTCCACTCCGTCGTGGCGAGGCTGCGGTAGGAGAAGGGCAGCGTGCAGACGAAGGCGTAGGTGAACATCCATTTCATGATGGTTACCGGAGAGTAGCGGCTCACGAAATTCTTGAAGAGGACAATGTAGAGGGCATAGCTCAACTGGGCCGTCAGCACGAGCAGGTCGCCCCAGATGTAGTTGGCTCCGGCGGTGCGCTCCGCGCCGTGGCTGCTGCCGAGGATGAGGAGCAGGGCGCCGCAGGCTCCGGCGGCGATGCCGGCCAGTTTCTTGCCGGTGATCGGCTCCTTCAGGAAGATGGCGGCCAGCACCATGGCCAGCAGCGGCATGCTGGTGGTGATGATCGAGGCGTCGACCGGCGAGGTGAGTCCTACGCCGAAGATGAAACTGCCCTGGTTGAAGACGATGGCCAGCAGGGAGGCAGCAAAGAGTTTCAACATGTCCTTCGGGGCGACCCGTTCGGGCTTGAAGCAGAACGAAACCAGCCAGAAAAGGATCATGGCGCCGCCGATGCGCAGTTCGGAGACGACCAGCGGTGTGATGGCGCCGCCGATCATGATGTATTTGGCTACGGGCGACATCAGGCCCCACATGACGTTGGCACCCAGCATGGAGCTGTGGCCCTTGAGTTTGGCGATGTTCATGACGGATGTGATTTTGTCGGCAAAAATAGAGGGCGTATTCGAAATAAAATGGTATTTTCACGGCAAATCATTGTAACTATCCGACCATGTGGAAGGAACATCTCGGTCATCGTACCGAAATTCTGATCCGGGAGCACGAGGTGTTTCCGATCGAGGAGCACAGCCACGCCTTCTTTGAACTGGCCTATGTGGTCGAGGGAACGGGGCATTTCCGCAGTTACGGTCCCGACGGGCAGTGTCACGAGACCCGGTACGGCGCACGGGAACTGTTTCTCATTCCGCCCGACCGGGTCCATTGTTTTGTCATTGCCACGCGGAGCCGCTATGTGTTTCTCCGTTTCACCGAGGGGTATGCGGCCGACCGGCTCGGCGTCTATGCCGAGCATGCCCTGCGTTCGGTCGGTGCGTCGTTGCGGATTCCCTTCCGGGAGGGGGACGAGGCCCTGATGGACGGGCAGATGGCGCTGATTGCCGGCGAAGCGGAGCGGACGGGCGGCTATGCGGATTTTCTGTTGCAGCAGTGGCTCGACTGTGTCATTGCGCTGGTCGCCCGCAACGTACCCGATGCCGGCGGAGCGGACGGACGGATGGCGGACCGCGAGGTGGAGCTGTTGCAGTATGTCCGGAGCAACATCCGTTTTCCGGAGCGTCTGCGGGTTGAGGCGTTGTGCAGGGTTTTCCGGCTCTCGCCGAATTACCTGGGGCGTTATTTCCGCACCCACTTTCAGGAGAGTCTCCAGCATTACATCGTCCGCACCCGCATGGCGGAGAGTGAGCGCCTGGTGGCTGAAACGGAATTGAGCATCAAGGAGATTGCCTGCCGCATGGGGTATACCGATGCCAGTTACCTGGTGAAGCGCTTCCGGGCAGCCTACGGTTGTTCTCCGGCCCTCTACCGGCGGCGGCTGCAGGCGGCGGGGCGACGTCCGGAGCGGACCGGCACGCGGCCGGAGGCGGCTCACCCCTGCCAGAACTGTGACTGATAGGAGCCGGTTTCGCGCAGCCGTTTTTCGAGCCGGGCGAGCAGCTGCTCGTTGCGGATCAGTCCCCACGTGGGGCCGCAGTGGTAGCGGGGCGGGGCCTCGCCGGCAAAGCGTTCCACGACCAGGTCGGGGCGAAGCCGCTGCAGGATGCGGATGAAGAGGTCGAGGTATTCGTCCAGCGTACGGAAACGGTACCGTTCGGGGTGTTGCGCCCAGTCGGCGGCCATGGGCGTGTCGCGGAAGATCTGGAGCTGGTGGAACTTGACCGTGTTCAGCGGCAGGGAGTTGATGATGTCGGCCGAAGCGATCAGCATGTCGTCGCTTTCGCCCGGCAGTCCGAGAATGAAGTGGGCGCCCGTGTGGATGCCTCGGGCGGCCGTGGCCTCCACGGCCTGGCGGGCGCAGGCGAAATCGTGACCCCGGTTGACGGCCTGCAGCGTGGCATCGCAGCACGACTCGATGCCGTATTCGATGATGACGTAGCGCTCCCGGGCCACGTCGGCAAAATAGTCCAGCACGGCGTCGTCCACACAGTCGGGGCGGGTGCCGATCACCAGCCCGGCCACGAGCGGGTGGGCCAGCGCTTCGTCGTAGATGCGCCGCAACTCCTCCAGCGGGGCGTAGGTGTTGGAAAAGGATTGGAAGTAGGCCAGGTAGCGCTGGGCGGTGCGGTAGCGGTTGCGGTGAAAGGCGATGCCCTCCTCCAGCTGTTGGGTGACGCTTTTGGCCGGCGTGCAGTAGGAGGGGGTGAAGGCTTCGTTGTTGCAGAAGGTGCAGCCGCCCGTTCCCACGCGGCCGTCGCGGTTGGGGCAGGTGAAGCCCGCGTTGATGGTCAGTTTCTGCATCCGGCTGCCGAACAGCCGCTTGAAGTAGCCGGAGTAGCTGTTGAACGGTCGGTCGTCACCCCAGGGATACAGCATGGCGGATGCGGAAACGGTTTATTGGAAAGGTGCGGGGTCAGGCGGTCCGGCGCAGCGCCTCGATGAAGTCGGGGAACTGGTTCCACAGGTGCTCCGTCTGGAGCCACAGTTCGCGGGCCAGCGCCTCTTTGGAGGGACGGTCGGAGCGGATCTCCCGCAGGTAGGCCTCGTCGGCCGGATGCTCCGCGGCCATGAATTCGTCGTAGTAGGGTTTGAAGCGGGTGCGCAGCCGGACCATCTCGCCGCGGGGCAGCTGGCCCGTGCGGCGGAATTCGCTCCACAGGGTGAGGATCACCTTGTCGATATACTTGTCGTTCACGTCGTTGATGATGTCGTCGAACGATTCGTACTCCTGCATGGCAATATATATGTAGGCCAGCGGAATGGTGGCCTCGAGGTGGTCTTCGGGGTCGATGTCCAGCAGCAGTTCCAGAATGGCGGCCGCCATCTCCCAGTCGCCCACCAGGAAGTGGTCGATGCCGGAGGCGTAGGCTACCTGCATGGCGGCCCGTGCGTTTTCATCGTCCCATTCGAGGTTGGTTTCGCCCTCGTCGGGAATCAGTTCGGCCAACCGCCGGAACGAGTCCAGGCGGGTGTTGCAGGCCCCCTCGAAATCATGCTCCCGCTCCTGGCGCCGCGAACGGGCGAGGGCGGAGGCAAAGTCGTGATTCTCTTCGGCTTTGTCCGTGGGGACATAGACGATGGCGTAGGTGTCGTTGCCTGTTGGCTGGAAGATCGGTTTTCCCATGGTTGTCGGTCTGCGGGCGGGATTGGCTGCCCGCTGGAAATTTGCCCGCTAAGATAGCACAATCGTCAGGAATGTATGCGGCGAAACGGCCTTTGTGAAAAAAATACCGGTAAAAATTTGCAGGGGTGTACGGAAATGTATTATATTTGCACCCCGTAAAGAGGCCGCAATAGCTCAGTTGGTAGAGCGTTTCACTCGTAATGAAGAGGTCCCGAGTTCAAGTCTCGGTTGCGGCTCGGAGAGAAGAGAATCGTACCCCTGGTGCGGTTCTCTTTTTGTTTTCGGGTCGTTCCGGTCGTGTGGCGGGCTGGAAAAAGAAAAGCGGACAGACCGTTTGGCGATCTGTCCGCTGGGCTCCTCAAGCAGGACTTGAACCTGCGACCCCCTGATTAACAGTCAGGTGCTCTAACCAACTGAGCTATTGAGGAATCTTTCCGTGTCTGAACGGCGTTCCGTTCTCGTTTCGGGATGCAAATATACGGCAAATATTGATTCCTGCAAATAAAAACGAAATTATTTGCGACTTTTTTTCGTTCGTGGAACGGTCGGAACGGGCATGGAACCGTCGGCTGCGGCGTCTATGCCGTTGGCTGTCAGCAGGTAGGCCGGTAGTGTCTCTGCGTCCGGCTGCCGGTGGGGCGGGGACGCTGCGGAGTCGGACAGGGCCCGGGGGCGGAGGCGGCAGTACCTCGGGACATCCGTCGGCCGGGCCGGTCGGCGAAAAGAGGCGCGGATCGGGCGGCGCGGCGTTCGTCTTTTACTGGAATATTTTATAGATTTGCAAGACTTTATTCGGAGGATGGCAATGACGGATCGGAAAAGGATCGTACGATGGCTGCTCTGCGCGGTCGTGTCGCTGCTCTGCGGCGGTGCGGCGTGGGCCCAGAATTCGACCTCCACGCTGGTCTTCGATACCTGTGAGTGGGATTTCGGCACCTTCCGCGAAGAGGAGGGCAAGGTGTCCCACACCTTTACGTTCACCAATACCGGCCGCTATCCGGTCGTCATCGAACAGGTGAAGGCCGACTGCGGCTGTATGGCCGTAAACTACGATCGCGCGCCCGTCCGTCCCGGCGGTACGGGGACGATCGAGGTGGTCTTCGACCCCGACCGGTTTGCGGGCCGCTTCACGAAAGGGGTGACCGTTTTCAGCGACGGCGGCCGCAATCGCAACCTGCTGAAGGTGACCGGTACGGTCATCGGACGTCCCCTCACCGTCGAGGAGCGTTATCCCTTCCCGCTGGCGGAGGGGGTGCGGGCCGAGGCGATGCACGAGGCGTTCGGGTATGTCGAGAACGGCACCGTCCGGTCGATGGCTTTCGGCCTGGTCAATACGGGACGGAAGGCCGTGACGCTCTCCTTCGTGCCGGTTGGCGGCACGGGTCGCCTGCAGGTGGCCGCACCGCAGCGGCTGGCACCCGGTCAGGAGGCGATGGTGACGCTCACCTACGATCTGCGTGGCGGCGAGCCCCTCTACGGCATGTTGTCCGACCGGGTGGCGGTGACCATTGACGGCCGGCGGAGCGAACTGCCCGTCACGACCAATGCGATCGGCATCGAGCCGGCGGCGGAGATGACGGCCGTGTGCGAGGTGACGCCCGTATCGCATTTCTTTGGCATTGTGGAGGCAGGCAGCGACTGCACCGTGGAGGTGCGGATTGCCAACCGGGGGCGCGGACCGATGCATATCCGGGGCCTGCAGGTGCGGCGCGGCACGACGGCGACCCTGACCGACGGAACAGTCGTGGAGGCGGGGCGCAGCGTGCGGGTGACCGTGACGCTGCACGTTTCGGAGGAGGCCTACGGCCGGGTGGCCGGCGGCCTGTCGTTCGTGGTGAACGATCCGGCGCGGCCCTTCCGGGAGATCCGGCTGACGGCCGAGACCGATTAGGGACGGATGAAAATTTGAAAACGAGATTTAACTCTAAAATATCATTATGTTCAGAATAGTTGAAAAGAGGCTGCTTGCGCCCGACATCTGGTTGATGAACGTCGAGGCGCCCCGAGTAGCCCATGCGGCACAGCCGGGACAATTCGTGATTGTGAGGGGTACCGCCGACGGCGAGCGTATTCCGCTGACCGTGGCCGATTACGACCGCGAGAAGGGCACCGTGTGCATCGTCATTCAGGCGGTCGGAGCTTCGACCCGCAAGATGGTGGCCATCGAAGAGGGCGGTTATCTGGTCGATTTCGCCGGTCCGCTGGGCCAGCCCTCCGAATTCGTTCACGAGGACGTGGAGGTGCTGAAGAAGAAACGGTTCCTGTTCATTGCCGGCGGTGTGGGCGCTGCGCCCGTCTATCCGCAGGTGAAATGGATGCACGAACACGGCATTGCGGCAGACGTCATTGTCGGTGCCCGCAACCGTGACCTGCTCATCCTTACCGACGAGCTGCGTCAGGTGGCCGGCAATCTCTACCTCTCGACCGATGACGGCAGCGAGGGTTTCCACGGCAACGTGACCGCGCTGATGAAGGATCTGATCGACAACCGCGGCAAACACTACGACGAGGTCATTACCATCGGCCCGATGATCATGATGAAGTTCGTGGCGCTGGCCACCAAGGAGTACGGCATCAAGACCATCGCCAGCCTCAATACGCTGATGATCGACGGTACGGGCATGTGCGGTGCCTGCCGTGTGTCGGTGGGTGGCAAGATGCGCTTTGCCTGCGTGGAGGGTCCCGAGTTCGACGCCGCGCTGATCGATTTCGACGAGGCGATGCGCCGTCAGCGGATGTACCGCACCCAGGAGCAGGAGGCCGATCACCGCTGCCGGATCGGACGCGGCAAGTAGGGCCGCGGAGCGGAAGGTTCACGGAAAAGATAATCGGGGCGTGGGTCCATGGGACGCATGCCCGTCACAAAACTGACTGAAAGACATTATGGCAAACAAGATACCGCGTGTCCCCGTCCGGGAGCAGGATCCCAAGGTGCGGGCCACGAATTTTGAAGAGGTTTGTTACGGATACAACGAGGAGGAGGCCCGTCTGGAGGCATCGCGCTGCCTGCACTGCAAGAATCCCCGTTGCGTGGAGCACTGTCCCGTATCCGTCAAGATTCCCGATTTCATCGCCCGTGTGCTGGCCGGTGACATGGCCGGTGCGGCCGGCGTGATTGCCCAGGACTCCTCGCTGCCGTCGGTCTGCGGCCGCGTGTGTCCGCAGGAGACCCAGTGCGAGGGTTCGTGTGTGCTCGGCATCAAGGGCGAACCCGTTGCAATCGGCAAACTGGAGCGTTTCGTGGGCGACTGGGCCCTGGAGCACGGTTCCAAGGAACCCGAGCGCATCGCCCGTAACGGTCACAAGGTGGCCGTGATCGGCAGTGGTCCCTCCGGACTGGCCTGTGCGGCCGACCTGGCCAAGATGGGCTATGAGGTGCGCGTTTTCGAGGCGCTGCACAAGTTGGGCGGCGTGCTGGAGTATGGCATTCCCGAGTTCCGTCTGCCGAAGGAGAAGGTGGTGGCCCGCGAGATCGAGAAGGTGAAACGGCTCGGCGTGGAGTTCGAGACCGATACCATCATCGGCCGCACGGTGACGATCGACAGCCTGATGGACGAGGAGGGCTACGAGGCCGTCTTCATCGGTTCGGGTGCCGGTCTGCCCAAGTTCATGGGCATTCCGGGCGAGAACCTGAACGGCGTGCTGTCGGCCAACGAATTCCTGACCCGCAACAACCTGATGAAGGCCTATCTGCCCGATTCGGATACGCCCGTCTATGTGGGCAAACGTTCCGTCGTCGTGGGCGGCGGCAACGTGGCAATGGATGCCGTGCGTACGGCCAAGCGTCTGGGCGCGGAGGCCATCATCGTGTACCGTCGTTCCGAAGAGGAGCTGCCCGCCCGTAAGGAGGAGGTGCACCACGCCAAGGAGGAGGGTGTTGAATTCCGCCTGCTGACCAACCCGGTGGAGATTCTCGGCAACGAGGAGGGGTGGGTGACCGGCATCCGTTGCGTGCGTATGGAGCTGGGCGAACCCGACGAGTCGGGCCGCCGTTCGCCGAAGGAGGTGCCCGGGTCGGAGTTCGATATCCCGTGCGATACGGTCATCATGTCGCTGGGTACGTCGCCCAATCCGTTGATCGCTTCGACGACCAAGGGGCTGGATACCAACCGCAAGGGCTGTCTGGTGGCCAGCGAAGCGGGTGCAACGACCCGCGAGGGCGTGTTCGCCGGCGGCGATGCCGTGACGGGCGCTGCGACGGTGATTCTGGCCATGGGTGCCGGCCGCAAGGCAGCTGCCGCCATCGACGCCTACATCAAGAGCAAGAACGCATAATCCTGGCGGAAGAGGGGAAACAGTTTTCCCATCCCGCAGCAAAAAGCCGAAAGGGCCGACACGTACAGATGTCGGCCCTTTCGGCTTTCGTGGCCGGCGGTGCGGAGGCGGCTACTGTTTGGAGACGGTCGAACCGCCCGAGTTGTTGACGATGAGTTGCTGCGGATCACCCTTGTAGTACAGCGTCGAGCCGCCGGAGTTGTCGGCGCGGAGTGATTCCGAAACGGAGATCTCCACATGGCTGCCGCCCGACAGATTGCCGTCGAAGGTGCGGCAGGCAAGCGGAAAGGCGTAAAGCGCGCTGCCGCCCGAACAGTCGGGCAGGGAGAGGGCGTCGGCCGAACCGGCGAGTGTGGCGTGCGAACCGCCCGAAAGGTAGGCGGTGAGCGTACCGCAGGTGACTTTGCCCTCCATTGTCGAGCCGCCGGAAAGTGTCAGCAGCAGCGATTCGGCCTCCAGCATCTCCTCGGTTGCGATATGTGAGCCGCCGCTGGCTGTCAGGTCGTCGAACGAGGCGGGTGATGCCCACGCCTCCAGTTGCAGACGGTCGTAGGGGCGCGAGGTCTCCAGGTAGATGGATACCTGGTCGCCCGTTTGGTCGCAGACGATGTAGGGGTGGATGTTTTCGTGGGCACCGATGCGGATCTCTCCTGCGGGGATGTCATCCGACAGGGTCAGTGTGAAACCGCTGCCGACCGCAATGCGGTGCGGGTCGCCCTGCAGGGTGATCGTCTCCATGGTGAAGGCCCCCTCGGGGCGCAGTTTCTCGCAGCCGCACAGCAGGACGGCGACAGCGAGCGTGAGAATCGAATAGCGTGTGGTTATCATAATGTCCTTGGATGAGTGGTATAACGATGGTGCCGTGCGTATTGTTGCGCCCGTTGTTTGCGGATGGTGCTGCCGATGCCGCTGTTGAGGATCTTTTGGGGCGGATTGCCCGCATAGGTGATCCGGCTGTTCTGCAGGGCCTGCGCGGAGAGGCTCTCGTGCGCCGTGCAGGAGATGGCGCTTGACATCATGGCCGAGAGCTCGGCGCGTTCGCAGGTCAACCGCAGGAGGCGCAGATGCGACCGCATGGAGGCAGTGGCCATGAGTGACCGGCAGGTGCCCTGCAGGTCGACCGTGGAGTCGAAGGTGGCGTTGAGGGTCAGTTCTTCGCCCGACGTTGCCGCCCCTTGCAGGGTCGAATTCATCGTGAGCGAGGCCGTCATGTTGCCGAACGAGAGGGTGTCCAGCTGGATGTGTACGGCATTGCTGGCCGTCAGGGTGATCTCCTCGCAGACGAGCGTTCCCGACATCCGGGCTTTGGTCGAGCCGTCGAACCGGAAGTCGATGCCGGTTGCCTTGTCGAAGGAGAGGGTGGCGCCGGATGTGGCCGTGATCGAGGCATCGTCGAAACGCAGCGACCCTCCCACATTGGCGCGGGTTGAGGCGGCGACTTGCAGCGAGCCGATGTCGGCGTTTGCGAACTGGAGTTTGCTTTGGGTCGAAAGCGCGGCATTCAACGCGTCGCAGACGAATGTCCCCTGCACGAGGGCGCCGGAGGAGAGGACAATGTCGAGCGAGGAGGCCGAGAAGGTCTCCTACACGAGGATGCGGGCTTGGGTAGAGGCGCAGAGTGTCTCCAGTTGCGGCATGCTGACGCGCACGGTGGCCCGGGGCATGCGTTTCGAGAGAGACAGCCCGTCGGAGTAGCCAATGTTCAGCGTGTGCCGTGAGATCTCCGTTTGCAGGTAGGGCAGCAGGTCTCGGTCGGCCGTTACCTCCACGCGGTACGTGTCGGCCTGTGTCAGCTCCAGGGTAATGCCCTGCGAAACGACAATGCTTTCGAAGGGGCTGGCGTCGCGGCATTCGGTGACGGAAGTGCCCGTAGCCTGTGTCCCGTACGATGCGGCGTTGTTGATCGCCGAAGCCTCCGGTGCGGAGAGGCCGAGCAGTCCCGTCAGGGCGATCAGGCTCAGCCAGCGGGTTGTCCTTTTCATGGTGGATAAGGTGTTAGGGGCTGCCTACCGGCGGTAGAAGTTACCGTTCTTGTGGGTGTTGATCTCGTCGAGGGTCGGATTACCCGCATAGGTGACCGTACCTCCCGAAGCGACCGTTGCCGAGAGCCGTTCGTGTACCGTGCTGTCGATGATGGCCATCTGTGTGGCGGTGAGTTCGGCGCGCTCGCAGTTCAGCCGCCGGAGTGAGAGCGTCGCATAAACCGAGGCATGGGCGGTGAGGGTGCGGCAGTTGCCCCGCAGGTCGATCGTGGAGCAGTTCGAGGCGTCGAGCGTGGCCTCGTTGCAGCTCCGCAGCGTGCCGATCACCTCCGAGCTCAGGTCGGCGCTGGCGGTGAGGGTGGAGCAGGTGAGCGAGATCATGTCGATGGTCGAGGCGGTGTCGGCGCTGGCCGAGACACGGTCGGCGCGGAAGGCGCCGCTGATGTTCGATCCGTTTTCGGCGTCGAGCTGCAGTTCGGAACAGTTCAGGGTACCGTCGAGGCGGACGGAAGAGCCGCTTTCGGCCGAGATCGTGACGTTGTCAAACGCGACGGAGCCCGTTATGTCCGAGCCGTTCTCGGCCGAGAGGGTCAGCGTGCGTCCTTTGGCCTGCACGAGGTAGAGGATGGAGCCGGTCTCGACGGAGACGTTCAGCTTGTCGAACAGGAAAGAACCTGTAACGGAGGTGCCGGTTTCGGTCGTGAGGGTGAGCTCACGTCCCCGCAGCGCTCCCTCGACGAGGACGGAGGCACCCGTCTCGGCGGCGATCAGTTCCGGATGCGGCATACTGACGCATACCGTGGTAGTGCCCATGGAACCCGAAACGCGTAGCCCGGCGGGATAGCTGATGTGAAGCGTGCCGTACGAGACGTCGGTGCGCACAAGGGGGAGCAGGTTGCGGTCGGCCGTGACTTCCACGCGGTACTCGTCGGCCTGCGAGAGGATTAACTGAATACCGTGCGACACCTTGACGGCGTCGAAGGCGCGGAGGTCGCGGCGTTCGGTGGCGGATTCGTTGGCCGGACGTATCTTGCGGGGGCCGGCTGCTTCGGTTGCCGAGGCGGTTGGTGCGGAGAGGCCGAGCAGCCCCGTCAGGGCGATCAGGCTCAGCCACAGGGACATTCGTTTCATGGCGATGGGGAGTTGGAGGCCGCCTCGCGGGCAGGCGGCCGGGTTGGGCAACTATTTGTAGGCGTCGGCGATCTGGACGAAGTGGTCTTTGGTGCGAACCTTGTCGAAAATCTTCTCGATGCGGCCCTCGCCGTCGATCACGAACGTGGTGCGCAGAATGCCCATGTATTCGCGGCCCATGAATTTCTTGAGTCCCCAGACGCCGTAGGCGGTGGCGATGGCCTTGTCCGTGTCGGCGATCAGCGTGAAGGGCAGGGCGTGTTTCGCCGCAAAACCTTCGTGCGATTTGACGCTGTCGGGGCTGACGCCCACGATTTCAAATCCCCGGGCGCGCAGTTCGGCGTAGCCGTCGCGCAGACTGCAGGCTTCGGCCGTGCAGCCCGAGGTGTTGTCCTTCGGGTAAAAGTAGAGAATCAGTCGTTTGCCTGCGAATTGGGCGAGCGATACGGTGTTGCCCGCCTGGTCGATGCCGGTGAAATCCGGTGCCTTGTCTCCTACCGATAACATGGTGATGCGTGTTTTTGATCGTTTGTTTACATGCGCGGCCCAGGGCCGCTTCCGGCAGAAAGGTACGGAAATAATCGATGCGGCGTACGGAAATCGTCCGCTTTCCGTCCCCGGCGAGTTTACCAGCGGTTGGGGACGGCGTCGGGAATGTAGCGCACGGAGAGGGTGCCGTCCGGCAGGCGGTCGACGGCGGCGAGGTCGATCTGGCAGTCGAGCTGGACCCCCATGGTCTCGATGTAGAGGTTGGCGGCCCGCAGCAGGGCGCGCTGCTTGGCCGGCGTGAGTGCCTCCTCCGGTGTGGTGAGACCGCCTGCGCCGCGGAGTTTCACCTCCACGAAGTGGAGCCGGTCGTGGCGGGAGGCGACAATGTCCAGCTCGTAGCGCCCCATGCGCCAGTTGCGGTCCATGATGAGGAACCCGTGGGCACGGAGCCAGCCGACGGCGGCCTCTTCGCCTTCGGCACCGCGCAGTTGTGTTTCGGACATGGCAGGAGAAGAAATGAACAAGGGGAGGTGCAACGGCCGGTCGCGCCTCCCCTCGCATGGATGATGGAAGATTAGCGGCGCATCAGGAATGCGAGGTCGTCCCCCTCGCGCACTTCGCGGGGTGCCTCGCCGTAGTGGAAGATGCGCATGGGCTTCGGGCCCTTCAGCGTCAGCGTGTCACCCTCCACGCGCAGCATGCAACCCTCGCGCAGACCGGCCACATAGACGTCGTGGTTGGCGGCGATGAACTCCTCGATGCGCTGTTCGCGCGTTTCGCCGGCGTGTCCGGCCGGATTGGCGTCGAGGTAGTGAGGGTTGATCTGGAAGGGAATGGCGCCGATGGCGTCGAACGAGGCGGGCTCGACGATGGGCATGTCGTTGGTGGTGCGGATCGTGGGGCAGGCTACGTTGCTGCCGGCGCTCCAGCCGATGTAGGGCATGCCTTCGGCCAGCCGGGCACGGATGGCGGCCGGGAGCCCCTGCTCCTGCATCTTCTTGATGAGGGCAAAGGTGTTGCCGCCGCCTACGACCAGGGCGCGGGCGGTACGTACGGCCCCGGCGGGGTCGGCCTCGTGGTGGATGGAGTGTACGCGGACACCGATCTCCGCCAGACGGTCGCCTACCTTCTTCTCGTATTCGTCATAGGAAAACGATACGGCCGCATAGGGAATGAAAAGCACCTCGTCGATGCCGTTCAGAAAACCGGCGATGTCGCCGAGCGGGTACTTCAGATAGGCTTCTCCCGCGTTGGTGGAGTTGCTGATAAGGAGTAATCTCATGGTGCGTATGTTTGATTTTGATTGGATCGTCTTATTCGTGGTAAAGATACGCACTTTCCCGTATCCGTCCAAAGGATTTCCCGCCTGCCGCGACGGATGCGACCGGACGGCTCGGATAGGGCATTAGCTGTTGACTGTTAGCGTGTTGAGCGACAAGATGCGGCTTCTGCGTTGCGGAAGGGCGTACCACGAAGCGGCCGGGAGGCTTGATGGATTTCAACGGGTTGACAGATAATGAATTGTGTTGGAAAAAATAATGTGCGGCACCAAAAAAAAGGCGGCTTTTTTAGTTTCAAAGAAAAAAATGCTATTTTTGCCGTGAGTTTTTGTCCGAATGGAGGAAGCCAAATATACTTGCAAAATATTGTCAAACTAAAAACTAAAGTTATGTCTGAAATTTCATCCAAAGTAGTGGAGATCATAAAGGACAGGTTGAACGTAGCAGAGAAGGACATCGAGATGACCTCGAGCTTTGCAAACGATCTGGGCGCTGATTCCCTCGACACCGTCGAACTGATCATGGAGTTCGAGAAAGAGTTTGGAATTTCGATTCCGGACGAGGATGCAGAAAAGATCACTACCGTAGGTGATGCAATCAAATACATCGAGGAGCACAAAGCCTAAGACGCTGTTCTGATGATGGATCTGATAAGGTAAAATATTCATTATTTTACCTTATCGCTTTATATAAATAACGGGTTCGGCGGACTCGCCCGAAAAGTTCCGCAGGAGGGTCGGATTCCCCGTCCTCCGTACCCGACTAACCCTGAAATTTAAAGATTCCAAAAGTTATGCAGAAAAGGAGAGTTGTTGTGACCGGTATCGGCACGATCAATCCGCTGGGCAATAACGTACAGGATTATTTCGCCAACCTGAAGGCGGGTGTAAGTGGCGCGGCCCCCATTACACGTTTCGACGCCGGCAAGTTCAAGACGCGATTTGCCTGTGAGGTCAAAGGCTACAACTGGGAGGATTACTTCGACCGCAAGGAGGTCCGTAAATACGACCTTTTCTCGCAGTTTGCGCTGGTGGCCGCCGACCAGGCCGTCAAGGATTCCGGCCTCGATCTGGAAAAGATCAACAAACTTCGTGCAGGCGTCATCTGGGCTTCCGGTATCGGCGGTCTGAAGTCGATGTACGACGAGATCTCGGGCTTCATCAAGGGAGACGAAACGCCCCGTTTCAGCCCGTTCTTCATTCCCAAGATGATCGCCGACATCGCAGCCGGCTACATCTCGATGAAATATGGCTTCATGGGCCCGAACTTCTGTCCGGTATCGGCCTGCGCGTCGTCCAACCACGCGCTGATTCTGGCCGCCGACCAGATCCGTGCCGGCCGCGCCGACATCATGATCACGGGCGGTTCCGAAGCTTCGGTCAACCAGCCGGGCGTGGGCGGTTTCAACTCCATGCAGGCGCTCTCGACGCGCAACGATGATCCGGCAACGGCATCGCGTCCCTACGATGTCGACCGCGACGGTTTCGTCATCGGCGAAGGTGCCGGCGGTCTGATCCTGGAGGAGTACGAGCACGCCAAGGCCCGCGGCGCAAGAATCTATGCCGAGGTGGCCGGCGGCGGCATGAGTGCCGATGCCTACCACTTCACCGCACCCCATCCCGACGGACTGGGTGCCTGCCAGGCCATGCGCGACGCAATGGCCGAGGCAGAGGTCAATCCCGACGAGATCGACTACATCAATACGCACGGTACGTCGACTCCGGCCGGTGACCTGCCCGAGCTGGTCGGTATCCAGCAGGCTATCGGTGACCAGATCTACAAGGCCAACCTGAGCTCGACCAAGTCGATGACGGGTCACCTGCTCGGTGCTGCCGGTGCGATCGAGGCGCTCGCTTGTATCATGGCCATTACGGAGGGAGTCATCCCCCCGACCATCAATAACTTCACGCGTGACCCGCATATTGACGAACGCATCAACCTGACGCTCAACCAGGCGCAGGAGCGCAACGTCCGGGTGGCTGTCAGCAACACCTTCGGCTTCGGCGGCCACAATGCCACCGTGCTGCTGAAGAAGATCTGATCGGCTTCGCGCGCAACGAATTTCCTTCACATTCCTCGCGGACCCGTTCCGTGAGGAATGTGTTTGTTATGGGCCCGCGGATGCGGGCTCTCCGGTGCGGTCGCGGCAGGAACGCGGCGTGCGGTACGGGGGCAGGCAGTCTGCCGGGCCGGCGCGCCGATCGTTTGGACCGGGACGCCCCGCTTAATTGATCAAGGAGACAACATGTTCAATTGGATCACCAGAGAGTTCCGCAGGGTGTTCGGCAAGGATCCCTATTACCGGACGATCCGTTCCCTGCTCGGGTTCACACCTGACAATGCCGAACTGTACAAGGTGGCGTTCATTCATCGTTCGGCTTCGGTCGTCCTGCCGGACGGCAGTGCGGTGAACAACGAGCGGCTGGAGTTCTTGGGCGATGCGGTGCTGGAGGCCATCGTGTCGGACTATCTCTTCATTGCCTATCCCGAACATACGGAGGGGTTTCTGACCCAGATCCGGTCGCGGATCGTGAGCCGCGCTTCGCTCGATGACATTGCGCGTCGCATGGGCTTCGAGGCGCATATCGTGGCCAATTTCCCCGATCCGGCCATGTACCGCCATCTGTACGGCAATGCGCTGGAGGCGATCGTGGGGGCCATGTATCTCGACAAGGGGTATGAGTTCACCAACCGGTTCGTGATCGACCGCGTGTTGCGTCACTATGTCGATATGGAGGATCTGTCGCACACGGAGACCGACTTCAAGAGCCGGCTGATCGAATGGTGTCAGAAGAGCAAGCGGACGATCCGTTTCCAGACAACCCAGGACAGTGAGGCAACCCGTCAGCCGCAGTTTCTCTCGAAGGTTATCATCGACGGCATCGAGCTGGGGCACGGGCGAGGCGGTTCCAAGAAGGAGGCCGAACAGAAGGCGGCCTGGGCCGTTTCCCAGATTGTCGGCAACGACGACATTGGGGATTATTTCATGGAGACGGTCGACATGACGCTCGAACGTTACAAGGCAACCGCAGCGGATGGGCAGGTCAACTGATCGTGAGATACGCGAGAAACTGCTTTCGCGGGGAGTCGGAGCCTTGTCGGATGTCGAGCTGCTGAGCATCCTGCTGGGGGATGGCGGTGACTACGGCGCCGAGGAGACAGCCCGGCGCATGCTGGAGCGTTGCGGCGGATCGTTGCTGGAACTGGCTCGGTCCGACATGAAGCGCCTGCGCACCACGGAAGGGTGCGGCATCCGACGGGCTGCGGTGTTGATGGCGGCTTTCGAACTGGCCGAACGGCTGAACCGGCAGGAGGCCTTGCGGCCGACCGTCATCCGTTCCCAGGAGGATGTGGTTCGGCTACTGGGGCCTTTCATGGAACGGTTGCCCCATGAGGAGATGTGGGCCGTCTACCTCTCCTCGGCCAACGGCGTGATCGAGAAGGCACGGGTCAGCCAGGGGGGCGTCACCCACCTGGTGGTCGATTGCAAACTGATCATCAAGCGGGCGATCGAGGTGCTGGCCTCATCGCTGATTATTGTCCATAACCATCCTTCCGGCATTGCTGCGCCGAGTGCCGAGGATATGGCCGTCACCGAACGGGTCGCGCAGGCAGCCTCCCTGTTCGACATTCGCCTGATCGACCACATCATCCTGGCCGGCAAGGCGTCGTACAGCTTTCATCAGCAGGGAAGGCTGTGAAAGGGCGTCCGGCGGCATGGTCTAAATAGTGACAGTCGTTAAATTCCGTCATTATGAGTCAATCGGCAGACTGTCCCGGTAATTTTTCCGATCGAACTCATCTTTTTATATTTTCGGCTCCGTTTCGGAGCCCCTTTTTTCATTTTTGGACCCAACTGGAGCCAATACTCCAGTGAAAGGGCCGTTTCTCACTCACCTCGAACATCAAGCAGCCTGAGCAATTTCGTTGACTTCCCGCCGGACGAGCTGTACTGCATTCGCCGTGTGGATGCCAAAGAAGATGTACAGGATTTCGGTCAACTTCGTCCTTGCCTTGATGCGTTTCAGGCCATAGTGTTCCTTCTGCGTTCCGAACGAGCCTTCCATCCTCGTTGCCCTCACCCTCGCCAGCTCGTTGCGGATGATGTCGTTCTCTTTCTTTTCCAAGGACGGACGGCCACGCTTGACGAATGACGTCTGTATTCCTCTATCCTTGCAGTACCCCCTGTTGGCGCTGCCGGCATAGCCTGCATCTCCTCCGACCTTCTTCGCGTCCACACCGAAGAGCTTTCGGTGCATCTTCAGGCAGTGCGTAAGCCTGGTTCCCTCGTTGAAGGCATTGAATGACAGCTTCTCGATGAATGAGAGTCCGTCAACCTGGATGTTGTTGCACTTCGCACCGAACTCTACGCTCTTCACTTCCTTGCCTCTCACGATTGGCCTCACATACGGCTTGCTGATGCTCACTATCCTGTCCTTGACACTCTCGCGAGGATTGTTGTTCTCGAAGTGGGCCTTCTGCTGGCGGTACACTCTTGTGATGATTTCAATATCGCTCTTCTGTCTGGCTGTCAGCAATTTCTCCGCGCCTGCATTCTCCCTCTCCAGTGTGCGGGTCTCCTTCAGTATCTTCCCCAAAAGGTTGAGCAGGCGTCTGGTCAGTTTCCTGGTCTGGACTTTCGTATGCCTGCGCCGCTTCCTGTACGACAGGTTGGCCTTCTCTACGTCTACGTACTTCGTCCTCGGACGGTGCACATTCAGCTTGGCACTCAGAGTGCACATTATCTCATATGACTTCTCTATTCCTTCCCACAGAAGCTTCGGATCCGTAGGATAGCGCATCTCGCTCTCGTAACAGGTCGCATCCGTATACATCGTGTCCAGGTCCTTCATGTACGGTTTCCAGGCTCTTGCCAGTATCTCCTGCTGCTGTTGGATCTTCAGCCCGCGGGCCAGCTCCGAAAACACGTCGTCCAGAAGTTTGTAGTTCGTCAGAGGATGCATCGGGTCTATTCTCACATCGCAGAAGAGCTGATAGTGGACGTTGCCGTTAAGATGCTCCATCAACTTCGGGCTGCTCAGACCTGTGTACATCTTCAGGAACATCAGCGCAACCTTGCCCTCCGGGGTGAAGTATGTTTTTCACCCTTTCTTCGCTCTCATGCTCTTGCTTGTCAGTCCAAAGTTCTCTGCCATCTCACCAAGCGGCAGCCTCTTCCTGATTTTTCCCAGCTCGCTAGTCGCGAATGTCTGCCTGTACAATTCATAAAAATCGAACTCCGTGAAAGGGAGATCGGGTGATATTTCAGAGAAATTTTGTACCTTAGCCATGCAGATTAATTTTTGCGATACCTCCAAATTTGGCTTTTCTAGGGCAATTGGAGGTATTCTTTTTATCTTTAGCTAAGATACAAATTTTAATTACATTGGCAATCAATTC
>DXCC01000023.1 GCA_019116245.1 Candidatus Tidjanibacter faecipullorum
ATTTAGTTGTGGGAGAGTAGGAAGCCGCCTCTTCAAGGTCAGATCGCAAGGTCTGACCTTTTTTTTGTGCCTGCCAGTCTGGGGGGGCTGGGTAGTGTGCTCGCCTGTTGCCTCGCCTGCGGGGGGCGGGGGCCTGTTGGCTGGCTTGCCTGCCTGCTTGGTTGTCTGTTGGCTGGCTGGCGCTTATTTCCCAGTCTGTTTGCTTGGGGCGTGGTTGCTTGGTTGCCGGTGTTGGCGGTCTCCTATTTGTCTACTTGTAGTTGGACTGTTGGTCAGCTTATCGGCCGGGGACCATTCCGGGTTGACAGGGTGCACAGCTTGCGGACGATCGGTATGCAGCCTGCTTGTCGCTTGTTGGAGGGCTTATTTGTTTGTTGGACTGAATATAGGTGGCAGGGCGTGAATGGGAATGACCGGTTCGGCAAAAGGCCGGGGAAGCAGATGGGATGTAGGCAGGAGCTCGGCCTGCAAAATGGCTGTGGGTAAAATGGCTGCGCGCAGGAGGGTGCTGTACGGGTGCTGGCGGAATTTGCGTACATTTGTTGAAAAGAAACGTGGCGAGATACGATGGCTGACAAAAAATTATCACTGATTATTGCGACCTACAACCGGGGGGCCTTGCTGGAGCGGACACTTGATTCGCTGCTCGTGCAGACCCTCCCGACATCGTGCTGGGAGGCTGTTGTGGTCAATAACAACAGTACGGACGATACCGAGGAGCGTCTTGCAACCTATGCGGCTGCGCATCCTGAAATTGATCTGCGCATGGTTACGGAGATCCGGCAGGGGGTATCGGCCGCCCGCAACCGAGGGATTGCCGAGGCGCGGGGAGCGTATATTGTGGTAATTGACGATGACGAGACGGTGGTGCCCGGTTTCTTGGAGTGCTACTACCGGCTGTTCGAGACCTCGCCGGAGGTGGCGGCTGCGGGAGGACGTATCCTGCCCGAATTCGTTTCCCCACCGCCTGCCTGGATGTCGAAATACACGGAGCGCGCCATTGTCGGTACGCTCGATTTGGGGCCGGAGCAGCGGGAGTTTCCGCAGGGAACGTTTTTCGGCGGAGGCAATCACGGTTTCCGGCGCGAGGTGATCGAACGGTACGGTGGCTTCGACCCTTCGCTCGGACGGACGGGAACGGTATTGCTGGCCGGGGAGGAGAAGGAGTTTTTTCTCCGTCTGCGGGCCGGCGGTGAACGGATCGTCTATCTGCCGGAGGCGGTCATTTATCATCTGATCGACGAGCGGCGCATGACCCGCGCCTATTTTTCACGGCTGTGCCGCAATCTCGGGCGGAGCGAACGCCGGCGCACCCGGGCCCTTTCGGGGGGCGGCTATCTGTTGCGTCTGTTCCAGGAGGCGGTCAAGTGGGGCGGGGCGGTCGTACTCTGTATCGGCTATTTGTGTACGGGCCATCCGTCGCGGGGCGGCTATCTGTTGCTGATGCGCTGGCAAATTACGCGAGGTTTGCTGGGAAACTGACGGGAAATGGAGGTGCCTGCCGGGGAAAATGGGGCGGTCCGGCTTGCCGGTTCGCCGAACTTTCCTATCTTCGCCCTCGCGTTGACCGAACGGCGCACAACAAACGGACGAACAACATGAACAGGTGGTGGATACGGATAGGCCTGGCCGGCTGGCTGGCCTTGTGCGGCGGAACGGCTTTCGGCGAGAAACCGGTGGAATCTTTTCGCTATCAAGGTTTCTCCGGTGGCATGATGCTCCACACCGGCTGGGTGTCGGGCGGTACGTTGATGCTGCATACCCCGACGGGGATGGCCCTGCCCGCCCAATCGATCCAGGGGATGCCCTACGGCATCGGTGGTGCGATCCGTTTTCATTTCGGCAGCCAGTTCCGGGTCGGTACGGAAGGGTATGTCAGCCATTTGAATTATGGCGGCTACGGAAGCCGGATGGATGTCAGCTGGGGGGGCCTGCTGGTTGACTGGCGGTGGCAGATCGGTCGCTTTTCGCCCTATGTGGGCATTACGTTCGGTGGGGGCGGCGTGCGCAATCTGACGCTGACCGCCGCGCAGCAGAACGACATGGTGCTCGAAGAGGGGGTGTCGTACCGCACCTACAGTTTCATGGCCGTAGCGCCATTCGTCGGCGTGGAGTTCGAGATGACCCGCCGGATGCGGCTGGTGCTGAAAGCCGACTGCCTGCTGGACGTAAGCAATCCCCAGCCCGATTTCCCGATCGGTCCCCGGATCTATTTCGGTTTTGTCTTCTGTCATCTGAACGAGTAGCACCCGGTTGGCCGGCCGAATCCGACCGGCGGAGGTGCGATATGGAACGGCGGAATACCGAAAATCCCATTTTTTTGCTATATATTTGCATGTTCCGAAAAAGTTGTCCGGCGGCAGGGTGCTGCGGGACGATCGGACATTGACAGGAATCCTAAAACCTAAAACCAATAGTTAGGTCATGAAAGAAAAAAAGTTTATTACCTGTGACGGTAACTATGCCGCAGCCCACATCGCCTACATGTTCAGCGAGGTGGCCGCCATTTACCCGATCACTCCCTCGTCCACGATGGCCGAGTATGTCGATGAATGGGCTGCCGGAGGCCGTAAGAACATCTTCGGCGAAACCGTCCGGGTGGTGGAAATGCAGTCCGAGGCCGGTGCTGCCGGCGCACTGCACGGCTCGTTGCAGGCCGGTGCGCTGAGCACGACGTTTACCGCTTCGCAGGGATTGTTGCTGATGATCCCCAATATGTACAAGATCTCCGGCGAGTTGCTGCCGGGCGTATTCCACGTGTCGGCCCGCGCCATTGCCGCGCATGCCCTCTCGATCTTCGGCGATCATCAGGATGTGATGGCGACCCGTCAGACCGGTTTTGCCATGCTGGCTACCAGCAGCGTACAGGAGGTGATGGATCTGGCCGGTGTGGCTCACCTGGTGGCCATCAAGTCGCGCGTTCCATTCCTGCATTTCTTTGACGGCTTCCGTACCTCGCACGAGATCCAGAAGGTCGAGCTGATGGAGCAGGAGGATCTGGCTGCCCTGCTGGACCGCGATGCGCTGGCCCAGTTCCGCGCCCGCGCCCTGCGTCCCGAACATCCCGTAACCCGCGGTACGGCCCAGAACCCCGATATCTATTTCCAGGCACGCGAGGCGGCCAACCGGTTCTACGATGCGGTGCCCGACATGGTGAACGAGGCCATGAAGCAGATCTCGGCCATCACGGGTCGCGAATACAAGCCCTTTACCTATTACGGCGCATCCGATGCCGAGCGCATCGTGATCGCCCTGGGTTCGGTAACCGAAACCCTCAAGGAGACGGTCGATTATCTGCGCAAGACGACCGGTGAGAAGATCGGTGTCGTAACCGTACACCTCTACCGTCCCTTCTCGGCCAAATACCTGCTCGACGTGATCCCCTCGACCGTGAAACGCATCTGCGTGCTGGATCGCACGAAGGAGCCCGGAGCCGCCGGCGAACCGCTCTACCTCGATGTGAAGGATGTATTCTACGGACGTCCCGATGCTCCGGAGATCATCGGCGGCCGCTACGGCCTTTCGTCGAAGGACACCACGCCGGCCCAGATGCTGGCCGTATTCGCCAACCTGCGCGCCGCAGAGCCGAAGAACCGCTTTACGGTGGGCATCGTGGACGACGTGACCTTCACGTCGCTGCCCGTAGGCGAGGAGATCTCGCTGGCCAAACCGGGTACGTTCGAGGCGCTGTTCTTCGGTCTGGGTGCCGACGGTACGGTGGGCGCCAACAAGAACTCGATCAAGATTATCGGTGAGACGACCAACAAGTACTGCCAGGCCTACTTCAGCTACGACTCCAAGAAGTCGGGCGGTTACACGTCGTCGCACCTGCGTTTCGGCGATCTGCCCATCACGTCGCCCTATCTGGTGACTACGCCCGACTTCGTGGCTTGCCACGTGCCGTCGTATGTGGACAAGTATGACGTGCTGAAGGGCTTGAAACCCGGCGGTTCGTTCCTGCTCAACTGCCTGCAGGATGCCGAGACGATCAAGCAGACGCTGCCGGACCACATGAAGGTCTATCTGGCCAAGAACCACATCAACTTCTATATCATCAACGCGACGAAGATCGCGGCCGAGCTGGGACTGGGCAACCGTACCAACACCATCATGCAGGCGGCTTTCTTCAAGATCGCCAACGTGATTCCCTACGATCAGGCTGTCGAGGAGATGAAGCGTTTCATCTACAAGAGCTACGGCCGCAAGGGCGAGGATATCGTCAACATGAACTACGCAGCCGTGGACAAGGGCGGCGAGCTGGTTCAGAAGGTGGAGGTACCGGCCGAGTGGGCTTCGATCGAGGCCAAACGCGAGGCACATCACGCTTCGAATGCGCCCGAATTCGTCCGCAAGATGGTCGAGCCGATCAACGCCCTCAAGGGTGACGAGCTGCCCGTGAGCGCTTTCGCCGGTCGCGAGGACGGTACGTGGGACAACGGAACGGCCGCTTACGAAAAACGCGGTATCGCCGTCAGCGTGCCTGCCTGGAATTCCGAAAACTGTATCCAGTGCAACCAGTGCTCCTATGTATGTCCCCATGCTGCCATCCGTCCGTTCCTGCTCACCGAGGAGGAGGCCGCCAATGCACCTGAGGGCATGAACCTGCTGCAGGGCCTGGGTAACACGAAAGCCTACAAGTTCCGCATTCAGGTGTCGCCGCTCGACTGTACGGGTTGCGGCAACTGCGTGGATGTCTGCCCCGCTCCCAAGAAGGCGCTCAAGATGGAGCCTGTCGAGACGCAGGAGAAGGAGATTACCAACTGGGAGTATCTGCACGGCAAGGTCGGCTACAAGGAGAATGTCATGGACAAGAAGACGGTCAAGGGCAGTCAGTTCGCCCAGCCGCTCTTCGAATTCTCGGGTGCCTGCGCCGGTTGCGGCGAGACGCCGTATATCAAGACCATCACCCAGCTCTTCGGTGAGAGCATGATGGTTGCCAATGCTACGGGCTGTACGTCGATCTACAGTGGTTCGGCACCTTCGACGCCTTACTGCATGAATGCGAAGGGAGAGGGTCCCGCATGGGCCAACTCGCTCTTTGAGGATAACGCCGAGTTCGGCCTGGGCATGCACATCGCCGTTGAGAAACTCCGCGACCGCATCGAGGAGAAGATGCGCGATGCCATCGCCAACTGCTCCTGCTGCTCCGACGAGCTGAAGAAAACCATGCAGGAGTGGATCGACACCCGTCACAGCACGCTCGAGAACCATGCCGTATGCGAGCGCCTCATTCCGATGATGGAGGCTTGCGGATGCGATACCTGCAAGGAGATCCTGGCGATGAAGGACAACCTGGCCAAGAAGTCGCAGTGGATCTTCGGCGGCGACGGCTGGGGCTATGATATCGGCTTCGGCGGTCTGGATCACGTGCTGGCTTCCGGTCAGGATGTGAACGTGCTGGTTGTCGATACGGAGGTGTACTCCAACACGGGCGGTCAGTCCTCGAAGGCCACTCCGCTGGGTGCCGTTGCCAAGTTCGCTTCGGCCGGCAAGCGGATCCGCAAGAAAGACCTCGGCGCCATCGCCATGACCTACGGCTACGTTTATGTTGCCCAGGTTTCGATCGGTGCCAACCAGAGCCAGTTGCTGCAGGTGATCCGCGAGGCTGAGGCTTACCATGGTCCGTCGCTCATCATCGCCTACGCTCCGTGTATCAACCACGGTATCAAGGGCGGCATGAGCCACACGCAGACGGTCGGCAAACAGGCCGTGGCATGCGGTTACTGGCACCTGTGGCACTACAATCCCGAACTGGCCGAGAAGGGCGAGAATCCGTTCAAGCTCGACTCCAAGGAGCCGGATTGGAGCAAGTTCCAGGCTTTCCTGCAGGATGAGGTACGTTATTCGTCGCTTAAGAAGGCCTTCCCGGCCGAGGCGGATGAACTCTTCCGTGCAGCCGAGGAGAATGCCAAATGGCGTTACAACGGCTACCAGCGTCTGGCCAAGATGAACTACAAGGAGGAGTAGCCTTCTCCGAAAGGAAAGGATTATTCCCGACAGGATAAGGAAACGGGGCGTGAATCTTCACGCCCCGTTCTTTGTATCTGTGGAGAGCGTGGGGCGCACATTCGGATGGCGGCCGGCCGGCAACCTTCTCTCCGCTGCTGCGGAAGCTATGCCGCCGGGGACGAACGAATCGAACGTATCGGTTGATTAGAAGTGGAGCAATGGGGAATCAGAAGAAGGATAAGGATAAGGAGTGATCGGAACGCGGTAGCGTTGCCCGAGGTGTGGTCTATGGTATCTGTATCGGTGTGCTCTGCTGGGCGTGGGGTTGGATAATATACTACTGGGGCCGTATTTGGGCGTAGCCCTCGGATGTGCATTAGGAGCCAGCCGCTCTCGAAGAGGCGGAGGCGAGTCGTAATCGATGTAACCGACATAGACCGGTCGGGTAAACGGATTTTGTCGGATCGCATGGCTGGGGGCCTTGTTCATGCGATCAAATGGGAGCGTGGAGATCATACTCCGATACCCGGCCGAGGCGGATCGGTATCGAGCGCGTCATGCTCCGCAAGTTTACCGCTCATAGGTTCTTTGTTCTCTCGTTTTCCTGCTCTTCGCCGGATAGAAAAAGGAAGCGAGCCGCACATCGTACGGCTCGCTTCCTTTTGTCCGTTGAACGGCAATTACCAAACGTTCACGCGGTTCTCGGGAGCGAGGTACATTTTGTCGCCCTCCTTGATGTCGAATGCCTTGTAGAAGTCATCGATGTTGCGGAGCGTTGCGTTTACACGCCACTCACCCAGCGAGTGCGGGTCGAGTTTCGTCAGGCGGAGCACCTCCTCCGGACGGATGTTCTGCGACCAAACCGAACCGTAACCGATGTAGAAGCGCTGTACGTCGTTGAAGCCGTCGATGTCGGCCGGACGCTGCTCCTTGTCGGCGAGGCTGTTCTCGTAAGCCAGACGGGCAACGAGCAGACCGCCCTGGTCAGCGATGTTCTCACCGAGGGTCAGCGAACCATTGGCGTGTACGCCCGGAGCTACCTCGATGGCGTTGAACTGATTAACGAGGACATCGGTGCGCTCTTTGAAGCGGGCTGCATCCTCTTCCGTCCACCAGTTGTTCAGGTTGCCGTCCTTGTCGTAGCGGCTGCCCTGGTCGTCGAATCCGTGAGTCATCTCGTGGCCGATTACCACACCGATGGCACCGTAGTTTACGGCATCGTCAGCATCCGGGTTGAAGAACGGCGGCTGCAGGATGGCTGCCGGGAAGCAGATCTCGTTGGTGGTCGGGTTATAGTAGGCGTTCACCATCTGCGGAGCCATCAGCCACTCATCCTTGTCGACCGGTTTGCCCAGTTTCGAGAACATGTATTCGGTATCGAAGATGTTGGAACGACGGACGTTAGCCCAGTAGGAATCGTCCTTGATCTCCAGGTCGGAGTAGTCTTTCCAGGTGTCCGGATAACCGATCTTTACGTGGAAGGCGCCGAGTTTCTCTTTGGCACGGGCCTTGGTGTCGTCGCTCATCCACTCCAGGTCGTCGATGCGCTGACCCAGGGCAACCTGCAGGTTGTGTACCATGTCGAGCATCTTCTCCTTCGACGAAGCCGGGAAGTAACGCTCTACGTAGAGCTGGCCGAGAGCCTCCGACAGAGCGCCGTCGGTCGTGTTGAGAGCGCGTTTCCAGCGGGGCTGCATCACTTCCTTGCCGCTCATCGTACGGCCGTAGAAGTCGAAGTTGGCGTTTACGAAATCATCGCTCAGGTAGGGAGCCGCAGCGTTGAGCAGGTTGTACTCGAGGTAGAGTTTCTGCTCGTCGAGCGTTACGTCAGCCATGGCTTTCTCCAGGTCGTTGAAGAAATCCTTCTGTTTTACGACGATGGCATCTTCCGGGTTCATGCCGCGGCCTACGAAGTAGGCGTTCCAGTCGATCAGGTTGTTGGCCTTGCTCCACTCCGTACCGGTCATCTTGTTGTAGTTGCGGTAGGAGTCGCGCAGCATCTCGCGGCTGTAGGAAGCCTTGGCGATCTTGGTTTCGATCTTCATGACGGCGTCTACGGCCTCGGCAGCTTTCTTCTCGTCGGCACCGGCCAGCGTGAAGAGCTTGTGGATGAACTGTTTGTAGGACTCGCGAACGGCTTTGGTAGCATCGTCGTCGAGCAGATAGTAGTCACGGTCGTCCATGCCCATGCCAGCCTGGTAGAGCATGGCGATGTTCATCGAGCTGTTCTTCTCGTCAGCGTCCACGAAGGTGATGAAGTAGGGAGACAGGCCCTCCTTGTGCATCTCGACAAGCGTCTCGGTGAAGGCGCCCTTGTCGGCGATGGCGTCGATCTGTGCCAGCTGCTCCATGATCGGGGCTGCACCGTCGGCATTCAGTTTCACGCTGTCCATACCCAGCTGATAGAGCGTGGCGATCTTGTAGGGGATGGTACCGGCGGTCTGTTCGGTTTTCAGCACATCGTTGACGATGGCGTGCAGTTTCTCAAGGTTGTCGTTGGCCAGTTTGTCGAAGATGCCGTAGCGGGAATACTCCGGCTGCAGCGGATTCTTGGCCATCCAACCGCCATTCACATAGTGGAAGAAGTCGTCCTGCGGGCGTACCGACGTGTCCATGTTGGTCAGGTCGATCGCGGGAACGCTGGCGCTCTTCTTTTCGGATCCGCAGCTCGTGAGTCCGGCGATACCGGCGAGCAGCAGTGCGGATGCGATGATCGTTTTGTTCATGTATTTAAAATTTAGAGGTTTGTGTTTCTAAATGCTCACAAAAATAGGTCATTTTGCGATAGGTTGTTTCTTCTGATTTTTATTTTGGCGCGAATTTTTTCGGTGGGGTTCCTTATATATTAAAAGGTACGGTCGCCTGTTTCACTGCTTTCCCGGCGACAGGCATCGAGTTTGACCGCCACGAAAAAGAGCAGCGTGAAGGCGAAGAGTGACGAGCCGCCGTAGCTGAACAGCGGCAGGGGGATGCCGATGACGGGCATCAGGCCGATGGTCATGCCCACGTTGACCAGCACATGGAACAGCAGGATGGAGGCCACCCCGTAGCAGTAGACGCGTCCGAAGGCTTCGTGCTGGCGTTCGCCCATGCGGATCAGCCGCAGGATCAGCCAGCAGAAGAGTCCCAGCACCACGACCGAACCGACAAAGCCCCACTCCTCGCCCACGGTGCAGAAGATGAAGTCGGTGCTCTGTTCGGGAACGAAGTCGTAGCGGGTCTGGGTGCCGTGCAGGTAGCCTTTGCCCAGCAGACCGCCCGATCCGATGGCGATTTTGGACTGGTTGACGTTGTAGCCCCAATATTGCAGGTCGCTTTCGACGCCCAGCAGGTCGAGGATACGTTTCTGCTGGTGGATCTGCATGTGGTCGAAGACCACGTCCACGAGGTTGGTGAAGAGCACCGAGCCGATGAACATGCCGATGCAGATCAGCACGTTTTTCAGTTTGCTCCGCCAGGCATAGACGCCGACAACGGGCAGCGACAGGAGCGAGGCGGCGAGCAGGCAGCCGTAGTAGCCCGCGGTGCCTCCCGTGACGGCTGCGGCGATCAGGTAGATGAGCAGCGAAGAGAGGGCCACGGCCGCCAGGTAGCGGAGGTTACGCAGCCAGGCACCGTTCAGGATGCTTTCGATGAGCGTGCAGAGGATCAGTATGGCTGCCAGGAGCGTGGCCGGAGTCCACAGGAAGGAGAAGACAAAGAGGAAAATCACCATGCCGATGGCCACATAGATCCAGCCGTTGAGTCCCTCGCGATAGAAGACCATCAGAAACGAGGCGAACACGATGGCGGAACCGGTGTCGTTCTGGAGCATGATGATGGCCATCGGCACGGCGAGGAGCAGCAGGGCAGTCAGCCGGCTGCGCCAGGCGCTCATGGAGAAGGAGTAGGCACTCATGTAGCGGGCCAGCGCCAGCGCAGTAGCGAACTTGGCGAATTCGGCGGGCTGGACCGAGAAGCCGCCCAGACGCAGCCACGACCGGGCGCCGTTCACTTCGGTGCCGATGAAGAGGGTGGCGACCAGCACCAGCAGGATCAGCGCATAGAACGGGTAGGCGATCATGTGGTAATAGATGCCGTCGATGAGCATGATGACGATGGCGGTCAGCACGCACACGCCGATCCAGATCAGCTGCGAACCGTAGCGCGAAGCCAGCGTGAAGCCTTCGGTCGTCGTTTCGTCGTACACGGCGGCGTAGATGTTGAGCCAGCCGAGCAGCATGAGGACGAAGAAGATGGCGATCGAACCCCAATCCACTCCAGAACGGGAGAGGTTATCTTTGCTGTTGCCGATCATAGTAGGGGTAGGCTATTCGGGTTTGTTTGATGTAGTCCATCAGGGCGGGGCGCGTGATGGTGTCGGTCAGGTACTGCTCCACGATGAGACTGGCGATCGGCGCGGCTACCGAGCCGCCGAAACCGCCGTGCTCGACATAGACCGATACGGCGATTTTCGGATCGTCCTTCGGGGCGAAGCAGAGGAAGGTGGCGTGGTCCTTGCCGTGGGGGTTCTGGGCCGTGCCCGTTTTGCCGCAGATGTCCAGCCCCGGCACATAGGCGAGCCGGCCCGTGCCGCCGGCCTTGTGGACGGCGTCGTACATGCCTTCGACCACGATGCCGAAGTGGGAAGGATCGACCTTCGTGTAGTGTTTCTCGTAGAAGCGGGCGTCCAGCGAGTCGCGTCCGTCGATGTGGCGGACGATGTGGGGCGTGTAGTAGTAGCCGCGGTTAGCCAGGATGGCGGCCAGGTTGGCCATCTGCAGCGGCGTACAGCCCAGCTCGCCCTGTCCGATCGAGAGCGAGATGACCGTCAGCGAATTCCATCGGCCGTGGTAGATGCGGTCGTAGGTTGCCCGCGTGGGCACGAAGCCCGACAGTTCACCGGCCAGGTCGCTGCCGAGACTGCGGCCGAACCCGAAGCTGTAGACATAGTCGTTCCACACGTCGAACGCATCCTTGGTGCTCGCATAGCGGTTGTTGTCGAGTATGTTGCGCAGGGCGTAGCAGAAGTAGGTGTTGCACGACATCTGGACGGCCTGTTGCAGCGAGACGGGCGAGGGGTGGTTGTGGCACTTCACACCGCGCCCGATGGTGTAGCCGCCGTGGCACGGGTAGCGCTGGGAGGGGGTGATGACGCCCTCCTGCAGGGCGATCAGTCCGTTGACCAGCTTGAAGGTCGATCCGGGCGGATAGCGCGACATGACGCCGCGGTTGAACAGCGGATGGCGGGGGTTGCGGAGCAGTTTGATGTAGTTGTTGCCGCGGTCGCGTCCGACCAGTTCGTCGGGGTCGTAGCCCGGACTGCTGACCATGACCAGAATCTCGCCCGTGGCCGGTTCGATGGCGATGATGCTGCCCACCTTGTCGCGCATCAGCTCTTCGCCCAGCGCCTGCAGGTCGGCGTCCAGCGACGTGGTGATGGCCGTACCCGGAATGGGCTGCAGGTCGGCTTCCCCGTCCTGGTAGGAGCCCTGCGTGATGCCGTGGACATCGACCACGTTTACTTTCAATCCCTTTTCGCCGCGGAGCACCTCCTCGTAGGTGAGTTCGATGCCCGACATGCCGCGGTAGTCGCCCCGCTGGTAGTAGTCGTCGCGCTGGATGGTGGCTTCGTCCACTTCGCTGATGTAGCCGAGCAGGTTGCCGGCAATCTTGCGCGGATAGGAGCGCATCGTGCGGTAAACCGTATAGAAACCGGGGAAGTTGCCCTCGTCGAACAGCAATTTTGCCTCGAGGCTGATCTGTTTGATGATCAGCGACGGACGGCGCATCGAATAACGGGCGGCGCGGCGCAGTTCGGTGGCGATCTTCTCGGGCGTCACGCCGGTTATGCGGGCCAGGGCCACCGTGTCGAAGGCCTGCACGTCGCGCGGAATGGCCATCAGGTCGTAGGAGGGGATGCTCCGCACGAGCAGTTCGCCGTTGCGGTCATAGACTTCGCCGCGGGGCGGGTGCTGTACCTCCTGGCGCAGCACGTTGTTGCGGGCGGCCCGTTTGTAGGAGTCGTCGAGGATCTGGATGTCGAACAGCCTCAGTACGATGATCGCAAAGGCGGCGACAATGAAAAGGGACAGGATGGCGGCTCTCCGGTTCATGACGCTTCGAGTGTTATTTGCCCATGCGGGCCGGCAGCAGACCGGCCAGGAACCAGATCAGCAGGAAGGTGGTCGTCGCGCTGCCCGCAATGCGCAGCAGGGTGAAGCCCGCATAGCGGAACGAGGCTGCCTCGAAAAAGAAGAAAAGCATGCAGTGGAGCAGGATGGCTGCTCCGGCGTATTTCATCCATTTTGCGCGTCCCGTCTGCAGCGGCAGGGGCAAGATGATCTCCTGCAGGGCATCCTTGCCGATGGTCAGGTTCAGCAGCGCGGGGCGGCAGAAGGTGGTAGCCGTCGAGGCGATCGTGTTGAGCCCCGGCGTGCCGGAGAGCAGATCGGTGACGGCGCCGACCAGGAAGCCCAGCAGCAGCGTCCAGGCCGGATGCAGCCCGACGGGAAGCAGAATGATGAACCCCACATAGACCAGCGGGTAGAGATAGGGGGAGAGGTTCAGGTTGTCGAACAGGAAAACCTGCAGGAGAACCAGAACGAGAAACATCAGGGTATATTCGACGACGCGGTGCATGGCGATTCAGGGTTTGGGGGTATTGGCGGTATCCGAAAAGAAGGGACCGGCCAGTTCGTCGAGTTCGTCGTAGTCGGCAAAGCGCACCAGCACGACATGGGAGAGGGCCGTCATGCGGGCGCCCAGCCGCAGGCGGATGAGGTGGGTGGTGCCGTCTTCCGAAGCCTCCACGCCGGCCACCGTGCCGATGAACCGGTCGGGCGGGAAGCGCAGGGAGTAGGCCGAGACGACCGTGTCGCCGACGGAGACCTCCGCATAGCGCGGAATGTCGGTGAGGGTGACGAAGCGGGCGTCGGTGCCGTCCCAGCCGACGGAACCGAAATATTCGTTGTGCAGGAAGCGGCCGCCGATGGTGAAGGCGCGGTTGAGCACCGATACGCAGACGGCATACCGGTCGGAGCATTGGCGGACATAGCCGGCCACGGCACCGTCGGGGGTCAGCACGCCCATGTTCTCCTCCACGCCCTCGAGCGACCCCTTGTCGATGACGAAGAAGTTCTCCTGGCGGGCGATCGAGTTGCTGATGATGCGGGCCGTAGTGAAGTAGTAGGGCGAAGCGGCGGTCAGCGAATCGACCGTCACCGAATCCGCAACCGGTCGGGCGGCCTGCTGCGTCTCCAGCCGGGCAATCTGCTCCAGCAGCCGGAGGTTGTCGCGTCGCAACGAGAAGTAGTCGCCCGTTGAGGCGAACAGCTTGTGCAGGCCGGCCGTCGCCCGGGTGGTCGCCGCCAGCAGTGTGGCCCGCGAGTAGGATGTGGCGTGGGCATAGTAGCTGATGGCCCCTGCTTCAAGGAGGATGAAGAGCAGTACGGTGTAGTATTTCCTGAAGAAGAGGATGAGCCTGTACATCGCTGTTTATAAATCAATTCCGTACTGGCGCGTACGCCAGTACGGAGACTGTGTCTGCAAAGTGCCGCTCCGGGCGGCCGGCGGAGAGCCCGCTCCCGCGCGTCAGCGGGAGTTGTTGGACATGAGGAACGAGAACTGGTGGATGTTCTTCAGCGCGATGCCCGTGCCGCGTACCACGGCGCGCAGCGGATCTTCGGCGATGTTGAACTGGATGTCGGTCTTGTTCGAGAACCGTTTGCTCAGGCCCTTGATCAGCGCGCCGCCTCCGGCCAGGTAGATGCCGCTCTTGACAATGTCGGCATACAGCTCGGGCGGCACCATCTCCAGCACCTTCATGATGGCCGCGTCGATCTTGAGCAGCGATTTCTCCAGCGCGTAGGCGATCTCCGTGTAGGAGAGGGTGACGGTGGTGGGCAGGGCGGTCAGCAGGTTGGGACCCGTAATCACGTAGTCCTCCGGGGCGTCATCCAGTTCGGGCAGCGCCGCGCCGATGGCCATCTTGATATCCTCGGCCGTGCGTTCGCCGATGCGGATGTTGTGCTGCTGGCGGACGTAGTTCTGGATATCTTCCGTGAATACGTCGCCCGCCACGTCGATGCTCTCGCTGCAGACGATGCCGCCCAGCGAGATGCAGGCGATTTCGGTCGTACCGCCGCCGATGTCGATCACCATGTGGCCCTCCGGCGCTTCGACGTTCAGACCGGCGCCCAGCGCGGCGGCCATCGGCTCGTAGATCATGTAGACCTCGCGTCCGCCGGCGTGTTCGGCCGATTCGCGGACGGTGCGGATTTCGACGTTGGTCGAACCCGACGGGATGCAGACTACGATCCGCAGCGACGGGCTGAAGAGGTGGCCGCTCATCTTGACCTTCTTGATCATGCCGCGCAGCATCAGTTCGGCGGCGTTGAAGTCGGCGATCACACCGTCCTTCAGCGGGCGGATGGTGCGGATGTTCTGGTGGGTTTTGCCGTGCATCTGCTGGGCCTGTTCGCCGATGGCGACCACTTTGCCCGTGTGGATGTCCATGGCGATGATGGAGGGTTCGTCCACCACGACCTTGCCGTTATAGAGAATGAGCGTATTGGCCGTACCGAGGTCGATGGCCAATTCCTGCGTCAATGAAAAAAGTCCCATATCGTGTGAAAACTTGCTTTGCGTTGTTTGTGTATGCGGAGACGTCGTCCGACCGCTTTTCCCGGTCGCGGACACGATCGTCCATCCAACTTACAAATATAGCGAAAACCACAGGAACCACGATGCGTATCGGGGAGAAATATGCATCGCCCGGCCGCTTTTTCCTGCCGTCTGCAGGGCGTGCATTTCTTTGACCGGCGGCATACTTTTCCGGCTGATTTTGCGTATCTTTAACAGATGATCGGAGTGTCCGGCGAGGGGGCTCCGACGGGATAAAGAAAACCATTTCACCAACTATACGGATATGATAAAATTCGATTACAAAATGGCGCTGCCTTTCGTGCCGGAGGCGGAGATCGTCCGCCTGGGTGCCGAGGCGGAGCGCTGCAACGGCATGTTGCAGGAGGGCACGGGTGCAGGTGCCGATTTCCTGGGATGGGTGTCGCTGCCCTCGTCGATCGACGGGGCGATGTTGGAACGGGTCGACGAGGTGGCCCGTCGGCTACGGCAACTGGCCTCCGTTGTGGTGGTCATCGGCATCGGCGGTTCCTATCTCGGAGCCCGGGCGGTGCAGGAGGCGCTGGGCGATCCCTTTGCCGGACTGGGCGGTGCGCAGGGAACCCAGGTCGTCTATGCGGGGCAGAACCTCAGTCCCGATTACCTCTCGTCCCTGCTGCGGGCCGTGAGTGACCGTTCGCTGGCGCTGATCGTGGTCTCCAAGTCTGGTACGACCACCGAGCCGGCCGTGGCCTTCCGCATCCTGCGGGAGGAGATCGTGCGCCGCTACGGGGTCCGTGGGGCGCGCGAACGGATCGTGGCCGTGACGGACCGCGCCCGGGGCGCGCTGAAGAAGATGGCCGACGAACAGGGCTACGATACCTTTGTGATCCCCGATGATGTGGGCGGCCGCTATTCCGTGCTGACGCCGGTGGGACTGCTGCCGCTGGCCGTGGCCGGTGTCGATGTGGCGGCACTGGTCGAGGGAGCGCAGGCGGCCGAGCGAGCCATGGGTGCGGAGGTGCCCTTTGCCGGGAATCCGGCCCTGCAGTATGCGGCCGTGCGGAATGCACTCTACCGCAAGGGGTATAAGGTGGAGCTGTTCGGCAGCTACGAACCCGCGCTGCGCGATGTGGGCGAGTGGTGGAAACAGCTCTACGGCGAGAGCGAAGGCAAGCAGGGGCGGGGCATTTTCCCGGCTTCCGTGACCTTCACCACCGATCTCCATTCGATGGGGCAGTATATCCAGGAGGGGGAGCGGATGTTGTTCGAGACGATCGTTTCGATCGAAGCCCCGCATACGGATGTCACCGTGCAGGCGGAAGCGGACGATGCCGACGGACTCAACTTCCTGGCCGGCCGTCGCCTGTCGGAGGTGAACCGGACGGCCGAAAACGGGGTGGCACTGGCCCATTGCGACGGCGGGGTGCCCAACCTGCGGGTGACGCTTCCCCGCGTGGATGCCTATGAGATCGGCTGGCTGCTCTACTTTTTCGAGCGGGCCTGCGGTGTGAGCGGTTACCTGCTGGGTGTCAATCCGTTCGATCAGCCCGGTGTGGAGGCGTACAAGAAAAACATGTTTGCCCTGCTCGGCAAGCCCGGTTATGAGGCCGAGGGCGAACGGCTCCATGAGCGGCTTCGCGACATGGGGCGCGAATAAGACGGAAGGAGGCACACGCCTCATGCGGCCGGATGGTTGTCCGGCCGCATTTTTTTGTGCGTGGCCGTTTCCGGGAAGATGTCGGGGACGGAATGGGGGTCGCGATCAATATGGGAAGATATGGTTCTGTTTTATGTCGCGTTTATTTGTTTTTATGTAAATTTTATTTTACTTTTGGTCGCAATGATGGTGGAAGCGTCTCTGCGCTCCCAATGTCTTACTCTATAAAAAGGAGGTATGTGATGAAGAAAGAGTGGTTGTTTCCCCATGCGTGTCAGAAGATCGGCATGGTGCTTTCCGTGCTGTTCGGCCTCGGCTGCCTGTTGTGGCTGTTCTGGTGGTCGGATACGCTGGAGTGCTGGCAGGGGTGGGATGAACTGTTCGTGATCGGGCTGCTGGTCGGTTTGCTGCTGGCCGCCTTTTCGCGCGAGCGGGACGAGGACGAGTACATGACCCGTCTCCGGTACGAATCGTTAGTGTGGGCCGTGCTGGCCGACAGCCTGTTTGTCGTGATCGCTACCTTGACGGTGTACGGGCCGGATTATGTGTATGTACTGCTCGTGCAGCTGTTTCTGCTGCTGATTCTCTACATCGTGCGGTTCCGCATCGTGCTTCGGCGCGTGAGAAAGGAGGGCGGTTGTGAAAAATAGAATTCGGGTGCAGCGTGCCATGCACGATCTCACCCAGCAGGAACTGGCCGAGCGGCTGGGCGTGAGCCGCCAGACCGTCAATGCCGTCGAGTTGGGCAAGTATGTGCCTTCGACGATGCTCGCCCTCAAAATGGCGCGGCTGTTCGGTTGCTCGGTCGAGGAGCTTTTCCAGCTCGACGAGGAGGAGAAGTAGTCCCTCTGCTGCCGGTTGCAAGGCATTGGCCGTGGAGGTGAAAAAGAGAGGAGGGAGAGTCCCTGTGGGCTCTCCCTCCTCTGTGCATGATGGGAAGCGTGTGCCTATTTCAGCGCGGCGTGGGCGGCTGCCAGCCATGCGATCGGCACGCGGAACGGCGAGCAGGATACGTAGTTGAGGCCTGCGAAGTGGCAGAACTCCACCGAAGCGGGGTCACCGCCATGCTCACCGCAGATACCGCATTTGAGCTGCGGTTTGGTATTGCGGCCCTTGAATACGCCCTCCTTGACGAGCTGGCCTACGCCGTTCTGGTCGAGCGTCTGGAACGGGTCGGCCTTGAGGATGCCCTTCTCCAGGTAAACCGGCAGGAACTTGGCGATGTCGTCGCGCGAGAAACCGAGCGTCATCTGCGTCAGGTCATTCGTACCGAACGAGAAGAAGTCGGCCACTTCGGCGATCTGGTTGGCCGTTACGGCGGCACGGGGAATCTCGATCATCGTGCCGACCATGTAGTCGATCTTGTCGTTGCGCTCGGCGAACACCTGCTCGGCCGTGCGGTCGATGATGTTCTTCTGGTAGCGGAGCTCCTTGTGGTTGCCTACGAGCGGTACCATGATCTCCACCTTCACGGGCACGCCCCGTTTCTCGACATTCATGGCTGCCTCGATGATGGCGCGTGCCTGCATCTCGGTGATCTCGGGGAAGGTGTTGCCCAGACGGCAGCCGCGGTGGCCGAGCATCGGGTTCACCTCGTGGAGCGAAGCGACACGGGCTTTGATCTTCTCGAAGCTGACGTGCATCTTCTCGGCCATTTCGCGCTGGCCCTTTTCGTCCTGCGGAACGAATTCGTGCAACGGCGGGTCGAGCAGGCGGACGGTGACGGGATAGCCGTTCATGACCTCGAACAGCGCCTCGAAGTCGCCGCGCTGCATCGGCAGCAATTTGGCGAGTGCTACGCGGCGGCCGGCCTCGTCGTCGGCGAGGATCATCTCGCGGACGGCCTTGATGCGGGTTGCCTCGAAGAACATGTGCTCCGTACGGCAGAGACCGATACCCTCGGCGCCGAACGAGAAGGCCGTCTGGGCGTCATGGGGCGTATCGGCGTTGGCACGTACGCGCATGGTGGAATATTTCTTGGCCAGTTCGAGCAGTTTGGCGAAGTCGGCGTTCAGTTCGGCGGCTTTCGTGGCCACCTGACCGATGTACACCTCGCCGGTCGAGCCGTTCAGCGAGATCCAGTCGCCCTCTTTGATGACCGTGTCGCCGACCTTGATCGTACGGGCCTTGTAGTCGATGATCAGTTCGCCGGCACCCGATACGCAGCACTTGCCCATGCCGCGCGCTACGACGGCTGCGTGCGAGGTCATACCGCCGCGTGCGGTGAGGATACCCTCGGCAGCGTTCATACCGCTCAGGTCCTCGGGCGAGGTCTCGATGCGGACGAGGATCACGTTGCGGCCTGCGGCGTTCCATTTGGCGGCGTCTTCGGCAAAGAAGACCACCTCGCCGGTGGCTGCGCCGGGCGATGCGGGCAGACCCTTGGTGAGCACCTTGGCCTCCTTCATGGCGGCGGCGTCGAATACCGGGTGGAGCAACTCGTCGAGTTTGGCCGGCTCGCAGCGTTTTACGGCCGTCTTCTCGTCGATCAGTCCCTCGGCCAGCATGTCCATGGCGATCTTCAGCATGGCGGCGCCGGTACGTTTGCCGTTACGCGTCTGGAGCATCCACAGCTTGCCGTCCTGGATGGTGAACTCCATGTCCTGCATGTCGGTGAAGTAGGTCTCCAGGTGGCGCTGGATGTCGAACAGCTCCTTGTAGGCCTCCGGCATGACCTCCTCCAGCGAGGGGTATTTGGCTTTGCGCTCCTCTTCGCTCACGCCCTGTGCCTTGGCCCAGCGGCGCGAACCCTCGAGCGTGATCTGCTGCGGGGTGCGGATGCCGGCCACCACGTCTTCGCCCTGGGCGTTGACGAGGTACTCGCCGTTGAAGATGTTCTCACCCGTTGCGGCGTCGCGGCTGAAGGCCACGCCCGTTGCCGAGCGGTCGCCCATGTTGCCGAATACCATGGCCTGTACGTTCACGGCCGTACCCCATTCGGCGGGGATGTTGTTCAGTTTGCGGTAGAGGATGGCGCGGTCGTTCATCCAGCTCTGGAAGACGGCCATGATGGCACCCCAGAGCTGCTCCCACGGATCGGTCGGGAAGTCCGAACCGGTCTGCTCCTTCACGGCTGCCTTGAACCGTTTGACCAGCTCCTTCATGTCGGCCGTGGTCAGCTCCGTGTCGAGCTGCACGCCGCGCTCCTTCTTGATGGCGGCAATGATGACCTCGAAGGGATCCTCATCCTCCTTGCTGACGGGTTTCATGCCCAGCACGACGTCGCCGTACATCTGTACGAAGCGGCGGTAGGAGTCCCATGCGAACCGTTCGTTGCCCGTCCGTTTGGCCAGCGCCTCGACGGCCGTGTCGTTGAGACCCAGGTTGAGGATCGTGTCCATCATGCCCGGCATGGATGCCCGGGCGCCCGAGCGGACGGATACCAGCAGCGGCAGACGGTCGCTGCCGAAGGTCATGCCGGTCTGCTGCTCGATGCCTTTGATGGCCGCCTCCACGTCGGGGCGGATCGTTTCGATGACGGCTTCCCGTCCCTGTTCGTAGTATTCGGTACAAACTTCGGTGGTGATGGTGAATCCAGGAGGTACGGGAATACCGATCAGATTCATTTCGGCGAGGTTGGCACCCTTTCCGCCGAGCAACTCTCTCATTTTGCCGTTACCCTCGGCCTTCTTGTTGCCGAAGGTATACACGCGTTTTACTGTTGTCATAGGCATCGGATTTTAGAATTTTATAACTGTCTCTGTGTCTGTTTCGTCAGAATGTGTGCTCCGCCGCCGCGGCGACGGGACGTGTTTAAGGGTTGCGAATATACGGATTTTCACAGGAATGTGCAAATTGTCGCTCCAATACGATGAAAACGGGCAGGTGGTCGCTGTAGCCGCCGAGGTAGCGGCTGCCCCGGAAGGTGCGTCGGGGCAGATTGCGCTGGCCGGGCAGCGGATTCTCCAGCAGGTAGTCGCGGATGAAGATACCCCCTCGCCGCATCCGCAGGCCATCACCGGAGAGGAGGGCCTGTGACACGAGGATGTGGTCGTAGGCGACCCACCGTCCGTCCCAGCAGTAGGTGCCCTGCCGGGTGGCGGTCGAATGGAGCGCATCGCTCAGTTGTCCGGCGGCCAGGGATCCGTCGGAGCGGGGCGAGAAGAGACTCCGCAGCGGCGGTTCGTCGAGCTGGCCGTTGAAGTCACCCAGCACGATGAGCCGGTTGTGGCCCGCCTGCAGCAGCGAATCGGCCGTACGGAGCAACCGCTCGGCTGCCCGGGCCCGTCGCTCCCGGCTGTTGTATTTCGAGGGGAGATGGGCGACGAGCAGGGCCACCTCCTCGCCGATCAGGGAGCCCCGCACGTAGAACCACTCGCGGCCGAAGCCGGAGGGCAGCAGCCGGACCTCGGCGGGAAAGAATTTGTCGCCCTTGTAGAGCAGGGCCAGGTCGATGCCCCGGCTGTCGCTGCTGGTGCGGTGCAGGTAGCAGTAGTCGTCGCCGAGTGTGGCCACCAGGTCGCGGACCACCGCCTCGTTTTCCACTTCGGCCAGCGCGATGAGGTCGAATCCGGCGTCGTCGATGACCCGGGCGATGCGGGTCAGCTTGCACCGGTAACGTTCCGTATTCCAGCGTTTCTCGCCGTCGGGCGTGAATTCGCGGTCGTCGTAGAAGGGGCTGGGAACCGTGTCGAACAGGTTCTCCGTGTTGTAGAACCCGACCGATACCCGGCGGTACTGGGCCTGTGCGGCGGCGGGGAGGGTCAGCAGGCCCAGCAGCAGAAGCAAACGGAACGGGTGCGGCATGGCGAAACGGATTACAACCCTTAAAATTAGGGAAAAAACCGATACGTTGCCTCCCGTCACCGTCGGGATCATTTTGCAATTAAAGTCGTACCTTTGCGGATGTTATGGAAAAGAACGGCAAGATCAGAGTGGTCGTGGGCCTTTCCGGCGGTGTCGATTCGTCGGTGGCGGCCTATCTGCTCAAGGAGCAGGGGTACGACGTGGTGGGACTTTTCATGCGCAACTGGCACGACACGACCGGTACGCTCGAGGGCGACTGCCCCTGGCAGGACGATCAGATCTTCGCCGAACTGGTGGCCAAGCGGCTCGACATTCCCTTCCACTTTGTCGATCTGAGCGAACAGTACCGCACACGGGTGGTGGACTACATGTTTGCCGAGTACGAACGCGGCCGGACGCCCAATCCCGACGTGCTGTGCAACCGGGAGATCAAGTTCGACGCCTTTCTCGAGGAGGCGCTGCGGCTGGGGGCCGACTATGTGGCCACGGGCCACTACTGCCGCCGTCGCGACGAGGTGGTGGATGGCGTCACCTACCACCGGCTGCTGGCGGGTGTCGATCCGAACAAGGATCAGAGCTATTTCCTGTGTCAGCTCTCGCAGCAGCAGCTCTCGCGCGCCCTCTTCCCGGTGGGCGACCTGCTCAAGCCGGAGGTGCGGCGCATCGCGGCCGAACAGAAGCTCGCCACGGCCAAGCGGAAGGATTCGCAGGGCATCTGTTTTGTGGGCAAGGTTGATCTGCCCGTTTTCCTGCAGCAGAAACTGGCGCCGCGGCGGGGCGATATCGTGGAGATTGCGCCCGACTGGCCGGGGTATGCCGAGGCGGCGGCCCGTACGGAGCTGACCGCCCTGGCCGAGCCGTACCGCTATACGCCGGCCGACGGACGCAAGGTGGGTGAGCACAACGGCGCCCATTACTACACGATCGGGCAGCGCAAGGGGCTCGGCGTGAGCGGCCGGGCCGAACCGCTCTTCATCATTGCGACCGACACGGTGACCAATACGGTCTATGTCGGCCAGGGACAGTCCCATCCGGGGCTTTACCGTCGGGCGCTGCGCATCCTGCCGCAGGAGGTGCATTGGGTGAGTCCTGACCGGCGGCTGGCCGAAGGGACGAGCGAGCCGTTCTCCATGCGCATCCGCTACCGGCAGCCGTTGCAGGCGGGTACGCTCCACATGCGTGGAGACGGGGCCTACATCCTGTTCGAGACGCCGCAGCGGGGCATTACCGCCGGGCAGTTTGCCGCGTGGTATCGGGGCGAGGAGCTGGTCGGGTCGGGCGTGATTGCCGAATAGGGGGAGGCTCGGACCATGTGACATGGGGTGCCGTGCGCATGCCCGGGACGCCTATGATCGGATGGCATGTTATTTGCATAAAATCATACTGTTTTAAAATCACTTAAATTTCTGATGCATGGAGAAAAAATTACCTTATGAGATGCCCTCGGTCGAGCAGATTGCCGTTATGACCGAGCGGGGCCTGGCTGCGACGCTGGATCCGACCGGCTCGACGACCGATACGGTCAGCGAAGTCGATTACAACGGTTCGTCTTCGGATTTCTGGAATTGATGAGAAAGGAGCAAGTCATGAGAAAGAATCCGATGGCGTGGATCGCCATGCTGGTGTGCGGCATGGCGTTGAGCGGCTGTGCACAGTCCGAGAAGACAATAGGGACCATGCCGGTACCGACCCTCCTGTCGGCGTCGATCGCCCAGCCGACCCGTACCGAAATCGTGGCCGGCCAGAATCCGCACCCGATCTATTGGGAGGTGGGGGACGTGATTGCCGTCCATTTCGATACGGATACCGACGCTACGACCGTGCACTGGTATCAGTTGCAGTCCGGTGCCGGAACGACGAACGGTACGTTTGCACATCTGGAGTATGGCGGCGATACGCTGCCGGCAACGTACAACAGTCTGATTGCCGGTTTCTCCGGATATGAGACAATTTCGTTTAACGAAAATACTGAAATGGTGCTTGAGGCGCGGAGCGAGATCTTCATGGGGCTGGACAGTGTGGAGGAGTTCCCGATGCACGGTACGGCTGCGGCAGGTGCGCCTATTGCGTTCCGGTGTTCGTTCGGTATTGCCCATATTCCCGTAACGGGCAACAATGTCAGCATTACCCAGATCACGATGGATACACACGAAGAGGTGCCCGTTGCCGGCATCTTCAACGTCAATGTGGCTACGGATGCAACGACCTTTGTGCAGAGTACGGCTGGCAGTGCCTATCAGATCGTCTGGGCGGGCCGGCAGGCCGTAACGCTGACCGATACGCCGACTGATTTTTATGGCGTTATGCCGGTTGGGACCTACAATGCGGGCACGACCTTGACCTTTACGCTCTCGAACGGCAGCACGATCGTCAAGACGGCCCAGCAGCCCTTTACGGTGTCGCGTGCGCAGATCTTGAATCTGCCGACCCTCAACGTGGCGCAATAGCGCGCGTGCGGCAAACAGCAAGCGGGGGCGCATGAACCGAAGTTCATGCGCCCCGCTTGATTTCAGCGTTGTGTGCCGTCAGGCATTCAGGCCGGGATCGGTCATCAGCTCCTCTTCGGCCGTTGCCGAATCTCCGAAGAGGTAGTCGAACAGCAGCAGGATGTCCGTCGCCTGTTCCGTGCGGCCGTAGTCTTCGGCAATGCGGTGCAGCTCGGCCAGCAGGGCGAGTTTGTCGGAGAGCTGCTCCTCGATCAGGTACTGGCGCCGCTCGGGGAAGGAGGCGAAGTAGAGAATATACTCCTCCAGGTTGTCGGCATAGGCCTTGAAGAGGGCGTCACCCTTCTCCGTCGCCCCCGCTTCGTAGTAGGCCTCGATGTAGGGGAGGTACTGGTAGGTGAAGCGCATGCGCGAGACGGGCATCTGTTCCAGACCGTAGTCGAGCACCTCGACCGCCCGCTGCGGATCGCCCTGTCGCACCAGTTCCTTGGCCAGCCGGGCAAAGGCGATGCGGACGCGTGTCGCGTCGAAGTTGTAGTTGATGAACGAGTCCACATAGACGCGCGGATCGGCCACATTGCCGTAGCGATAGACATTCATCAGGTTGTTGTACAGCACCTCCGTGTCGATGCGGCCCACGTTCTGGGAGTCGGTGACGGGGGTCTTGATCGGCACGATGCGGTAGGCATAGCCGTCGAACTGGAGGTAGTCCTGCAGTCCCAGCGAGGTCAGCACCGAGGGCGAGGTGACGAACAGCGGACGCTCCCAGTTGAAGTTGGCCAGCAGGTCGAGGAGCATCATGGTCGATTTGCGGATCGAGGACTCCTTGATGTTCATGACGATCGTGTCGACCATCAGGTGGGCATCCTCGGGTTTGACGATGCCGCTGCGCAGGGCGTTCTCCTTGTTTACCGGCAGCAGGATCGTGCGGGTGGGAACGAAGTCCAGGTTGATGTTCGTGTCGTACTGGATGCGGCTGGCCGGCTCGTCGCTGCGGATGAAGTCCACCACCTGGGAGACGGTCTTGGGTTCGCCCTCGAAGAGATCCACGACGGGCAGGAAATCGTTCTCGGACATGATGTACTTGTGCTGCGGCAGCGTGAAGGGAACCGGAACCGACTCGTTGTAGCGGTATTTCATCTCGTCGATGTACCAGCCGCCGTCGAGGTAGCTCATGTTCATGATCCGCACGTCGGGCCGTACCCCCTCGACCTCCTGGTTGTACCACAGCGGGAAGGTGTCGTTGTCGCCGTAGTTCATGATGATCGCATTGGGCAGGCAGGTCATCAGGTGGTTGTAACCGATGTCGCGGGCCACGTAGCGGTGGCTGCGGTCGTGGTCGTCCCAGTTCTGTGCGGCCAGGATGACCGGCACGCTGCAGCAGACGAGCGTGGCGGCCACGGCCACGGCCCGGTTGTCGCGGCGGGTGAGGCGGGAGAGCCATTCGCGCACGCACAGTACGCCCAGTCCGATCCAGATGCAGAAGGCATAGAAGGAGCCGGCATAGACATAGTCGCGTTCACGCGGCTCGGAGGGGCACGTGTTGAAGTAGAGCACGAGGGCGATACCCATCATGAAGAAGATCCACATGACCACCGTGAAGTTCTTCGGGTCGCGGTTGAGCTGGTAGATCAGGCCGATGATACCCAGGATGAAGGGCAGGAAGTAGTAGGTGTTGCGGCCCGGGTTGTCGCGCATCTCGGAGGGCAGGTCGTTCTGCGGGCCGAGGTAGAGGGCGTCGATCGGCTTGATGCCGGAGAGCCACTGCCCGTCGGTCACCTCGCCGAAGGACTGGTTGTCGCTCTGGCGGCCGACAAAGTTCCACAGAAAGTAACGCCAGTACATGAAGTTGAGCTGGTAGCTGAAGAAGTAGCGCCAGTTCTCGCCGGCGGTGGGGGCCGTGTAGCGTTCGCCGTCGTAGTAGATCGTCTTGCCCTTGCCTGCGCGGCTCCATTTCAGGTAGCCGGCGATGTGGTAGTCCTGCGTGGACCACATGCGCGGGAAGAAGGAGAGGAACTCGGAGGGATATTTGTAGTCCGTCACCGTGGCGCTGGCGTGGTAGCGGCCGTCTTCGTTGCTGAGGTAATATTTGTCCTCGTAGATCACCTCCTCGATGGGGGCCAGCGGCGTGGTGTACTGGGCGCCGAAGAGCAGCGGCTTGTTGCCGTACTGGTCGCGGTTGAGCAGGTAGAGCAGCCCGTAGGCATTGTCCGGATCGTTGCTGTTCATGGGCGGGTTGGCGGCCGCACGGATCACTACCGAGGCGTAACTGCAGTAGCCGATCATGATGACCGACAGACACAGAAAGACGGTGTTGAGGACCACCTTGCCCTTGCGGTGCGTGACATAGACGGCCGTGCCGAGGGCGGCGAAGAGCAGCAGGATGAAGAAGAGCAGGCCGCTGTTCACCGGCAGCCCCAGTCCGTTGACGAACCAGCGGTCCACGACGGCGCCCACGGCCACCGTGTAGGGAATGATGAGGTTGTTGATGAAGAGCAGGATTGCGGCGGCCAGCAGGGTGACCTTCACGACGCCCCAGGCGGTGATGTTCCGGTATTTGCGGAAGTAGTAGATGAAGACCAGCGCGGGGATCGAGAGCAGGTTGAGCAGGTGGACGCCGATCGAGAGGCCCATCAGGTAGGCGATCAGCACCAGCCAGCGGTTGGCGTGCGGCTCGTCGGCCACCTCCTCCCATTTGAGCATGGCCCACAGTACCACGGCCGTGAAGAGCGACGAGAGGGCATAGACCTCGCCTTCGACGGCCGAGAACCAGAAGGTGTCGGTGAACGTGTAGGCGAGGGAGCCCACCAGACCGGCTCCCATGATGGCCCACGTGCGGGTTACGGTCAGCTCCTGCCCCTGCCGGGTGACGAGCCGCCGGCCGAGGTGGGTGATGCTCCAGAAGAGGAACAGGGTGGTGAAGGCGCTGGCCAGTGCCGACATGGAGTTGGCCATCATGGCGACCGAAGCGGTGTTCGGCGCGAACATGGTGAACAGCCGGGTGAGCATCATGAAGAGGGGGGCTCCGGGGGGATGGCCCACTTCGAGCTTATAGGAGGTGGCGATGAACTCGGCGCAGTCCCACAGGCTGGCCGAAGGTTCGATGGTCATCAGGTAGACGACTGCGGCGACGGCAAACGTGAGCCAGCCGACCAGGCGGTCGCATGTCTTGAAATACTTCATGGGTCGTAAACGTAAGTGAAGGCAGTGCGCACCTGCATACACACGCGGACTGCAATTTGCAAAAATAAAAATAAAAGGAGGAATTCCGCCGGTCGGCGGGGAGTTATCGGCGAAAGTTGCTAATTTTACAACCTGTAACGTGGCCTTGCGGGGGCTCCTGTCCGGAACATGCCCGCGGCCCGACCAAACCTTAGCAACCGAAACGATGGATAACAAATTGATGCTCTACAATACGCTGAGCCGGCGCAAGGAGCTTTTCGTACCGATAAATGCGCCCCTGGTGGGCATGTATGTCTGCGGCCCGACCGTGTACGGCGATCCACACCTGGGCCATGCCCGTCCGGCAATCACCTTCGACCTGCTGTTCCGTTACCTCAAATGGCTCGGCTACAAGGTGCGCTACGTGCGCAACATCACCGATGTGGGGCACCTCGAACACGATGCCGACGAGGGCGAGGACAAGATCGCCAAAAAGGCGCGTCTCGAGAAGCTCGAACCGATGGAGGTGGCGCATTACTATACGGAGCGCTACCACGATGCGATGCGTGCGCTGGGTGTCCTGTCGCCCTCGATCGAGCCGCTCGCGTCGGGTCACATCATGGAGCAGATCGCCTTCGTGCAGCGCATTCTCGACAAGGGGTATGCCTATGTCAGCAATGGATCGGTCTATTTCGATGTGGAGAAATACAACCGTGACTACAACTACGGCGTCCTCTCCGGCCGCCGGCTGGAGGACATGCTGGGCGGCACGCGCGAGCTGGACGGTCAGGACGACAAGCACTCGCCCGTCGATTTCGCCCTGTGGAAGAAAGCCTCGCCGGAGCACATCATGCGGTGGCCCTCGCCGTGGAGCGACGGCTTCCCCGGCTGGCACATGGAGTGTTCGGCCATGAGCACCAAATACCTTGGCGAGCAGTTTGACATTCACGGCGGCGGCATGGACCTCATGTTCCCCCACCACGAGTGCGAACTGGCGCAGAATACGGCGGCCGACGGGCACGGCTCGGCCAAATACTGGGTACACAACAACATGATGACCATCAACGGCCAGAAGATGGGCAAATCGCTCGGCAATTTCATCACGCTGGAGCAGATGTTCACGGGCAATCACCCGCTGCTGGCCCAGGCCTATTCGCCGATGACGATCCGCTTCTTCGTGCTGCAGGCCCACTACCGTTCGACGCTCGACTTTTCCAACGAGGCGCTGCAGGCTGCCGAGAAGGGACTCGACCGGCTGATGAAGGCCGTTGAGACGCTCGGCAAGATCAAGCCGGCCGCCACGTCGACCGTTTCGGTGGATGACCTGCAGGATCGTTTCGTGGAGGCGATGAATGACGATCTCAACTCGCCGCTGGTGATCGCGGCCCTTTTCGACTGGGTGCGTATCATCAACCAGCTGCACGACGGCCAGCAGACCATTGCGGCCGACGATCTCGACCGGCTGCGCAAGCTGGTGGGGACGATTGTCTTCGATGTGCTCGGTCTGCGTGACGAGAAGGGCGAGGAGGCCAACGATCTGGTGACGCCGCTGGTGGAGATGCTGCTCGAGATGCGCACCACGGCCAAGGCCAACAAGGACTGGACGACGGCCGACCGCATCCGCGACCGGCTGGCCGAAATCGGCATCCGTGTCAAGGACCGCAAGGACGGTTACGACTGGGAGATCGAGTAATCGATCGCAACTACGGCAAAACGGGCGGCTTCCCTATACAGAAGCCGCCCGTTTTATTTTATCGTCCAGGAAAGGGATGATCGGTTCGGATCAGATCACCGAGACCTGGTCGGGGTGCAGTTTCATTTTGCGCAACTGGAAGAAGATCAGTACAGCGGCCAGGATGGCGGAGAGCACGTCGGCGATCGGCAGGCTGATCCATACCCCCTTGGCGCCGTAGATGCCCGGCAGGATGGCCAGCAGCGGCAGCAGGAAGAGCAACTGACGGGTCAGCGATAGCAGGATGGCCTTCTGCGGTTTGCCGATATATTGGAAGAAGCCCGACGAGATGATTTGGAAGCCGACGATGGGGAAAGCGAGCAGGGCGGTCTTGAGACCAAGCTCGGCGACGTTGAGCAGTGTCTCGTCGGTGGTGAAGATGCCGGCTACCCAGTGGGGGAAGAAGTGGCCGAGCAGGAAGCCGAAGGTGGTGACACAGACGGCGCAGAAGACTGTCAGCCGGTAAACGGCGGTGACGCGGCCGAACTGGCGGGCACCGAAGTTGAAGCCCACGATCGGCTGCATGCCCTGGTTGAAACCGTTGACGATCATTACGAAGAGCATCAGTACGCGGTTGACGATGCCGTAGGCGCCGATCGAAATGTCGCCTCCGGTCCGCTTGAGGGCGTTGTTGATGAAGATCACCACGATGCTGGCGCAGATGTTCAGCAGGAAGGGGGCCAGACCGATCGAAATCACTTTCCGCACGATGGTGCTCATGAAGCGGAAGGTCCCCCGCTTGAGGTAGAGGAAGTGTTTCTTGTTGAGGAAGTGGGTCAGTTCGAGGCCGAGGGCAACGCACTGGCCGATGAGGGTGGCGAAGGCCGACCCCTTTACGCCCCAGCGGAAACCGAAGATGAAGAGCGGGTTCAGACAGACGACGATCAGCACCGTGATGAGCATGAAGGTCATGGCCTTTTTCGGGTAGCCCGAGGCGCGCAGGATCTCGTTCAGTCCCAGAAAGACGTGGGTCACGACGTTGCCGGCCAGGATGATGCGCATGAAGTCACGGGCGTAGGGAATGGTGGCGTCGCTGGCGCCGAAACTGTAGAGGATCGGGTCGAGGAACACCAGACCGATGATGGTGAGGGTCAGACCGATGACGACGTTCAGCATGACGGCGTTGCTCAGGATCAGGAAGGCGCGCTGCTTGTTGCCCTGGCCCAGTCGGATGGAGGTGAGCGACGAGGCGCCCACGCCGATCAGGGCGCCGAAGGCGGTCAGCAGGTTCATGAGGGGCATGGCGATGGCCAGCCCGCTCATGGCCATGGGACCGACGCCGTGGCCGATGAAGATACTGTCGATGATGTTATAGAGCGACGAGGAGGACATGGCGATGATGGCCGGCAACGCATAGCGTTTCAGCAGTTTGCCGACCGGTTCGGTCCCCAGCAGCTCCGGGTTGTTGCTTGTCAGTGCCATAAGTGAAAAGGGCCTTTCGGGGAATGAAGGTCACCGCTGCGGCAGCGGATGAGGCTGCCCGGCTGCGGTGCCGTTCCCGAGGCGTCGCAAAGGTACGAAACAACTCCGAGATTGGCGAGCGGTTTGCGGGTGCGCGAGATGATTATTTTTAACCGGACGTGAAGGCGGTCGGAATCGGCTGTGTGTCAGCAACGATTTGTTATGGCCCTACTTGTGGGGTGATCGGATGGATCGGACAAGCGGGTGTGAAGCGAAGATCGGGCCGAAGATCGGAGCCTCGGAGTGATCCGGAGACAATAATTTGTTCTATATTTGTACAGCCTTTCGGCGGTGTATGCCGGAAGCGGCAATGTGACTTGAATTATGAAGAATTTTTGGCTGGCTGTCGGTGTGGCCGCCCTGATGTTGGGTAGTGCGTGCAACCGGCAGGGCAAAACGGATAATATCGATATCATTCAATCCTACGTCTCCAAGGGGGAGGTGATCGTTGCCGATTCGCTGCCCGTCACGCTGCCAATCGAGCAGGGGTGTGGCCGGGTGGTCATCCGCAAGGCTCCCCGCCAGACGGTCGATGTGGTGTTCGATGTGCAGGATGCCGATCTGCTCTATGGCAAGATTCTGGATGTCAGCGATACGGCCAATATCCGGATCAGTCAGATCGTGTTGCCGGACGGCAGCGGTGACGGCCCCTTCGGACGGACGGTAGAGTACGACCTGCCGATGCGCGGCGCCTATCATCTCCGGATCGGCGAGAACATGATGGCCGGCGAGCCGTGGGGCGGCGATTTCTTTCTGGAACTTTTCCTGGGTACAAAGATTCCCTATACGTTGGGCCGCAACTATTTCGTGCGCAATGATTACGAAGCCGAGCGGCTGTCTTCGCCGGTCATTGCCACGCAGGAACAGTTCGATGCCGTCTTCGACGGGGCAGCCGTCATGGGGGCGCAGCCCACGCCGATCGACTTTTCGCGGCAGTATGTGATCGCCATTGTCGAACCGGCTACCGACCAGTCCGTGCATTATACGGTACGTAATCTGGCCAGAATTGACGGCAAACTGGTGCTGCAATACCGGCGCGAGGTGGGGGAGAAGCGTTCCTATTCCGTGCGTCCTTTCCTGATGGTGGTGGTCGATACCCTGTATGACGGCCCCGTGGAGCTGCTCGCGGAGTGAGCTCCGGCTGTCCGCCATTCGGAAAAGTGGAGTGCAACAGACGAAAAATGTCCGTGCCGCGTTAGGTAGGCGGACCAAATTAGCGAGCTGCAAATCATGCGATCCTATTTTCAATGTCATATCGAGGGCCGGCGGTTGCTGTTGCCCTGGCTGGTTGCGCTGGTTCTGACCGTAGGGGCGGCGTGGGTCTATGGCGCCGTGCTGATGCCGGCCGCGCCGGCGGATCCCCGCTTGGACGGTCATTTCCTGCTCGGTATCCTGTGGACGCTGTTGCTGGGCATCTGCCTGCTGGCGGCCCAGTGTGTGTACTACTACTTTTTCGTGCGGGCAACGCTGTGCGGCACGTCGCTGTATGGCGAGGCCGTCGAGGCCGACTACGATCCGACGCAGTATGTGCGCCTGTGTGCGAAGGGCATCCTGTTGAGTGCGGTGACCTGCGGTATCTACCTGCCCTGGCTGGTGGTCTCGCTGGTCCGCTATTTTGCCTCGGCGGTCATTCACCGGCTCTTCCTGTGCGAGGAGCCCCGTTATCGCGGACGGGGCAGCGTGCTGTTTGCCTACGGAGTGCTGTTGGGCGTGGTCCCGATGGTGATTTTGCCCTTTGCCGCCTCCTTTTTCCTGCTGGCCGGCGGACGGGCGGTGATCGGCGTGCTGCTGCTGATTGTGTCGGTGTGGCTATTGGCGTTCCTGCGGGCGCTGACGCTGCGCTATCTGGTGAACTTTTCCCTGGCACACCGCCGGTTGACCACGACGGTCAACGGCTGGCAGGCGGGCTGGTTCGTCTTCGGCCAACTGCTGCTGGCCGGCATTACGCTCGGCATCTATTGGCCGATGGCGCTGCTGCGCATCTGGCGCTACTATGTCGGCCGGACGGTGATCGGCGATGAAACAGTGGAGATGCGCTTCGGCTTCTCCACGTCGCTGCTGACCGACTTTGGAAGGCTGTTCGTTCAGCTGCTGCTGACGGTGGTAACCTGCGGTATCTATCTGCCGTGGGGCTATGCGCGCACCATGGAGCTGTTGATCGGCCGTACCTATGTCGAGGAGACGGAACCGGAGGAGGCAGCCCCGATGCCGGTCGATTATTGCTGATCGTGTCGGGCAGAAAAAAATAACGGATAAGGCGGAATCATCTGATGATTCCGCCTTATTTGGCATGTGATTTGCAGTAAACAAAGTAGGAAAGGTTCGGAAAACAGGTGTCCGTTGGCAAGGCGGACAATAGAACAACAGGTTTTTGCGTTAGTTTTCCGAAGACATCCGAAAAGGTTTCTTCATTTATTTAAGTTTGGGTTAGTAGTTTTGGGACGCAATACTCCCAAAGAGACAACAGGAGGCCACCGCGACGATGCCCTCCTGTTTTTTTGTGCCCGGGCCGCGCCCTATTCGTGGTGGTAGGGGGTGTTGTGGATGATCGAGAAGGCGCGGTAGAGCTGTTCGGCGAAGATGGCGCGGATGATCTGGTGCGAGAAGGTCATCCGCGAGAGCGACAGCAGGGCGTCGGCCCGGTCATATACCGCTTTCGAGAAGCCGTATGGGCCGCCGATGACGAAACAGATGCGCCGGCCGCCGGCGGCCAGACGCCGTTCGAGCCACGAGGCAAACTCCACGGAACGCATCTCCTCTCCCTTTTCGTCGAGCAGTACGACGGTGTCGCCCGGTCCGAACTGGCGCAGCAGGAGCTCTCCCTCGGACTGCTTCTGCTGCTCGGCGGGCAGCTTGCGGCTGGTGCGCACGTCGGGCAGGAAGACGACCGAGAATTTCGCATAACGGCCGATCCGTTTGGCGTAGTCGGCGATGAGGGCGGCAATTTCGGGCGCGTCCGTTTTGCCGATGGCGATCAGGTCAATATCCATGTGGGGCAGTCGTTTCGGTCCGTCAGTCCGGAATTTCCGGGGTGAGGTCCAGGTCGGAGTTCCATTCGCCCTCCGCGCCCGCATAGATGACCGGCCGGTCGGGGTCGGCCTGACGGAGCCAGCGGTAGGTCTTGTAGAAATTGTAGCCGTTGCCGCTCGGTTCGCCCAGCGAACGGGCGATGATGCAGACGTGGTTGCGCGAGCGGTAGAACATGGCTTGCGTGCGGGCCATGTATTCGGCCAGCCAGGCGGGGTCGTTGCTCGGCGTACCTCCCACGCGACGGTCTTCGGTCCGGTAGTCGGTGCCGATGTTGGCCTGGTCGATGACGTACATGCCCAGTGCATCGCAGAGGTCGTAGAACCAGTAGGGTTGCGGACGGTGGGGCCACAGGGTGTCGTAGCCCGCTTTCTTGAACCGGCGGATGTCGGCCCGCAGGGCATCGGGCGTGGTGGCGTCATAGCGTGCGACGCGCAGCTGGACGGGCTCGCCGTTGCGGAGGATCCGGCCGTCGGCGAAGGCGGTCTGCCCGAAACCGGTCCGGAAGGGAACGTATTCCAGGATGCGGTCGCCGTGGCGGATGAAGAGGTTGCCCGAGTAGAGGCGGGGCGAGGCGGCGCTCCACCGGTTCCGGGCGGCGCCGTAGACGGGCATCTCCACGTGCATCGTGTCGCAGGTGCCCGCGTCCAGCGAGACGGGGAAGGAGAGGAAGTCTTCGACCTTGCCCTGGGGCGAGAAGACGTCGAAGCAGAGCGAGAAGGATTCCGACGAGTGGGAGGCGTTCTCGACGACCACTTCGGCGAAGAGTGTGCCGGAGCCGTCTTCATTGAGCGCGGTGCCGATCGTGTAGTCCCGGATGCGCAGGCGCGGCTGGGCATAGAGGAAACAGCCCGTCAGGGCGGGACGGTCGTCGGCCAGGGCCGATTCGGGTTCGTCCGTGTCGTTCGGCAGCGTGATGACGACGCGGTTGGGGGCGTCGCTCCGCACGCAGGACTGGATCTCGAATTCGGAGGGAACGCCGCTGTCGCGGGCCGAGCCGATCTCCGTGCCGTTCACGGTGACGGTGTGGCTGTTGCGGCTGCCTTCCGTGTGGAGCAGAATGATGCGGTCGGCCCAGAACTCGGGCGGCACGAACGAGAAGGCGTAGTGGATGCCGGTCGAGTCGGCCGTCTGGCTGAACTGTTCGACGGGCAGGTAGTTCCAGTCGGTCTCGCGGTCGCCGGCGGCGGCCGTGGCGCGGATGGTATAGCTCATGAATTCGCTGCGCCGGTCGCTGCGGTTGCGATCGGTGGTCTGCGGCAGGGGCAGCGGTTCCGATGCAGCAGCCTGCAGGGCGCACAGCGCGGCGAGCAACAGAAGGATTCGTTTCATCGTGTCGTATGCGTTACAGATTGCGTACCGTGTGGAAATCGGCCATGCGGGCCTCCTCGTCCGCCATGTCCAGTCCGTAGCCCACGGCCATCGACGGCGCGTTTTCGGCCCGCAGATCGTCGGCTGCCAGGGCGTCGAGTTGTTCGGCGGCAGCAAGGCCGGCGGCCCGGGCCGTTTCGATCTCCCCGGGCGTCGGGGTGTGGCCGAGCTGTTCGGTCAGGCGGGCCAGCGCCCAGCCCGCCGCATAGTGGGGGTAGCGGGCGTCGGCGTCACGCAGGGCGGCCGTTACGTGCTCCAGCGAGGCGCAGGAACCGTCCGCAATCGCCTCGAGCAGCGCATTGACGACGGCGACGGGCATGTAGAGGCCGCACAGGTCGGTCCAGCCTCCCTCGCCGAGCGGGTCGGGGGTCTTCGAAGCGGCCAGCATGGCTCCCAGCTGCCGTTCGTAGGCCAACCGGTAGAGGCGGATGCCGCGACGCAGCATGGCCGTGCGGATGCGGAGGCGCTGGTGGATGACCACGTCGCCCGTGGCCTTGGCCTGCAGCTCTTCGCACAGCGCCAGTCCGCGGGCGATGCGCTCGGCCAGGTAGGGGTTCTCCGCTTCGAAGCGGATGAGGTCCGTGGCGTGGGCGTCGCGGCGGTCGCGTGCCGGCCATTTGGCAAAGTCGCGCTTCGGGCCGCAGGCGGCCAGGTTGGCGGCCGGCATCAGCCACGACTGTCCCTCCTGCTCGATGAGGAGCGAGAAGGGGAACGAGCTGGTGTCGGGGTGGCATTTGTGGCGGCCGATGACGGTCGTGAAGGCACCGTCGAGGGCGGGCAGCATCATGTAGGCGTCGCTGCCGTATTTGCAGCCCCGCTGGTGAATGCCCTGGTGAACGGGACCCGACTTGAGCAGGTGGTTGCTCTGGTTGGTGCCGCTGCCGGCGTTGAAGAAGGAGAACAGACCGGCGATCAGCAGGGTGGACTTGTGGTGCGAAATGGTATAGGGGCCGGCCAGTACGCTGCACAGCTCGCCGTTCTCGCAGTGGCTGCCCGCAAAAAGCAGCGAATCCGTCACCGAGAGGGCCGAGGCATGCGTGCCGTTGCCGAAGAAGCAGCGTTCGCCCGTGGTGCCGTTCTCCACGATGCTGTTGCCGCAGACGATGAAGTCGCGCAGCCGGACGTCGGCACCCAGGTAGGTGCGCTGGCCGGCATGCGAGCAGACGGTACCGTTGGCCAGCGACGAAACTCCCTCCAGCACGGCGTCGGGGCCTATGCAGACGTTGCGCAGGATGCCGCAGGCGCGGATGCTGGCCCGCTCGCCGATGGTGCCCATCGACGAGGCGGCCGGTACGGTGTATTCCCGTTCGATCATGCGGCCGAGCCGTTCGGCCACCTCCGGGCGGTGGCGGAAGAGGGCGATCAGGTAGGCGGTCTGGGCGGTGAGGGCCGGATAGAGCGGCACCTCGCGGCCGCCCCCTTCGTTGATGACCGCTACGGGGGTGCCGCAACCGAAACTGCTGCGGCCGACCGTCTCGACAACGGCGGTCTGTTCGATGCGTGCGCCCCGCCGGATGTCGCAGTTGGCGAGGGTGCCGACGTTGCGGAGCGTGACCTCGCCGGCGATGCGCACTTCGCCGCCAAAGCCGCAGTGGGCAATGCAGGCGGGTGAGAAGTCCTCCGTTACGAGGATGCGGTCCCAGTCGTCGGCCGTGCAGCCCTGGGCTGCGAGCTGGCGACGCTGGTCGGCGGAGAGGGGTTGGTATTCGTTCATGGTGACAGGTCTTTTGCAGGTGGGGTCCGACGGGCCGGTTGCGGCGGACGGACACCCCGCAAAGGTACCGGTTTTGCGCCGAAACAGCAAGGTTTTCCGGCGGAACGCACCCCGTGGCGGGCGGTGCGGGGCAGAATTGTGTCGCTTTTGGGGAGAAGCCGTGCCAAAGTCGGAAAAAATGACGATATTTGCGTAATTCAAAAAGTTTCACTGAATTTAAAAGTTTCACGCAATGTCGAGAGAGAAAAGGACGATGATCGCGGAGCTGTTGCGCTCCGGCGAGGTGAATACGGATGTGGTCGTAAAGGGTTGGGTGAGAACCAAACGCGGCAATAAGAATGTGGCTTTTCTGGCGCTCAATGACGGTTCGACGATCAATAACATCCAGATCGTGGTCGATGTGGCCTCTTTCGACGAAGAGCTGCTCAAACGCATCACCACCGGTGCCTGCCTCTGTGTGCGGGGCCGTCTGGTGGAGTCGGCCGGCGCCGGTCAGCGCGTCGAGGTGCAGGCCCGCGAGATCGAAATCTACGGTACGGCCGATCCGGATACCTATCCGCTGCAGAAGAAGGGCCATACGCTGGAGTTCCTGCGTGAGATCGCACACCTGCGTCCCCGTACCAACACCTTCGGTGCGGTGCTGCGCATCCGTCACGCCATGGCGTTCGCCATTCACAAATATTTCAACGACCGCGGTTTCTACTACCTCCATACGCCGATCATCACCGCCTCGGATGCCGAGGGTGCCGGTGCCATGTTCCAGGTGACGACGCTCGATCTGAAGAACCTGCCCCGCACCGAGGACGGCCGCGTGGACTACACGCAGGATTTCTTCGGCCGTTCGACCAACCTGACCGTGTCGGGCCAGCTGGAGGGTGAGCTCGGAGCTCTGTCGCTCGGACAGATCTACACGTTCGGCCCGACGTTCCGCGCCGAAAATTCCAATACGCCGCGCCACCTGGCCGAGTTCTGGAT
>DXCC01000024.1 GCA_019116245.1 Candidatus Tidjanibacter faecipullorum
AAGTCGGCCACCAGCGGCACGGCCATCTCCGGCGACCCGGGCGGCAGCGCCGAGTTTGACTTCTCGATCACGATCAGCGTACCGGCCAACGGTACGATCGCCGCGCGCAGCCGTCAGATCACCGTGACGACGGCCGGAGGCCAGTCGGCCACCTCGACCCTCACGCAGGCGGCAGGCGATGCGACGCTCTCCGTCTCACCGAACGCCGTAACGCTCGAGGCCGACGGTGAGGCTGTGACGGTAACGGTTACGTCCAACACGTCATGGAGCGTTGAGTAATGGCTACGAAAACGATCATGTGGGGCGACGGTACGGCGGACACCCTCACCGTGACCTACACCGGCGGGGCGGGGAGCAGCGAGCTCTCCGTCTCCTCCGACCCCAACAGGTCGTTGGTCGTCCGCACCCTCACCGTTTCGCTCCGGTCGGGCGGGGTGACGCTTGCCTCCCTGACCGTCTCGCAGAAAGCCCGCTCGCGGGCCTATTCGATGTCTTACAATACAAATTACGAGTAAAGAATCATGGCAGTCAAATCGAAAGAGGCCCTGAAAACACAGTCGGCCGAAACCTTCTATGACAACGATCTGGGCGGCATCACGGCCGCCGACCACCGCCAGTTCAACGAGGACCTGATCGACTCGATGGCCACGGCCGCCCAGGGCAATCTGGCTGATACGGCCATTCAAGGTATGCAGGTGGGGGAGAACATCTATTTGCCCACCATTGAACGCGGCGGGAAAAACATTATTCTGTGGCCCACGCCTCCGGCCAGTACTGCACAGGGCGCCAAGGCCGACACGGCCGTACAGGCGGCCACGATCGGCGGCGCGGCGGTCACCAAGTCGGGAACCACCCTCCAGCTGCCGGCCTATCCGGCCGAGGTGGAGGATACGGCCTTTACCGAGGCGACCCTCTCGGGCAGTACGAGCGGTGTGTCGGGGGCCATCTATTTCGGGGTGGTGGGCCACGCCTTCCTGTTGTGCGGCACCTACAAGAGCACCATTATGGGCAGCATATCGGGCGTCACGATCGCCAATATCCCCACGGCTTATCTGAACCGCATGATCCTGCCGGTCCACATTGCGCTGCCGGTCGTGCCGAAGGATACGACCCAGCGGCCCTATCTCGTGACCATGAAGGTGACGAAAACCACATCGACCTTGTCGCTGCAAGTAATCAATCTGTCGAATGATATTCTGGGCGACAGCAAGGAGCTGGTCATCGATTCGCTGATCATTCCGCTGAGTTAGGCTATGGAAGACCGTTTTTCAAGACCGATGCGGGGCGAGCTGCGCCTCCGCGTCGTGGATCGGGTGGGCAGGGTAGTGACCGAAAGCGTCGGCCACAACCTGATCGTGACAGGCGGCTATGAGGCGGCGGCCGAGGCCCTGGCCGGTGTGGCGGGGGCAGCCATCGCACGGGTGGCCGTCGGCACCAGCGGTACCGAACCGACCGAGGGCGACACCGCCCTCACCGATGCCGTGAGCGTGGCGGTCCAGAGCGTGGAATATCCGGCGGCCGGCACCGTACGCTTTAACTTCTCCATCGGCTACGACGTGGCCGTGGGTATGACCATCTGCGAGTTCGGTCTGCTTACGGCCGACGGACGCCTCTTCTCCCGCAAGGTGCGCGAGGGCATCGAGAAGACGGAGGCCATGAGTATCGTCGGCCGCTGGGACATTATCCTTTAACCTTTACCACCATGAACAGAAAAACCATCATTATCGCGGTGGCCGTCATCGTGGCCGTCGCGCTGGGCGTGCTCTACGTCAAGTTCACGCCCGTGTGGGCTTCGCTCACTACCGTTGCGGCCGCTGCCGGCGGCCTCGTCGTCGGCTGGATCGCCCATATCCTCTACGCCAAATACGTCAAGTGATGGCCTGCGCTGAACGATTGATGCCGTTCATCCTGCGCTGGGAGGGCGGCTTCTCCGACCATCCGGCCGACCGGGGCGGAGCCACCAACCGGGGCGTCACGCTGGCCACCTTCCAACAGTTCTACGGCGCCGACCGCACCGCTGACGACCTGCGCGGGATGACCGATGCGCAATGGCTCCACATCTTCCGCGAGGGCTATTGGAACCGCTGGCAGGCCGACCGCATCGCCAGCCAGTCGCTGGCCAACCTGCTCGTGGACTGGGTGTGGGCCTCCGGATCGCACGGCATCACGCGTCCGCAGCGGATCCTCGGCGTTGAGGCCGACGGCATCGTGGGCGAGCAGACGCTGGCCGCGCTGGCCGCCCGTGCGCCGGAGCCGCTCTTCCACCAGCTCAAGGCGGCCCGCATCGCCTTCGTGGAGGGCATCGTGCGCGAGAACCCCTCGCAGAAAGTTTTCCTGCGGGGTTGGAAAAACCGGATCGAGGCCATCGCATGGGTGGGCTGATCCTTAACCTGACAAACGAAACACTATGGTAAACGAAGCAATCGAAACGGCGCGGGGCATCACCGATCTGGGGATGCTGGCCGTGGCGGCAGGCTTTTTCCTCGTGCTGAGCGGCACGATGATGCTGGGCCTGTTCCGCTGGTTCCGCAAGATCATCGACAACACGCTGCGCGAGAACACCGCCTGCGCAACGGACCTCCGCACCCGGCTGGACGACATCGCCGACGGGGTGGGTGCCATTGCCGAGGGGCTGCGTCCCGAGACACGGCTGCGCATTCGGGAGACGGCGGCCATCCATTTCCGCTGTGCGGTGGAACAGGTGTGCCGCGTCATCAAGCGAGTGCGCGAGGAGAACAACATCCACAACCACGAGGCCACGGCGTGCAAGATCCGCACGCTGCTCAAGAACATCCACGACGAACGCAATCGTGCGTTCGATAGCTACACCTACAAGGGGCGCAAGCTGTCGGACTATACGGACGAGGCATGGATCGAACGGGTGGCACAGGTGGTCGAGGGAGAGATCTACAACGAGGCGGGAGCCAACAACCGCCGTGCCTACACGAACGTGCGGATGGCCTACGACGAGATCGAAAACGACTTCATGCAGCGGCTGGACGAATGAAGGTGTGGGGATACTTGCTCTCGGCTGCGCTCCTTGCGGGAGCGTTCCTTGCGGGCCGGTGGACGAAGCCGTGCGGCGCGCCGGAGGCCGTACGGCGTGACACGGTGATCCTGCGCGACACGCTCGCCGTGCCGGTGCCGACGCCGGAGCGGGTCGAGGTCCTCCGGCGGGACACCTGCTGGCTGGTGCGTTGCGACACGGTACGGACGGCCGACACGCTGCGCGTGCCGGTTGTGGTGCCGATTGAGCGGCGGGTCTATGTGACGGCCGCCTACCGTGCCGAGGTGGAGGGCTACCGGCCCCGCCTGGTGAGCATGGAGCTCTACCGGCAGACGCAGGTGGTCACCGAAACGCCCGCCGCCCGTCCGCGCCGCTGGGGCATCGGCATCCAGGCGGGCTACGGCCTGGCGCCGCGCACGGGCCACTTCGAGCCGTACATCGGCGTCGGCATCCAATACAGTATTTGGCAATGGTAAACGAATAGAAAACCTATCCTTCGGGGGAGGATATGAAAAAAGCCCCCGGCTGTTAGAGGTCTCTCACCACACTCTAACAAAATATGCGCCAATCCGCACAACCGAGGGCTAAACCATTGGTTGCGGATTGGCGTTTTTTGTGTGGTGAGAGGTGCAAAGATACAAACTTTAATACAATGAAGAAACCGATTTACAATGCCGCGCCGCTGCCGTTCATGGGGCAGAAGCGGCGCTTCCTCGGTGAGTTCCGCAAGGCGCTCGCCACGTTCCCCGATGCCCGGGTGTTCGTCGATCTGTTCGGCGGTTCTGGCCTGCTGTCGCATACCGTCAAGCAGGAGCGGCCCGATGCGCGGGTGATCTATAACGATTACGACGGTTACCACCTGCGACTGGCCAACATTCCCCGCACCAATGCGCTGTTGGCCGACCTGCGGCAGCTGGTAGGGGTCAGCCACAAAGGCCAGCGGTTGCCCGATGACGTACGGGAACGCATCCTGCAGCGCGTCAAGGAAGAGGAACGGACGGAGTTCGTCGATTACATCACCCTGTCATCGTGGCTGCTCTTTTCGGGGAAATACGTCACCTCGTTCGAGCAGCTGGCCAGGCAGGGCTTCTACAACACCCTGCGTCAGGAACCCTACCGGGCGGACGGCTATCTGGAGGGCGTGGAGATCGTGCGGGCGGATTATCGCGAGTTGTTCGAGCAGTACCGCCATGCGGAGGGGGTGGTGTTCATTGTGGATCCGCCATACCTGTCGACGGAGGTAGGGGCCTACAAGTGTTATTGGAAGCTGGGCGACTACCTCGACGTGCTGAAGGTGCTGGACGGCCA
>DXCC01000025.1 GCA_019116245.1 Candidatus Tidjanibacter faecipullorum
AAACAAAAATAGTCTCGGCAGTTTAACCTCCTTTCCTCAACCTAAACTATCCTGCTTAACTTTAAAGCAAAACAAAAATTACGCCATTCATCTTCCTTATCTCTTCAAACACACAATATTTCTCTAAACACCAAATCTACATACTATTTCTCCTAGAAATTCTTTTTACTTTGTATCTTTGTACAAATTACCAAACCGACAATCAAACACAAGCCGTTGCTAAACACGCAATGACAAACAAACACATATGACACAGGAAGAACTCTTCAAGAAGCTGATTGCCCACTGCAAAGAGTACGGATTCATCTTTCCGTCGAGCGAAATATACGATGGCCTGAGCGCCGTATATGACTACGGCCAAATGGGCGTCGAACTGAAAAACAACATCAAACGCTACTGGTGGGACTCGATGACCAAACTCCACGACAACATCGTGGGCATCGATGCCGCCATCTTCATGCACCCGCGCGTGTGGGAGGCTTCGGGCCACGTGGGCGCCTTCAACGATCCGCTGATCGACAACAAGGATTCCAAAAAACGCTACCGCGCCGACGTGCTGATCGAGGACTGGCTCGCCAAGCAGGACGAGAAGATCGAAAAGGAGATCGAAAAGGGCCGCAAACGGTTCAAGGAGAACTTCGACGAGGCCCAGTTCCGCGCCACCAACCCGCGCGTGCTGGAGCTCCAGGCCCGCCGCGACGAAATCGACGCCCGCATGGTGAAGGCGCTCAACGAGAATGACCTCGAGGGACTGCGCCAGGTCATCATCGACGCCGAAATCGTCTGCCCCATCTCCGGCACCCGCAACTGGACGGAGGTGCGCCAGTTCAACCTGATGTTCGACACCAAGATCGGTTCGGTGGCCGACGGCGCCAACACGATCTACCTGCGTCCCGAGACCGCCCAGGGTATCTTCGTGAACTTCCTGAACGTCCAGAAGACGGGCCGCATGAAACTCCCCTTCGGCATCGCCCAAATCGGCAAGGCCTTCCGCAACGAGATCGTCGCCCGGCAGTTCATCTTCCGCATGCGCGAATTCGAGCAGATGGAGATGCAGTTCTTCGTGCGTCCGGGCGACGAGCTGGGCTGGTTCGCCAAATGGAAAGAGACCCGCATGAACTGGCACCGCGCCCTCGGCTTCGGCGACGACAACTACCGTTTCCACGACCACGAAAAGCTGGCCCACTACGCCAATGCGGCCACCGATATCGAATACCGCTTCCCGTTCGGCTTCAAGGAGGTGGAGGGCATCCACTCCCGCACCAACTTCGACCTCAGCCGCCACGAGGAGTACTCCGGCAAGAAGCTCCGCTACTTCGATGCCGAGACCAACGAAAGCTACATCCCCTACGTCATCGAGACCTCGATCGGCGTGGACCGCATGGTGCTGCAGGTACTGTCGGCCGGCTACCGGGAGGAGAAACTCGAAAACGGCGAGGAGCGTGTCGTACTGGCCATCCCCGCACCGCTGGCTCCCGTGAAGGCCGCCGTGCTGCCGCTGGTCAAGAAGGACGGCCTGCCCGATGTGGCCCACCGCATCAAGGACATGCTCAAGTACGACTTCAACATCCAGTACGACGAGAAGGACAGCATCGGCAAACGCTACCGCCGTCAGGACGCCATCGGTACCCCCTTCTGCATCACGGTGGATCACCAGACCCTGGAGGACAACACGGTCACCATCCGCGAACGTGACACGATGGAACAGCGCCGTGTGGCCATCGACGAACTGCCCGCCCTGATCCAAAGCAAGGCCGGCATGCGCGCCCTGCTCGACAAACAGCTGATCACCCGATGAGAACCGCACTCTTTCCCGGATCGTTCGACCCGTTCACGCTGGGTCATCAGGCCATCGTAGAGGACGGCCTCAAGATCTTTGACCGCATCGTGATCGGCATCGGCTCCAATTCCGAGAAGAACGGCCTGCTCACCGTGGCCAACCGCCGTCGGCTGATCGAGGATCTCTACGGAGACAACGACCGCGTCAGCGTGGCCGTGTACGAAGAGTTGACCGGTGAATTCTGCCGCCAGATCGGCGCCAGTTTCCTGCTGCGCGGCATGCGCAACACGGTGGACTACGAGTACGAGCGCAACATGATGGTTGTCAACCAGATGTTGTTTCCGGAGATCACCACCGTCCTGCTCTTCACGCCGCCGAAGTACGTGGCCATTTCGTCAAGCATCATCCGCGAGCTGATCCAGTTCGGCGGCGATCCCACGCCGCTGATGCCGGACAACATCGACATTAAAAACTACCTGTAAACCAATCCATACCCCATGGAATTTACCGCTGAAATGATCGCCTCCTACCTCGGAGGCACGGTGGTCGGCGATCCGCAGACCACGGTTTCGACCTTCGCCAAGATCGAAGAGGGCCACGCCGGTGCGCTCTCCTTCCTGGCCAACCCCAAGTACGAGCACTACATTTACGATACCCAGTCGTCCATCGTGATTGTGAACGCCAGCTTCGAACCGCAGCATCCCGTCCAGGCCACCCTCATCAAGGTGGAGGACGCCTACGGATCGTTTGCCAAGCTGCTGGAGCTCTACGCCGCCCACAAACCCCGCAAGACGGGCATCAGCCAGCGGGCGGAGATCAGCCCCGACGCCCGTCTCGGCCAGAACTGCTACGTGGGGGCCTTCGCGGTCATCGAAGCGGGAGCCGTCATCGGCGACAACGTCTGCATCTATCCCCACACCTATGTGGGCGACGGGGTGCAGATCGGCGACAACACGACGCTCTACGCGGGCGTGAAGGTCTATGAGGGATGCCGGATCGGTGCGAACGTCATCATCCACGCCGGAGCCGTCATCGGTGCCGACGGCTTTGGCTTTGCCCCCAACGAGGCCGGCGAATACTCCAAGATTCCGCAGATCGGCAACGTCGTCATCGAGGACAACGTGGAGATCGGCGCCAACACCTGCGTGGACCGGGCCACCATGGGTTCGACCCGCATTCACCGCGGCGTGAAGCTCGACAACCTGATCCAGATCGGCCACAATGTCGTGGTGGGCGAGCACACCGTATGCGCCTCGCAGGTCGGCATTGCCGGCACCAGCAAGATCGGCAGCCACTGCATGCTGGGCGGTCAGGTGGGCGTAGCCGGTCACCTGACCATCGGCGACCGCGTACAGCTGGCCTCCAAGTCGGGCATTTCGAACAATGTGCCGGACGGTGCCACCTACTTCGGCTATCCGGCACTGCCCATCTCGCACTCGCACCGGGTCAATGCCGTCGTGCGCAACCTGCCCGAACTGAGCCAGACGGTCTACCGGCTGGAGAAACAGATGGCCGCCCTGCTGGCCAAAGAGGAGGAGGACCGCAAGGCCTGATCAAACTACCGCACCCGTCATGTCACCCGCCAAACCGCTTCGCATCATGGGCATCGACCCCGGTACCAACCGCATGGGATACGGCGTGCTGGAGGTGAAGGGCAATCAGGTGGCCTGCGTGGTGCTGGGCAACATTGAGCTGGGCAAGCTGCCCGACCCGTATGCCAAACTGCACCACATTTTCGAACGCGTATCGGCCCTGATCGACGCCTACACGCCCGACGAGGTGGCCTTCGAGTCGCCCTTCTTCGGAGAGAACGTGCAGAGCATGCTCAAACTGGGACGGGCCCAGGGGGTGGCCATGGCCGCCGCACTCCACAAGGAACTGCCCGTCTTCGAGTATGCCCCCCGCCGGATCAAGCAGGCGATCACCGGGACGGGCGGTGCAGCGAAGGAACAGGTGGCCGCCATGCTGCGCAGCATGCTGGGCGTGGAGTACAAGCCCAAGAAGCTGGATGCGACCGACGGACTGGCCGTGGCGCTGTGCCACTGGTTCATCCGGTCGTCTCCCCTGCCCTCTGCGACGACCCGCCATGCCGGCGTGGCGCGCAAGCATGCCGAGAGCTGGGAATCGTTCCTGGCCCGGAATCCCGAACGCGAAGTAGTTACGAAACCGAAAACACCAAACAAAAAACAGCTATGAAAAAATTTCTTCTGATCGCCGCAATGATGGCCCTGCTGATGTGCTCCTGCGGCAAAAAGAATGCCTACACCATCACGGGCGAGGTGGCCGGTCTGGACAACAGCGAGATCACGCTGCTCGACGAGAAGGGCGAAACGATCGCCTCCACGACGTCCGATGCCGACGGCAAGTTTACCTTTGAAGGCGTGGCCGAGGAGCCCTCGCTCGCCATTCTGGGCGTACACTCCCTGCCGGTAGCCATCATCTTCATCGAGCCGGGCGACATTGAGGTGGCCGGCGACATCAACACCGAAATCACCGTAACAGGTACGAAGGCCAACGACCACAGTACGGCGTTCGCCGCCCGCAGCATGGCCATCCTGGAGCGTTACACGACCGCAACCTCCGAAGAGGAGATGGAGGCCATCTCGGAAGAGAACACCCGCCTCTATCTGGAGACGATCGACGAGAACCTGGACAACTACTTCGGTCTCTTCCTGCTCACCAACATGACGGACGAGATGACCGGCCAGGAGCTGCTCGACAAGCTCGACGCCTTCACGCCCGAAATCAAAAAGACCAGCCTGGCCGACGAGATCCGCGACTTTGCCGAGGCCATGACCAAAACCGAAGCCGGTCAGACCTATATGGACATCACCCTCTCCGACCCGGAGGGCAATCCGGTAGCCCTCTCCTCGCTGGTGGGCGAAGGCAAATACGTACTGCTCGACTTCTGGGCTTCGTGGTGCGGCCCCTGCATGCAGGAGGTGCCCTATCTGGTCGACACCTATGCGACCTATCACGACAAAGGGCTGGAGATCTACGGCGTATCGCTCGACCAGAATGCCGATGACTGGAAAGAGGCCCTCTCGGAGAACAAGATGACCTGGACGAACGTCATGGCCGACGGCGATGCCGGCAAGGAGGCACAGGAAAACTATGCCATCCAGAGCATTCCGTCGAACTTCCTGATCGGTCCCGACGGCAAGATCGTTGCCCGCAACCTGCGCGGTGATGACCTGAAGGCCAAGATCAGCGAACTGCTCGACAAATAATCGCACGGGCGATACAAAACCAGGCGGAGCATCTTCCATCGGGAAGATGCTCCGCTTCTTTTATGCCGCACACTGCGCCGACCGGCCCCATTTGCGAAAGCCGGTCACAAGGGGATGCTATTCAATCACCGTCACATGGACGGCCTGCTCGCCCCGGCGGCCTTCGCCGATCGCGAACTCCACCTGCTGGCCTTCCGCGAGCACCCGGAAGCCCTCCTTGTCAATGCCGGTATAGTGTACGAAAATGTCCTTGCCTGTTTCGTCCGTAATGAAGCCGTATCCTTTGGCCGCATCGAACCATTTTACCGTTCCTTTCATATGTTTTCCTGTTCGTTTGTGTCGGCCTGCGGCGAAACCTCTTCCCGAAACCGGACATGGCACCCGACCGGATACACACCCATGCGCCGCATCGACTTACGAAAGATACGAAAGTTTGCAGGACGGTGTGCTCCGCGCCACACATTTCTTACGGTCCCAACCCGCCCCTGCATCCCCCCTGCACGGACAACAGGCCTTCCGGATGCTCTCAAAGGGAGAATTATTACATTTTTTTCTCGTTTTTAGTTGCGGGCAAAGATAAAATAGCTATATTTGCATCGCTTTTGAAGGCGGGATGTAGCGCAGCCCGGTTAGCGCGCCACGTTCGGGACGTGGAGGTCGAAGGTTCGAATCCTTTCATCCCGACAAAACCGCGTAACTCACATGAGTTACGCGGTTTGTCATTTTCAGCCCCTGCCCCTGCGGCAATCATGCGTCTCGCGGCAAATTAAAAGGAGAGGTTCCCTGTAAGGGAGCCTCTCCTTTTATATAATACGATAGCCGGCCTATGCCTGCGGCTGTTGTGTTTCCGGAGCCGCTTCGCTGTCTGCATCGGCAGCCGCCTCGGCAGCCTGCCGGGCCGCCTCGGCCCGATTCAGCCGCCAGACAATCATGCCGCCCCCCACGACCATCAACACGACGCACAGACTGTAAACGACATAGTAGAGCACATCGTTGGGAATCAGGTCGCGCAGCCCCAGCGAGGCCTGCTCCGGCCCGAGCATCTCGAGCAGCAGATAGGCCACCCCGTTGTTCAGCGCATGCAGCAACATGACGGTTACCAGCGACCGCGTGCGGAAATAGATATAGCCGAGAATGATGCCGATCAGAAAGGCATTGATGACCTGTTGCGGGACAATGTGGATGATGCCGAACAGCAGCGCCGAGAGCAGAATGCCCCGTGTGGCCCCGTCGCGTTCGGTGATCGCCCCCTGCAGCATGCCGCGGAACAGCGTCTCCTCCAGGATCGGAGCCAGCACGACGGTCATCAGAATCGACCAGCCGCCCGTGCCGATCGACTGGTTGACGAAATCAAGATAGGCGGACGGGAAGAGATCGAGCAACGGCTCGATGACGATGCCCGTCACGAAGATCAACACGCATCCCCACAGGATGAGCGGGGCGCTGACCCGATGCCCCTTGCTACGCCACAGGCTGCTCGTCACGTGACGGGCCCGCTGCTGATAGGCCACACAGGCAATCGACAGTCCCATCTGGAATACGTAGCCGACCAGCGTAATCAACTCCGGCTCCCAGGCCACAAACCGGGCCAGCAGTGCCACCACAACGCCGGCCAGCACGCCGGACAAAAGCAGGATGCCCACAACGGCCAACAAATCGACTCCGTTGGGATACATGCGGCGGTGCATCGCCTTGCGGAGCGCCCCGCGGTGCTCCCGTTGCAGACGGGCCGACTGCGCCTCCGCCTGCGGCCGGGCCGGACTGGCCGCAGGACGCGTCGAAAACTCTTCTTTCTTCTCCATACTGGTTTTGCGGCCGCCCCAACGGCGGCCTATCAAAGATAGGAATAATTCCCGTGAAAAAACGAAAGCCTCTTTCGCAAGAGGCTTTCGCAAGGGTTCGGATGATCCGACACCGACTATTTGTATTCGCCGGCCAGCGTAGCAACCATCACAGCCTTGATGGTGTGCATACGGTTCTCGGCCTCGTCGAATACGATCGAAGCGGGGCTCTCGAATACCTCGTCGGTAACCTCCATGGAGGTCAGACCGTACTTCTCGTTGATCTCACGGCCGATACGGGTGTTCAGGTCATGGAACGACGGCAGGCAGTGCAGGAACTTGGTGTTGGGGTTGCCGGTGGCTTTCATCACTTCGGCATTCACCTGATACGGCTGGAGCAGTTTGATACGCTCGGCCCAAACATCGTCCGGCTCGCCCATCGATACCCATACGTCGGTGTAGAGGAAGTCGCAATCTTTGACAGCCTCTTTCACATCCTCGGTAATCGTGATCTTGGCACCGGTCTGCTCGGCGATCTTGCGGCACTCGGCTACCAGCTCATCGGCCGGAGCGCAGGCCTTCGGGCAAGCGGCACGGAAGTCGATACCCATCTTGGCGCAGCCGACCATCAGCGAGTTGCCCATGTTGTTGCGGGCATCGCCGAGGTAGCAGAACTTCATCTCCTTGAAAGGCTTCGTCGAGTGCTCCTTCATGGTGAGCAGGTCGGCCAGGATCTGCGTCGGGTGGAACTCGGTGGTCAGACCGTTCCATACCACAACACCGGCATATTTGGCCAACTCCTCAACCAGGTTCTGACCGTAACCGCGGTATTCGATACCGTCGTACATGCGGCCCAGCACCCGTGCGGTGTCGGCGATGCTCTCCTTCTTGCCCATCTGCGAACCGGTCGGGCCCAGATAGGTGACGTGTGCGCCCTGGTCGTGTGCGCCTACCTCGAATGCGCAACGGGTACGCGTCGAGTCCTTCTCGAACAGCAGAACGATGTTCTTGCCCTTGAGCATCTGTTTCTCAACGCCGGCCTTCTTGTCGGCTTTCAGACGTGCGGCGAGTTCTACCAGGCCGTTGATTTCCTCGGGAGTGAAGTCCAACAGCTTCAGAAAATGTCTTCCTTTGATATTCATGATCTTCGTTTTTGAAGTGTGTTTTCTAATCGCCCTCAAAGATAGGCATTTTATCGATAGGTGGGGAATATCTCGGGGAATTTGCTTACTTTTGTCGTAATTAACAACAGGTGGAATATGGGAAAAATCATCGCTCTCGCAAACCAGAAAGGCGGCGTGGGCAAAACCACTACGGCCATCAACCTCGCGGCAAACCTCGCCGTAATGGGCAAGAAGGTGCTGCTGGTGGATGCCGACCCGCAGGCCAATGCGACCTCCGGACTGGGACTGGACATCAACAACCGCGGTATATATGAATGTATCGTGGGCGAATGCACGGCCGCGGAGGTGATCGTTCCCAACCCGGACGTCAAGGGACTCTTCGTACTCCCCTCCAGCATCGACCTGGTGGGCGCCGACGCCGAGCTTCCCAATCTCGAGGACGGCCACCTGCGCATGAAACAGTGTCTGGCCCCCGTCAAGGAGGAGTATGACTTCATCTTCATCGACTGTTCCCCCTCGCTCGGCTACACGACCGTCAACGCCCTCGTGGCCGCCGACAGCGTGCTGATTCCCGTCCAATGCGAATACTTCGCCCTCGAGGGACTGGGCAAGCTGCTCAACACGATCAAGATGACCAAGGCACGCCTCAACCCCTCGCTGGACATCGAGGGATTCGTGATGACCATGTACTCCCGCTCGCGTCTGGCCAACCAGGTCACCCTCGAGGTGAAGGAGCACTTCAAGCACCTGGCCTACGACACGATCATCCAGCGCAACATCCGGTTGAGCGAGGCGCCCAGCCACGGCAAACCCGTCATCCTGCACGACGCCTCCTCGACGGGCAGCATCGCCTACATGAATCTGGCACAGGAGTTCATCCGCCGCAACACGGCAAAATAAAACGACTGTTCACCCCGTTTGGAACCATAACAACGACACAAGCATGAACAAGATAAAAGGCAAAGGAGGACTGGGTCGCGGACTGGATGCCATTTTCGACACCGAAAGCGCCAAGTTCGCCGAGGCGGCCGCCGGTGTGGACCGGATGACCGAAATTGCCGTTTCCCTCATTGCGCCCAATCCCAAACAGCCCCGTTCGACCTTCGACGAGGAGGCGCTGCAGGAGTTGGCCGACTCGATCCGCACCCTGGGCGTCATCCAGCCCATCACGGTGCGCCGCGAGGCCGACGACCGCTATGTCATCATCAGCGGCGAGCGCCGCTGGCGCGCCTCGCAGCTGGCCGGGCTGGAGACCATTCCCGTCTATATTCGTGAGGCGGACGACCAGACGCTCCACGAAATGGCCCTCGTGGAGAACATCCAGCGGCAGGATCTGAATGCCATGGAGATCGCCATCAGTCTGAGCCGGCTGATGGAAGAGTGTGCCATCACGCAGGATGCGGTGGCCGCCCGCGTGGGCAAGAAACGCTCCACGGTGGCCAACTACCTCCGCCTGCTGGCCCTGCCTCCCGAGGTACAGGCGGCCCTGAAGGAGGATCTCATCAGCATGGGACACGCCAAGGCCATCGGCGCCGCACCGGAAAAGTCGCGCGTGGCCATGCTGCGCAAGGTCATCAAACGCGGCCTGTCGGTTCGCCAGACCGAGGAACTGGCCCGCAAACTGGCCGAAGGCCGCCCCGAACGCGAGGTGCTGGCCGACGACGAACTGCCCGACAACTACACCCGGCTGGTGGAGCAATGCTCGCGCATCTTCGGCGACGACATCAAGATCAAGAAGGGACGCAACGGAGGCGGCAAGATCACGATCGGCTTCTCGTCCGACGAGGACATCGCCTATTTCCTCGCCAAACTGGAAGAAAAATAACGATGGCAAACGCTTGGCGCACATATCTGGCTGCCGCCCTCTGCCTGTTGCTCGGCTGGTGCCTGCCCGTCGAGAGCCGTTGTGCCGTTCAGTCGCCGGTCACGGCTTCCGCCGCAGTCGACAGCCTCGCTCGGAACGACGCCCCGGCCCTGCTGCCCGACCTGCCGACCCGGGACGCTGATGCCCCCATGGCCGCTGAAGGGCCCGCCACCGCCCCGTCGGCCGAACCGCTTCCGGTTGCCCCGACGCTCGGCTCCGCACCCGCTCCAGCGGGCAGCGAGGGAGTGGTTCCGACCCAGCGCCTCTCGCGCAGGGATCTGCGCCGCCAGCGCAAGGCCGCCAAACATGCGCCGCTTGACCTGCCCGAATTCCGTCGCGACGCCTACCGGATCACCTCCGGTCAGAAACAGGCCGTCTATCCCGACACCGACATCGTCTTCTCGACCGATTCGCTCCGTACCGTCGTACGCGACACGGCCACCGTGGCCATCGATTCGCTCGCGCTGCGGAGAACCGATTCGCTCACCGTGGCGGATGATTCGCTCGCCATGGCCGACCTTTCGCGCCGCGAGCTGCGCCAGTTGCGGCGCATGCAGCTGCGGGCCGATACGACCCTCTACCGCCACAGCCCCCTGTTCCGGGACACGCTGAAAATCGCTCCCCTGACGGCCATATCGGCCGTCGTCCCCGGCTTCGGCCAGCTCTACAACGGCGACTACTGGAAAATTCCGGTGCTCTACGCCACGGCCGGAACCGCCCTCTACTTCGGCATCCAGCAGCACCAGCAATATGTCCGCTACCGCAACGAGTACGACTACCTGCTCAGCCGCACCGACTTCAGCAGCAACCGCGACCTGCTCGACCCGGTACAGACCAAGATGATTCAACACAACACCTGGCAGCAGGTGTTCTTCGGCGCGGCGGTCGCCTCCTACCTCTACTTCCTGGGCGACGCCATCGTCAACTACCCCGCCAGCAAGGCCAACCCCGTCAAGACGGCCACAACCCTGTCGATCATCTGTCCCGGAGCCGGACAGATCTACAACGGCAGCTACTGGAAAATGCCGCTGGTGGTGGGCGGTTTTGCCACCTTCATCTACGTCATCGACTGGAACAACCGCGGCTACCAGCGTTACACGCGCGCCATCCGGCTCGAAACGGACAACGACCCCGACTCGCACAGCGACGAATTCTGGAACAACGCGACCGGCAAACTGACCATGTCGGTCGATCAGATGAAGAGCTACCAGCAGTCCTACCGGCGCAACCGCGACCTGGCCATCATCCTGACAGCGGCCTTCTACCTGCTCAACGTCATGGATGCCCATGTCGATGCCCACATGAAAGACTTCGATGTGGGCGATGATCTCGCCGGCCGGCTGCGCCTGCAACCGACCATGGAACCTCTCTACGCCCTGGTGGGCGGCGGCTACGCCGTCGGCCTGGGATTGAGCTTTACGTTCTGACACGCCCGCCGGGCCCTCCTCCGCATCGGAGTGTCCCGGTGACAAACATAACTATGCCGACATGCAACTGTTTTCAATCATAACCGCCGTCAGCGGCCTGATCCACCCCTTCGGACAACCCGAACCGATTGGACGTGCCGATACCATCGCCATCTATTACCACACGCAGAAACCCGCCGTCAGCGACGTCGCCCCGAACGAGGCGCTGACCATCGACCAGTTCCTGAGCGACAGTCAGGGAACGGACGACCTCTACACCCGCTCCTACGATTCGCTCGTGGTGTCGATGCACGAGCTGCAGGTCCAAAAAGCCTTCGACGATTTCTTCAACGACTTCATCAACATCGAATCGACGCCGATCGACGATGCCGCCCAGTTGCCCGACTCGGTCTACGAATCGCGCCTGCGGATGATTCTCTCGCCGATCGTGATGCCCTACAACAGCGTGGTAAAGCGCTACATCGTGGCCTATACCACTTCGCGGCGCCACACGATGGAGGATATCCTCGGCCGCTCGCGCTACTACTTCCCGATGATCGAAGCGGAACTCGACAAGGCCGGCCTGCCCATCGAACTGCGCATGCTGGCCGCCATCGAATCGGCCCTCTCCCCCACGGCCATCTCGCGGGCCGGAGCCACCGGGCTGTGGCAGTTCATGTACACCACCGGAAAACATTACGGACTGGAGATCAACTCCTTCATCGACCAGCGACGCGATCCCGTGCTCGCCACCCGCGCCGCCTGCCGCTACCTGAAGGATCTCTACGCCATCTACGGTGACTGGACACTGGCCCTGGCCGCCTACAACTGCGGCCCCGGCAACGTGAACAAGGCGATCCGCCGCGCCGGCACCAACGTCACCTCCTTCTGGGACATCTACCCCTACCTTCCCCGCGAGACCCGCGGCTATGTCCCCTCCTTCATCGCGGCCACCTACGTCTATACGTTCCACTTCCAGCACGATCTGCAACCGGCCGAGCACAACCTGCCGCTGGCCACGGACACCGTCACGATCCGACGCCCCATGCACCTCGACCAGGTGGCCTCCTCGCTCGACATTCCCAAGGAGGTGCTGCGTTCCCTGAATCCCCAGTACAAGCAGGATATCATCCCCGCCACCAGCAAGAGCTATCCGCTCACCCTGCCGCTGGCCGACATCACCCGTTACATCGACAACGAGGAGACCATCCTCGCCAAGGATACGGTCTATCTGGCCCAGTACCTGCGCCCCTCGCGCACCGAACCGGCCCGGCAAACCATTGCCCTGGACTCGTTCACCTATCGCGTCAAGTCGGGCGACACGCTCAGCGGCATTGCCAAGAAACACCACGTTACCGTGGCCCAGCTGATGAAGTGGAACAACCTCAAGAGCGCCAACCGCCTGCGGGTCGGCCAGACGCTCGAAATTTACCGCTAATCCGACCATGTTCCGACACGGCGATACGATCGTAGCTCCGGCCACCGCTTCCGGCGGCGCCCTGGCCCTGATCCGCATCAGCGGCCCCGATGCGCTGGTGCTCTGCGACCGGTGCTTCCGCGCCAAGCGGGGCAACCGACTCGCCGCGTCCGAGGGCTATACGGCCCATTTTGGCACCCTCAACGATCCGGACGGCCATTTCATCGACGAGGTGATCGTCACGGTCTTCCGGGCACCGGCCTCCTACACGGGCGAGGAGACCGCCGAGATCTCCTGCCACGGTTCCCGATGGATCGTCTCGGCCATCCTCCGCACGCTGATTCACCACGGCGCCCGGCCGGCCGAAGCCGGCGAATTTACCGCCCGTGCCTTCCTGGCCGGCAAACTCGACCTCTCGCAGGCCGAAGCCGTGGCCGACCTGATCGCTTCCGACAACCGGGCCGCCCACGACATGGCCGCCACCCAGTTGCGCGGCCACTATTCCGACGATCTGCACGCCCTGCGGGCCGAACTGCTCCGCCTGGCTGCCCTGCTGGAACTGGAACTCGACTTCTCGGAAGAGGACGTCACCTTCGCCGACCGCAGCGAGCTCTACCGGCTGCTGGAGCGCATCCAGCAGGAAATCGGGCGGCTGACCGATTCGTTCGCGCTGGGCAATGCCATCCGCGAGGGGGTGGCTGTCGCCATTGTCGGTGAACCGAACGTCGGCAAATCCACCCTGCTGAACCGGCTGGCGGGCGACGACCGGGCCATGGTCTCCGACATTGCCGGCACCACACGCGACACTGTCGAGGAACGCATCACCATCGGCGGCATCGGTTTCCGCTTCATCGATACGGCCGGCATCCGGCAGAGCGACGACCCGCTCGAACAGATGGGCATCGAACGCACCTACCGTGCGCTTGACCAGGCCCGGATCGTGCTGTTCATGGCGGACAGCCATAGCTCGCTTTCCGCCGAACAGGCCGCGCTGCTCCGCCGCCTGACGGCAGACCCCGACCGCAAGGTTACCCTGCTCCTCAACAAATGCGACGATCCGGCCCAATGCCCCTCACCCCAACTGCCGACCGACATTACCCCGGCGATCACACTGCCTCTTTCGGCCAAATACGGCTACGGCATCGACCGGCTGACCGGTTGGCTGACCGATTGTGTGGATGCTTCGGCCATTTTTGGTGGCGAGAGTGTGGTGTCGAACGTCCGTCACTACGACCGCCTGCGCCACGCCTCAGAGACGTTGACGGAAGCGCGCCGCGCCTTGGACGATGGACTGCCGACCGACTTGGTCGCCGAAGAGATCCGCGATGTTCTGCGCACAATCGGCGAAATCACGGGCGAAATCACCGATAACGACATCCTCGGCGAAATCTTCTCCAAGTTCTGCATCGGAAAATGATATACCGCAATTAACTGCAACGAATTAGAACCAACTATAATGAAGCCGCTGAAAATCAGCGGCTTTTTTATTTGTCCAAAATCCGGCTATGTACAGTCGGAGATAGTTGTCCGCCATATTTTTCTACCGTATTTCTACCGCGGAACATTTTCGGGATTTGCCCCGATGTCACGATGACGCAGTAGTTGACGTGTGTTGACAATGGTTTACGTGAGTAGACAAAAAGGGAAATAAAACGCAGCCTTTATTACTGGTCGCAAAGGCTGAAATTACCCGAACAACGAAAGTTCATGTTTAACGAAAATATGGAGGACAAACAAAATGGAAGTAAAAAGAATCTGCCAGTGGTGCGGCAAGCCTTTCATGGCAAAAAAGACTACCACAAATTATTGCAGCCCGCAATGCTCCAAAAGAGGCTATAAACACCGGATGAAGGAGCGCAGAATGGAACTTAGGGAAATCCAGGAAATGCTTGAGTTAAAGAGAAAGCTAGAAAGCCAGGAATACTTCACTTTTTCTCAAGCCGCCAGACTGATGGGTGTTTCTCGCCAGTATGTATATAAGCTGGTAAAGGAAGACAAACTTCGTGCATCCCGGCTAAGTTCGAGAATGTCACTCATCCGCAGAAGCGACATTGAGCTGATGCTGAAAACCAAACCTTACGAAAGCATCAAGCCAAAGGATGATGTCGATATAACCGAATATTATACAGCCGAACAGATAGCGGAAAAGTACAAGGTAAATACCAAATGGGTATGGACATATACCAGAGAACATGATGTTCCCAAAGTCAAAGTCCGCCAATTCAACTACTACAGCAAGAAGCATATCGATGCGGCATTCGCCAAATACAAGACGGACGATGCCCTGACCGAATGGTACACACCGGAAGAAATTGAGGAAAAATATGGAATGACACGTGTAGCCATCCGTTCGCACGTCTATCGCAACAACATCCCTTCAAAGAAAGAACACGGCCAGATATTCTACTCCAAACTTCACTTCGACCTGTCAAAACAGACCGCCGAAGATGACTCGTCTGAATACTACACAGTACAGGAAGCCATGAAAAAATACAATCTCACCCGGGATTCAGTTTACAGCATCCTGCAATTCCACGAAATAAAACGGGAGAAGAAAGGCAGGTTCGTGCGCTTTCTGAAGGTGGAATTCGACCACATCATGGGAGCCCGTTAGTGGCTAAATGCGACCGACTGTAATTATCGGGAAATTATTTCCTGCTGATTATGGTCTGTATAAAAGCATTAAGGATTTTCGCAGCAAAAATCAGTTACAACCATTTAATATTCAACATTATGTCAGAATGCAAAACAGTTACATTGAGGACGCGCCCTTTGAAGAAAGGGATGCTGTCGTTCTATCTTGATTATTATCCGGGCTACCGGGATCAGGAAACAATGAAGACCATCCGCCATGAAGGATTGAACATTTACATCTATGCCAATCCCAAGAATCAGCGTGAACGCGACTTCAACGCTGCCATGTCGGAAAAGGCCGAAGCAATCCGGTGCCGGAGGTTTGAAGCCATTGTAAATGAACGGTACGATTTCTTCGACAAGCGCAAGTACAAAGCGGACTTTCTGGAGTATTACCGGAAGCAGCTCCGCAAGCACGACCAGAAATGGGGATTTGTCTATCAGCACTTCTACAATTTCGTTCACGGCAAATGCACTTTCGAAGAAATAGATGTGGACCTGTGCAACAAGTTCCGGGAATACCTGCTTAGCGCCAAGCAACTCCGGCGTAACGGACAAATTTCAAAGAACTCCGCTTCCGGCTACTGGTCCACTTTCCGGGGATTCCTGAAGATTCTGTACCGCAACAGGATGATAAAGACCAATGTCAATGACTTTCTGGAAAAAATCGAACCGGAAGATGTTGCCAAGGAGTATCTGAGTGTGGAAGAGCTGTATTGCCTTGCCGAAACCCCGTGCAAGATACCTGTTCTAAAGACTGCTTCCCTCTTTTCGTGCCTGACCAGTTTGCGGCTCAGCGATATACTTTCCCTTTGCTGGGAGGAAATCGTTGACTTTGCAGCTGGAGGGAAATGCGTCCATACCATCACCCAGAAGACCAAGACGGAAGACATCATCCCGATAAGCGATGAAGCTCTGGAATTGATCGGGTACTGTCCCGAGAAAAAAGGTCTTGTATTCAAAGGCCTGAAGCGGAGCTGGACGCAGCAGCCTATGAAGGAATGGATCCGTTCTGCCGGAATTACCAAAAACATAACTTTCCACTCATACCGCAGGACATACGCAACCCTTCAGGCTGCAGCGGGTACTGATATCCGTACTATCCAAAGCAACATGGCGCACAAGAGCATCACTACCACCCAACGCTACATGAAAGTAGTCGACAGCAACAAGCGTGAGGCGACCACCAAAATCACATTGACAAGAAAGGGCTGACCTGACCGATTCATGCCTGTTTTATCGGTTAGAGTATGATTTTTCGCTGAAAATCATACTCTAACCATATTTTTTCTTAATTCCCGGCTGATTTTCCGTCATTATTTACAACAGTCTGAAACCGGACATCTATTTTTGTCCTATCATAATTCCAAACAATAACAGTTTATGGCAGATAACAACCGAATATCCATCAAAAAGACAAGCCGGGTTCTTGCGATTACATGTGTCGCTTATACAGCAGCGGCAACAATATTGTACAACAATTATCAGATTGACCTGATTGACTATTCCACTCCGGTCATATTAGGAACCGTGGCTACAATTATGTCATGCGCTGCACTGCAACGCCTGTTCTGTTCTCTACTCTCCAAAAGCTGTCTTTCTTTTGGCTGCAAGGAGTTATCCTCAAGAGGAACTGTCCCTTCCGAAGCAAATCCTGCTACCCAAGTAGAATTGCCCCAAACTGATAATGCAACCAGTGAAAAACAGGTCGAGAGTCCATATCTTAAGGAATATGAAGCCCGCATAGAAGAATTGCGGCGCAATGAAATGGAGAAGAAGACCGCTATTGTGCATGCGATACATGAATACACCACACACGAAATGTCACAGTTCTTATCCATAGACGATCTTGAAACTCTCCATGAGAACATAGAATCTCTGGCATACGGACAAGCGGAACCATATAAACCGGTTCGTTCCAAGCCCGATAATCAAATCAAGTCCCCTTCGCTGAGACATTATGCATGGAATATCGGGGAGAGGCTTGATATTCCTTTAATCGACAGGGCAAAGTTCATAAAAACAATATTCCCGCATGAACTGGAAAATGCGACAATCGAATACCTTTGTAAAAATCTTCGTGACTCAGTTCCCGCCATAATTGCCATAGATGTCCCGGAGAACGGGGACTATCATTTCAGTTGTATGCAAACTTCAGCAGACAGCGATAATTAGTTTCTGCTGATTATAATCTGCATAATATCATTATATTGGTTTGCAGCATGTTAAACAATTAAATCGTTTAGTCATGCTAAAAGAAAACCTTACATTCAATGATTTGCCGGAAGTGGTAGGCAAACTTTGCGAAAGAATCGAGAGTCTCGAAAATGCGCTGAAAGACAATCTTGCAAAACAGGCTCCAGCCAAAGAAAACCTGCATGTCCCTATGACCGTCGAGGAAGTATGCAGCTACCTTGGAATATCCAAGTCATCCTTCTATTACAAGGCCAAACACGGAGGGATACCTGTCATCAAGCAGGGGAAGCATCTGTTCGTATATCGCGACGAACTGGACAAATGGCTGGAGACCGGAAGAAAAAGCCAGGTGCCTCTGAGCTTCGAGGAGGAACACGAGCAGATGCTTGCTGCGACAAGACATAAGGCCAAACCAAGAGAACTGTAGGAATATGGAAAAGACGAGCTGCAATATTCCTACTCCGGAGGAATTGAGAAACTACATAAAAGAATCTGTCATAAGTGTGACCGGGACATACGAACAGTCCGCTTCCGTGCTTATGGTGGATGATTCCACAATCGGGACTCTGGGAAACTTCAGTGCATCTATCGGTAAAGCCAAAAGCAAGAAGACCTTCAATGTCTCCGCCATCGCTGCTGCCGCTCTGAAGAATGGCACAGTGCTGCATTACCGTGCCTACTTCCCGGAGGGAAAAAGGAAGATTCTCTATGTTGACACGGAACAGGGCAAGAACCATTGCCAGATTGTTCTGAATAGAATCCTGAGACTGGCAGGTCTGCCGAAAGATTGTGATGCAGACAACTTGACGATGCTGGCACTCCGGAAATATTCACCAGAAGTACGACTGGCAATAACGGAAGAGGCTATCGGCATGATACCCGATTTAGGTCTGGTCATCATAGATGGCATCCGGGACTTCATCCATGATATCAATTCACCCGGTGAATCCACCGATGTGATATCCAAATTCATGCAATGGACCGATGACAGGCAGATACACATCCATACCGTCCTGCATCAGAACAAGAATGACGAACACGCACGCGGTCATGTCGGCACGGAATTGAACAACAAGGCGGAAACAGTCATGCAGATAGAGCCAGACAAAGATGACAAGTCCATAAGCGTGGTGGAAGTCATACACAGCCGTGACCGTGAGTTTGAACCGTTTGCCTTCCGGGTAAACGATGATTCCCTACCCGAACTGGTGGAGTCATATCAGCCCCAGAAAAGGCAGCCAGGACGCCCGCCTAAGGAACCGTTCGACCCGTACAAGGAAATACCTGAGGATTCACACCGTTCCGCTTTGAACGCCGCTTTTGAGGACGGGAACATCAGCGGCTATAACAGCTACCTTGAACGGCTGAAAGAGGGATACGGACGGCAGGGAATAAAACTAGGGTATAACAAGACGGTGGAATTGGCAAAGTTCCTATGCAACAAGCGGATGGTCGTAAAAGAAGGGAAAGAATACAAATTCAACCGAGATTTCCATTATTAATCCACTATGCCATTAAATCTCGGTGTGACATTTTTCTGTGACATTTCCCGGCTTTACTTTAATGCCGGGGTGTAGATATGGGAATAAAGCAAAGCTATGGCAGGTTTCATCATATAGGTGCAATCTGCCATGCTCCCTTTTGTATGTACACTGGAAACCGGACAGCATCTGCATTATTTGAAGTGAAGCTATCATCCATGCCGGGCTTGCCCGTCTGCCAGTAGTAAACCCTATAGGGGAGCCTAATACCTTAAATACGAAAATCAAAAGAAAGAAACAGAAATAAAAGCAACTCATAATGCTAATTTATAGATACTTATAAAATTACCTTTGATTCCTTTCGTTTTATTAAATAGCTTATTTTTGCTGTAATTTTGTTACTCGTTTTTGCGATAAATACGGGGAATTGTGTTACCTTTGTAGCTGTAACAAAATTAGAAGTGATGGAAGGAGACAGAGGCAAATATACAAAAGATCCCGTAAAAGTCCGGTTTACTACCAAGGCAGACGGGCGTAAATCCATATCTTTTGAGATTTACCAGAATGGAAAGCGCACGTATGAACGTCTTCCTGATTTGTTCCTGCTTGTGGAGACGGATGACAATTCCATCAGAAAAAACCGTGCAACCTTAAACAAGGTT
>DXCC01000026.1 GCA_019116245.1 Candidatus Tidjanibacter faecipullorum
CCGAGAACAGATTTTGTTGTCAGAAAATTATCTGTTGCCATTGTACCAAAGTTTTTATCTTTGTATAAGTATCAAGGCAATGATTTTAGTGTTGGTACATTAAAGTATATAAGTGTGTTTTATCATTATGGATAGAGTCAAGTGTGTGAATGCCCGGTTACGGGAACTTTATAAGCCTTGCATGGAGCGATTTCGTAATAGCGGGCCAATTTATAAAAAGTCGGCATGGCCGTATCTGCTTTGTGCATCAGCGGATTATGTCGATGCGGATTTTAAAATTATGGTCTTCGGGCAGGAGACCTGTGGCTGGGGCAAATTGTGCGACCATGCAGCGTGTGGTGCAGAAGTGCAGACCCTTATGGAGGAATATGACGATTTTGTGAAAGCCGACGGACGGTCATCTCCGTTTTGGAATCTGAATAGACACCTGCGAAATAACTTGGCGGAAAGGACGAGCGACAGATCGTTGGGGTGGATTTACAATAACGTGGTGAAGCTGGGGCGTGTCAGCCGGGCAGGATGTGATGAGCAGATTTATCAATGGATGCTTCAGGGCTTCAATGTCTTGCGGCAGGAAGTGGAAATATTGCAACCAGACATGCTGCTGTGCTTTTCCGGCCCGGCCTATGACCACCGTCTGGAGGCATTGTGCGGACAATTTGATGTTGAAGAGGTGGCTGGGGGCGATGCGTTGCAGTTGTGCAGGTTGCACTTTAAGGACGTGGCTATGCCCGAGACTTACAGGTGCTATCATCCCGGATACCTTCAGCGGACAGGCGTGTATTGGGATGCCATAGAGGTGTTGGATGAACTGTTGGCGCAAGCGGTCATGCAGAGGCCAATAGCGGCCCGATAAATGCAGCAGGGGGCTTCGCCATGGCGAAGCCCCCTGCTGCATTGTAAAATATGACTATCGGAAGTCGATGATCTCGTAGTCGGCGTAGCGGGCGGGATCGAAAACGAACAGGCTCGCGTCGATCTCCTTCGGGGTGATGCGGTTGAGGGTCACCGTAATCTGCTCGCCCTGATAGTCGTAGTCGATGCGCAACGGAAGTCCCGTCGTGGCGTCGAAATAGAGCGTGATCGTGCCCTGTGCCGCGTGGGCATTGCGGGGCGTCAGCCGTACGACGTCGGCCTCCTTGCGGCCCACCTTTTCACGTCCCTTGTAGGTGCTGTCGAACTCCTCCGGCGCAAAGTCGAAGGCGCGCGTGGGGTTGGTGAAGAGGTCGTGCGTGTTGGTGTCGATCCGGTCGATCACCACCTCGCGGTCGGCATCGTAAATCTCGTAACGGTTCTTGCCGTCGCTGAACTGCTCCTGCTGGCGGATGCGGATGCGGTAACGGTCGCCGCTGACGGCATATTCGCCGCTGGTGGTGCCCATGCCTTCGGCCGACACGGTGAAGCGTACTTCGTAGTCGCCGTATTCGCGCAGGGTCGAAGCCACGTGGCGCAGGATGCTTTCGCTCAGGTTGTCTGCCGAAGCCGGCAGCAGGGCGGCACAGGCGAACGCAAGGGTCAGAATGAGGTGTTTCATGGTGCGTTGTATGCAAAGGAGCCGGTGCCGGAAGGCAACGCGGCGATGGGTTCGTGAAGAAAGAACGGTGGATCGGGCCGTTTGGTATGGGGCCGGTCGTGATTTTCAGACGTTCAGCTCCTCCTCGTCGTAGTCGAGCAGAATGTCTTCCAGCGCCCGCATGTCGGTGACGCGCACCTCGCGGGGTTTGCTGCCGTCCTGGCGGCCGACGATGCCCATCTTCTCCAGTTTGTCCATGATGCGTCCCGCGCGGTTGTAGCCGAGACGGAAATTGCGCTGGATGGCCGAGGTGGAGCCCTGTTGGTTCTGCACGACGAAGTGGGCAACCTGGATCAGCATGTTGCCGCCTCCCGAAGCACCCTCACTGTCGCCTCCGTTGCTGCTGCCGTTCGAGTTCTTCAGTTCGAAGTAGGGCAGTTCGAAGGGACCGTCGTACCCCTCCTGCTGGCCGATGAAGGCGGTGAGCCGTTCGATCTCCGGCGTGTCGAGGAAGGCGCACTGCATGCGGGTCAGTTCGCCGTTGAGGTAGAGCAGCATGTCGCCCATGCCCAAGAGTTTGTTGGCGCCCGGCTGGTCGATGATGGTGCGCGAATCGACCATCGAGATTACGCTGAAGGCGATGCGGGCCGGGAAGTTTGCTTTGATAAGGCCTGTGATGATTTTCACCTCTGGACGTTGCGTGGCGATGATCAGGTGAATGCCGGCAGCGCGTGCCTTGGCGGCCAGACGGGTGATCGGAATCTCGATCTCGCGTCCGGCGGTCATGATCATGTCGCCAAACTCGTCGAATACCACCACGATGTAGGGCATGAAACTGTGACCGTCCCGCTTTTTGAGCTTGCCTTCCTGAATTTTCTTGTTGTAGTCGGCGATGTTGCGTACGCCGGCGCGGTTGAGTTGCGTGTAGCGCTCCTCCATCACCATGACGAGCGAGTTGAGTGTATTGATCGCTTTGTCGGTTTCGGTGATGATGGCGTTCTCTTCGCCCTCCATCTTTGCGAGAAAGTGATGGTCGAGTTTAGCATAGCTAGACAACTCAAGTTGTTTGGGGTCAATCAGCACGAATTTCAGTTCGGCCGGGTGCTTCTTGTAGAGCAGCGAGGTGATGATGGCGTTCAGGCCGACCGACTTGCCCTGACCGGTGGCGCCGGCCACCAGCAGGTGGGGCATTTTGGTCAGATCGGCGATGTAGATCTCGTTGTAGATCGTTTTGCCTAGCACGATCGGCAACCGGTACTGGCACTCCTGGAACTTGACCGACTTGATGACCGAAAGCATCGATACGATCTCGCGGGTGCGGTTGGGTACTTCGACGCCCACCGTACCGCGACCCTGGCCGAGGGTGACGATGCGGATGTCGCGGTCGCGGACTTTGAGTGCCAACGCCAAGTCCTCCTCGAGGTTGCGGATGCGCGACACCTTGACGCCCTGGGCCGGTTCGATCTCGTAGAGCGTTACGGTCGGCCCGATCGTTGCCTTGATGCGGTCGGTGATGTGAATGCCGAAATCTTCAAGCTTTTCGCGGATGATGTTCTTGTTTTCGCGGATCTCGTCTTCGGAGATGCGGATGCCGACGCTGTGGTCCTCGAGCAGCAGCCATGAGGGACGCTGGTAGCGGGGCAGCGTGCGGGTCGGGTCACGGAAGTCATCCGGTTCCTCGTCCGTCTCCGTGTCGTGGTAGTCGGTCTTGACGATCTCCATGCCGCTCTTGTCGGTCACTACCACGCCGCCTGCGCCGAGAGTGGCCGGCGTGGGGCCTGTTGCGGCCGGGGCTTCCGCGGGGGAGGGGGTGACGCGCGAGCCCGATTCGTCTACCACGACGAGGTCGTCGTCCGCCGTGCGTTGCGGCGTGAAGGCGTGGGGCGCGGCCGGACGCGGAGCCGGTGTGTCGTCCGACAGGACGAAGTCGTCCGGTTCGAAAGGCGGCAGCTCTTCCTGTGCCGGGGTGACGGGTAACTCGGCGGCCGGTTCCTCGGGGGCATAGACGATCATGTCGTCATCCTCCTCCGGAGCGGGGGCCGGTGCGGTATGCGGTACGGTGTCGGTTGCGGGACTGTCGTGGGAGACCGTTTCAAACAGTTCGTCCGCTTCGGGTGTTGACGGAGCGGCGGTTTGGACGGCCGGCTGGGGATACGGTTCCGGGGCCGGTTCTTCGGCCGGCTCGTTAGGCTGGTAATAGTAGTTGGGAACGGCGAGGTCTTCGCGCAACTGTTCTTCTTCCGCCTCGTGGCGTGCTTCGGCACGCGGCGTGCGGGGCATTTTGCCGATGATGCCGGTGGCTCCCTTGGCTACGGAGGCCCCCATGCGGTTCACTACCTTGATGGTGTTGCGGTTGAGGTAGACGGCCAGCAGCACCCAGCAGACGATCAGCAGCAGGGCCAGACCGACGCTGCCGATGGCGGCGCGGAGCCATTCGGCGGCCGCAATGCCCATGCCGCCGCCCAGTCCGGTGCCGAAAATGCCCCAGCGCGTGCCGAACAGGAATCCCAGCGACAACGAGCCGAGAATCATGCAGATGAAGGTGATGCGCACCGAGCGGTGCAGGAACAGCGGGCGGATGCGCATGATGCGCAGGGCGAGGATCAGCAGCATGACCGGAATGCCGACCGCGAAGGCGCCGAAGCAGTCGCCGGCGAGCCAGGAGCTGACGATGGCGCCCAGTTTGCCGAGGTGGTTGGCGACGTGGTCGGTTTCGCTCCAGCCGACGCCGGCCCGCAGGGCGGCCTGGTCGTCGCCCCAGGTGAAGAAATAGCTGACGACGGCCAGCAGCAGGAACAGCGCCACGAAGAGCAGCAGGAAGCCGTAGATCCAGCGTTCCGTTTCGCCTATCTCTCTCTTGAAGTGGAATTTGCGTTCGTCTTTCGGACGCTTTTCTGTGGTGCTTCGGCCCTGTTTCATCGTCTCTGTTTCCCCTTGTGCGTTCCGACAAAGGTAATAAATTTCGGTCAAAGGGCGGTGGCGCGGCGGCGGAGCTTTTCGGCATACTCCGCTCCGGCGGCCGAAAGGAAAAGCAGTTCAGGCACGTGCGTCGGCTCGGCCAGCCGGCCGTCCTGGCTGAGCAGCCACTCCACGCGGCGGGCGATGGCCGGTGCGGGATCGATCAGCTGTACCGAGGGGTTGGCGATCACCTCCTCGATGACGTCCGCGAGGAAGGGGTAGTGGGTACAGCCCAGGACGATGCGGTCGGCGCCGGCCGCCAGCAGCGGGGCCACGGCCCGTTCGACCAGTCGCCGGGTGGCGGGCGTGTGCTCCTCGTCGGCCTCGACGGCTTCGACAAATCCTTCGCCCACGGCCGTTACGACCCGTACACCGGCGGCGTAGCGTCCGCTCAACTCGCCGAACCAGTCGCTGCCGAGCGAGGCACGGGTGGCCAGGACGCCGATTGTTTCCGTTTCGGTGGTTGCGGCAGCGGGCTTTACGGCCGGTTCCATGCCGACGAAGGGGAGCGGATAGGTGGCGCGCAGGTATTTGACGGCCGTCATGGTCGCCGTGTTGCAGGCCAGCACGATCAGTTTACAATCGTGCGCGATGAGGGTGCGGATGGCCTCGTCGATGTAGCCGACCACCTCGGCGGCCGGCTTTTCGCCATAGGGACAGTGAAGGCCGTCCCCGAAGTAGATGAGGGATTCGTGCGGAAGCCGTTTGCGGATTTCGCGCCAGACGGAGAGTCCGCCCATGCCGGAGTCGAAGACGCCTATCGGAGCATTGTTCATGATGCACAAAGGTAGTGAATTCGTCGACAGGGTGTCCTGTCGGGGCCTTACAAAGCGCGGACGGGGTGTCGTGCAGCGACGGGGGAGGGGCGGTTTTTGCGCTGTGCCGCAAAATGGGGAGGCCATGTTTTGGAAAACGGCGAATAATGGCTATATTTGCACGCTGAAAACCAGCCCAGATGGCGGAATCGGTAGACGCGTTGGTCTCAAACACCAATGGAGCAATCCGTGCCGGTTCGATCCCGGCTCTGGGTACTTTTTAAAAACCTCAATGATTTGATTTACAAGTTATTGAGGTTTTTTATTTTTCTGTTTTGGGCAAAACTCGGGCACTTTATAGAATTGATTGCAAAAATCTAAGAGACTTTTCAAAAGTCATTAAATCATCGACGCTGATTTTTCATACGTGAATATTCTCCGCTTCAGACCTCACTAAAACTGCCTCAGGGCACACTGTGAGGCAGTTTTAGTTTAAATTTGTACGGCATGCTGTTTAATGGCGTTAAAAAAACAGATAGAACAACCTCTGAGATAATATCCTTAGCAATCATCAAAAGAGTATGACAACAGCTGGGGCATTTGCAATCCCGAATCGAAGTAAAAACATATGGACAAAAATTAAAAGAACATAGATTTATAAACGATAGTAAACTTCCGGAAATCCGTGCAGATATTTTACGCTTTTACCTCCTATTAACTGTTCCGCAACGGCAAACGCATAAAATGAGAGCCTCCCACATTCGGAGGGAGGCTCTTTCATAATAATTTGCATATTGTTAAAAGACAGATTAAAAAAGTTATTATCGTAGCTGTCTTTTTTAGTTATACAAGAAATTAGCGGTAGGTAAACGTATAAGTAATTGTGTTGGTACCTC
>DXCC01000027.1 GCA_019116245.1 Candidatus Tidjanibacter faecipullorum
GGAACGGGAACGGGAACGGAGAACGGGAACGGGAACGGGAACGGAGAACAGGAATGGAGCCCCTGCGCCCAATGCCAATGTCAATGCCAATACCAATGCTGAATCACCCGCATGGGTCGCACAAGCAAACAAGACACAACGCGGCCCGGCCGAGGCACCCAGCCCCTCCCTCGCTCGCCTGCCGCCCAGCACCTGCCGCGACATCTGCACTGCAGTACACACGGCGATCAGATTCCGCCCCCGAAGGGGTCTTCCGCCATTGGCCTGTCGACAACAAAAAAGGCGGACAACTCTGATGAGTTGTCCGCCTTGAGTAGCGGGGGGAGGACTCGAACCTCCGACCTTTGGGTTATGAGCCCAACGAGCTGCCAACTGCTCCACCCCGCGATGTATCGTTTAACCGCCGTAACGGTGATTTTTCATCGCCTGTCGCAACCGCTCTATCGGTTTTGACGGTGCAAAGATAAGGACAAAATCCGGTTTTGCAACCTATTTTTTGATTTTTTCTTCACACCCTTCACGTTCACCGATTGCAATACGCAATATACCAACGCACTACATAGGGACTGTTATTCCTTCAAAAACAACACCCAACCGGCCGCACGCTATCCGACCGCAGGTTGCTCACCGGCTGCAGGCCGTTCGGAAACAAGGCGTCCGGGAACTGCAGGCCGCAGATGCTCGGCCACCACCTGGGAGATGTCGGCCACCCGTACGGAGGCATTCCGCACGATCGCCTTCTTGCACAGCGGACAAGCCGTCACGATGGTCTGCGCCCCCGTCTGTTCCAGTTCAGCCGTCATGGCCGCGCCGATCCGCACCTGCTGGCCGTCGTCGATCACCGTATTGGCCAGGCTGCTGCCGCAACAAAGCGCCTCGCGCCGGTTGTGCTCCGGATCGGTCAGCCTGCCCGCCATGCGGATCAGTTCGCGGGGCGGCTCGTAAATGCCGCTGCCTCGCCCCAATTCACACGGATCGTGATAGGTGAACGACTCGCCGCCGCTGTCGATGGTCAGCCGTCCCGCACGCACCAGCCGCAGGATGTATTCGGTATGATGCAGCACTTCGATACCCTGCAGGTCGTAATCCTCCCGGAAAACCTTCAGGCAGATCGGGCACGAGGTCACCAGCGTCGTGATGCCGTGCTTGACGAAGAGTGCCTTGTTGCTCTCCATCAGCCGACGGGCCGCCTGAATCTCGCCCGACAGCTTGAGCGGCCGTCCGCAGCAGGTACCGCCGTCGCGATCGGCCCACCACACCTCCTCGCCGGCCGCCTCGAAGATCCGTTCCATGGATTTCAACGTGGCGGGCGTCAACAGGGTCATGCAGCCGGCAAAGTAACCGACCCGTCCCTGTCCCGACGAACGGTCTATGCCCTGCAGGTAGTCGAATCGTGTCAGGGCGGGCGCATCCTTCCGCTGCTGCCGGCTGTTGAGCCGGAGTGTATTGAGTTCGATGCCCACCGGACAGCGCGCCTCGCACAGGCCGCACATCAGGCAGTTGTCCGTCACTTCGTCGGTCAACTTGCCGTAGCGTCGGTCGCGCAGGAAGTAGACCGACTGCACGTTGCGGATATTCAGATCGCGCTGCAGCTGGCAGGGATCGATGCAGATGCCGCAACGGGAGCAGGCCTGTATCTGGAAATTGTCGAAACTCTTGGGCTGCGCCTCGCTGTGGATGCGGTAACGGCGCAGGAAGATCAGCGGCACCTCGGTGAAGATGTGCATGTACCGCGAGAAGGGCATCGCCACGAAAAAGATGCCCAACGCAAACGAATAGAGCCACCATGCCGTCTCCGTCGCCACGTCAAGCACCTCAGGACTCATCCATGCCTCAAAGAGGCTGCCCAGCGATCCGGTCAGGAAGCCGCCGTTATGCTTGCCGGCCGCGGTCAGGCTCTCCGCCAGCAGACGCAGCGGGAAGATGCACCAGAGCGCCGACAGGGCCACACGGTCAATCAGCACATGCTTCGTCGTGCGCTTCATGCCCAGGGCCCGGGAGCGCATCCGCTTGAACCAGGCCAGCGCGACGCCCGACAGCACCATGAGCAGCAGCAGGTCCATCACGAAGGCAAAGGGATTCCAGCCCCCCGTATGGTTCGCGGGATCGAAATAACGGAAGAAGACGTGGGCATGCAGGGGCGTGCCGCCGCCCAGCACGTAGGCAGCCTCAATCCACCCCACGACAATCAGCAGGAACCATCCGAAGGCCAGGCTCATATGCATGTAGCCGAGCAGCGGATTGACCCGGAAGATCCGGCGGTGCAGCAGCGACTCGCTGATCACCTCGCCGATCGCCTTGAGTGTCGCTCCGGAGAAGATGCCGCAGCCGATGGCACGCTTGTCCCGGCCGGGCAACATCCACAGCCAGCGTCCCCACTTCCAGACGATCACCACAAACATGAAGATCGTCCCGACGAGGAACGGAATGACAAAATGGTCGTAATAATACATCATGGTTTTCTCCTCCCGTCAATAATCGCAGAGCGTTTGTCTGATTTTGAGTGCCACCGCACGCGTATTGATGCCGCGGGGGCAGACCAGCCGACACTTGCCGCAGAGCATGCACTTCTGGAGCTGTTCGTACACCTCGCGATACTCGCCGCGACGCACCAGCGTATGCATCCGGCGGAAATTGAACGCCGTGAGGTTGCCGGCCGTACAGGTAGCCGTACAACTGCCGCAGGCGATGCAGCTCCACAACTCCGGCACCTCGCGCAGGATGCGCTCGGCCGGCACCAGATCGTTCGTGTCGAGATTGACGGCACGCGGCTGGGAAATGGAAAAACCGAACTGAGGCATAGCGTTTACAGATTAAGATAGGCAGCCACCCGCTCGGCGGCGGCCATGCCCTCGTTCAGACTTTCGCCGATATTCTTGGGGGCCGTCACCGCACCGGCATAGAACACGCCCTCCCGTTCGGAGGCCACGTTGCCGAGGAACGAATCGCGCGGCTGCATGAAACCGTTGGGGGCCACCGTCAGTCCGCCGCTGCGGGCGAACGCACCGTTGGAAGCGCCCCCCTTCATGCCCACGATCAGCACCAGCATATCCACCGTCATGCGCAGCGGGCGGCCGATGAGCGTATCTTCGGCCTTGATCTGCACGCGGCCGTCGATGGTCTGACTCGCCTCGGAGATGCGGCCGCGGATGAAATTGATATGGTAGTCGAGTTGCGCGCGGCGGTAAAGCTCCTCATAGCCCGGGCCGAACATACGGATATCCATATAAAAGTTGAGCACCTCGGCCGCCGGGAAAAGCTCCTTCATCTCGATCGCCTGCTTGACGCCCGTGATGCAGCACACCTTGGAACAGTGGTGCGCCCCGACCTTCTCGTCGCGCGAACCGACGCAGTGCAGAAAGGCGATCCGGCGCGGCTCCCGGCCCTGGGCCGTCCGCACACACCCTTCGTTCAGCATCCGCTCGATATCGACCGTCGTGAAGACGTTGTCATAGATACCGTAGCCGTACTCCTCCTTGATGCGGGCATTGAAGACCTCAAAGCCCGAGCAGACCACCGTCGCCGCACCGTCGAGCCGCTCGCCGCCGTTCAGCACGACTCCCGTCGGTGTCACCTCCTCGACCGTCCGGCCCGTACGCACCTCGATACCTGCCTCGGCCACCCGGCTCCGCAGGGGCTCCAGCACCTCCCCGGCCGGGGTGAAAGTCGGGAAGAGTTTGTGCCAGCCGGCAATCTTGCCGCCGAGCCGGTCTTCACGCTCCACGATGACGGGCTCCGCACCGCGGGCGCGCAGCGACAGGGCGGCCTGCATGCCGGCCACGCCGCCGCCTACGATGATGACCCGTTTATCTCTTTTTTCCATAGTTTGTTCTCTTTTCGAATGCGGGAGCTACTCCACCCCCATATTGACAGCCGCCGGTTCGGGCCGGCCGATATAACGTCCGTTGGGCATCAGATACTTGGCTGCCGGATCGTACTCCACGCCCAGCTTGTCGAGCAGCGGTTCTACATCGACCTGGTGCATCTGCAGCCCCAGATCCCAGGGATCGTACCCCAGCACCAGTCCGGCCAGCTCCTCGTAGGTCAGCACGGGGATGCCCTTGCCGTCCTGTCCGTAGGTCGTGCCCTCGATCTCGGCAATCGTATATTGCCACTTGTCCAGGAACATGCCGCAGCCCGGACAGTTGGTCAGGATAAAATCGGGCTTGTAGAGGGCCATCGACTCCAGCTTCTTCTGCGAATTGGCAATCGAATAGCCGCGGTTGGCCTGCACCAGGTAGTTGCGGAAACCGAATCCGCAGCAATGCCGCCGCTCCGGATAATCGACCACCTGACCGCCCCAGGCCTCGATCATGCCTGCCAGCACATAGGGAAACTCCACCCCGCCGATGCCCTCCTTGGGGAAGATCTTGGCGTAGTGGCAGCCGATGTGCTCCACGCCGCGCAACGGTTCGCCCGTACGGTGATCGACGAGCAGATGCTTGGCCCGCTGACGAATGGCGTCGCGGTGGTGGAAGATGATGTCCGACGTGTGGGCGAGGTTCCTGGGTTTGTAGAACTCGCGGCCCGTCGCCTTGTAGAGGTGTTCGCGGATACGCTCCTCCACCTCGGGAAACTCGCGCCAGGTCTCCAGCACCTCGGTGTAGATGCCGAACGAGGTGATGCACGACACGGCCGCATTCTCGTAACCGGCCTCCTTCATGAGGGCAAACTGCCGCGCCACAACGGTCATGATCGTATCGTGCAGCACGACGTCGGAGTGGTATCCGATGCCCGTACACGAGGTGTGGGCCGGGTCGTCGTACAGGTTGCGTCCCAGCTCCTCGCGCAGAATCCGCACGAAGGCCCTTTCCGATCCGGGGAAAAAGTTCTGCCGGATGCAGCTGCGCAGATAGTAGTAGTTGTCGTCGGCAACCTCTTTCTGATATTCCTGCCAGGTATTGCGTTTCATACTTGTTGCTTGTCTGGTGAAGCGGCCGCCGTCAATGGTGCGTGTCGCTGTTGGTCGTATAGGTATACATGACGTACTCGTCATTGGCACCGTCGAAACCCAGTTCGCGGGCCTTGCGGTCGGAGCACTCCTCAATCCGGTCGAAGAAGGCCGCCCCGCCCGTCTCCTCGAAGATGCTGCGGATCTCGGCCATCGCATCGTCACTAATGCGGCGCAGCGCACCGGGCCCCTCCTCCATGTAGTGGGGATTGAACCGGCCGTAGACCTCCTTGTCGTTGTCGTAGATCCAGCGCCACACGGGCCCCTGCTCCTGGTGCAGATCGGGATTGATGAGGCGCGGCGTGAGGCAGTAGCCCGTGCGCAGGATGTTGTCGCCCACGGTCCGCTTCAGGGCAATCTGCTGCCGCCCCTTCTCGGACTCCACGAAGAAGCCCAGCTTCTGCGACAGCGTGCGCAGCGCCTGGATCACATACCCCGGCGTATTGCCGCGCGGGCAACGCGGACGGCACGACATGCACTCACCGCAGTACCAGATCGTTTCGCTGCGGAGCAGGCGTTCGATGGCGTCGTCGTCCTGCGTCTGCACGGTGCTGACGATCTGCCGCGGATCGTAATTATAGAATTCGGCTGCCGGACAGACGGCCGTGCAGACACCGCAGTTCATGCACGCCTTCATGCCTTCGCGCATGCGAATGTCCTCCATCAGCATATCGTAATATTTTCCCATCTCGTTTTCAGCAAAAAAACGGCCTGCCGAAACAGGCATAAAACAGACGAAACAAAATTACCCCATACCGTGCAACCGGAAGGCGGTGCTAACACTTATTTTCGCTAAGTATAAATACCTACTGCTCCAAAACCGTGCGGGGGGCGGACCTTTCCGGTTCGCCCCCGCACGGGTGGTTCGGCAGCTGCCTTACCGCAGCCGCTCCCAGTCGGTATATTCAAAGGGATAGGGAAACTTCTCGCCCCGCTCGTGATACGCACACGCCGTGCGGCACCACTGCGTCCGGTCCCATGCGGGGAAACGGGTGTCGCCCTCGTAGTCGTGCATCACGGTGGTCAGATACAGCCGGTCGGCCAGCGGCATGGCCTGCGCATAGATCTGCCCGCCGCCGATGATGAACACCTCCTCCTCGACGGGGAAGCGTGCGAGCGCCTCCTCGAGCGAAGCGGCCACCTCGACCCCTTCGGGGGCATAGTCCTTCCGGCGCGAGATGACGACATTGCGCCGGTTGGGGAGCGGCCGGCCGAGCGACTCGAACGTCTTGCGTCCCATCACGACGGCATGACCGCCCGTGAGCTGCTTGAAACGTTTCAGATCTTCGGAGATATGCCACAGCAGCGCGTTACCGCCGCCGATAATGCCGTTCTGTGCAACGGCCACGATCACGGAAATCATACGGCAATGGGGGCTTTGATCGAAGGCCACGGATCGTACCCTTCGAGGGTGAAATCTTCATAACGGAATCCGAAGATCGAATCGACCGCCGGATTGAGCTTCATCACGGGCAGGGCACGCGGCGTGCGCGAGAGCTGTTCGTGCACCTGATCGAAATGGTTGAGATAGATGTGGGCGTCGCCGAGGGTGTGGACAAAATCGCCGGGCTTCAGCCCGCACACCTGCGCCATCATCATCGTGAGCAGCGCATAGGAGGCGATGTTGAAGGGTACGCCGAGGAATACATCCGCACTGCGCTGGTAGAGCTGGCAGGAGAGCCGCCCCTCGGCCACGTAAAACTGGAACAGCGCGTGGCAGGGCGGCAGGGCCATGCGGTCGATGTCGGCCACGTTCCAGGCGCTGACGATGTGGCGGCGCGAGTCGGGGTTGTGCTTCAACGACTCCACCACGGCCGCAATCTGGTCGATATGCCGGCCGTCGGGTGCCGCCCAACTGCGCCACTGGTAGCCGTAGATGGGGCCCAGTTCACCGTCGGGCGAAGCCCACTCGTCCCAGATGGTCACCTTGTTGTCGTGCAGGTACTTGATGTTCGTGTCGCCTGCCAGAAACCACAGCAGCTCGTGAATGATGGAGCGCAGGTGGAGTTTCTTGGTGGTCAACAGCGGGAATCCTTCGTTCAGATCGAAACGCATCTGATAACCGAAGATGCTCTTGGTGCCCGTTCCCGTGCGGTCGCTCTTCACGGCACCGTCGGCCATGATCTTGCGCAACAGATCGAGATATTGTTTCATACGTTAAGTTTTTTCCTCACTATTTATATAAGGTCTGCCCTGGAATCCTCCGGTCCGATCTTCCGCACGGGCCGCGCCGGATTGCCGTAGACCAGCCAGTCGGCCGGAATATCCTTCGTAACGACGCTTCCGGCTCCGATCACGGCACCGTCGCCGATCGTCACCCCGTCCAGCACGCATACCCCCGCCGCGATCCACACGTCGTTGCCGATGCGGATGCCCCGGGCATACTCCGACATGGAAACATGACCGTCGGGATAGGTCAGCCGCGTCCGCTCGGCGGCGATCAGCGGATGGTTGGTGGCCAGCAGGCTCACATTCGGGCCGATCATCACATGGTCGCCGATGTCGATGCGTCCGTCGTCCATCACCAGCAGGTTGAAGTTGGCAAAGAAATGCCTCCCGATGAACGTATGGACACCGTAATTAAACTGTATGGGGCCCTGCATATAACCGTTTTCGCCGATGGCGCCCAGCAGACTCCGCACGATCTCCGTCCGCTGCGGATCGAACTCGTCCATCGCATTGTAACGGCGGCACGCCTCGTGCGCACGGTGCTTGATGGTTTTCAACTCCTCACACCGCGCATCGAAGAGCCGGCCGGCAAAGATCCGTTGTTCCTCGCTCGCCATACTCACGCCTGCTGCTCGCCGCGGGCAGGCCCCACGACGACGGTGGTCAGTTGTTCGGGAACGAGGTACCGCTGCGCCAGCTCCCGGATCCGCCCGGGTGTCACGGCCCGCACCTGTTCCATGTATCCGGCCGTATAGCCGTTGTCAAAGCCGTTCTGGATATTCTCGATCGTCACGTCGGCAATGCCGAAGGGGCCGTCGAGAGTACGCATCACCTCGCCTGCCATGATGTTGCGCACCATGCCCAGTTCCGTCTCGGGCACCAGTTCGCCGCGCAGGCGGTCGATCTCAGCCATCATCTGCGCCAATGCCTCGTCCGTGACGGGCGCCCCCACCTCGGTGGCCGCCGCGAAGTAACCGCTCCGGTCGAAATTGACCATGGCCGCATAGGCGCCGTAGGTGTAGCCGTGCTCCTCGCGCAGGTTCTGCACCAGCCGCGAACCGAAATAACCGCCCAGCACGGTCGCCACCACCTGCATGCCCACATAATCGGGATGGGAGCGCGGAAAGAGGGTCCGCCCCACCCGCAGGGCCGACTGCACGGCCCCCTCCACCGACCGTTCGGCACGGGACACCGCCACCGGTTCGGGAAAGGCGGGACGTTCGGTCTCCCCGCCCGTAGCCATCTCGCCGAGAAAAGCCTCCAGCGACCGGATGCGCTCCCCCGCCACGTCACCGCTCGCCACGACGAAACAGTTGTCCGCCGTGTAGTGGTTGCGGAAGAAGTCCGCCACATCCTCGCGCCGCAGCGCATCGTAGAGCGAGGCATCCGACGAAACGCCGTAGGGATGCTGCGCCCCGTAGATCGAACGGGCAAAAAGTTCGCGCGCCATGAAATCGACCTTGGTCCGGTTGACCAGCAGCGCCTGGCGGCTCTTGGCACAATAGACGCCCAGCTCCTCCTCCGGAAACCGGGGCTCGATCAGGATCTCGCGCGCAATCGCCAGCGTGCGGTCAAAATATTTGGACAGACAGACGAAGGTCACCACGCTCCAGTCGCGGTCGAGCGACACGTCGAAATAGGAGCCGTAGTAGTCGAGCTGTTCGGCGATCTGTAGCGACGTCATGCGACGGCTTCCCTCGGCCAGGTTGTTGACCGTAGCCGATGCACAGAAGGGCACGCGCTGCCACGAACTGCCGGCGCGGAAGACGAAGCTGACCCGCACCACGCCATATTCGGGTGCCGGCAGCGTGTAAACGGAGACGCCGCCTGCCGTCAGGTGCCTCTCGGCCATCGGCACGGCAATACGTTCGGGAATCCGCACGGCCGGACGCGGCCGGCAGCCGGAAAGGGAATCACGCTTCATGGTCGCCGTATATGATAAGGGTTGAACTTTTCTCCGGACACAGCAGCCGCTCCGCCGTCTGGCGCAGCTCCTCCGCACCGATGGCACGGTAGATGGCCGCCTCGCCGTTCAGCAGCGACAGGTCGCCGAGCATGGCATAGTAGCCGAGGTTGAGTGCCTTGTTCATCACGTTCAACTCACCGTAGAGCATGTTCGCCTCGAACTTGTTGCGCACCTTCTCCAGCTCGCCGGGGGCCGCCGGCACCTCCGCCAGCCGCCGGATCTCCTGCCACAGCGCCTCCTCGCCCCCGGCGGTGCTCACCCCGGGCATCAACTGGCCCGTCAGCACGAACATGCCCGGATCCATGTCGCCCGTAATGTAGGCATTCACCGCCGCAAAGAGCTGCCGCTTCTTCACCAGCTCCTGATAGAGCCGGGCCGAAGTGCCGCCGGCCAGCAGGTCGGTCAGCAGGTCGCAACGATAGTAGTCCGCGCTGCGCCGGTCGCCCATCGGGAAAGCCACGGTAATCTGCGTGGCTGGTACGTCGCGCCGGATCTCCGTGCGGCGCGGAGCGGTCTGGACGGGTTCGGCCGGCAGTTCGTCGTGCGGTGCAGCGCCGGCCGGCAGATCACCGAACCACCGCTCGGCAAGCGCGAACAGCTCCTCGGGATCAAAATCGCCCGACACGGAGAGAATGGCATTCGAAGGCCGGTAGTAACGGTCATAGAAACGCCGCACGTCGTCGAGCGTTGCCTCGCGCACATGGTCGGGCGTGAGGCCGATCGTGGGCCAGCGATAGGGATGCACCTTGTAGACCAACGCGCGCAACAGCAGCCACTGCTCGCCGTAGGGCTGGTTCAGATAGCGCTGGTTGTACTCCTCGATGACCACCGCCTTTTCGGTCGCCAGCTTCTCGGGCGTAATCTCCAGCCCGGTCATGCGGTCCGACTCCAGCCAGAAGGCGGTCTCGATGTTGTCCTTCGGGAGGGTGATATAATAATCGGTATAATCGTTATTTGTGAAGGCGTTGTTCTCGCCGCACGCCTCCTGCACCGGTGCATCGAAATCGGGGATGCACCGCGTGCCCCGAAACATGAGGTGCTCGAACAGGTGGGCAAACCCCGTCCGGCGGGGATCCTCGTTGCGTGCCCCCACCCGGTAGAGCAGGTTCACCGCCGCCAGTTCCGAGAGCCGGTCGCGATTGACCACCACCCTCAGGCCGTTCGCCAGCGTGTGTTCCGCATAGGTAATCATTGCGATAATCGTTTTTCCGCGTGCCGCCAACCGGCCGCACAAGATACAAAAATAAGCAAAGGTAAACACCACGGCAAGCAGAAGCCAAGTTTTCGCACCGCGCCCGGCGCACCTTTTGTTCCGGCCGTCTCCGCCGCCCTACGGTTCATTTTCCGCCTGCCGCGCTACCGTCCGCCGCAAAATGCTATCTTTGAAAAAAATCCGCTCATCATGACCGCTCTATCCGATACCGCCGCACGGCTCGACGCACTGGAAGCCTTCTTCGCCACGGGCCGCACCCGCGACCTGGAATTTCGCCGGGCCGCCCTGCTCCGTCTGCAACGCGTCATCCGCCGCCACGAGGCCGACATTGCCGAGGCCCTGCGCACCGACCTGCACAAGTCCGCCGACGAGGGATGGCTGTGCGAAACGGGCATGGTGCTGGCCGAGATCCGCGACCAGCTCCGCCACCTCGACCGCCGGGCCCGTCCGCAACGAACCGGCGCACCGCTCTTCCTCTTCCCCTCTTCGGGACGCATCCTCCACGAACCCAAAGGGGTCGTACTGATCCTGGCTCCGTGGAACTATCCGCTGCAGCTCACCCTCTCGCCGCTGGCGGGGGCCGTGGCGGCCGGCAACTGCGTGGCCCTGAAACCCTCCGCCACTTCGGCCGCCACCCGCCACGTGCTGGAGACGATCATCGCCGAAAGTTTCGCCCCGGAACACGTCGCCCTCTTTGCCGGCGACCACGCCCAGACCGCCGAACTGCTCGACCGCCACTTCGACCATCTCTTCTTCACGGGCGGCGCCTCCTTCGGGCGGACCGTCATGACCCGGGCCGCCGAACGCCTCACCCCCGTCACCCTCGAACTGGGCGGCAAGAGCCCCTGCATCGTCGACCGCACGGCCGATCCCGACCTCGCCGCCCGGCGCATCGTCTGGGGCAAACTGCTCAACGCGGGCCAGACCTGCATCGCCCCCGACTACCTCTTCGTCCACCGCGATCTGCGCAACGCCCTGCTCGAGCGCATCCCTGCCGCCATCGAACGCTTCTACGGCTCCGACCTCCGCCACAGTCCGGCCTATCCCCGTATCGTCAGCGACAAGGCCTTCACCCGACTGTGCGGCTACCTGGATGCCGTACGCGACCGGATTCTGCTGGGCGGCACCTGCGACGCCGCCGACCGCTTCATCGCCCCCACCCTCGTCGACGCCCCCGACCCGCAGTCACCGCTGATGCAGGAGGAAATCTTCGGCCCCATTCTGCCGGTCTATACCTTTAATAATATAGAGGAACCCGTAGCCTTCATCAACCGGCGCCCCAAGCCCCTCGCCCTCTACTACTTCGGCGACCGCCGGAGCGGACGCGCAGTGCTCCGCACCACCACCTCGGGCGGCGCCTGCATCAACGACACCATCCTGCATGTCACCGATCCGGCCCTCCCCTTCGGCGGCATCGGCACCAGCGGCACGGGACGCTACCACGGGCGCGCTTCGTTCGAGACCTTCTCGAACATCCGCAGCGTGCTCGTCTCTCCCCGCCGCTTCGACATTTCGCTCCGCTATCCGCCCTACCGCATGTCCCTGCTGAAAAAACTGTTGTAAGGTCCCGTTCTCTACACCGGAATCCCTATCTTTGCACATCGACGGACGGTCGCCGACCGCCTCCTGCCTGCCATCCATGGAATTTCTGATCGAATACGGTTACATCGGACTCTTCATTGGGGCCTTTCTGGCCGCCACCATCCTGCCCATGAGCTCGGACGTGCTCCTCGTGGGACTGCTGGCCGTCGGCGCCAATCCCTACATTGCCGTGCCGGTCGCCTCGATCGGCAACTGGCTGGGCGGCCTCACCTCCTACTGGCTCGGACGCGCCGGCAAGTGGGAATGGCTCGAACGCTACTGCAGGGTCAAGCGCGAGACCATCGAAAAACACCAGCACAACGTAGCCCGCTACGGCAGCCTGCTGGCCTTCTTCACCTGGCTCCCCTTTATCGGCGACGTCATGGCCATCGCCCTCGGATTCTACCGCATCGACTGGCGCAAGACAACCGTTTTCATGCTCATAGGCAAGAGCTTACGCTTCGTCATGTGGGCCGTACTCTACTACTGGATCGAACCGGTTTTCGCCTGACGGAGGCGTTCGTGGTCAAGAATGGCCGATTCGAATAAAAACCGTTCGCAGTACGCTTTTTTCAATTTTTTCCTGCTATATTTGTAGCCGTGCCTTTTTTATGGAGACGAAAAAACGGCCGGATGCAACATTTTGCGTCGGTTCCCCGTCTTTATAGAAGATATGGCCAAACACTTGAAAACACCAAGAAAAACAACATTACACTAAATCCTTAAACAATGAAAAGACTGTTTGTTATGCTTGCTGTTGCCGCAGCGGCACTTCTGACGGTATCCTGCAAAAAGACCGGAGGCACGACGCCTACCGGCGGCGAGGTAGTGCCCACTTATAAGGACGCTTACTACTACGGTGAGGGCGCTCTGAAAGTCGCAGGTTCTGCCGTTTACCGGATCAACCTGTACGACAAGAACAACCCCGCAACGACCCTGCGTCTGGATCTGGTATCCGACGTAGCCGTCAGCGACAATATCAAACCGGCTGCCACGACCTACACGCTCGGCTCGCAGACCGAACCGCAGCTCAACACGTTCATCGTGGCTACTTCCGCATCGGACACCTACGGTACGCTCTACACCGACAACGGTACGCCCGTACTGATCACGGCCGGTACGATCAAGATTCAGCAGGGTGTAGGTATCCAGCAGGTTACCGCAAGCCTGACCACCGACACCGGCTCAACGATCGAATGGACGTGCAAGGGTTCCTTCTCGTACACCGACGAGCGCATCGAACTGCCCCGCCAGGAGATCAAGGCCGACATGTGGAATATCTACTACGACGGTGAATACCCCTATGCCAACGGACTGGGCATGGTTTACCTCAATGTAGCCCCGACCAACATGTCGAGCGTATTGACGCTGGTCATCACGGTACCGCTGGCTGACGATCCGAGCAAGGTTACCGTTCCGGTAGGCAACTTCACGGCCGGTACCCGTCCTTCGAAGGCCAACATGATCGTAGGCGGTTCCATCGAGGCACTGAACATCCTCTACTCGCGTGAGATCTTCTACAACACCTCGACCCAGATGATGAACGGCGGTACGCTGATCGAAAGCGGTACGGCCACGATCACCAAGAATGCGGACGGCACCTACACGCTGACGACCAATCTGAGTGGCAAATCGTTCAACAACAGCGGTTCGATGACGGGCAATGTGGACAACATCCAGTACACGCTGACCAATGTCAAACTGCCGGAGTACATCGACGACAAGACCCAGCCGATGTCCACCCTGACGGCCGATGTCGACATTACCGAACCGATGGAATATTTCTATGTTGATCCGCTGGAGGATGCATGGGTAATCTCGGGCACCCCCAACCGCATCATGTGGCGCTTCATCTTCTCGAACGGTATCGAAATGACCAATGACAACGCTGACTACGAAACCAACGGTACGCTGTACATCCGCGGCACGAAGGGTTCCGCCCTCAGCCTGCAGCTGATCTCCGAGGCTCCGAGCGACATGAGCAACATTGCCATTCCGACCGGTACGTTCCCGATGAATACGGAATACATCGACCTGTACACGGACTACTCCTCGTCGCTGATTGCCCAGACCACCCTCTCGGGTAACCCCGACTTGAGCGATCCGTTCGGTCTCGGCGTAGGAACGTTCTACTATGTCATCGACCAGATTGAGTCGAATGGTCAGCAGATCACGTCGGTAGTTGACGGTGGCGGTGCCGTTATCAACAAGGGCCAGACCACCATTACGGAAACCGGCGACGGCACGTATGAAGTAGCCATCGAATTCTACGACAAATTCGGCCACAAGATTTCGAGCACGCAGTCGTTCTCGATGTCGGCTGCCGCAACTACGCAGTCTGTCATCCGTGGCACGCTGCAGCACAACGGCTACATGTACAACCCTGTATTTGCAGCCTTCTCGAACAGCCAGTTCGCTTCGGTACCCGCAGTGGCAACTCTGAAGTAAACGACCCTCCGACATTTTATTCCAAAGCAGCGCCTCCCGGGAGGCGCTGCTTTTTTTGTCTGTCATTCCACGTCCTCCGCTCCGCACCCATGGAACATCGAAACACAACGGCGGAGGGCCAGTTGATTTGTTTTTCTCCGAAGAAAATCATTATCTTTGTAATTGGGACTTTTTGGGCAACACCCCCTACTTGTTCGGAACACATGCAACAATCCGGACAGTTGCAACGTCTTGTCCAAGACAAGGCCCGTCTCAAACAACCTGTAATCAGAAGAAAACTATTTTTATTTAAACAACTCACGTATGAAAAAAATCTTTTGGGCAGCAGCTGTCATGCTGGCAGCGCTGACCGTCGGCTGTAAAAAGGATACGAATCCTGCAGCTCCCTCTACGCCGACTTTCACTTCCTACGACAAAGAGGCTACCGCCTACTACGGCGAGCGCTTTGGCGAGGGCACCGGTTTCTACACACTGACGCTGACCAACAGCAACGGTGACAAACTGCGCGTAGACTGCTTCGGCGCCGTAGCGCTGAACCCCAGCACGGCCTCCCTGGCTTCGGGTACCTACGAACTGGGCACGACGGCCGACCACAAGCTCCGCACGTTCGTTCCCGCCACCTCCGAGAATGACGAAGTCGGTACGATTCTGTGGCGCAACGGTTCCGCAACGCTCATCGACGGCGGTAACATGCTGGTAAACAAATCGGGTTCCAGCCTGCGCATCGCCTTCAACTTCACCTCCAACGGACAGCCCGTTGCCATCGAGCAGTTCGAGGGCGCCATCTCCTTCCAGAACAAACAGCAGTATCCGCCCCGCGAGCCCAATCCCGATCCTCGCGTAGCTACGTCGGTTATCGCCGAATACTATGGCAAAGCCAACACGGCCAACGCGGAAGGCGGCCTGTTCATCATGGCGCTGGGCGTTAATGACCTCAACAACGGCTTCGCCAATGCGGAAGCTCTCCAGATCAACGGTTTCATGCCGCTGCAGGAGGACCACAATGCGCTGGTCATCCCGGACGGCACCTACGAGATCGTCAAGAATCTGGACGAAATGACCCCCTTCAAGCTGATCGAAGGCTCGATCATTAACTCCAGCTACAGCGGAACGACCGAGTTCCTGACCAACGACAAAGGCGAAATGACCGAGGCTTGGTGTATTCAGGAGGGTACGATGACGGTTGCCCGCAACGGTGAAAACTATACGATTACGGCCAAATTCAAAGGTCTGCGCGCCGACCAGTCGGGCATTATCGCTTCTGCCGACCAGCTGGAAGAGGTGAACTATGTATACGAAGGTCCGATTGAGATCAACAACTCGGCCGACCCTGCCAGCAACATTACCGGTGACAAGGAACTGGGCACCATCACCAACATGGCCATGCTGCAGACGGCAGACCAGGGCAGCGGCGTAACGGGTTACTTCTACTACATCTGGGGCGACGGCATCGAGATCTCGGTAAGCGGCCAGAGCATCACGACCAAAGGCAGCGGCGATATGTTTGTACTGGGTCTGTTCGGTCCGGAATCGCTGGGCGACCGTCCTGCCGCAACCTTCAATATGGGTTCGATCTTCGGCACCGTTTATGCTGACCAGAACATTGCCATGCCGGCCAACCCGATGCCGCTGACCAATGGCATCAGCCCGCTGGAGGGTTGCTGGTATACCTACCTCCGGACGACGCAGGACGACCAGTCTACCTTGGACAACTGGGCAGGTGCCATGCCGAGTGTCGGTTCGGTGACGACCAGCAACGACGGCGACATCCACAAGGTCGTAATTGATTTCGTGGATCGCAACGGCAACAAGATCACGGGTACCTACGAAGGCGAACTGATGGGTGGTTCGGCTGCCGCAGGCTTCTACATGCCCTCCTACCCGATCTCGGCCGAGCTGGCCAACCCGGTTCTGCGTGCTTACAGAAAATAAGCCCACAAACCTTTGACACAACCCTGCGGGCGGTCTCTGCATGAGGCCGCCCGCTCTGTTTTTCGTGGCCGCACAAAATGCAGGCCGCCCCGTCGAATCGCCGGCAGGACCGCTCGTTTTCCGATATTTTTCATTACTTTTGTGCCGATTATCAACGGGTCTCTCCTGCCCGCTCCCATGCGGCGGAGGACCGATTGTCTAACCAATCACGGCACTGTATGGACGATGGCTGTTGTAAAAACAAAAATCGCGGCGGTATCCTATCTGAATACCGTGCCGTTCGTTTACGGCATCACCCACGCGGATAAGTTGGACGCGGAGCTGCTGCTTGCGCCCCCGGCGCAGTGCGCCCGCAACTACATGGACCGGAAAGCCGACATCGCGCTGGTTCCGGTCGGTTCGCTCCCGATGCTCGAAGATGCCGAAATCATAACGAACTACTGCATCGGCGCGGAGAAGAGCGTCCGCACCGTAACCGTCATGAGCAATGCCCCGATCGCCGAGACACGGCGGCTGTGGCTCGATTCCCACTCCATGACTTCGGCCCTGCTGGTCAAGATCCTGGCAGCCGAACTGTGGCACATCAATCCCGAATGGAAAGAACTGACCGACTATTCGGTAGTCAGTCATCCCGAGGAGGGCGACGCCTTTCTGCTCATCGGCGACAAGGTCTTTGACAACGAAGGACATTTCGCCTATACGTACGATCTGGCCGACTGCTGGCGCGAGTTGACCGGCAAGCCGTTCGTATTTGCCGTATGGGTGGCACGCAAAGGGATCGCTCCGGAGTTGATCGACGACCTCGAGGCTTCGCTTGAACTGGGCGTGGAACGCATCTGGGAGGCAGTCAACGAGAGCGAACACCGCAGCAAGGATTACGCCTACACCTACCTCACCGAAAACATCGACTTCCTGTTCGACTACCAGAAAAGGCAGGCGCTCGAACTCTACTGGGACAAAGGCCGCAAGTTCGTACCGCGGGCCAATCCCGGCTGAAGACCGGCCTAAGGGAAGGGACGGAGCCCGATCCGTCCGATCGATAATGACAGGGATCGCCTGCCCGGCAGCGACGGATCGTCGGATCCGCCACATCTGCGGGCTACGATCCGCATGTATCACCCGCAAGCCACCGGTCAGGACATGATAACGATTTACCTGAAACAATACAACAAGATTGTCCGCAACCCCGACCTCAAGATCTTCGAGGAGCTGGGTTACGACGACATCCTGTGGATCGACCTTTTCCGGGCCACGATCAAGGAGCAGAAGGAGGTGGAGAATTTCATGGAAATCAACCTCCAGAGCCGCCAGCAGGTCGAGGAGATCGAGACATCGTCGAAATACTCCGAGACGGAGAATGCGGTCTTCACCAACGCCGACTTCTTTGTCCACTCCCCCGAAGGCATCAGCGTGGAACCGGTTTCGTTCGTCATCAGCGAAGGCGTGCTCATCACGGTGCGCCAGTCGGAATTCCGCACCTTCACAGAAGCCGAGAAGCGGCTGCAGATCAATTCGCGCGCCTATTCGACGGGTTACCACCTGCTGGTCTCCATCCTGGAGATCCGTATCGATGCCGATGCGGATGCCGTCGAGGCGGTCTCGAAACAGATTGCCGCCCTGAGCAAGGACATCGGCCGTCGCGACAGCGTATCGCAGGAGGAGATCAAACACATCAACAACCTGCAGGAGACCACCATGATGATGCGTGAGGTGATCTTCGACCGACAGCGTCTGCTCTCGGGCATTCTCAAGAGCGAACGCTTCCCGAACGATATCTACCCGCGCCTGCAGTTGATGATCCGGGACGTGAACTCGATCGTCAGCCACGCCGACTTCAGTTTCGAACGACTCGACTTTCTGCGGGAAACGGCCCTCGGTCTGATCAACCTCGAGCTGAACAACACAACCAAGATCTTCACCATGGCATCGGTCTTCTTCATGCCGGCCACGCTGGTCGCCAGCATCTACGGCATGAACTTCCACTACATGCCGGAGCTGGACTGGAAGTTGGGCTATCCGGCCGCCATTCTGCTGATGATCCTCGTCTCGTTCATCTGCTACCGCTTTTTCAAACACAAGAAATGGCTCTGAGCGTGCAGCACCACGCCGGATCCGGATACAAAAAGCGCATGTCCCGACGGGACATGCGCTTTTGTTTTACGGACAATCCGATCAGAGCGACTGGATCGAAGTGGCCTCCACACCGGGAGCAATCTTGCCCACCAGCCCCTGGAGCACCTTGCCCGGGCCGAGCTCGGTGAAGGAAGTGGCTCCGTCGGCCACCATGTGCTGCACGCTCTGCGTCCAGCGCACCGGCGCCGTGAGCTGGGCAATCAGATTGGCTTTGATTTCGGCCGGATCGGTATGGGGCATGGCATCCACGTTCTGATATACCGGACATTTCGGAGCGACGATCACCGCCTCCTCGATCGCCTTGCTCAGCTCGGCACGGGCCGGTTCCATGAGCGGCGAGTGGAAGGCACCGCCAACGGCCAGACGCATGGCCCGTTTGGCTCCGGCAGCCTTCAGTGCGGCACAAGCCTTGTCCACGCTCTCGATCGAACCGGAGATAACCAGCTGACCGGGGCAGTTGTAGTTGGCGGCAACGACCACGCCTTCGGTTTCGGCGCAGATCTTCTCCACCGTCTCATCGGGCAGGGCAAGCACGGCCGCCATGGTCGAGGGGTTGAGTTCGCAGGCGCGCTGCATGGCCATCGCACGTTTCGACACCAGGCGCAGACCCTCCTCGAAGCTGAGGGCACCGGCAGCGACCAGGGCGCTGAATTCGCCGAGCGAGTGACCGGCCACCATGTCGGGATCGAACTGCGCACCAAGGCTCTTGGCCAGAATCACGGAGTGGAGGAAGATGGCCGGCTGGGTCACCTTCGTCTGTTTGAGTTCCTCGTCCGTACCGGCAAACATGATGTCGGTGATGCGGAATCCGAGAATTTCGTTCGCCCGCTCGAACAGGGCTTTTGCTTCGGGAATGTTGTCATAGAGATCCTTTCCCATGCCCACGAACTGGGCTCCCTGTCCCGGGAAGACAAATGCTTTTTTCATTATCTGTTTGTTTTGATGATAACGGCGTTACGGGACAAAAATAACAAAAATTACGATACGGTTACTCTTTCCGGCCGGAAGGAGACCGCCGGCCGGGGCGGAATAAAAATAGGAATTGCCGCAAATTTTTGCTAAAATTGCAGGTTGAATTACCCGCATGCGACGGTGCCTCAGCCCCGTCCATACACGTCATACACACCATCCCATGACCGCCATCATCTCCGTCTGCTACTACCTCATCCTGCTGATCTGGTCGTTGGCCTACTTCGTCTTCATGCTCGTGCTGTTTGCCCTCACGGTCGCCTTCGACCGCGAACGGGTCGCCCTGCATGCTGCATCGCGTTTCTGGGCGCGGAGCATCTTCCGGCTCAATCCGCTCTGGCGGCTGCACATCGAGGGACGCGAGGCGATCGACCCGCGGAAGGCCTACGTCATCACGGTCAATCACCAGTCCATGCTCGACATTCCGCTGATGTATGCCCTGCCGCGCCTCAACTTCAAGTGGGTGTCGAAGAAGGAGGTCTACAAATGGCCGCTGTTCGGCGTGGTGCTGTGGCTGCACGGCGACATCACGGTGGACACGAAAGGCTCGGTACGCAAAACGCTCGCCTTCATGGAGAAGGGACTGGAACACCTGCGCCGCGGCACCTCGGTCATCATCTTTCCGGAGGGCTCGCGCAGCCGTGACGGCGAGATCCACAACTTCAAGGAGGGGGCCTTCCTGCTGGCCCGCGAGGCGGGCGTACCCATCCTGCCCTGCGTGATCGACGGCGGCAAGACCTTCGCCCGGGGATGGCGGGTGAAACGCAACACCTTCACCATCCGCATCCTGCCCCCCGTACCGGCCGAAACGGTGCGGGCTACGGAGACGCGCGACCTCATGTCCGACGTGCGCAGCCGGACCATCGAAACCCTGCAGGCGATCCGCCGCCGGACGGACGCCCCCATGACCCAAACCGAAGATACACTTTAACCGAATGGCAGACAATACGCACAACGGCTCGGCCGCCTATACCGACGACAGCATCCAGACCCTGGCGTGGAACGAACACATCCGCCAGCGTCCGGGCATGTATGTGGGTCGGTTCGGCGACGGCAGTCAGTCCGACGACGGCATGTATGTCCTCATCAAGGAGGTGATGGACAACTCCATCGACGAGTACATGATGGGATACGGCAAGACGATCGACGTCCGCATCGAAGGGCGCCGTGTCACGATCCGCGACTACGGCCGCGGCATTCCGCTCAACAAGTTGGCGGATGCCGTCTCGAAGATGAACACCGGCGGCAAGTTCGGCGACAGCGAGACGTTCCACAAGTCGGTGGGACTGAACGGCGTCGGCGTCAAGGCCGTCAACGCCCTCTCCAGCGAGTTCACCGTGCGGAGCATCCGCGACGGACGGGCGCGCACGGTGAGCTTCTCGCGCGGCTACGAACAGTCCGACCGCTGGGAGGAGAACGTGAACGAGAAGAACGGCCTGTGGGTGAGCTTCGTGCCCGACGACGATCCCAAGATCTTCGGCGACTATGCCTACAACTACGAGTTCATCGAGCCGATGCTCCACCGCTACACCTACCTGAATCCGGGACTCACGGTGCGCTTCAACGACAAGACCTTCTTCTCGAAGAACGGTCTGCTCGACCTGCTCAACGACAACCTCTCCGAGGAGCCGCTCTACCCGCCGATCCACCTCACCGGCCAGGACATCGAGGTAGTCATCACCCACGGCAGCGGCTACGGCGAGACCTACTATACCTTCGTCAACGGCCAGTACACCACCCTCGGCGGCACCCACCTGACAGCTTTCCGCGAGGCGGTGGCCAAAACGGTCAAGGAGTTCTTCAAGAAGGACTACGACCCGGCCGACGTGCGCACCTCGATCATCGCGGCACTAAGCATCAAGGTCGAAAACCCGATGTTCGAGAACCAGCCCAAGACCAAGTTCGGTTCGAAGGACGTGGCACCGAACGGTCCGTCGGTGCGCAACTTCATCGTCGACTTCGTCAAGGAACGGCTCGACGACTACCTGCACATGCACCCCGAGACGGCCGACATCCTCGGCAAGAAGGTAGCCGCCAACGAGAAGGAGCGCAAGGCCATATCGGGTGTCCAGAAGAAGGCCCGCGAGATGGCCAAGAAGGTGAGCCTCAACAACAAGAAGCTCCGCGACTGCAAGATTCACCTCAACGACGAGAAGAACGCCCGCCGGTTCGACACGATGATCTTCATCACGGAGGGCAACTCGGCCAGCGGTTCGATCACCGCCAGCCGCGACGTGCAGACGCAGGCGGTCTTCTCCCTGCGCGGCAAGCCGCTCAACAGTTTCGGCCTGACCAAACGGGTCGTGTACGAGAACGAGGAGTTCAACCTGCTACAGGCAGCCCTCAACATCGAGGAGGACATCGGCAACCTGCGCTACAACAAGGTCATCATCGCCACCGATGCCGATGTGGACGGCATGCACATCCGCATGCTGATCATGACCTTCTTCCTGCAGTTCTTCCCGGACGTGATCCGCAACAACCACCTCTTCGTGTTGCAGACCCCGCTCTTCCGCGTGCGCAACAAGAAGGAGACGATCTACTGCTACAGCGAGGAGGAGAAACAGAAGGCGATCCACAAGCTCGGGGCCAATCCGGAGATCACCCGGTTCAAAGGTCTGGGCGAGATCTCGGCCGACGAGTTCAAGGAGTTCATCGGCGAAAACATGCGGCTCGAACAGGTGCGGCTGACCAAAGAGGACCCCATCCACGACATGCTGGAGTTCTACATGGGCAAGAACACCTACGACAGGCAGTCCTTCATCATCGACAACCTGCGTATCGAGGCCGACTACATCGACGAACTGATTTAGCCACAACGACAACCATCCGATAACCCGCACGGCGCAGCGGCCCGTGCATGCATGAAAAGATGAGCAGACACACCCAAGACGAAACGCCGGACATGACCGACCTGTCCGACACCCCGATCGGCGAGGCAACCGACACGGAGGAGGAGACCCCGGATACCGCCGACATGGAGGAGGACGAACTCCCGGCCGCCGAAAGCGGTACGGGCCGCCGCATGTCCGAAAAGTTTGCCCGGCTGACCGAAGCGGGCAGCAACCGCTACCGGTTGACGGGCATGTACAAGGACTGGTTCCTCGACTATGCCTCCTACGTCATCCTCGAACGCGCCGTGCCGCATGTCGAAGACGGTCTGAAGCCCGTCCACCGACGCATCCTGCACGCCATGCGGCGCATCGACGACGGCCGCTACAACAAGGTGGCCAACATCATCGGCCAGACCATGCAGTACCACCCCCACGGCGACGCCTCCATCGGCGACGCCCTCGTGCAGTTGGGACAGAAGGAGCTGCTGATCGACACGCAGGGTAACTGGGGCAACATCCTCACGGGAGACAGCGCTGCCGCCCCGCGTTACATCGAGGCACGGCTGAGCAAGTTCGCCATGGAGGTGGTCTTCAATCCCAAGACGACCGAATGGATGCTCTCCTACGACGGCCGCAACCAGGAACCGGTCACGCTGCCGGTCAAGTTTCCGCTGCTGCTGGCCCAGGGCGTGGAAGGCATCGCCGTCGGCCTGGCCTCGAAAATCCTGCCCCACAACTTCAACGAGTTGCTCGACGCCTCGATCGCCTGCCTGCGCGGGGAGCCGTTCACCCTCTCCCCCGACTTCCAGACGGGCGGCCTAATCGACGTCTCGCGTTACAACGACGGTCTGCGGGGCGGTTCGGTCAAGATCCGCGCCCGCATCGTCAAACTCGACAAGCGGACGCTGGCCATCACCGAGATTCCCTACGGCACCACCACCGAATCGATCAAGGAGTCGATCATCAAGGCCAACGAAAAGGGCAAGATCCGCATCAAAAAGGTGGACGACAACACGGCCGAAAAGGTCGAGATCATCGTCCACGTCAGCAACGAGGAGTCGGCCGACAAGACCATCGACGCCCTGTATGCCTTCACCGACTGCGAGGTCTCCATATCGCCCAATGCCTGCGTCATCTCCGACGACAAGCCCCACTTCATCGGCGTGAGCGACATTCTGCGCCGGAGCGCCGACCGCACCCGCTCGCTGCTCGGTGCCGAACTGCGCATCCGGCTGGGTGAACTGGACGAGGAGTGGCACATGGCCTCGCTGGAGCGCATCTTTATCGAAAACAAGATGTACCAGGCCATCGAGGGCAAGACCTCGCGCGAAGCGGCCTACGATGCGGTGGACGAACGGCTGGAACCGTTCAAGAAACTGCTGCGCCGCGAAGTGACGCGCGAGGATGTCATCAAATTGACCGAACTGCGCTTCATCCGCATCTCGAAATACGATTCGGCCAAGGCCGACAACCAGATCAAGGCCATCGAAGCCGAAATGGAACAGGTGCGCTACGACCTCGACCACCTGACCGACTACACGGTGAACTGGTACCGGAAAATCAAGGAGAAATACGGCAAGGGGCGCGAGCGGCGCACCGAGATCCGGGCCTTCGACAGCATCGAGGCGACCAAGGTGGTCGTGGCCAACGCCAAACTCTATGTCGATCGCAAGGGCGGTTTCTTCGGCATCGGCAACGCCATGAAGAAGGACGAATTCGTCTGCGACTGTTCGGACATCGACGACGTGATCGTCTTCACCGAAGAGGGCAACTACAAGATTACCAAGGTCTCCGACAAGGCCTTCTATGCCCCCGGCATCCAGTACATCGGCATCTTCAAGCGCAACGACGAACGCACCATCTACAACGTGCTCTACCGCGACGGCGAAAAGGGCGCCATCATGATGAAGCGGTGCGCCATCAAGGGCATCACGCGCGACAAGGAGTACACCATCACCAAGGGCACGCCGGGCAGCCGCATTCTCTACATGAGCGTGAACCCCAACGGCGAGGCCGAGGTGCTGAAGATCATGTTCAAGCAGCGCACGCGTCTCAAGAAGGCGATTGTCGATCTGGACTTCAGCAAACTGGCCATCAAGGGGCGCAGTTCGCAGGGCAACCTCTTCTCGCGCTATGCCATCCACAAGATCCAGGTCAAGGAGCGGGGCGCCTCGACACTGGCCGGTCAGAACGTCTGGTTCGACGAGGACATCATGAAACTCAACACGGACGGACGCGGCCGGCTGCTGGGCGAATTCGAGGGCGATGACCGCATCATCGTCTTCACCTCCGGCGGCCGTTACTACACGACCGGCTTCGATACGGGGCACCACTTCCCGACCGACACGCTGCGGGTCGAAAAATACGATCCGCACCGCATCTACAGCGCCGCCTATTTCGACGGCGAGAGCCGCTACCACTACCTGAAACGGTTTATGGCCGAGGTGAGTGACAACAAGATGCAGCCCTTCATCGACGACGAGAACAGCCGTTCGCATCTGGACGGACTGTGCGCCGACCACTATCCGCAGCTGGAAGTCACCTACGGAGGCGCCCACAAGAACCGCCCGGCCGACCGCATCGACGTGGAGCAGTTCATCGGCGTCAAGAGCCACCGGGCCAAAGGCAAGCGCATCACCACCTACGAGGTGGCCTCGCTCCGCTTCATCGAACCGCTGCGTCCCGATCCGACGGAACCCGACCCGGAGGCGTCCGAGGAGACGCCGGCCACCGAACCGGCCGCTGCCGCTCCGGAAGCCGCACAGCCTGCCGCTCCGGCTCCCGCACCGGGTCCCCGCACCGTCCAGAAAACCACGGTCACCGTGGCGGATGACGACCTGATCATCGAACGTTCCGAGGACGAGGAGGAGCCGGCAGCAGACGACCCGGCCCAGCTCAACCTGTTCTGATTTCCGTTCACTACGGTCACGGTACCTGCCAGCCAGGCATCCGTGACCTTTTTTTATTCACTCCACCTACTTGTTATGATTCTCTATCTGGTTGGTTTCATGGGCTGCGGCAAGAGTTCCATCGGCCGCCGCCTGGCCGAACGCACGGGCTTCGCCTTTGCCGACACGGACCGCATGGTCGAAGAGACAGCCGGCCGCACCATCCCCGAAATTTTCGCTACCGACGGAGAGGCCGCCTTCCGCGCCATGGAGAGCGCCGCACTGCGCAGCATCTCCGACGAAGGCAATACGATCGTCGCCACGGGCGGCGGTACCCCCTGCAACCCCGAAAATCTCGCCTGGATGAAGGCGCACGGCCACAGCGTCTATATCTCCATCACGGCCGACTACCTCTACCGCATCCTCTATACCCGCCGTCAGCGGCGTCCCAAACTGGCCGGACTGAACGACGAAGAGCTACTCCGCTACATCCGCACCACCCTGGCCGAACGGGAACCGTACTACACCCAGGCATCGGCCACCATTGAATGTACCGGCGCCAGCGACCGCTACATCATCGACCACATCCTCTTCTACCTCGACCACCTCACCGCCGCCGACCGCCCCACCTCCCGCTGACGTCGGCACGATCTACCGTTTTTCAACGATTTGTTCCTAAAAAAGGCTCCATATTCTTGCAATCATGCAGAATAATTATTAGATTTGAGAGATGGATCCCCCAATTAGGATTAATCCCTCATTCCTAAACAACAGCACAACAATTAACCTTAAACGACAAATTCGTATGAAAAACCTGTACGCAAGCTTGAAGGCCATCGTTTGCCTGGCGGCTCTGACCGCACTCGGGTGTACCCAACCGGCAGAAAATAGCTGGCTCCAGCTCGATCGGGCCGAAGCAACGCTTCCGAGCACCGGCGAAACGTCGCTGACCATCAACGTCGACGCCTCGTCCTCCAACTGGACGGTAACCCCGGAAGCCTCCTGGGTCACCGTTTCCGAACAAACGGCCAATACGGTCGTTCTCACGGCAGGCGAAAACGACAATATCGAACGTTCGACCCAGGTTGTCTTTTCGCTGGGCGATACCAAAACCGCGCTGACCATTCACCAGCTCGAGCGGGCCGGCCTTCCCTCCCACTTCCGCAAATTCGACGAATACCATGATGCAGTCATCTCTCCCTCCGGCACCTACATTACAGCCATGCGCGGTGGCTCCCAAAACGGCACATATGTTTATGACGTTTACCTGGTAGAGGTTGCAACCGATGCCAGAACCTATGTCGGCACCTATGCTTATGAGCTCTCGGCCCCGTTCTGCGTGACCGATGACGGTTCGATGATGTTCTATGCCAATGCCTGGGTCAATACGGCGGTCATGGAACCAGATGGCACCGATCTCATCCTCTCCTACCCTGAATTAGGTCTTGGCACTCCGCGTATCAGCTGCGTCTCGACCGACGGACGTATCTGGGGCGGTTATTTCGACGGCTCGGCCGACGGAGCAGTTCCCTACCGTTTCGTTGACGGCGTACCGACCGACCGTCTCGAGGTACCCGATACGAATTTCCGCGGCGCACCCCGCAAAAAAGGCGATACGGCCGGTTTCCAACTACGCGGTGGCTCGGCCGACGGTTCGATGTTTTATGGTACCTCGTGGGACAACTTTGACTACGGCATGTGCTATTGGGACAAGCAAGGAAAATTCCACTGGGTTGGCGGCGACCGTCACAAGACATCTACCCATGAAACCGTCGACAAATATGGCAATCCGAAAACCGTCTATTGCGTCGACTGGGGCGTACAGTGCCAGGCCGAGCTGTACAAAATGAGTCCGAACGGCAAATACATCGGTTGTATGATCTATCAGGAGACCTTCGACGAAGCACAGGGTGCCGCTCTGGGCTCAACAACCGGCTGCGCCGTTTACGATACCGAAACGGATGAACTGATCATGATGCCTTCGGGTGCTACGGTCATGAGTATCACCAACAGCGGCTTGGCCGTGATTGCCGACAGCGCACCGATTGGCAGTACGACGATCTATGACCTGAATACAGGTGCCGTACTGGGTGACAGTGCAGACTGGGTGCTTGAGAACTTCGGCATCGACATCTCCAACACGGGTTGCTTCGTAACGGGCATTTTCGGCGAAAACGACGATGTCGTATTCGGCAACTACTTGCCGGATGCCGATATGATGGTCTACAACTTCTGGTATGCCGCCAAAAACAAATAAATACCATAAGACCATATGCCATAAGAAGGGGTGCGATGATGATCGCACCCCTTTTTCTTTTGACCCGATCTTGTCTATCGACGAACGAATCGACAAAATAACTATCTTGCGGAACGCAAAACCAAATAACCCAACATGATGATTACGATTGTTGCACGCAATATCGTCCGGGACGGCAAACGGGAGGCCTTTCTCGAAGCCGTACGTCCACTGATCGCCGCAAGCCGTTCCGAAGAAGGCAACATTGCCTACGACCTCTACGAAGACATCAACGAAGCGAATGCCTTCTGTTTTATTGAAAAATGGAAGGACCCGGAGGCCATCGCTGCCCACAACGCATCATCCCATTTCCGTGAGTGGATGGCCTGCAAGGCAGAATTCGTCATTTCCGGCACCGTAGCCCGCTACCGCATCTTATAATTCGTCCAGGAGACCGGTCGCAGGCCGCCTGCACGCATCGCGCACCCCGCGGGAAGAATCTGTTTTACGATTCGCCCGGCTCGCCGACCGTCTCCCGGATTGCATCCAGTTCAACCAGTTTATTGACAATCGCATAGATCGTCAGACCGGCCGGACTGTGAATATCCAGTTTGGCGGCAATGTTGCGCCGGTGCGTGATAACCGTATGCGTCGAAATGCAGAGCCTGTCGGCAATCTGCTTGTTGGTCATTCCCTGCACCACGCAGGCAATCACCTCCTTTTCGCGCCCGCTGAGCGCCTCGTGACGCCGATCCCGCTGTTCTCCCTCCGCAGTCAACTTGAACAGTTTGCCGACAATCGTTTCGGCATCGTCATAGATGGAGATGACCTCGTCATAACTTCTCAACGTGGTCTGATCGCTGACCGTCAGCTGCACGGCCACACATTTCATCTCCGGATTGCCGGCCTCCTTGCGCAGCTGCTGCAAAGCATACAACCCGAGCGAGGCGGGATTGACCATCAGTACATCGGGGTGCTGCCAGTTCAATGCCGCCTTCAAATGCTCCATGTCACTCACCTCATACACCTCGGCCTTGAACTTCTCGGTATGCTCCAGCACGGCCAGCATGCCGCTGCGCAGAATCACCGAAGGTTCGGCCACCGTTATTTTCAGCGGAGCCCCCATATCATCTCTCCTCCAGATTTTGCTCCAACAGGCGGACGGTCGGAATGAACAGACGATCCTCCACCGCATTGTGCGAAGCCAGATCGTATTCGCAATTGAATATGTCGAACAACACGCCATTGATCGCATGGGTACTGTCCGACGGATAGAATTTAATCAGAATCTGCTTGAATTCGGTCAGCAACGTTTCGACCTGGTCGTGATGCTGCCGGAAAACCTCGATGCGATACCCTTCCTGGCGCCGGCCTTCAAGCAGACTGCGCACATAAGGAAATACAATCTCCTCCTCATACGCCATATGCGCTTGCACCCCCTCGATGTACCCGTCGAAATAGGCCACAATAGCACGCGAAAGCTCATCCTGCACGCCGACCACCTCAACCAGTTTGCGCCGGATCTCCGGCAACCGGAAATCGAGAAAATAGTCGTGGGAATTGTGCAGATATTGCACCAGCGAGGCCACATGCACCCGATCCGACACCGGTTGCGGCGTCTCGTCGGTGAGCAGCATGTTCACGACGACCAAAAAGGTAAACGTATCCACGCCGTTATCGCGACAAACGGCATCGATGGTCTTGTCTCCGAATCCCAATCCGATACCGAACCGGCTCATGACCAGCAATACGCGATAATTGTCGCTGACCAGTTCGCTCATCCGGTCTGTCTTCACATATTTTCCGAGTTTCTGCATACGATTTAGTCTCTTGTGTCACGTACAAAGATAACTTTTCAGGCATTATAACGAAAGGCCGGTACACGACCGGCCCGCCGACTGAAAGAAATGGCTAAAATCTTTTGCTTACGGATACAAAAGTAACGCGCCCGACTGACCGGGACAATACCTAAAAACCGTGAAACAGACGCGCTCCCTCGCGCGCGGTCTACCGGTTTGGTGGTAGACGCAGCGCTCTGTCCGCTACAAGACACAAAAATGGGGAGCGACTCTACGAACCGCTCCCCATTTTCATGGATGATATGCTGTCAACACTAATTGTTCTTGGCAGCATACCAATAGTTATACGTACCCGCTTCCGTCGGATAGCAACCGAATACGACATTGTCATTCTCGCCAAAGATATGGGTTACGAAGCAACCACCCGAGTTGGAGATATCAATACCGAAGTTCTCACGCACCCAATCTACGCCGTCACCCAGCGACACACCAGCCTTCAGGTCATAGATGGTCGAAGAGGTGGCAGGAGCGCCATCAACAACTACGGCCAAACCGCTGTCCGTAACGCTGAATACATTCATACCGGAGGGCATCATGATAACTTCACCCGTTTCGGTATCGAAAACAGCTGCGCCCGTTCTGCTGCCGACAGCAGCACCCTGCGCTTCGTCGAAGGTCTCCTGATAGATCATACAGCCGATATATTTACCGTTCGGACTCATTTTGTACTGCTCGTCCTCGCACTGTACACCCCAGTCTACGCAATAGACGGTTTTCGGATTGCCATACTGATCCACCGTCTCATGCTGCGAAGTCTTGTACATATCGCCACCGACCCAGTGGAATTTGCCTTCCTTGTCCCAATAGCACATGCCGTAGTCCAGGTTGTCCCACGAGGTACCATAAAACATCGTACCGTCGGCCGAACCGCCACGCAGCTGGAAACCGCTGTTGCCGGCAACACGCGGAGCGCCACGGAAGTTCGTTTCGGGCACTTCCAGACGGGTCGTAGGCTCACCGTCAACAAAGATATAGGGAATATTGCCATCTTCGGTCGTGCCACCGAAATAGCCACCCCAGATATGTCCGTCGGTCGAGACGCAGCTGATACGCGGGGTTCCGATATTCAGATCCGGATAGGAAAGAATAAGGTCGCTGCCATCAGGCTCGATCAGCGCCGTGTTCACCCATGCCTGTGCATAGAACATCATCGAACCGTCATCGGTCACACAGAACGGAGCCGACAGTTCATAGGTGTACGTACCTACATGCGTACGGGCATCCGTAGCCGTTTCAATCAGATAGACATTGAACACCATCAAACCGGCATCGTCCGTACTGCCACCCATAGCCGTAATATATTTGCCGGTGGGCGAGGCAACTGCGGACTGATATTCGTCAAATTTGCGGAAGTGGGCCGGAAGCTCCGGATTCTCCAGCTGTTTCACTTTCAACGTCGTCTTTGCGTCACCGGCCGTAAATACCACCTCACCGTCACGCTCGACACCGTCGTTCGGCTCAACACTTACGACAATCGAATTTGCCGTCTGGTCGGAAAGCGTAATCCACGATACGCTGGGCGCTGCCGTCCAGTTGGACGCAGCCTCTACCGTAATGGTCACAGGCGTGCCGCCGCTGTAGTCCATCGTGACAAGAGCACGATCGAGGTTGATGCCACTGCCACCCTCCTCTTTTTTGGTACAACCGATAGCGGCCAAGGCCAGCACGGCTATTACCCCTTTTCTAAAATTAAAGTTTTTCATACAGATTTATTAAGTAAATTAAATGGTCTCTGTTTTTCATCGGGGCTGCACAGATCAATCCCATCCTGCAACATTAACCAAACTCAAAAGTAATAATTATTCTGTCTTCATCAAATAAAATTTACTTTTTTCCCAGCGTTTATCCGTTATTTCGACGTCGGATGATAGCATCTCCTCATCGATCCGCAACAGGAGGCCCTCACGCCATGCTCTGCCGCGAACGCCCCACCTGTTTCCGCGCGAGCCGCCCTACCCAAAAAAGAAGGACGGACTATCGCAACCCGACACTCCGTCCTTCTTTCAGACTGATTCGCTGCACGTCACCGGGCAACTACATACCAATACCACATCAGGTTGTTTCCGGGGGCCGCCTCCTCACCGAAAGCTGCCTGACCGCCGATCGGCAGGTAGGTCAGGCCGTGCGAGGCGGGCAGCACCAGGCCGAACTTGTCCATGACATAGTCGATGCCGTCCCCCAGATTTTCACCCGTTGCAAGGTTCACCACATCCGTCTGACAATAATAGGACTGCATGGATTTGGAGATCAGGGCCAGACCGTCATCTGTCACCGCCGTTACGCCACCGTAACCGGAATAATCGGAGAGGATAATCGTTTTATGTTCCTCCGTATCGTAAACGGCAGCAATCTGCGTGATCACCACATCGGTACGGTCGGCATTGACTTCCTCCTTGTAATAAAGACCGCCGATATAGCGTCCGTTCGGACTCATGTTGAAAGCGTCTGCCTGTATCTGCAGACCCGTCACCAGATAATCGGTATACGGTTCCCCCATCGGGCCGATCATCTCGGTCGGCTCCACCTGATATATATCCTCGCCGGCCCAGTGCACATGGCCGTCCTTATCCCAGTACAGCATACCGAAATCCAGGTTATCCCAGGTACTGCCATAGGCCATGGAACCGTCGGCCGAACAGCCGCGCACCACCACGTTGCCAACCTCCTGGCCGCGGAAGTTGGTCTTCGGCATTTCCATACGTTCAGGAACGCCATGTACATACTTCACCGGCACCATACCGGTCGGTCCCGTCGCATAGCCGACCCATACCGATCCGTCGCCGGCCGAGGTGGCCGCAATACGGATATCCTCCACATCTTCAAAGCCGGGAAGCATGTAGTCGGCCTCCCCCTCTTTCATGAGCACCGTCTGAATCATATCGTGATCCATAAAGACAATGCCTTCATCCGTTACGGCACGCACACCGTCGAACTGATAGAGGCTGTAAGGCAACGTAGCCAGCAACTTCTTCTCGTTCGTAGCCAGATCAATCAGATAGACCTCCCATTCAATCTGCCCACCCTTGTCTACACGGGCCGTATAGGCTCCGACGAACTTGCCGGACGGCGAAATGGTAGCCCCCTGCATGTCCGTCATAAAACGATAGTACGCTGTCTGCGATTCACGCCCCACCTGCACGACCTTGACGGTGATTTCGGCCGATCCGGCCTGGATCACCAGATCGGCGGTCCGATCGGCAACCGCTTCATTGGGCTCGGCCGTCACCGAGAGGGTCGTCGCCTCGACAGCCACCTGCACCCAGCTGGCCGAAGGAGTTGCCGTCCACGACGTCGACGATTCCACAGCAATGATCACAGCTGTTTCGCCGGCCGCATCGAGTGTGACGGTCACTTTATCGACATCCACCCAATCCGGACTCTCATTCTTTGTACATCCCGCCAACAGGCCAATCGCACACGCCAGCAGCGTCAACATGGAGTAAAAGGTTCTTTTCATAAAAAAACAATTAACAAGCATTAGGTATTAAACACTTATTACAAATATAAGGATTTTTTTGCAGAAGCAACACTTATCCGCGACAAATAAAACATATCCGACATATCCGCTGCTCCCCGCGAACATCACAATCTGTACGCCAAGCACCACCTGCTTCCGCCGGTCCGCTCCCCCTGCCACACAAATGCAAAGCGACCTGCAGGAGAACCCAGCAAGCCGCGCTTCATTGGCAGATGCAATACCAAACGATTGTCCTACTCCTCGGTCAGTTCAACCAGTTGCTGCCGGTAGGCAGCCAGGATACTCGATTTGGAGACAAAACCGAGATATTTCCGTTTCTTGTCCACCACCGGCAGGTTCCAGGCATGCGATTCCTCGAACTTGCCGACCACTTCGGAGATCATCTCGTTCTTGAGGATGACGTCGGGCGGTTGGGTAATGTATTTGCTGATCGGGAATTTGTATTTCCGGTGGTCGAACATGTCGGTACGGATATCGTCGAGCAGGATGATGCCCACGAACTCGCCGTCGTTTTTCACCACCGGGAAGACATTGCGTGTCGAGGAAGAGACAATATGAACCAGATCGCCGAGGGTCGCATTGCGGTTGACCGGCGAAAAGTTGGTTTCGATCAGCTTGTCCAACTCGAGGAAAACCATCACCGACTGATCCTTGTTATGCGTCAGGAGTTCTCCTTTGGCGCGCAGCTTCTTGGTATAGATCGAATCGGGCTCCAGGTAATACGAAACGGCAAACGACAGCGAAGCCACCAGCATCAGCGGCACAAAAAGCCCATACCCGTTGGCCAGTTCGGCAATCAGAAAGACGGAGGTCAGCGGCGCCTTCATCACGCCGGTCATCACGCCCGCCATGCCCACCAGCGAAAAATTGACGACGGACATCTCCATGCCGAAGAAAGCGTTGCAGATATAAGCCAGCGTTCCGCCCGTAAAGGCGCCGACGAACAGCGACGGGGCGAAGGAACCGCCCACACCGCCGGCGGCATTGGTCACGGCCATGGCCACCACCTTCAGCAGCAGCGTCCCCACCAGGAAGAGCACCACCACCCACGGCACACCGCGGTAGCGATAGAAGAGCGAGTTGTCGAACAGCGGTTCGATGCGGCCGTGCATCAGATCAATGAACGAACTGTAACCCTCGCCGAACAGCGGCGGGAAGAGGAAGATGAGCAGACCGAGTGACAGGCCGCCCACCAGCCAGCGGGACGACTGTTTTTTGAAACGGCCGAAAAAACGCTGCACCTGACCGTTGACGACCAGGAAATATTTGGAAACCAGGCCGCACAGAATGGCCAGCAGGACATACATGTGCAGATACTGCAGGTTGAAGGAACCGCCCACCTCGACATTGAGCATGGGGTCGAATCCCTTGAGGAAGAGCACCAGCGTTGTCGAAGCGACCGACGAGATCAGCAGCGGCACGATGGCCCGCATCGAAATATCCAGCATCAGGATCTCCAGCACGAAGATCAGGCCCGTAACGGGCGCCTTGAAGATGGCGGCAATGGCCCCCGCCGCACCGCAGCCGAGCAGCAGCGTCGTGTCGCGGTAGTTGAGCCGGAAGATCTGGGCGATGTTGGATCCGATGGCCGAACCGGTCAGCACGATCGGCGCCTCGGGGCCGACCGAACCGCCGAATCCGATCGTGACGGCACCGCCGACAATGGATGAGTAGCAGTTGTGGGGACGGATGCGTGACGACCGTTTGCTGATCGCATACAACACCCGCGCCACACCTTCCGAGATGTTGTCCTTGACGACATACTTTACGAAGAGCGACGCCAGAATGATACCGACGGCCGGATAGACCAGGAAGAGGTAACCGGCCGAATCGGTCGGGAACCAGCTCACCAGCACATGTTCGATCCAATAGAGCAGCTTCTGGAATACCGTAGCGGCCAGACCGGCTACCAGACCGACCAGCACGGCCAATACCAGCATGAGCTGCTGACGCGACAGGCGCCGCGTGAGCCGCATCAACAGCGCATAGGCCCGGTTGAGTAAATGTTGTGTAGCCGTCATCCGACTTCGATCCGTTCAGCAGATTTTCAGAAAGGACGAATACCCATGATGCGACGCACCTCCGACACGGTCCGGTCGGTGCTCTCACGTGCCTTCTCGGCACCGTCCCGCACGACGCGGCGCAGGTACGACTCGTCGTTCCGGATCGCCTCGATGCGCTCGCGGATCGGCGCCACGACCTTGATGATGTCTTCGGCCAGCTGCTTTTTCAGATCGCCGTAACGGATCTCGCACGTGGCGTATTTTTCGCGGAAATAGGCAATCGTATCGGGCGAGGAGACTGCCTCCATGATCGTGAAGATGTTGGCCACACCGTCACTCAACGGCGAATTGGGCTCCGTGGGGCCGGTATCGGTCACCGCCCGCATCACCTTCTTGCGGATCACCTCGTCGGAATCGGCCAGGAAGATGCCGTTGTTCTCGCTCTTGCCCATCTTGCCCGTACCGTCCAGACCGGGAATCTTCACCAGATCGGCCCCGAAATTGTAGGGCTGGCTCTCCGGGAAGAAATCGACGCCGTACATGTTGTTGAACCGGCGGGCAAAGACGCGTGTCAGTTCCAGATGCTGCTCCTGATCCTTGCCTACGGGCACATGCGTGGCCCGGTGGAGGAGGATATCGGCTGCCATCAGCACCGGATAGGTCAGCAGACCGGCATTGACGTTGTTGGGATTCTTGCGCACCTTGTCCTTAAACGAAGCGGTGCGCTCCAGTTCGCCCACATAGGCGTGCATGCTCAGCAGCAGCGACAGTTCGGCCACCTGCGGCACATCGCTCTGCACATAGATGGTGGCAATGTCGGGATTGATGCCCGCGGCCAGGTATTCGGACAGGATGGTCTTCACATGGTCGTGCAGATGGGCCGGATCGGTATGGGTCGTCATCGCGTGGTAGTCGGCGATGAAGAAATAACATTTGGCATCATACTGCATGCGCACAAAATTGCGCAATGCGCCGAAATAATTGCCCAGGTGCAATTGTCCGGTAGGCCGGATACCGCTGAGTACTATATCCATATTTTTTTCGTTACTGTTTGCGTGTTCTACAAAAGTAAGGCAAAAAAACCAGATATAAGCTATTTTTTCTACTTTTGCTCCACTTGAAATAGACCGACACGACAAGATGAAAACATACTGGAGGCTTCTGAAGTTCGCTGCGCCGATCCGGCGATTTGCCATACCCTACTTCTTCTGCACGCTGCTGTACGCCTTTTTCAACACCTTCACCTTTACGCTGATCATGCCGATCGTCAACGCCCTCTTCAAGAAGCAGGGCATGCTGGCGGCCGTCACCGAATTCCCCCGGTTCAGCTTCTCGTCCGAATTTCTGAACAACGCGCTGGGCTACGTGATGTACCGCGTCTTCGGCTATGACTTCACGCTCAACGACGTGATGATTCTGCTGGCCTGCATCGTCATCGGAGCCGCCCTGTTCAGCAACCTGTTCCGCTACCTGGCCCAGCGCATCATCGAGAACATGCGCGTCTATACCCTCTACCGGATCCGCAACCAGGTCTACGAACACGTCCTGGGCATGAACATCGGCTTCTTCAGCAACGAACGCAAGGGCGACATCATGTCGCGCATCATGTCCGATGTGCAGGTCATCCAGTTCTGCATCACCAACACACTGCAGGTCGTCTTCCGCGAACCGTTCCTCATCATCGGCTACGTGGTGGCCATGCTCATGATGTCGCTCCAGCTCTCGGTCTTCTCGGTGATCTACCTGCCCATCGTTGCCCTGCTGATCGGCTCCATCGTCAAACGGCTGCGCCGCTCGGCCAAGGAGGTGCAGGAGTCCTTCGGCGAACTGACGGCCGTGCTCGACGAATCGCTCACCGGCATGAAGGTCATAAAGGGCTACAACGCCGAGGGCTTCTTCGCCAAACGGTTCGGCTCGATCAACCGCAAGTTCACCGACACCTCGCGCCGCATTGCCTACCGCCAGCAACTGGCCTCGCCGATGAGCGAGTTCCTCGGCATCACGGCGGCCGCCGGTCTGCTGATCTTCGGCGGCGTGCTCGTCACCCAGAGCAAGCTCGACGGCGGCAGCTTCCTCGCCTTCCTGGGCATCTTCACCCAGATCACCCGCCCGATGCGTCTCTTCACCGATTCGTTCGCCACGATCAACCAGGGCATCGCGGCCGGTGAACGCGTCTTCGCCCTGCTCGACACCCAAACGGCCATCCAAAACCGGCCCGACGCCGCCCACCTCGACCACTTCCGGGAGAGCATCGAATTCCGCGACGTTCACTTCGCCTACGAGGAGCGCGAGGTGATCCGCGGCGTCAGCTTCACGGTCCGCAAAGGCGAGACGGTGGCCCTGGTCGGCCCCTCCGGTGGCGGCAAGTCGACCCTCTCCGACCTGATTCCCCGCTTCTACGATCCCACCGCGGGCCAGATTCTCATCGACGGCCGCGACATCCGGGAATACGACCTCCACTCGCTGCGCGAACGGATGGGCATCGTCGCCCAGGATACGATCCTCTTCAACGACTCCATCGAGAACAACATCCGGCTGGGCAACGAGACGGCCTCGCGCGAAGAAATTCTACAGGCAGCCCGCATCGCCAACGCCGACCGCTTCATCGACGAGACCCCCAACGGTCTGGACACGAACATCGGCGACCGGGGAACGAAACTCTCCGGCGGCCAGCGCCAGCGCCTGAGCATCGCCCGCGCCGTCCTGAAGAACCCCGAGATCCTGATTCTCGACGAAGCCACCTCGGCCCTGGACACCGAGAGCGAAAAACTCGTCCAGAATGCGCTGGACACGCTGCTGAAAGGGCGTACCTCGATCGTGATCGCCCACCGGCTCAGCACCATCCGCAACGCCGACAAGATTCTGGTCATCGAACAGGGACGCATCACCGAGGAGGGTACGCACGCCGAACTGATGGCCCTCAAGGGTACCTACGCCAAACTGATCGAGATGCAGCACCTCGCCTGACGGCCCGAGCCGCCACTGCTGCCTGCCCCCTACACGCTGCCGGACGATCCGGCAGCGTTTTTTCATGCCGCACCTTTCGATCGGCCCCGCCAAGCCACGCGCCGCCAACCCCGCACACCGCTTTCCTGTTGACCAAACGTCTGCCCTGCCCATCCGTCCCCTGACGCCTCCACGATTGCAACCCCGGCTGTTCCCGTTATCCGTTTCAAACGCCGCACAACAGCGCTTCTTCGCCAAGCCACATACCCCGACATCGCGACCCGCATGCCCTACACCCGATGCAATCGGATCCGGTGAGACGGTCCCTCCGACTACTTGTCCGGCCGGGGCGACCCGCTCCACGCCACAGCCCGGCTCCACCATCGTTCTGCAAACAGCCGCCCGCGAAACAGCCGCCGCACTGGACAAGAAAAACAGGCGGGGCGGAACCTTTTCCGGTTCCGCCCCGCCAATCATTTCGGTTTCGCAAAGGGGATTACTCCACCATCCACGTTTCACCGCTGTTGAGCAGATCATCCACGCATTTGATCTTGCTGGATGCCTTCACCTCCTCAACCTGACGGGCTACTTCACGCTCATACGTCGGAGCCTCCACGTCACGGATGATACCCAGGGCAACCGGGAAGTCCGGATATTTCATGCCGGCCAGCATCACGTGGATCATGGTGTCCTTCTCGTGGGCATCATGCGTCAGAATATCGTCGAGCGTTACGCCGTTCTCGCCAACGGTCACAACCTTCAGCTTCATGTTGTCGAGCATCAGACCCTTGTCGTGGTTCTTGCCGAAGAGCATCTTCTCGCCGTGGTGCAGCGTGATCGTATGCTCGGCACGGGTCTCCTTGTCACCGGCGAAGGCCTTGTGCGTACCGTTGTTGAAGATCATACAGTTGGTCAGCACCTCGATAACCGACATGCCGTCGTGTTTGGAAGCGGCCTCCATGCACTCCGACGTGAGGTTAACTTCGGCATCCACCGAACGGGCAAAGAACGTGCCGTGGGCGCCGATTACCAGTTCGCCCGGGTTGAACGGACGCTCAACGGTACCGTAGGGCGACGTTTTGGTGATCTTGCCCAGCTTGGAGGTCGGCGAATACTGACCTTTCGTCAGACCGTAGATCTCGTTGTTGAAAAGCACGAGGTTCAGGTCGACGTTACGACGGATCGAGTGGATGAAGTGGTTACCGCCGATAGCCAGCGCATCGCCGTCACCCGTCATCACGAACACGCTCAGGTTGGGATTGGCCACCTTCAGACCGGTAGCGATCGCATTGGCGCGGCCGTGGATGCCGTGGAAACCGAACGTGCTGACATAGTACGGGAAACGGGACGAACAGCCGATACCCGACACCACGACGAACCGCGAATGGTCCACACCCGCATGAGCGGCAATCGAAGGCATTGCTTTCTGGATGGCGCTCAACACGGCATAGTCACCGCAACCGGGGCACCATTTTACTTCCTGGTCGCTTTTGAAATCGGCGACGGTATATTTAAGTTCGCTCATGATGATTACTTCAATAATTCATTAAACTTCTCGATGAGTTCCTCGCGGGTGAAGGGCAGGCCCTGCAGCTTGTTGCACTGCTCGTAACGGAACTCGGGGAACGACATGCGCAGGTAGTTGGCAAACTGGCCGTCGTTCAGCTCGCATACGACGATCTTCTTGAATCCGGCGAAGATCTCGCGTACACCGTGAGGCAGCGGGTTGATGTAGTTGAAGTGGCAGAGGGAAACCTTCTTGCCTGCGGCACGCATTTCGTTCACGGCCGTTTCGAGGTGACCGCGCGTACCGCCCCAGCCTACAACCAGCAGATCGCCTTCGGCATCGCCCATCACCTCCTGACGCGGGATGTAGTCGGCTACGCGGGCTACTTTCTCGGCACGCGTGCGGATCATCTTCTCGTGGTTGTGCGGGTCGTGCGATACGGAACCCTTCAGCGAGTCTTTCTCCAGACCGCCGATGCGGTGCTCCAGACCGGGCGTTCCGGGCAGTGCCCAGCGACGGGCCAGCGTCTTCTCGTCACGACGGTAAGGCATGAAGCTCGTCTCGCCCTCGGCCAGTTCGGTAACGATCGGCGGGTGAATTTCGGGATAGTCCTTCATCGACGGAATCTTCCAGGGCTGGCTGCCGTTGGCGATGAAACCGTCGGAAAGGAGGATAACCGGCGTCATGTGCTCCATGGCGAGTTTGCCGGCCATGAAGGCATAGTGGAAACAGTCGGAGGGGGTGCTGGCTGCCAGTACGATCATCGGGCACTCGCCGTTACGGCCCCACAGCGCCTGCATCAGGTCGCCCTGCTCCGGCTTGGTAGGAATACCCGTCGAGGGACCGCCGCGCTGAACATCCACGACAACGATCGGGAGCTCGGTCATCACGGCCAGACCCATCGCCTCCGATTTCAACGACAGACCGGGACCCGAGGTGGTCGTCACGGCGAAGTTGCCGCCGAAGGCCGCACCGATGGTCGTACAGATGCCGGCGATCTCATCCTCGCACTGCACCGTCTTCACGCCCAGATCCTTGCGTTTGGCCAGTTCCTCGAGAATGACCGTTGCCGGGGTGATGGGGTAGGAACCGCAGTAGAGCGGGCGTCCGCTCTTCTCGGATGCGGCGATGAAACCCCATGCGGTAGCCTGGTTACCGTTGATGCTGCGGTAGCGGCCCTTGGGCAGGTCGGCAGCCTGTACATCATAGGTATTGGCGAAAGCGTGCGTATTGTGGGCGTAGTTGTAACCGGCCTTCATGGCGAGCACGTTGGCCTCGGCCACCAGCGGATTGCGTTTGGCAAACTTGTTGTTGATATACTTTACCGGATGATCCATCGGCTTGTTGAACATGAACAGGCACATACCCAGTGCGAACATGTTCTTGCACTTCACGATGCTCTTCGTATCCAGGTCAATATCCTTCAGCGCCTCCTTGGTCATCGTGGTGATGTCGGCCACAATGATGTTGTAGTCCTGAATGCCCAGCTCGGTGAAGGGGTCGTCGGTTTTGAAACCGGCCTTCTCGAGGCTCTTCTCCTCGAGGCTGTCACCGTCGATGATGATGGTCGCGCCTTTCTTCAGCCAGCAGCAGTTGGCCTTCAGGGCGGCAGGGTTCATGGCTACCATGACATCGCAGTAGTCACCCGGCGTCTTGACCTGGTGATCGCCGAAATGTACCTGGAAACCCGACACACCGGCAACCGTACCCTGCGGGGCGCGGATCTCGGCCGGATAGTCCGGGAATGTAGAAATGCCGTTACCCTGCAGGGCAGCGGTGTCGGAGAACAGCGTACCGGTGAGCTGCATGCCGTCGCCGGAGTCGCCGGAGAACCGGATGACCACGTCGTCTCTCTCCGTGATGTTTTTGTTTTCCATAATGCCTTTAAAGCAACGGGAACCTTCAGGACGCAGACAATCGGCCCCTCGGACTCCCTGGGTTTCTAACTATGTAAAATTAGTATATTATGTCAATTCGCACCATAGCCAACGGGCCGTTCTTCCGATCGGCAACCTCAAACGGTTCCCTGCGAACAAAGCGGCCCACCCTATCATTAGCATGAATATTCATCCGCAAATGTAGTGAATATAACCGAGAGCAACCAGCAAAATCGAAAAAAATAATTATCTTTGGACTCGACGGCTCCAGACGCGGGTTCCGCCCCGCCGCCGTCCCCCACGTCGCCGAATACGGTAATCAGACACCATATGAACAACACCATCACTTTTACGACCCCCGAAGAAGCCGTCAAGGTCATCAAATCCGGTGATCATGTCCATCTGAGCAGCGTTGCCAGCGTGCCCCAAATCCTCGTCCGCGCCATGACTGCACGAGGTGCCGCCGGCGAACTGAAAGACGTATATATCCACCACCTGCACACCGAAGGCGCGGCCCCCTATGCCGCCCCGGAGCTGGAGGGAGCCTTCCAACTCAACTCCTTCTTTGTGGGCAGCAATGTCCGCAACGTCACCCAGCAGGGCTACGCAGGCTACATTCCCGTCTTTCTGAGCGAGACGCAACGGCTCTACCGCGACCACATCCTGCCCTGCAACGTGGCCATGATCCAGGTGTCGCCTCCCGACAAGCACGGCTACGTATCGCTGGGTACCTCCGTGGACGCCACCCTGGCCGCCGTGGAGTGCGCCGAGACGGTCATTGCGGTCATCAACCGCCACGTACCCCGCTCGTTCGGAGACTCGTTCCTGCACCTGTCCCAGATCGACCTTTTCGTCGAGGACGACACGCCGCTGATCGAGGGCCATTTCGCCGAGCCGAACGAGATTGAAATCGCCATCGGCAAAAACTGCGCCGCCCTGATCGAAGACGGTGCCTGCCTGCAGATGGGTATCGGCGCCATTCCCAACGCCGTGCTCTCCCAGCTCGGCGACCACAAGAATCTGGGCGTCCACACCGAAATGTTTGCCGACGGCGTGCTGCCCCTCGTTGAGAAGGGGGTCATCAACGGCGCAAACAAGAAGATCGACAAGGGTAAAATCGTCTCGACCTTCCTGATGGGTTCGAAAGCCGTCTATGACTTCATCGACGACAACCCCGGTGTGCTGATGAAGGATGTGGGCTACACGAACGACCCGTTCATCATTGCCCAGAACCCGAAGGTGACTGCCATCAACTCGGCGCTCCAGATCGACCTCACGGGCCAGATCTGCGCCGACTCGCTGGGCACCCGCTTCTATTCGGGCGTCGGCGGTCAGGTGGACTTCGTGTACGGAGCCTCCCGTTCGGAGGGCGGCATCGCCATCATCGCCATGCCCTCCATGACGAACAAGGGCATCAGCAAGATCGCCCCGATCCTCACCCCCGGAGCCGGCGTCGTAACGACACGCGCCCATGCCCACTGGGTGGTAACCGAACACGGTGCCGTCAATCTCTACGGCAAAACGCTGCAGGAGCGCGCCCTCGCGCTGATCAGCATCGCCGATCCCTCCTGCCAGGAGGAGCTCGACCGCGCCGCCTTCGAGCGCTTCGGCCCGCACCATCAGTACATCAAGGCCAGCTGCGGCATGTAACCGCCGCCGCGGGACAAATAAAAAACAACGGAGAGGCGTCTTGAGGACACCTCTCCGTTGTTCGTTTCCGAGACGGCCCGGCCAAGGTCCGTTCCGGCTCCGACCCGATCCCAAACTCCGCCCATGCACATCCATCGCCCCGAGGTCGCCTCCACTTTCTGTACGTCCCAAAAGGTTCCGCAGCGCGCCATTCCAAACAAATCGCTATATTTGTAGGTTCCCACAGCGGGCCTATCAGAGACAACACCATATTTTACACGAATACTCATGATCCGCAACCTCTCGACCGATAACAAAGTGACGATCTTCATCGTCCTGCTCCTGCTCGTCGACCAGATCGTCAAGTTCATCGTCAAACTCAACATGGCGCTCTACGAGAGCATTCCCGTCTTCGGTCACTGGTTCCAGATCGACTTCGTGGAGAACCCGGGCGCAGCCTTCGGCATGCAGCTCGGCGGCGAATGGGGCAAACTCCTCCTCAGCCTGATCCGCATTGCCGCCATCGTCCTGATCGCCTGGTACACCCACCGGCTGATCCACCGCTCGGCCCCCAAGGGCGTGATCGTCGGCTTTGCGCTGATTCTGGCCGGCGCCATCGGCAACATGATCGACAGCGCCTTCTACGGACTGATCTTTTCCGAATCGACTCCTCATGCCGTCGCCACGCTCTTCCCCGAGGGAGGCGGCTACACCTCGTTCCTGCACGGCAAGGTGGTGGACATGCTCTACTTCCCGATCATCGAATCGACCTGGCCCGACTGGATGCCGTGGGTCGGCGGCCGCGACTTCATTTTCTTCAGTCCGGTCTTCAACATCGCCGACAGCTACATCACCGTAGCCGTTCTCTATCTGATCTTTTTCAAACACAAATATTTCATGAACTGATCCGCCGGACGGCCCGCCGTACCGCGGATACGGAAAATCCGATACCATGAAACGCATCTTTCTCCTGTCGTTCCTGCTGCTCTGCGGCTGTTTCGGCCTCCGCGCCGCCAATCCGGCGGGCGACCGCATCCTCGGCGTATACGAGGTGATCGGCGAAACGACCCATGAACGCTCCAAAGTACGCATCTACGCCAACGGCGACACCTACGAGGCCCGCATCATCTGGCTCGAACACCCCAACGACGCCAACGGCAAACGCCGCCTCGACACCCACAATCCGGATCCCGCCCTGCGCACCAAACCCGCCGACCAGATCGTGCTGATCCGCGGTCTGCGCTACGATGCCAAAGAAGGACAATGGAACGGCGGCACCATCTACGACCCCGTGAGCGGAAAGACCTACGACATGCTGGCCGAGTTCGAGCAGCCGGACGTGCTGCACGTCCGCGGTTATGTCGGCCGCCCCGTTTTCGGCAAAAGCTTCTCCTGGAAGAAACTCGAATAACCGTTCCAACCTCCACACGCACCTCCGCTCCCTCGGGCGGAGGTGTTGCTTTTGGTTGCCCATGATCTACCTGACCACATACCCCACCCCGGTCGGTCGCGTCACCCTGGCCGGCGACGGAAACCGGTTGACCGGCCTCTGGTTCGAGGGGCAGCGCCACTTTGCCTCCCCCCTCCCGGACCCTGTTGCATACGGCGAACTGCCGCTGTTCGACGACGTCCGGCGGTGGCTGACGGTCTATTTCGCCGGTCACCGGCCCGACTTCATGCCTCCCGTCGGTCCAACGGGCACTCCGTTCCGCAGGGCCGTCTGGAAGCTGCTCGGCCGCATTCCCTACGGAACGGTCGTCTCCTACGGCCAACTGGCCGAGGCGCTGACCCGCACGACGGGTACCCGCGTATCGCCCCGCGCGGTAGGCAACGCCGTGGGCCACAACCCCGTCAGTCTGCTGATTCCCTGTCACCGGGTTGTCGGTTCCGACGGTTCACTGACCGGCTATGCGGGCGGCCTGCCGCTCAAGGCCCGCCTGCTGGCCCTCGAAGGGGTCACCTCCACCCTGCCGCCCGCGGAGGCTCCCTTCCTGTTCGACTGACCGGCATACACCGCTGACGTCCCCTGCCACCTGTCTGCCACCACCCGCAAGGACCGCGACCCCGCCCGTTAGCATGAAGAAACAAAGAGGGGGAGGAACCGATCGGTTCCTCCCCCTCGTGTCACGTACGGAGTACGCCTATTTCAGATAGGCCTCCGTCGAACCGATCATGTAGCCGTCCATATAAACCTCTACCTGATAGGTACCGCTGGTGATGCCCGAGCCGTTGTAGTAGAGACCTACCTCCAGATCCTTGTTCTGGTAGTCGATCTCACGCACGGCCGAATAGGTCAACTTGTCCCCCTCGTAGTCGAAGAGCGAGGAGATGTCGCCGGCCAGCACATAACCGTCCGGGCCCGTGATGCGTACATAGACGTTACGCTCGCCGGGGGTAGCCAGATCGTTGGAGGTCAGTACGAAATCAACCCGCAGACGCACGGCGCGCGAAGCCCGCGGAACCACCCGGTCGTTGGTATTGAGGGCAGACAGCACAATGTCGCGTGCACGTACGATGGCACCCATTTTCACCTTGTTGGTCAGTTCGCTGGCGCGCTCCTCGGCCGCATTGGCACGCACGCGCTCGTCGCTGATCTGCTGGCGGAAGGCAACGTTCTCCTGAGCCAGACTGCGGTTGAGCTGGTTCAGCGAGTCGATCTGTTTCACATAGTGGCGCATGATGTCACGCATCGTGCCCAGCTCCTTCTCGTACTTGCGGATCTTGGCGCGGCTCCAGTTGCGCTCCTTCTGGAGCTGCTCCATGAGCGAGTCGGCGCGCTGACGCTCCAGATTGAGGTTGTAGGTGATCGAGTCGTTGTCCACCTTGATGTTGTCCAGATCGACGATCAGGTTATTGATATTCTCTTCCAGCACCGCCTTCTCGGCACGCGCCTCTTTCTTCAGGCTGTTCACCTGGAGGAAATACAGCGTCGCGATCGCTGCCAGCACAACCACCAGCAGGATGATCACGATCTTGTATCCTTTCATCGATTTTGCGGCCTGATCGGGCATGTTGTCCGAATTGTAATTCTCTGCCATAAACGAAAAAAGTTTTAAGTGTTAATACGGTCTCGTTTTTTCAGGCTAAACGTAGCACTATAGCAAATATAGCCATTTTACCCCGAAAACCAAACTACGCCCCGACAATCTGTACGCCGAGACCGTTTTTCGGCCGCTCCGAAGCCCGGCAAGGGCATCAAAAGGCCCTGTGACGGTACTTCAACCCGTCGTAGGCCACCAGCCGCGCCCGCACGCTGCCCACCCGCAGGGGCGACTCGAGCAGCACGGGAATCTTGTTGGCGTCGTCCGAGATCCAAACGAAAAATTCGCTGCCGTCCTCGAAACTGTCGGCATCGTCGTTAATCAGCTGGCAGGAGAACTTCAGCGTCTGCACCTTGCCCAGCCCCTTGACCCGCACCGTCTCGCGTCCGTAATAGGTGTACTGCACGTAGCGCACCTTGTCTTTCAGCAGCAGAGCCAGCGTCCTCACCTCTCCGGGGCGGTAGGCATCCAGATCATGGGAACGGAGATTGTAGAAGAGCGACACGCCATCCATCGCCGCCCCCTCCAGCGCCACCGTCGCCTCGAGCGGCGTCCGCCGCTTGGCGTGATTGCGGTAGCTGTTGCGGGCCACATCCTTCGCCCAGTCGTAGCGGAACTCGCTGGAGAAACGGTAGTCCCCCTCCAGCAGTTCGGCCCGGGCCCGCAGCGGACGCAGATCCTCCGCCCGCAGCCAGCTGTAATACCGGTCGTCCAATTCATAGAACCAGCGGAAGACCCCCTTGACCGTGGCCCGGGCGTCGATCCGCAGCGTGGGCTGCCCCTCCGTCACATCCTCCGTCACGGAGAGCACGACATCGCCCATATCCGTATTGGGCCACATGGCGGCCCGGTAGCTGACCGTATAGAGCAACTCCTCGCCCGCCGCAAACGGCACGGCATCACCGCCCCGCGCCAAGGCCGGGACAGCCGTCAGCAACATGCCGCACAGCCAGACAAGACCGTACCATTTTTTCATCTTCACTCGCTCCGTTATCCGTTGCGCCGCTCCGGAGGAACGGCACGCTGTTTTCCATACAAACGTTTCACGCCGGCGGGAACGTACCCACCCGCCTACGAAATCATGCCGAAATCAACCTCGCCGCGGTTCACATACCGACTCCGCAGCCGGGCCAGCAACACGTGTTCGGGCCGGGCGAGGGTCGGATCCTGCTCCAGCAGCGCCTCGGCCGTCCGGCGGGCATACTCCACGATGGCGCCGTCCCGGGCCAGGGAAGCGATCTTCAGATCGAACGCCATGCCGCTCTGCTGCGTACCGTTGATGTCACCGGCCCCGCGCAGCTTCAGATCGAGTTCCGAGAGGCGGAAGCCGTCGGTAGTCTCCACCATCGCATCGAGGCGCGCCCGCGCCTCGCGCGAAAGTTTGTCGCCGCTCATCAGAATGCAGTAGGACTGCTCGCCGCCCCGCCCCACGCGGCCGCGCAACTGGTGGAGCTGCGACAGGCCGAACCGCTCGGCGCTCTCGATGACCATCACCGTGGCATTCGGCACGTCGACCCCCACCTCGATCACCGACGTGGCCACCATGATCTGCGTTTCGCCCTCCTTGAAGGCGCGCATGCCCTCGTTCTTCTCCTCGGGCGGCAGTTTGCCGTGCACCACCGACAATCGGTACTCGGGCAGCGGGAATTCCCGCGAAAGGGTCTCGAAACCGTCATAGAGATCCTTGTAGTCCATCTTTTCGGACTCCTTGATGAGCGGATATACGACATAGACCTGCCGGCCGCGGGCAATCTCGCGCCGCAGGAAACCGAAAAGCTTCATCCGCTGCGAATCGTAGAGGTGACGGGTCACGATCGGCTTGCGGCCGGGTGGCAGTTCGTCGATCACCGAGACATCCAAATCGCCGTACAGGGTCATGGCCAGCGTCCGCGGAATGGGAGTGGCCGTCATGACGAGGATATGGGGCGGCCGGCTGTTCTTGGTCCACATCCGCGCCCGCTGCTCCACGCCGAAGCGATGCTGCTCGTCGATCACCACCAGCCCGAGGTTGTCAAACTGCACCCGCTCCTCGAGCAGGGCATGGGTACCGATCAGCATGTGGATCTCGCCCCGCGCCAGCGCTTCCAGGATCTCGTCGCGCTCCCGTTTCCGGGTCGAGCCGGTCAGCACGGCCGCCCGGATGCCGAGGCCGTCGATCATGCGCTCGATCGAGGCATAGTGCTGTCGGGCCAGAATCTCGGTCGGCACCATCAGACACGACTGGAATCCGTTGTCGGCCGCCAGCAGCATGGCCATCAGGGCCACGAGCGTCTTGCCGCTACCCACATCGCCCTGCAGCAGCCGGTTCATCTGATGGCCGGTGACCGTGTCGGCCCGGATCTCGCGGATCACGCGTTTCTGGGCACCGGTCAGCTCAAAAGGCAGTTTTTCCCTATAGAAGGTATTGAAATACTCCCCCACCCGCGGGAAATAGAACCCGTCGGCGGCTGTCGTGCGGGTCGCCCGCCGCGAAAGGATCGCCAACTGGATGCCGAGCAGCTCCTCGAACTTGAGCCGGTATTCGGCCCGCTTCAGCAGATCGGGCGACTGGGGAAAATGGATATTGTAAAGCGCCTCCCGCCGCGGAAGCAGATCGTAGGCGGCGACGAACGACTCCGGCAGGGTCTCCGGAATATGGTCGGCCACCTGCTGCCACAGCGTGCAGACCAGGTTGTAGATGCCCTTGGTGCCGAGCTGGGCGTTGTTCAGCTTCTCGGTGGAACTGTACACCCCCTGCAGGCCGCCACTGGGACGGTTGATCAGTTTCTCCACCAGATCGATCTCCGGATGGACAAACGACAACTCGCCGTGATAGAGATTCGGCCGGCCGAAGATGATGTACTCGCGCCCCACCTCCAGCCGTTTTTCGATCCATTTCGTACCGCTGAACCACACCAGGTCGGCCGTTCCCGTGCCGTCCGAAGCGAAAACCCGCAGCCGGCGCTTGCGTCCCTCGCCTTCGTAGGCCATACCCGTAATGCGCGCCCGGATCTGAATGTAGGCGGGCACCTCGCCACCAATCTCCCCGATGCGGAAGAGACGCGTGCGGTCGATATACCGGAACGGAAAATAGTAGAGCAGGTCGCCGAACGTGCGCACGTTCAACTCGGAGACCAGCAGTGCCGCCCTCCGCTCGCCCACTCCGGGCAGGTATTTGATGTCGTAGTCGAGCACGCCGGCCATGATGCGGAACGAATCGTTTTCTCTCCCAAAAGTAATAAAAATACCCGAGCCTCCCTGCGCCACCCCCTCCGGAGGGGGCTGCAGCCGGCCGCTCCGACAAAAAAACGGCTCCGGAAGCGGCGCTCTGCCCGATTCGCCGTATCTTTGACTTCGGGCGGCCCCTCTGCGCCGCACCTTGCAACACCATGACACTCGAACAATTCCTGCAATATGTCCACACGCGCGGACCGCTCAAGGGACCGGAGATCGGCCGCTTCATGAACGAGATGAGCGACGAGGCCCGCCGCATCACCTTCCGTCTGAACGCCGCCTACCACACCCCCGAGGAGGTGCGCGCCCTGCTCTCCGAACTTTTCGGACGGCCGGTGGACGACACGCTGCGGGTCTTCCCGCCCTTCTACACCGACTTCGGCAAGAACATCACCCTCGGCCGCGAGGTCTTCATCAACGCCTGCTGCCACTTTCAGGATCACGGCGGGGTGACGATCGGCGACCGCTGCCAGATCGGCCACAACGTCGTCTTTGCCACCCTCAACCACGGCCTCGCCCCCGAAGATCGCCAGACCACCTACCCGGCCCCCATCGTGCTGGGACGCAACGTCTGGGTCGGCTCCAACGCCACGATCCTCTCCGGCGTGACGATCGGCGACAATGCCGTCGTCGCAGCCGGTGCCGTCGTCACAAAGGACGTGCCGGCCGACACGATCGTGGGCGGCGTACCGGCCCGCCCCATCCGGCGCATCGACGCTGTGCGTTGACAACCGCCGGCGATTTGCACTACTTTTGCAACGATCATAAAAAGAACTACCTGTCCATGGATAATCAGCACTCCCGGGAACTGCGCGCCGCCTGGTTCGCAGCCACCCTTCCGGCACGACGCCTCAGCAGCGAGGTCGCCATCGGCCCGACCCGCATCGGCGGCAACCGCCCCGTAGCCGTACAGACGATGACCGACCGCAACACCAACGACGTGGAGGCCTGCATCGAACAGATCGGACGCATCCGCGAGGCGGGCGGACACATCGTCCGGCTCACCACCCAGGGTCTCCGCGAGGCCGAAAGTCTGGGGCGCATCGCCGGGGAGGTGCACCGCCGCTGGCCCGACGTGGCCCTGGTGGCCGACGTCCATTTCCAGCCGGCCGTGGCCGATGCCGCCGCGGAGTATGCCGACAAGGTGCGCATCAACCCGGGCAACTACAACGACCGGGGCGGCAACTTCGAGGCGCTGATCGAAAAGTGCCGCCGGCGGGGCGTTTCGCTGCGCATCGGCGTCAACCACGGCTCCCTCTCGCCCAAGATGGTGGCCCGCTACGGCGATACCCCCGAAGGGATGGTCGCTTCGGCCATGGAGTTCCTGCGGGTATGCCGCGAGCGGAACTTCGACCAGGTGGTTCTCTCCATGAAGTCGAGCAATACACGCGTCATGGTTCAGGCCTACCGCCTGCTGACGGCCGCCATGGAGGTCGAAGGAATGCACTACCCGATCCACCTGGGCGTCACCGAGGCGGGCAACGGCATCGAGGGACGCATCAAGTCGGCCGTGGGCATCGGCGCCCTGCTGGCCGACGGCGTCGGCGACACGATCCGCGTATCGCTGACCGAGGCCCCCGAACATGAAATTCCGGTTGCCCGGGAACTGGCCGACTACTTCGCCGCCCGGCACCGCTCGACGGCCCGCCCGGCCGGATACGACACGCTGCCCGATCCGTTCTCCTACCGCCGCCGCGAGACTGCGCCCGTCGGACGTCTCGGCGGAGACCGGCTGCCGCTGCTCCGCTCGGAGCTCAATGCCGACGAGGAGCAGGCCCTCCGCGAAGGGCGCATCGCCCTGCTCGACGCTGCGGACGACGATCCGGTCGGCACGTGGCGCGCTGCGCTGGCCGCCATGCAGCAGACTGGCGACCGGCGGCCCGTACTGCTCCGCCGCCGCTACGACGATACCGATCCGGCCGCCGTGGCGCTGAAAGCGGCTGCCGATTTCGGCGTGATGTTCATCGACGGGCTGGCCGACGGGCTCCAGATCGACGCCCCCGCCGTGCCGCAGCAGACGCTGGACGACATCGCACTCCACATTCTGCAGGCCTCGCGCGCCCGCATGAGCCGCACGGAATTCATCGCCTGCCCGGGCTGCGGCCGCACGCTCTACGCCCTGCAGGATACGCTGGCCACCATCAAGAGCCGCCTCAGCCACCTGAAGGGGCTGAAGATCGGCGTCATGGGCTGCATCGTGAACGGCCCGGGCGAGATGGCGGACGCCGACTACGGTTACGTGGGCGCCGCTCCCGACCACATCACCCTCTACCGCGGCAAGGAGGCCGTGCGCCGCAACATTCCGCAGAGCGAAGCACTCGACGCGCTCGTCGCCCTCATCAAGGCCGACGGCCGCTGGAGCGACCCGCAGGAGTAACCCGTCCGCCGCCATGACCATCCTGCCCCTCACCTACCTCGGCCACACCGACTACTTTGCCGCCCTGCTCGGCGACGAATGCGTCATCGACCTGGGCGAACACTATGTCAAGCAGAGCTACCGCAACCGGTGCGAGATCCTCTCTGCCGGCGGCGTGGTCCCCCTCACGGTGAACGTCGTCAAGGGCGGCAGCCTCCGCAAGCAGCCCATGCGCGACATGCGGATCGACTACTCCAAGCGGTGGCAGCACCAGCAGTGGATGGCCATCGTGTCGGCCTACCGCAGCGCCCCCTTCTTCGACCACTACGCCGACCGCTTCGAACCCTTCTTCGGCCAGCGGTACGAATTCCTGGCCGACCTCAACACGGCCCTGCTGGAGACCCTGCTGCCGCTGCTCGGCGCCACCCGGCCGCTCCGCTTCAGCGACACCTACCTGATCCCGGCCGAAGGAGACCGTGACCTGCGGGGCGCCTTCGAGCCCCTCCACCGCGCACCGGACGGCACCCTGCTCTCCGGCACGGCCGCCTACGAACCCTACGACCAGGTGTTCGCCGACCGCTTCCCCTTTGCGCCGTGTCTCTCCGTGCTCGACCTGCTCTTCTGCGAAGGCCCCGCCGCGGGCGATCTGCTGCGCCGTCACACCCTGCGCTGACCGCTCCGACAGACCAAAAACGAAGCGGCATCACCCGTTCGGGGCGATGCCGCTTTGCCGTTTTCAGCCGGCCGGACTACCGGCGGCGGTGCTTGCCGCGACGCGGAGGCACCGGAGCCGGAGGCAGCTGGGACACCTGAATAGGATGCAGCTTGCCCGTCTCGAAATCAAGCGTGCCGACCAGTTCGAAGTCGAGCTGCTTGCGCGCCAGATCGGCATTCTTGACCCGGATGCGCACCCGGTCGCCCAGCGTCAGCGTGCGCCGCGTGCGCTGACCGCACAGCGCATATTCGTTCTCGTTAAAGACATAGACATCGTCGGCGATATCCCGTACGGAGACCATGCCCTCGATGTGCGTTTCGTCCAGCTCCACATAGAGGCCCCAGTCGGTGACGCCCGATATGGCGCCGTCGAATTCGCGGCCGATCTTGTCCTCCATGAACTCGACCATCTTGTACTTCACCGATGCGCGCTCGGCCTCGGCTGCCACCACCTCCATGTCGGAGGAGTGTTCGCACTGCTCGTCATAGAAGACCTTGTCGGCCGATTTGCCTCCGGCCAGGTAACGCGCCAACAAGCGGTGTACCATCATGTCGGGATAGCGGCGGATCGGCGACGTGAAGTGGGTGTAGTAACGGAACGCCAGACCGTAGTGGCCGATGTTGTCGGTCGAATAGAAGGCCTTGGCCATGGCGCGTACGGCCAGCGTAGCGATCAGATTCTCCTCGCTCTTGCCGCGCGACTCCTTGATGACCTTGTTCAGTTCGGCCGAGATCTCGCGACCCTGCGCATCGGGCTTGAAATAGTAGCCGAACTTGAGGATGAAGTTGGCGAACTTCTCGAGTTTTTCGGAATCGGGCTTGTCATGGACACGGTAGACGAACGTCCGTTCGGCATTCGCTCCCTCGCCGCGCTTGCGCCCCACAAACTCGGCCACCTTGCGGTTGGCCAGCAGCATGAACTCCTCGATGAGCTGGTTGGCCTCCTTCTGAACCTTGAAATAGACCCCCGTCGGCTTGCCCTTCTCGTCGAGCGTAAACTTGGCCTCCTCGCGGCCGAAGGTGATCGCTCCGTTGCGCAGACGCGCCTCGCGCATCTTCTGGGCCAGCATGTTAAGGGTCAGCACCTCCTCCTTGAAATCGCCCTCGCCCGTCTCGATGATCTGCTGTGCCTCCTCGTAGGTGAAGCGCCGGTTGGACTTGATGATGGTGCGGCCGAGCCACTCCTTGGTGATGTTCAGGTCGGCATCCATCTCGAAGACGGCCGAGAAGCAGAGCTTCTCCTCGTCGGGCCGCAGCGAACAGAGGAAATTCGACAGTTTCTCCGGCAACATGGGGATCGTGCGGTCCACCAGATAGACCGACGTGGCGCGTTCGCGTCCCTCGGCCTCGATGATGCTGTTCTCCTTGACATAGTAGGTCACATCGGCAATGTGCACGCCGATCTCCCACTTGTTCTCACCGATCGACCGGATCGACAGCGCGTCGTCGAAATCCTTGGCATCGGCCGGGTCGATCGTGAAGGTCACCACGTCGCGGAAGTCGCGGCGGGCCGCATACTCGCTCTGCGGAATGGCCTCCGGAATGGCATCGGCCGCCTTCTCCACCTCCTCGGGATATTTGTAGGGCAGGTTGAACTCGGCCAGAATGGCGTGCATCTCGGTGTCGTTGTCCCCCTCGGGGCCCAGCACGTCGATGATCTCGCCCACCGGGCATTTCGCATCGGAGGGCCACTCCTTGATGCGGACGACCGCCTTGTCGCCGTCATGCACGTCGATGCCCTTCACATCGACGAAAATATCATAAGGCATCTTGCGCGACATCATCCGCACGAAGCCGTGGTTGCGGGTCAGCTCCACGCGTCCCACATACTGCCGGTCGGCCCGCTTGACGATCTCGGTGATTTCGCCCTCGGGATCGCCGCTCCGCCGCCGGCGGATGATGACCACCTTCACGACGTCGTCCTGCAACGCATGGGCGGCATTGCGCTCATCCACAAAAATATCCTTGTCCTGACCGGCCACACGCACATAGACCGCCCCCGAAGAGGTCATGTCGACCGTCCCCTGATAGGCGGTCAGCCGCGCCACGCTCTGCTTGTACTGGCCGGGAGCCACCTCGCGGATCGCCCCCTCGCGCACCATCGACTGTACGATTTCGCGGGTGCGCGTGCGCCCTTCGCGGTCGTTGCCGCCACTCGCCGAAGCGAGCGCCTTGAGCGTAAACTTCTTGGCCGGGAAAGCCCGGAACAGTTCCGCAATCATCGCGCTGCGATCCGCTCCGCGCCGGCGGGAGGTCTCCTTGCCTCGTCCTCCCCTTGTCTCTTTTTTCGGCATAACTCTGTTTTTTCTCGAATCAAATATAGCTAAAAAACGGTTCTCCGCTACCGCTATTGCCTCCGCCCATCCGTCAGTTTCCCTTTCGGGACGATTTTTCCGTCCCGTAGCCGAAACAACGGCACCGAAATTGCGTACCTTTACTTGAGAACATTCACGACAGTGCCCATGGCTTCCCGTTTTCTGCTCCGCTACCGCCGACTGCCCCGCGCTCTCCGCTGGGGGCTGACCTCCGCCGTCATCATCGCCCTGGTGGCCGGCATATGGTTTACGATCCAATACCAGATCGAACGCCGCATCACCCGCATGCTGGAAAACACACCGGTGCTGCTGGCCGAAGGCGTGACCTGCCGAACCGATATCGGGAAAGTGCGCATCAGCCTCTCCCGCATGGGGGTCTCGCTCTACGACCTGCGGGTCACCGCCCCTGCCCGGCGACGCACGGCTGACGGCCCCTCCTCGATCCTGAAGGTCTCGATCCCCCGCATTACGCTCTCCGGCGTCCGCATCTCCAGGGCGGCCGACACCGGCCACCGCCAGTTTCATGCCCGCCGCCTCACCATCGACCGGCCCGACGTACTGTTCGAGGGGCATCCCGCCCCCCGCACGCACGACACGCTGAAGTCGCCCCACGTCGCCTTTCCGCTCTCGATCGACCATGTCGCCCTCAACGACGCCTCGGTCCGCATCGGTTTCTGGCGCGACAACCAGCGCAACACACTGACTGCCGAAGGACTCACCTTCGTCTTCGACAACTTCGCCGCCCGGGATACCCTCGCCATTCCGTTGACGCCGCCCGACCTGACCCAACTGCCCTCCCCGTCGCTGCTGCCGCAGGGATCGGGCGTTTCGGTCCGGGCCGACGCCCTGGCCTACACCTTCAAGAACGGCGCCCTGCGCATGGAGGCCGATACCCTCGCGCTGGATACCCGTCAGGGCACCTTCTCCGTCCACCGCGTGGCCCAGATTCCCCAATATGGCAAGGAACAGTACACGCTGCGGGTCAGCGACCGGTCGGACTGGATCACCTGGGAGGTGCTGCGCGTGGCCTGCGACAGCCTGCAGATCCCCTCGTTTGCCGACGGGGACGACCTGCTGCGCATCGGCACGGTGGCCATCGACAGCCTGCGCATAGACGGTTTCAAGGACCGCAACCAGAAACAGTCCGACAACATCCGCCCCACGCTCTACGAAGCGCTCCAGCAGTTGCCGGCCGGCATCGCCATCTCCTCGATCGGCATCGGTGACGTCGACATACGTTACGAGGAGATTTCGCGCGGCACCACCGTACCGGCCGTCATCACGCTCTCCTCGCTGAAAACCACCATCGACGGACTGACCAACCGCCCTGCCGACCCGGACTATACCTACGACCTCACGGCCGACGGTCTGCTCTTCGGCACCACTCCCATGCACGCCGTGCTGACCCTGCCGGCTGCACCGGGCAACGAGCAGTTCTCGCTCGCGGCCTCCATGGCTCCCCTGCACGCTCCCGACGTATCGCCGGTCACCGAACCGCTGGCCAACATCAAGATCACCTCCGGCGAACTCCATTCGGCCGGCGTCTTCCTCGCGGGCAATTCGCAGCAGGCCACCTCGACCGTCAACATGATCTACAGCGACCTGCAGATCGCCATTCTCAAGAAGCGCGACCCGATGCAGGAACGGGAACTGCTGACCAACCTGGCCAACGGCGTCGTCCTGCGCCGCAGCAACCCCGAAAATGGACGGCTCCGTACGGGAGAGGGCACCTGCCGGCGCGATGAGCACAAATCCTTCTGGAACTACATCTGGAAAACCGCTTTCTCCGGTGTAGTCGATCTGGCCCTGTAGCCACTCCGTATCTTATCATAACGCAGCAGGGCGGACCACATGGTCCGCCCTGCCGGCCGTATCCTTCTCCCCGACTACTGTTTTGCTCCGTCGGAGGTTTTCCGGCGGGCCGTACGTCCGATGCGCGACCACCGCCGACGGCGACGCTCCGTACCCGCATCACGGCTTTCGGCATCCTCGGCCGCCACCTCCTCGGGGGACATCAATTGGAATTCCCGATAGTAGATCTTCACCAGTAGCAGGAACAGGGAGATCAGCAGCGGACCGAAAATAATGCCCCAGAAACCGAACAGCGGAACGCCCATCAGCACACCGAAGATCACAATCAGCGGATGGGTATTGGTCATCTGACGGTTCAGGAAGATTCGCAGCACGTTGTCCACGTTGGCAATCACCAGCGCTCCGCACACGATCATCAGAATACCTGCCCACATATGCCCCTGCGCGGCCATCGCAATCCCCAGCGGCACGAACACAATGGCCGATCCGACCACGGGAATCAACCCCGCAATGGCCGTCATGAACGACCAGAATGCCACATGGGGCACCCCGAAAATCCAGTAGAGCAGGGCCGAAGTCAGCCCCTGCCCGAGCATGATGACCGGAATGCCCACCGCATTGCTGTAGATGATGCCCGACACCTCGCCCATCACCATATCGCGGATATCCCCCTTGAAGGGATTGTAGCGACTCAACTGGCGCTCCAGCTTGTCGGCACTGGTCAGCATGAAATAGAGAATGATGAGGGTAAAGAGGATGTTGATGACAAAACTGTAGGTCGTATTGATGAGCGACCCCGCCGCCTTGGTGACATACGAGGAGAGCTCTTTCAGATAGGTAGGTGAGATCAGGTCGGTCGGCAACTCCCGGTTGATCCGGTCCACAATGGTTGTCAGCCCGGAGACCAGCGGTTTGAAATTGATGGCCAGCACCTCGGTGGCCACCACGCGCAGCACCCCGAAGAGGAAACCGGCCAGTATGATCGTAATGAGCGCCACCAGGGCCAGCGAAGCGAGCCAGGGCTTCCACCGGTAACGCTTCACCAGCGCATGCCGCCATGGTTTGACCAACAGATAGAGCGTGATGGCTCCGAGAAACGATCCGATCACGAACGACAGTTCGTTCAACATGACCAGACCAATGGTAATCAGCACGCCGAGAAACAGCAGCTGCCGGAAAAACAGGTTATTTCTCCGCAGATCTTCATCAATATGATCCATGTTATCAGTTTTTTATGGCTTTCTTTCGTCCGACATCCGGACACCGCCCGCCCGCAACGGAGCCGACGGACACACAATCGTCCCAAAGATAGGGAAAATCTGCCTGCAGCGGTTCGGAAATACGATCGGACAAAATATTTGCCGAATCGTTTGCATTTTTCAGGAATGCACTCTATATTTGCATCCCGAATTCAGAAGGCGGGATGTAGTTCAGTCCGGTTAGAATGTTGGTCTGGGGGACCAAAGGTCGCTGGTTCGAGTCCAGTCATCCCGACGAAAGAGGCAATCGCAATGCGGTTGCCTCTTTTTTATTTTCCGGTTTTCACCTGCGTCATCAACACATTGCTCGCAGCCGGCCGGCCCCGGCGCGGCTCCCCCCCCACACGTCCGCTCCATACAAAAAAGTGCAGACAGAAGATTTCTGCCTGCACTTTCCGTACCCGGAGCCGGTTTTGAAACGTCAAAAACTACCAAAATACAAACCATTGAATTTTGTATGTAATTATCTATATATCAATAAATAAAAGTTTATTTCAATTGAATGTGTTTTATACTGTTTTCGATGGTTTGGAACAAAAGTGCCCAAAAAGTGCCCGGAATATTTTGTGTATTCCGAAGGATATTATAACTTGCCGAAAAAGTAAAAATATGGGCAAGACGTATTATAATATCAGCAGAAAAAAAAGATGCCGCCGGAGAATCGGAAATTTGTATGCGGATTTATGTCAGCAAGGATAACAGAATCCGTATCGGCAGTGGTATTTGGGTAGAAGCTAAACGGTGGGGAAAGAAAAACGAGATCAACATACCTAATATTCCCGGCGAAGAAAGAGAAATGCTTTTGGAGAAAAGGGCCAAATTAAAGGCTTTAACAGAGCATATTGAAAAAGAGATACAGACTGCGGAAGATAAATCAATACCCGTTGGCGGAATTAAGTCAGCGCATACTTGACTCTTCCAATGGGCTTGTTGTTTTTGTAGTTAATGTATTGTAGGATTGTAAGTGCGCTGATTTTCCCGATAATCCGGGCGAACAACCCATCCGTGTCTTTCGCATAATTGCGTATGAGCATAAACTGGTCACATAG
>DXCC01000028.1 GCA_019116245.1 Candidatus Tidjanibacter faecipullorum
TGATCGAGCCGGAGATGGCCTTCTATGAACTGGAGGATGACATGGATCTGGCCGAGGACTTCCTCAAATACCTGATCCGCTATGCGCTGGACAACTGCATGGAAGACCTCGAATTCCTCAACAAGATGTACGACAACGAGCTGATCGAGCGGCTGCGGATGGTGGTGAACGAAGATTTCGTGCGCCTCAACTACACGGAAGGCATCGAGATCCTGAAGCAGAGCGGTCAGAAGTTCGAGTTCCCGGTTGACTGGGGATGCGACCTGCAGAGCGAACACGAGCGTTACCTGGTCGAGAAGCACTTCAAGCGTCCGGTCATCCTCATCAACTACCCGAAGGACATCAAGGCCTTCTACATGAAGCAGAACGACGACGGCAAGACGGTGCGCGCCATGGATGTGCTCTTCCCGAAGATCGGCGAGATCATCGGCGGTTCGGAGCGCGAGGCCGACTACGAGAAACTCGACCGCCGCATCAAGGAGCTGGGCATGAGCATGGACACGCTGTGGTGGTACATGGATACCCGCCGGTTCGGTTCGGCGCCGCACAGCGGCTTCGGCCTGGGCTTCGAGCGTCTGCTGCTCTTCGTAACGGGCATGGCCAACATCCGCGACGTGATTCCCTTCCCGCGTACGCCGAAGAATGCCGAGTTCTGATGCTTGCGCCGTCTTCAGTGGCGTAACTCTACGTATGACGGGCGTTTGCAGCTGGCTGTAAACACCCGTCGTTCGTTTGACGCGCTCCGGTGATAACGGAAACAGGCGTCGATATGCAACAAACCGGTTCGGCCTACCGTTCCAACAACGAAACATCCACCCAAACGACAGATTCCCCCTATGGCGGCCATCAACCAGAAACAGGTACTCAAACAGTTACAGAAACTTTCTCCCCAGCAGATCCAGACGGTCAAGCTGCTGGAGTTGCCCACCATGCAGCTCGAACAGCGTGTCCGGCAGGAGATCGAGGAAAATCCCGTGCTCGAGGAGGAGATTACGGACGAGCATGACAGCAGCGACGACGCCGGCCTGCCCAAGGAGGTGTCGATGGACGAATATCTGCGCGAGGCCGATACCCCTTCCTACAAGTCGTATGTCAACAACTACTCGCGTGACGACAAGTCGCGTCAGACCGTGTTGTTCGAGGGGGAGAGTCTGCACGACTACCTGCTGGAGCAGCTCTCCTACCGCGATCTGCCGCAGGAGCAGGACGAGTTGGCCCGCTATATCATCGGCAACATCGATGAGGACGGCTACCTGCGGATCGACCTGCAGTCGGTGGCCGACGACATCGCCTTCACGTACGGCAAGGAGGTTGAACTCCCTGCCCTGGAGCAGGGGTTGCGCATCGTGCAGTCGCTGGAGCCGCCCGGGGTGGGGGCGCGGGACATCCGTGAGTGTCTGTTGCTGCAGCTCGAACGGATGGAGCCGGCCACCGAGGCGCGGCAGCTGGCCATCCGCATCCTGAAGAGTTGCTTTGCGGAGTTTACCAAGAAGCATTACGACAAGATCATGGCCCGGTTCAATCTCTCGCAGGAGCAGTTCCGGGAGGCGATCGACGAGATCCAGCGGCTCTCGCCCAAGCCAGGCAACCTCTACAACGAAGGGGGCAACATTGCTACGCCCTATGTGGTGCCCGATTTCATTCTCGAGGAGCACGACGGCGAGCAGCACCTCCGGTTGAACACCTGCAATGTGCCCGAGCTGAAGATCAACCGCAAGTATGCCGATGTGATCCGCCGCATGAGCGGTTCGCCCGAGGGCGAGCAGAGCAAGGAGGAGCGCGAGGCGCTGCAGTTCGTCAAGAACAAGATCGAGTCGGCCAAGTGGTTCATCTCGGCCATCCGCCAGCGGCAGGATACCCTGCTGCGCACCATGCAGGCCATCTATGACTTGCAGCGCCCCTATTTCGTCGAGGGGGACGAGAGCAAGTTGCGCCCGATGATCCTGAAGGATATTGCGGATCGGGTCGGACTGGACGTTTCGACCGTCTCGCGGGTGGTGAACGGCAAGTTCATTCAGACTCCGTTCGGCATCGTGCCGTTGAAGCGCCTCTTTTCGGAAGGCATGCAGACCGACAGCGGTGAAGAGGTGTCGGCCTATGAGATCAAGAAGATTCTGCTGGACTGCATCAGCCGCGAGGACAAGCGCAATCCGAAGACCGATTCTGAACTGATGGATATTCTCACCAATATGGGTTACCACATTGCCCGCCGCACGGTGGCCAAGTACCGCGAGACGTTGGGAATCCCCGTGGCACGTCTGCGCAAGGAGCTGTAGACCCTTGGGGGGTGAAACGAATCGTCCGCTGCACGACCGATCATTGCGGTCCGCAGCGGACGATTGTGTTTTGCGGTGAGGGGACGGTCAGTTGGTGGTGATGCCACCGTCGTGGATGCCCTTGAGGGAGAGCCCCCATTTGCCCTGGGCGCGGAGGGTCTGTTCGATGATGTCGCGCACGCAGCCCTTGCCGCCGCCGAATTCGGAGACGTAGCGGGCTGCTTCGATTGCCTCGCTGGCCGCATCGGCCGGGCAGACGGGAATGCCTACCGCCCGCATGCACTCCACGTCGGGCAGGTCGTCGCCCATGAAAATCACGTTGGCGGGGTCCAGTCTGTGGCGGGTGAAGATCTCCTGCAGTACGGCGATCTTGTCCGAGACGTGCAGATGGCATTCGGTGACGTTGAGGTAGCGGAAGCGGCTCTCGAGCGTTTTGCCCCGGCCGCCGGTGATGACGAAGATCTTGTAGCCCTGTTTCAGCGCATAGCTGACGGCATAGGCATCTTTGGCATTATAGGCCCGCAGGTAGTCGTTGTCGGGCAGCGGAATGAAGGTGCCGTCGGTGAATACGCCGTCGATGTCGAAGATGAAGGCTTCGACCCGGGCTATGTCTTCTTTGAAGTTTCCCATATGCTGTTGCTTAAAAGTTGATATATCGCGGTGTAGACCGGATCCTGTTCGCCGGCCAGCAGGGCCAGGTGGCGCCGGAGCGTTACCTCGTCGTGACGTGCGGCCGGGCCGGTCTGTACGGTGGCCGGATCGGCGACCGCGAGGGCCTTGTCGAGCGTCTCGCGGATCAGCGGATGGAGCAGACAGGCGTCGATGTCCGCCTCCTTGAGCAGGTGTGTGGCCCGGGCGAGGAGGTGGTTGGTGAAGTTGCAGGCAAAAACCGCGGCCACGTGGATGCGGTTGCGCAGGGCGCTGTCGGCGGGGACGACCCGTTCCGAAAGGGAGGCAGCTGCCGTCTCAATGCGCTGCCGGGCCACCTCGTCGGTGGCCTCGATGAGCAGGGGAAGCGACCGGAAATCGATCGCGCGTCCGGCCGAGAAGGTCTGCAGGGGGTAGAGTACGCCCCGGTGGCGGGTCGGGCAGCGGAGGGCGTCGAGGCCCAGACCGCCGGCCGTATGGGCCACGACGGAGGTGGCGGGCGCTGCCAGCCGGGCGGAGAGTTCGCCGACGGCGCCGTCACTGACGGCCATCAGGTAGAGGTCGGCGGGCGAGACCGCCTCGGGGGTCGGTACATGGGCAGCGCCGTATCGGTCGGCCAGCGCACTTCCCCGTTCGGCATTGCGGGCGCAGATTTCCTGCAGGCGGAGGCCGGCGGTCGATGCAATGGCCCGGGCGAATGCTGCGGCTACGTTGCCGCTACCTATGATCGTCACTTTCATTGAGCAGGTCGGTCAGCAGGATGTTGTCGTTCGAGGCGGCCATGTGGGCTGCCATGCTATCGAGACGCTCCGATGCCACGCGCAGGTAGTGGTTGTCGGCCTGGCCGTGCACGGTGGTGCCGATGTGTTCGGTGAGGGTGATGACATCGCAGAGGGTCATGCCGTGAATGCCATAAGGGGGCACGTAATGTTTCGTTTTCTGATTTTTGTCATTATCCCTGGGTATAACAACTATGATCTTTGCCTTTTCGAGCGTATAGGTAGCGTCGCGCACCAGACGCACCGATAGTCGGAGCGTGTGAGCGATGTCGGTGGCCGAGATGCCCTCCTGGTTGTTCCGGTAGCTGCGCATGATGACCAGCAGGGTGGCCACCATCACCTTGCGGCGGTTGTCGGTGCAGATGGTATGTGCGTCCTGCTCCTGCATGAAACTGTTTACGTTCTGGAAAGCAAACGACAGCTCGGCGCCGAACAGAATGATCTGCCAGCTGACCTGGATCCAGAACAGGAAGAGCGGAATGGCCGCGAAACTGCCATAGATGATGTTGTAGGAGGAGACGCTGTTCTGCAGGTAGACATAGAACATCTGGAAGGCCGAGAAGGCGATGGCGGCGAAGAGGGCCGCCTGTGCGGCATAGCCGACATTGACTTTTGTATTGGGAATCAACTTGTAGGCGGCAGCCAGAATCAGCCAGATGAGGGCGAAGGAGATGACCCAGTAGAGCACGCCGTCCGAGAAGGGGATGTGGGTGGCCAGCAGATGGCGGACATAGGAGAGCAGAATGATCAGCAGGGTGACCAAGAGCGGCAGGATGAAGATCACGGCCGTGTAGGTGCTGGCCTTCCGGGTGAGGCTGCGTGACTGCTTCACCTCCCAGATGGCATTGAAGGCGCTCTCGACGTTGTTGAAGACGCTGGCGGCTGCCCACACCAGCACGACCATACCCGTGATGGCCACCAGTCCGCCGCTGGTGCGCATCAGTACGTTGTTGATGAAGGTGAAGACGTTGGCAATCAGGGCTTCACTCTGCGGAAAACGGTCGTAGAGGTACTCTTCGAGCGTATGCTCGAAGCCGAATCCCTTGATGATGCCAAAACCGAGCGCCAGGAAGGGGACCAGCGACATGAGCGTGTAGAAGGTCAGTGCGGCGGAGTGGACCACCGTGTTGTGCTGACGCACGCCCTGAGCCGTGTAGAGGATCAGCCGCAGCTGGCGCACGAACCACCACTGCTTGCGCGAGTCGTACTCGTCGGGGGTCCTGAGCCACACCTCGCCGCTGATGAAATCCTGTATCTTTTTGAAAAACGCCTTTGCTTTCACGGAAGGATGCGTGTTGCGGGACCGGTGCGGTCCCCGTTTCTTACAAAGTTATCGTTTTTAATTCGATTGCCCAAAGCGTGTCGCCGATTCCGGTGAAGGCCAGGCAGACTTCGCCGCCCTCCCGGATGCCGAGGCGGCGGGCCAGGGCGGCGGCTCCGAGCGGACAGCGGTGGAGGTGGAGTTCGGCCGAGCGGATGCCCCGTTCGCGCAGGGAGCGTTTGAGCCGGGCGGGGTCGAACCGTTCGCAGGAGCGGATCTCGAAAAGTCGTCCCAGCGGCGGCCGGTCGGGCAGCCGGTTGAGAAACAGGTAGCCGTCGTCCGGGGCGGCAAAGGCGTCGGGCAGCGCAGTGGCCGCATAGCGCTCCGTCGTGCGGGTCTTGCGCAGCGCCACGTCGGGCATGAGTAGGTAGCGGTAGGGGGGCTCAAAGGGACCGACGGGCCGGTCGGGTGGGGTCTCCCCGGTTGCGAACCAGGCCTCGCCCCGGTCGAGCACGGTGACCCCGACGGCAGGGACGGTCACCGCATCGCCCGTTTCGACGAGCAGTTCCTTGCACTCGCCGTGCTGCGAGATGGCCCGCACACGACTGCGGTCGCCGAAGATGCGGAACGCCTCGGCTACGTCGAACAGCGGCGAAAGTTTGACGGCAATGCGGGGCGTCAGCCGGCGCAGCAGCGGCAACAGGGCCCGGATGTCGGGTCGGCACTCCTCCAGCAGCACCAGTTTGCGTCCCGTGTCGCTGCGCCGGTCGGGATCGGCATAGATCAGGTCGGCGGTGCGCCCCTCGGCGGCAAACCGTTGCAGAAAGACTTCGGCCGTGTCGTTGACGACCGTGATGTTCGTTGCCCCCATGCGGGCGAAGTTGATGCGGGCCGTTTCGGCCACGACGGCGTCGCGCTCGATGGAGATCACCTCCCCGAATGCCTTGGAAAGAGCCAGCGTATCGACGCCCAGTCCGCAGGTGAGGTCGATGCAGCGGTTGCCCGACCAGGTCTTGCAGGCGGCTGCGGCCTCGCTGCTGGCCTGTTCGAAGGCCAGCGAGGGGATGATGGCTCGGGCGGCAAAGTAGGTGGGCAGCTTGCGCCGGGCGCGTTGCAGGTATTTGACCTGCGTGGCGACCAGCGCCGCATGGGGCAGCCGTTTGTCGAGGGCGATGGCGTTCGGGTCGCGTTCGAGGTTGGCATCGACGGCGTCGCGCAGGGCGGGGGTGTCGAGCAGGCGGATCTCTTCGAGTGTCATGGCATCGGAATTTTATCCGCCGGCGGCACAGTGCGGCGGGCGGAGGTTCGGGAGGTGCGGTAGCGGCGGAGCAGCAGCCAGAGCAGCATCGGCAGCAGGTAGGCGAGCAGCGCCTCCGCCGGGGAGAGCCGGAGCGGCAGCGAGGCCCAGCTTTGGGCAGCCGCCGTGGCGATCAGGTCGTTCTGCAGACCGGCTGTGGCGCCGATGAGGGTGGAGAAAAAGCCGTTCAGTGCGGGCAGCGGCGCGAGGATCCACACCAGCGAGGCCAGCACGGTGACGTTGGCCGTCAGGATGAGCAGCGGGTTGATGACCAGGCCGATCAGCGGGATGCGGCCGAAGTGGCAGGAGACCAGCGGCAGGGTGGCGAGGGTGGCGGCCAGTCCGACCAAGAAAAGGCTCCAGCAGGCGTTGGCGGCCCGGAAACGGCTGCGCACGGCACCGTAGAGCGGACGGTAGAGCAGGAAGATGCCCACCACGGCGGCAAACGAGAGCTGGAAGCTGACGTCGAACAGGTAGTTGGGCCACACGAGCAGCATGATGGAAGCGGTGGCGCAGAGCAGGTTGAGGCTCGACCGGCTTTGCGAAGCGGCCAGGGCAAGCTGTACGCCGGAGAACATGGTGGCAGCCCGCACGACCGACGGCGAGAGGCCGGTCAGCGCGGCATAGCCCCAGATGGCGGGCAGTGCGAGCAGATTGCGCAGCAGGTGGCCGCCGCGCAGGGCGGCCAGCGGCCACAGCAGCAGGTTGACCAGCAGGGCGACGATGCCCACGTGCAGTCCCGATACGGCCAGCAGGTGCGAGGTGCCCGTCGCTCCGTAGCGGTCGCGCAGGGAGGCATCGATGGCGTTCCGGTCGCCGGTGGTCATGGCGGCGGCCGTGGCAAAGGCGTCGGGACGCAGGTGCAGGCGGGCGAGCCGTTCGGTGGCCGTCCGTTGGAGCAGCGAGGCGCGGGCGCGGAGCGTGAGGCGGTGGTCGGGCAGGCGCAACACGGTCTGGCGGGCATTGACCCACAGGGCGGCTCCGTAGCCGCGCCGTTGCATCAGCCGGGCATAGGAGGCATAGGCGCCGCTGCCGAGATCGCTGGCCCGGCCGGTGACGATCAGCCGTTCGCCGGCCGTGACGGTATGGCTCGTGTCGATGCGCAGGAGCACCTTTTCGCCCGACTGCTGCCAGCGGACCGTATCGCCCTCCACGGGACGGAAGGCATCGATGCGGGCGGTCGTGCGCAGCCAGCGGCCCGTGGAAACGGGCGCTTCGGCCACCTCGAGGGTCAGCATGAGTTCCCGGTTGCGGGGCAGGTTCGAGCGGGGCCGGGTGGCGCAGGTCATGGCGGCGGCCACGCAGAAAAGGGCGGCATAGGTGCAGAGGGTGGCTGCCGTGTCGTGTCGGCGGCACAGGATCATGGCGCCCAGCAGGAGAAGGGAGACTACGACGGCCGTCCGGAGGGAGAGTGCGGGGAGGGCGTCGGCCGCAAGAATGCCGGCGACGATGGCGGGGAGGATCTTCGCAAACGGAGCAGGCGGTATGGGACGGGCGGCGTGCAAGGCGGATGGGGTGAACGGGTGGCGGGCTATTTGCCCCAGCTTTCGCGGTCGAGGCTGCGGTAGTTGATCGCTTCGGCTACGTGGGCGGGCCGGATGTCTTCGTCGCCCGCCAGGTCGGCGATGGTGCGGGCCACCTTGACGATGCGGTCGTAGGCGCGGGCCGAGAGGTTGAGCCGTTCCATGGCCCGCGAGAGCATGGCGTTGCAGGCATCGTCGAGGCGGCAGAAGCGGCGCAGCATGGCGGCATTCATCATGGCGTTCGTGAGGATGCCTTCGATGTCGGCAAACCGTTCGGCCTGGCGGGCGCGGGCGGCAATGACCCGTCGGCGGATGTCGGCCGACCGTTCGCGGGGCACATCGTCGGCGATCTCCTCAAAGGGAACGGGCGTGACCTCGACGTGGAGGTCGATGCGGTCGAGCAGCGGGCCCGAGATGCGGTTGAGGTAGCGGAACACGGCGCCCGCGCTGCACACGCACTCCTTGGTGGGGTGGTTGTAGTAGCCGCACGGGCAGGGGTTCATGGCGGCCACCAGCATGAAGTTGGCCGGGTATTCGATCGAGTATTTGGCGCGCGAGACGGTCACTTTCTTGTCCTCGAGCGGCTGGCGCAGAATTTCGAGCACGCTCCGTCCGAATTCGGGCAGCTCGTCGAGGAAGAGGATGCCGTTGTGGGCGAGCGAGATCTCGCCCGGCTGCGGATTCGAGCCGCCGCCGATCAGCGCCACCTGCGAGGCGAGGTGATGGGGTGCGCGGAACGGGCGCCGCGTGAGCAGTCCTCGCTCGCTGCCGATCTTGCCGGCCACGGAGTGGATCTTGGTCGTCTCGAGCGATTCGGCCACGGTCATGGGGGGCATGATGGAGGGCATCCGCCGGGCCAGCATCGTCTTGCCCGAACCGGGCGAACCGATCATCAGCACATTGTGGCCTCCGGCAGCCGCCACCTCGAGGGCCCGCTTGACCTGCAGCTGTCCCTTGACGTCGGCAAAATCCTCCTCGTAGGGGTTGTCGCTCTCCGTCTGTGCGGCGGGGGCGTTGTGGTACGGTTCGATGGCCGTCTGGCCGTTGAGAAAGCCGACCACCCCGGCGAGGGTGTCGGCGGCGATCACCTCCAGTCCCTCCACCACGGCGGCCTCCGGCGCATTCTCCCGGGGCAGAATGAAGCCCCGGAAACCCGCTTCGCGGGCGCGGACGGCAATGGGCAGGGCGCCCCGGATGGGACGGATCGTGCCGTCGAGCGAAAGTTCGCCCATGATCAGGTAACTGCCTGTCCGTTCGGACGACACCTGCTCCGTGGCCGCCAGAATGGCCGTGGCAATGGTCAGGTCGAGGGCCGATCCCTCCTTGCGGATATCGGCCGGGGCCAGATTGACGACCACCTTCTTGCCGGGCATGTGCAGTCCGCTGTTGTCGAAGGCCGAGCGGATGCGCTCCTGGCTTTCGCGCACGGCATTGTCGGGCAGGCCCACGAGGAACATGCCCAGTCCGGGCGTGATGTTGGCTTCGGCTTCGACGATCAGGGCGTCGATGCCGATCAGGGTGGCAGCGTAGGTGCGGGTGAACATGGGCGTAACGGGTTTAGAAGGGACTCTCCTCGTCGAAGGTCTTCATCGGGCGGCCGAACGAGCCGCCGTCGGTACCGAATTCCGAGTCGAAGTCGGCGGCGCCGGCTGCCGAGAGCGACGAGCCGAAGTCGTCGTTCATGCTGCTGTCGATAAACGAGTCGCCGCCCACCTCGTCGTCGTAGTCGAGGAAGCGGGCCTGCTCCTTGCGGAAGCGCAGCCGGACGGTGTCGGTGGCGCCGTTACGGTGCTTGGCCAAAATGATCTCGGCCATGCCAGCCGTGGGGTTGCCGTCCTCGTCCTGCGTGAAGCCGAAATACTCGGGGCGGTGAATGAAGGCCACGATGTCGGCATCCTGCTCGATGGCGCCCGACTCACGCAGGTCGGAGAGCTGGGGCCGTTTCAGACCCGAACGCGACTCGATCGAACGGTTCAGCTGCGAGAGGGCAATGATCGGGATATTCAGCTCCTTGGCGATCGACTTCAGGCCGCGCGAGATGGAGGCGACCTCCTGTTCACGGTTGCCGCGGCTGTTCACGTCGCCGGTCATCAGCTGCAGGTAGTCGATGATGAGAATTTGAATGTCGTGCTGGGCCTTCAGACGGCGTGCCTTGGAGCGCAGCTCGTAGATGGAGAGTGCCGGGGTGTCGTCGATGAAGAGCGGAGCGGCAGGCAGCGCGCGGGTGGTCTGTTCCAGGTGGCGCCACTGTTCGGCGGTGAGCTTGCCGCTGCGGATATCGGCCGACGAGAGGCCCGATTCGGCCACGATCAGACGCATCATCAGCTGCACGGCGCTCATCTCCAGGGAGAAGATGGCAACCGGTTTCTCGTAGTCGATGGCCATGTTGCGCGCCATCGAGAGGACGAAGGCCGTTTTGCCCATCGACGGACGGGCCGCGATGATGATCAGGTCAGAGGGCTGCCAGCCGAGCGTCAGCTTGTCCAGATGGGTGAAGCCGGTGGGCACGCCGTTCATCGTGCCGCCCTTGGCGTGGGCCTCCTCGATCGCCTTCATGGCCTTGTCGAAGATGACGCTGGCGTTCTGTACGTCCCGTTTGACGTGTCCTTCCGATACCTTGAAGATCTCCGATTCGGCAAAGTCGATCAGGTCGGTGACGTCCGAGCTCTCGTCATAGGAGCGTTTCTGGATCTCGGTCGAGGCGCGGATCAGTTCGCGCTGGACATATTTCTGGGCGATGATGGTGGCGTGGAACTCGATGTTCATGGCCGAAGCCACCTTCTGGGTGAGCTGGGCGAGGAAGGGGGCGCCGCCGACCTCCTTCAGCTTCTTCATCTTCTTGAGCTTCTCGGTGACGGTCAGCAGGTCGATCGGCTTGTTCTCGGAGGCCAGCTCCTCGATGGCCCGGTAGATGGTGCGGTGCGTGTCGAGGTAGAAGGCGTCGGCAGTCAGAAATTCCTGCACGGTCGTGATGCTGTCGCCCTCCAGCATGAGGGCGCCCAGCACGGCCTCCTCCAGTTCGACGGCCTGGGGCGGCAGGGTGGATGGAGTATCGGTCAGCGAATCAGCCGCTTGGCGATTGTTCGCATTGGAAGGGTAACTTCTAGCCATGATGATGCGTTTGGAAAAATCGGAGGATAAAGATACGAAAAAGCCGGCGACGATGCACGGCCTGGGGCGGCACTCCGGCCGCCCGACCGCTGTACCCCCGCTGGCTGTCAGCTGCCTGGCCGGAGTGTGGTATTTTCTGATGCAATCCGATTTGCGGATAAGGTTCGCCAATCGACGCGGCTGCATGGGCCGCAGACCGGGCGGAGGGAGGCGTCCGGTCTATCGACGTCGGGAGCGGGGACGGGACGGCTGTCCGTCGGTGGTTCGGGAGCGGTCGCCGGAATCGGGGTTGCCGCCACCGGGGCGGTGTTTTTTCGGAGCCAGGTTCTCGGCATGGTGCTTGGCCCCGTGGGGGGCGAGCTGGTCGCGGCGCAGGCTGCCGTCCGCCTCGCGGAAGAAGTAGCTCTTCTGGCGTCGTTTCTCCTCCTGCGTGCGGGCCACGTAGAGCGGCTGCCGGGTGTAGGGATCCATGCCCGTGTAGAACATCACCGAGCTGAGCGTCATCGGCGTGGGGGTCAGGTCCTGCACCTGTTCGAGGTGGAAGTTGAGCGAACGGGTGATCTCCGACAGGTGCTGCATGTCCTGCTCCGTGCAGCCCGGGTGGCTCGAAATGAAGTAGGGGATCAGCTGGTATTTCAGCCCGTGTTCGCGGCAGATGCGGTTGAAGTCGGCGTTCAGTTCGCGGAACAGGTCGAACGAGGGTTTGCGCATCAGCTTCAGCACCTTCTCCTCCGTATGTTCGGGGGCCACCTTCAACCGGCCGGAGGTGTGGTTCAGGATCACCTCGCGCAGGTAGGCCCCGCCGTCCGTGTGGTCGAAGAGGTCGTAGCGGATGCCGCTGCCGATAAAGGCCTTCTTGACCCCCTTGACCTCGCCGATGCGGCGGTAGAGCTCGAGCAGCCGCCGGTGGCTGTTGTCGAGGTTGGGGCAGGGTTTCGGGTGGAGGCACGAGGGACGCGTGCAGCTTTCGCAGCGGGTGCGGTCGCGGCCGCCCATGCCGTACATGTTGGCCGAGGGGCCGCCGATGTCGGAGAGGTAGCCCCGGAAATCCTCCATGCGGGTGACTTTCTCCACCTCGGCGAGGATCGAACGCTCGCTGCGCGAGGAGATGAACTTGCCCTGGTGGGCCGATATGGTGCAGAAGCTGCATCCGCCGAAGCAGCCCCGGTGGAGATTGACCGAGTGTTTGATCATCTCATAGGCGGGAATCGTCCCCCGGTTGCGGTAGCGGGGGTGGGGCAGGCGGGTGTAGGGCAGATCGAAACTGTGGTCGATCTCGGCTTCGGTCAATGCCGGATAGGGGGGCGTGACCACAACCCACCGGTCGCCCGTGCGCTCCACGAGCGTGGTCTCCTGCCGCAGCCGGTTGCTCTCCACCTCGATGTGGACGAAGTTTTCGGCGAAGGCCGTCTTGTCGGCCACGCACTCCTCGTAGGCGTGCAGGCGGAGGGTGTGGGCCGGATCGAGCCGGTTCACGTAGTCGTCGTCGGCCACGAAGGCCACCTGGGGCAGCTTGCGCAGCAGCTTGGCATTGAATCCGTTGCGCATGGCGCGGGCCACGTCGATGATCGACTTGTCGCCCATGCCGTACATGAGCAGGTCGGCCCCGCTGTCGATCAGTACCGAGGGGTGGAGCGAGTCGCTCCAGTAGTCGTAGTGGGTCAGTCTGCGCAACGATGCCTCGATGCCGCCGATCACGACGGGCGTGTTCGGGTAGAGCGACTTGAGAATGCGCGTATAGACGGTCACCGCGCGGTCGGGGCGGAATCCGGCCTTGCCGCCGGCCGTGTAGGCATCGTCGCTGCGCAGGCGGAGGTTGGCCGTGTAGTGGTTCACCATCGAATCCATGCTGCCGGCCGAGACGCCGAAGAAGAGGCGCGGTTTGCCCAGTTTGCGGAAGTCGCGCAGGTCGTCGCGCCAGTTGGGCTGCGGCACGATGGCCACGCGGTAGCCTTCGGTCTGCAGCAGCCGGCCGATGACCGCCGCTCCGAAGGAGGGGTGGTCGATGTAGGCATCGCCGGAGAACAGGATGACGTCGAGGTAGTCCCAGCCGAGTGCTTCCACCTCTTTGGCCGTGGTCGGGAGCCAGTCGCGCGTGTCGTAGGGAGTCATTGTCGGGGAGGTTGCGGGTATGCGACGCCCGCCGTCGGGGGATCCGGACGGCGGGCGCTGAAGTTTTGGAATCAGATGATGAAGTCGCAGTGTTTGATGAGGTCGTCCTTGATGGGGTTGCCCAAGTGGTTCAGGTAGACCTGCAGGCCCTCTTTGCGGGCGAACTTGATCGGTGTGATGAAGTCCGAATCGCCGGCGATCAGGGCGATCTTGTCCACCACCTTGCGGGTGGCGAGCCAGGCCATGTCCAGACCGAATTTCATGTCCACGCCTTTCTGGCGGAACAGCGGGCGGTAGCCGGTGATGGTGGGCTGCATGGCCGAATAGTCGATCTGGGGCGCCCAACCGGTGAAGGCCAGCTGGCCGATGCGGAGGGCGACGCGTTCGCGTTTGGCCAGTTCGTCCAGGAAGGCGAGTTTGTCGCGGTAGGCCTGCGTCATCGAGAAATCTTTCTGGCCGCCGTCGATCTTTTTGATGGTGCCGCCGAAAGGCAGGCAGTCGTAATAGAAAATACGGTAGAGTACGTCTTCGATCGTTTCGGAATCCTCGGCCGTTTTGGCACGGATGGCTTCGATCGTACGGCTCACCTCGTGCAGTACGTTGTCGGACGTGAATGATTGCCCCGGATTACTTTTCTTGAAGGACGATTCCAGAAAACCGCCATCGATCAGTACGCATACTTTTGCAATCGACATGGTGTGTAGGGTTATTTGGGTATACGGTTGTTTTTGTGGCCGCCGGTGATGGCGGTCGGGGTTGGTTTGGGTAGCGGGAGGGGGCTCGGTGAGGGTTGTATATTGTTACAAAAGTATCTTTTTTTTGTACGGAATCCAAATTTCGGGGCCGTAAATGCGGCCTGTGGCGACGGGGCTCAGCGGAGCAGCAGCGAACTGTCGCCGTAGCTCAGGAAGCGGAATCCGTTCTCCAGCGCATAGCGGTAGACGTCGTGCCACGCCTCGCCGATGAAGGCCGACACGAGCAGCAGCAGCGTGCTCTTGGGCTGGTGAAAGTTGGTCACCATGCCGACGATCATGCGGTAGGTGAAGCCGGGCATGATCATGATCTGCGTGGCGGTGCGGATCCGGTCCATGTCGTGTGTCTCCAGGTAGGCGATCAGGGCGCCGAGCAATCGGGCGCCGTCCTGCTCGGCCGGGATGGCGTAGGCCTCCCACTGGCCGATCACCCGTTCGGTGTGGGGGTCGCCTTCCGTCACGACGCGCCAGCCCAGCACGGGCAGCGATTCGAGCGTGCGCACCGAGGTGGTGCCTACTGCCACGATGCGCCCCTCGGCAACGGCGGCGGCCAGCCGGTGGAGCGTGTCGAGCGTCACCTCGAAGTGCTCCGTGTGCATGGCGTGTCGGGTGGGGTCGTCCGTCTTGACGGGCAGGAAGGTGCCTGCCCCCACGTGGAGGGTCACTTCGGCCGTGCCGATGCCGTCGCGGCGCAGGGCGTCGATCAGTTCGGGCGTGAAGTGCAGGCCCGCCGTCGGGGCGGCTACCGAGCCCTCGAAGCGCGAATAGACGGTCTGGTAGCGGGTGTTGTCGATCTCCTCGCTGTCGCGGCCGAGGTAGGGCGGGATGGGAATGCGGCCGAGGTGTTCGAGCAGCTGGCCGAAGGTGAAGTCGGCATCCCAGACGAAGCGGATGATGTGGGCCGTACCCGCCGTGCCTTCGTGCCACGCCTCGAGCCGGCAGGGTCGGCCGTCGTGGTCGAAGTCGATCCGCAGGGGGCCTTCCTTCCATTTCTTGAGGTTGCCCACGATGCATTGCCAGCGGCACTCGCCCCGTACGGCAAAGGCACGCTCGTAGTCGGCCGGTTCGTGCGGTTCGAGGCAGAAGATCTCGATGCGCGCACCGCTGGGCTTGTGCATGATGATGCGGGCGCGGATGACCTTCGTGTTGTTGAAGACGAGCAGGGTGCCGTCGGGCAGTTCGCTGCGGATGTTGCGGAAGACGGTCTCGGTGATCGTTCCGCGGCGCCACACCAGCAGGCGCGAGCGGTCGCGCTCCTCGAGCGGGAAACGGGCGATGCGTTCGTCGGGCAGCGGGTAGTCGAAATCGGAGATGCGGATGTTTGTTTCCAAAGCGGTAGGCATGAAAGGCCGGTGCGGAAGGGTGCGGCCGACGCCGGACGACAACAAAAAAAGAGGGAAAGTCTGCATGCGGCTGTAAGCCGGGTTCTGTACGCCGCCGCCCCTCGCGGTGCGGTGCGCTTCCGCCATTTATCTACTCGTACGGTCTCCCGCACGCTCCAGCGGCCTACCCCCCGACAGCGGGCGAGCAACCCTTGAATGTCGGTATACATGGCCTTGCAACCCGTCGGTGGTACGGCTCCGCGTGTCGCCACGACGGACGGTGGGCTCTTACCCCGCCTTTTCACCCTTGCCTCCGCAGGACGGAGGCGGTTGTTCTCTGTTACCTTGAACCGTGCCCTCACGGACATCTACCCGTTAGGTAGGACGGTGCTCTGTGTTGCCCGGACTTTCCTCTCCCCCGCGGGCGGGGCAGCGACGGAACGCCGCGGCAGACTTTTCCTGGCGGCAAAAGTACGCATAATTCGCCGAAACGCCGCATGGTTGCCGGCCGTTTCGCGTGCGGCGGCCGGTCAGCTGCGCAAAAACGTCTCCGGCTGCATGTCCAGCAACCGTGCGACGGCCCGGCAGCCCTCCTCGCCGAGGTCGGTCGAGTAGGTGTTCACGAAGGTGTCGATGTGGCTGCGCATGACCTGTTCGTCGAGCTCCTGGGCATGGCTGCGCACGAAGGGCAGGCTCTCGTCGGGATGGGCGAAGGCGTACTCGATGCTGCGGCGCAGCACGCGGTCGACGGTGGCCTGCACCTGGCCGGGCAGCGTGCGGTCCACCACGATGACGCCCAGCGGCAGCGGCAGTCCCGTGCGTTTCTCCCACTCCACGCCCAGGTCGGCCATCAGGTGCAGTCCGTAGTTCTTGTAGACGAAGCGCCCCTCGTGGATCAGCACCCCCGCGTCGCATTCGCCGCGGGCCACCACGTGCGGAATGTCGGAGAAGAGATAGGAGCGTTTGTCGGCCAGATGGGGATAGAGCCGTTCGAGCAGCAGGTTGGCCGTCGTGTGGCGTCCCGGGATGGCGATCCGCATGGCGCAGTCGTCGGTTGAGGCCTCCTCGTCGGCGGTGACCAGCAGGGGACCGTTGCCGCGTCCCAGCGCGCTGCCGCTGTGCAGGGCACAGTAGCGGTCGGCGATGAGGGGCAGGATGGCGTAGCTGGCCTTGCTGACGGCCGGCTGGCCGTTCTGGGGAACGATCAGCCGCGAGTTGAGCTGTTCAATATCGGCAAAGGTGACGTCGAACGTGAGCCCTTCCGTGTCGATGCGGCCGTGAAGCAGGGCGTCGAACATGAAGGTGTCGTTCGGACAGGGGGATATGGAAAGATTGAGTGTCATGCTATGGATGATTGGTCGATTGTTCGGTTGCAGAGGGGGTCGTGTGAAGCCATTCCAGCAGGCGGACCAGGTCGGCGGCAAGCCGTTCGGTTGCCTCGCCCAGACGCCATTGCGCGAAGGGATCGCCCACGTAGTTGGAGAGGCAGCGCAGTTCGGTAAAGGGCACTCCGAAGGTCCGGCAGACGGCAAAGAAGCCGGCTCCCTCCATGTTTTCGATGGCGGCCGACGACAGCGGGGAGCGGTAGGGGGTGCCGGCGGTCTCGACCGTGTCGGAGACGACGCTCCGGAACGGCGCGCCGTCGGGCAGGGAACACCGGTAGCCGTTTCGCTCCGGCGTGTCGTGTGCGGCCAGGGGGTGGAACCCGCCGTCGCGCAGCGAGCCGAGTGCGGCGAGGTTCTCCTGCTCGACCAGCAGCGATCGGCACAGGGGGAGCGCACGGTCGCGGGCTCCGGCGATCCCGGCCAGCACGAGCCGGTCGGGGCGTCTCCGTCGGATGGTGCGGATCGTCGCTTCGGCGCAGGCCAGGGAGCCCACCCCGCAGCGGAAGACCTCGACGGTGTCGCCGTGGGCCAGTACGAAGGGGCGTGCCTCGATCCAGGTGGGAATGAGTACGACGATGTGGGGTGCAGCAGTGGGCATTAGCGGACGTTTTTGGGTTCGTAGGTGCGGAAGACGAGGGTGGGGCCATCCGTGTCGATGACGAAGCGGTCGCCTTCGGCTTCGTTGAGCGTACCGCACCACCAGGCGCGCAGCCCCTCCTCGGGAGCGGGATAGCGCAGCCCCTCGAAGTGCAGGCGTGTGGCGGGCGAGAGGGTGAAGAGGGAGACCTGCTGACGGGCGAAACTGGCAAAGGCCGTACGGTTGTGGATGGCGTCGAAGACCCCGTAGGGGGTGAGCAGGCGGATGTCGGCCTGGCGGACATAGTCGGGCAGCAGGCCGATGTTTCCGAGGGTGTGGTCTTCGCGGCGGCCGGTGGCGCCGAGAATGGCCAGGCGGGTGTAGCCCTGCGCGAGACAGTAGCGGAAAGCCTTGGAGAGGTCGTTGGTCTCCTGTTCGCCGATCCGCACGAAACGGTCGGCAAACCGTTCGGTCGTGGCGCGGCTCACCGAGTCGCCGTCGCCGACGATGGCCGAGGGGGTGCCTCCGTGGGCGGCATAGCGGTCCGCCGCGCCGTCGCAGCAGACCACATGGCGGGCATTGCGCAGCACGGCGGCCGGCAGCCCCGCCTCGGGGTAGTCGCCGTCGGCGAGGATGACCGCGTCGTAGACGGTGGCGGTATCAGGCATCGGGTAGGGGAGTTTGTTCATCTTGTCGGATCAGTTTCAGCCATTTGAAATAACCCGCTACCGCCACGATGGCGTAGAGCAGGTAGAGCCCTCCGGTCGGGTAGAGCCCCTTGTAGAAGTAGAGTCCCGCACTGACCGCATCCACCACGATCCACACCAGCCACTGTTCGGCGTATTTGCGCGAGAGCATCCACAGGGCGGCCACGCTGAGGGCGGTGGTGAAGCTGTCGCCGTAGGGTACCGTGCTGTCCGTGTAGCGGACCAGCAATACGGCCGTCGCAGCGAAGCAGAGCGCGGTGACGAGGCCCAGCGGCAGCAGGAGGCGGCGCGGCGTGCGGGAGATGGGGAGCGGCCGGGCATCGTTCCGCCGTCTGCTCCAGGAAATCCAGCCGTAGGCACTGGCGATCAGGTAGTAGCCGTTGATCGCCATGTCGGCATAGAACCCCGATTCGTAATAGACGAAGAGGTAGAGGGCGGGCATCACGACGCTGACCGGCCACAGCCAGATGCTGGCGCGGTATTCAAACCAGAGGTAGAGCAGTCCGGTGACGACGCCGGCGATTTCGAGCAGGTTCATGACGGTGCGGGGCGATGCCTTGTGCTGACAGACAAAGATAAGCCAATCGGCGTGTTTCCGGTCTGTCGGCGGCCGTTTTTCGCCGGAGGCGGGGCGGCGCTTTCCCGTCGGAGCGGCGGCGGATGTTGCGGAAGGGTGACAAATCGTATACAAAACGCACTTCGGCGGGGAGGATGCGGAAAAATGAGTATATTTGTAGAACGGTACGACCGGCGGGGTGCCGGCGGCCGGATGTTTAATACAAACACAATACACCATTCCAAAATGAGCAAAGTACTGATAATCGGTGCGGGCGGTGTGGGTACCGTCGTAGCGCACAAGGTAGCCGCCAGTCCCGTATTCAGCGAGATCATGTTGGCGAGCCGCACCAAAAGCAAAGCCGACGACATTGCCGCAGCCGTAGGCGGCGACCGCATCAAGACCGCACGGGTGGATGCCGACAGCGTCGAGGAGCTGACCGCACTGATGCGTGCTTTCCGTCCCGACATCGTCATCAATGTGGCGCTGCCCTATCAGGATCTGACGATCATGGACGCCTGCCTCGAGTGCGGCGTGAACTACCTCGATACGGCCAATTACGAACCCAAGGACGAGGCGCACTTCGAATATTCGTGGCAGTGGGCCTACCGCGACCGTTTCCGCGAGGCGGGGCTGACGGCCATTCTCGGCTGCGGCTTCGACCCCGGCGTGACGTCGATCTACACCGCCTATGCCGCCAAGCACCACTTCGACGAGATCCACTACCTCGACATCGTGGATTGCAACGCCGGCAACCACGGCATGGCCTTCGCCACCAACTTCAATCCGGAGATCAACATCCGTGAGGTGACCCAGCGCGGCAAGTACTGGGAGAACGGCCGGTGGGTGGAGACCGAACCCCATGAAATCCACAAGGGCCTCCACTATCCGGAGATCGGCGAGCGCGAGTCCTACGTGATCTACCACGAGGAGCTGGAGTCGCTCGTGAAGAACTATCCGACCATCAAGCGCGCCCGTTTCTGGATGACCTTCGGACAGGAGTATCTGACTCACCTGCGCGTGATTCAGGATATCGGCATGGCCCGTATCGATCCGATCATGTACAACGGTGTGGAGATCGTGCCGATTCAGTTCCTCAAGGCCGTGCTGCCCGATCCCAAGTCGCTCGGCGAGCACTATACGGGTAAAACCTCGATCGGCTGCCGCATCAAGGGCCTCAAGGACGGCAAGGAGCACACCTACTATATCTACAACAACTGCGACCACGAGAAAGCCTACAAGGAGACCGGAACGCAGGCCGTCAGCTTCACGACGGGCGTACCGGCCGCCCTCGGTGCCGAGATGTTCGCACGCGGACTGTGGCGCAAACCGGGTGTCTTCAATGTGGAGGAGTTTGATCCGGATCCCTTCATGGCCGAGATCGGCGAACGCGGCCTGCCCTGGGTCGAGAAGTTCGACGTCGATCTGGAGGTGGACTAATTGCGCCTTCTATACGGAATCAAAACGAGCGGCTGTCCCGAAAGGGCAGCCGCTCGTTGCGTGACAGCGGGGCGATGCGGCGGGCATGCCCCCTCGCAGGAGCGGGGTTATTCGCCCGTCAGCGATTCATAGACCTTCTGCTTGTTGAGGGTGAAGACGTGGCCGAACACGCCGACCGACACGACCTGCGGCTTTGTGTCGGGCAGGGTGATCCGTCCAATGCTGACCACGAAGTAGTTGTCCACCTTGAGGAACGGGTCGATGGCGGCCGAGGCGATGCGGGAGAGGAAGAGGGCGTCGAGGTATTGGCCGTCGAAGAGGCTGCCGGGCTCCTGGGCGGAGCGCTGGGCGACGTAGTCGAAGACCGATTCGATCGCCTCGACGTGTTTCTCCCGGTCGGGGCAGGTGATGGCCAGGGCCGTAACCACTATGACGGCCAGGGCAGCGATCAGTATCTTTTTCATGGGCGCAAGAGTTTGAGGGTTTCCATAAAGGTAGCGAAAAACGGGGCCGTTGCATCGCCCGGACCGGGAAAAAGAGCGACTGATGGCGGGAAAATGCAATTTTGAACTAAAAAAGATGACGGAAGTGTTGCAGAAATAAAAAACTCCCCTTATCTTTGCCTCGCTTTTTCAGAGAAACATTGGCCTATGGTGTAATGGTAACATTACAGATTCTGGTCCTGTCGTTCCTGGTTCGAGTCCAGGTAGGCCAACTGAGAGCGGAGGTTCCGACACAATCGGAACCTCTTTTTTTATGCCTTCCCGGCAGGCGTGACGGGCGGATGCGGTTGCCGAAGACGGTCGCAACAGCGGGAGCGGGGCGGTGGAGTGGCGGCCGGTTCGGTGCGCTGTTCGGCCGGGGTGCCGTTCTCCGGGCGGCGGTGGTGTCGCCCACCGCGGTGACGGCGGCGCCGTTTGGCTGCCTTGCCGTGTGGATTCTCCTGTACAGCCGTGCTGGTCGGAGCGGGTTGAGGAACGGTGGCAGGGAACCGGTGGGTGGATGCGTGCCGGAGAGAGTGGGCAATAAGCAAGGAGGGGAGTGTCTGCGGACACTCCCCTCCTGTGGTACACGGGGTGCTTTTACTCCTGCGGAGCGGCAGCCGGTTCGGTGTGTTGTTTGGCCGGGGTGCCGTTCTCCGGGCGGCGGTGGCGTCGGCCACCGCGGTGACGGCGGCGCCGTTTGGCTGCCTCGCCGTGCGGATTCTCCTGCGCAGCCGTGTCGGTCGGAGCGGGTTGAGGGGCGGCCTCGGCGACAGAGGGTGTGGCTTCGGCCGGGGTTGCCGGGCGTGCTTCGGCGTCGTTGCGGGGCTGGCGTTTGCCCTTGCCCTCCGTGCGGCGTTCGCTGCGCGGTTTGTCGCCCCGTCCCGGCTGGCGGTCGCTCTTGCCGGAGCGTTTGCGGCGTCGTCCGGAGCCCGATTCGCTCTCCTCGGGGGCATATTTCGGTCCCGCACCGACCGAAGCAGGCAGTTCGGCCTTGCGGATGTCGCGCTCGATGAAGCGTTCGATCCGGTGGAATTTGCCCTGTTCCTTTTCGTTCACGAAAGTGACGGCGGCACCCGTTGCCGCAGCACGCGCCGTGCGGCCGATGCGGTGGATGTAATCCTCGGGGTCGTGGGGCACGTCGTAGTTGATGACCAGACCGATGTCTTCGATGTCGATGCCGCGCGCCACGATGTCGGTGGCGATCAGAATGTCCACCTTGTTGTTCTTGAAGGCCAGCATCACCTCCTCGCGCTGGGCCTGCTCCAGGTCGGAGTGCATGGCGGCCACGTTCAGCTTCATGCGCTTGAGGGTGTGGGCCAGCTCCTTGACCTTCTGTTTGGAGGAGGAAAAAATGATGGTTTTCGAGTGGGTCGGGTGGGAGAACATGTCGCGGATGATGTCCAGCTTCTGGTTTTCGTAGCAGATGTAGGCCGACTGGTCGATGGCCTCGTTGGGTTTCGATACGGCGATGTTGATTTCGGCCGGGTTGCGGAGGATGGTCTTGGCCAGCTCGCGGATCTTGGGCGGCAGGGTGGCCGAGAACATGACCGTCTGCCGCTCGGCGGGCATGTAGGAGACGATCTTCATGATGTCGTCGCTGAAACCCATGTCGAGCATGCGGTCGGCTTCGTCGAGGATCAGACACTCGACGTGCGAGAGGTCGATGCCGCTGTTCTGCAGGTGGGCGATCATGCGGCCCGGCGTGGCGATCACCACGTCTGACCCCATGCGCATGCCCCGTTTCTGGAGATCCCATCCTTTGCCGTCGCCGCCGCCGTACACGACGGTGGTCGATACGGAGAGGTAGTAGGAGAAACCCTGGAACTGCTGGTCGATCTGCTGGGCCAGTTCGCGCGTGGGCACGATGATGACCGATTTGATGACATTGTCGGGGTTGCCCTCGCGGGTGAGGCGGTCGAGCAGCGGCAGCGTGTAGGCCGCCGTCTTGCCGGTGCCGGTCTGGGCGCATCCGATGACGTCGCGTCCTTCCAGAATGACGGGAATGGTGGCCTCCTGAACGGGGGTCATCTCCTCGAAGCGCATGTCGTCGAGGGCCGTGAGTATGTTTTCGTCGAGATCGAGTTCGGTGAATCGCATGATATCTGTATTTTGGCGAACCGTCGGGGTTCGGAGTACGGGTATGGCGCGGAGGTAGGTCCTGTGGCGGACAGCGCCATACAACGTGCAAAAGTACGGCTATTTTGCCACTTTCGCAACGGGAGAGGCGGCTGACGCTCGGTCGTCCGGCGTGAAAACGACGAAGACCGGCCACAATGGCCGGTCTTCGGAGATGATGCAATGCGCTGTCGTCAGGCGAACAGTGCCTCCGTGCGGGCGATGATGTCGGACTCCTTGGCCGTCAGCGGGAAGACGATGGCCGGTTTGAGGTACCACATCTGTTTGTTTTTCTTGAAGAGCTGCTCGCCGCCGCCCGTGATGTTGAGCATGACGGTGGCATCCTTGGCTACCTTGCCGGTTTTGACGGCCTGCAGCAGCGAATCGACGGCAACGGCGGCCGCGTGGTGGATGTCGATTCCTTCCGTCTGCTGGAACAGGCGCGAGGCCTTGCGCAGGGCGGCATTCGTCGAGACGAAGAAGTCGCCGTCCGTTGCGGTCAGCGCATCGAACAGACCGCCGGCCAGGCTGTAGGGCGGCTTGCGGTTGGAGAGCACCTTGGCGTCGATGATCGCGGCGTCGCGGCGGGCATGGTGGTCGTCGTAGGCGAACAGTTCGCGCGAGCGGGCGCGCCATGCATCGTACATCGGGACGAAGGGGGCGTTCTGGGACACCATCAGGTGCATGTGATTCTCGCCGAACCGGCCGTCGGCGGCCAGTCGCTGGGCCGTTTCCCATGCGGCGATGGCTCCCGTACCGCTGCCGACCGCCTGGAAATAGTAGTCGGGAATGCGGCCGATGAAGGTGGCGGCCGAAAGGACGGTCGTACCCATGCCGTCGCGGCGGGCGATGTTCTTGGCGCCGCCCTCGGCCACGAACCGGTGCGACTTGAGCACCGTGTTGCTCAGGTGGATGGCGTCGAAATAGTCGGCTCCCTTCTGGACCGAGATCAGCTTGACGCAGTCGTTGAGCGGAGCCTCAAACCACAGTGCGTCCAAGTTGTCCTCCGGGACGCAGAGCAGCAGCGGAATGTTGTTTTCCGAGCAGACTTTGGCAAAGGCGCGGGCCGTGTTGCCGGCCGAGGCCACCACGAGGATGCGCCCCTTCGATTCGTCGAACCGGCCGCAGACGCTGTATGCCTCGGTCTCCTTGAAGGAGCAGGTGGTCATGGCGGCGCCGATGGCGGGCCAGTAGCCGCTGAAGGTAATGTAGAGGTTCTCCAGACCGATTGCCTCGGCCAGCCCCTTGCTCTTGTAGGTGACCGGAGCGGCCGAGCCCTTCAGCATGCGCCGTACGGGCAGCCAGTCGCAATATTTGTAGAGTCCGTAGGAGTTGTCGCGGACTTCGATCTGTTTCTTGGCATACTCCGTGCGGATGAGCGAGGCGCATTTGCACTGGGGGTCTTCCAGCGCCAGACCGTCATCCTCGAAGAGGTGGTCGGTAGCCACGCAGCGGAGCTGATATTGGGTCGGGGTAAAGTTGTCCATATGTTGAGTCTTTTTCTGTGTTGCTGAATTACGACATGCGGTTGCGGAAATCCTCGTAGCCGAAGCGGCGGACCACCTCGCAGCGGCCGTCCGTGTGGAGGATGGCGATCGAGGGGTGGCTGACGCCGTTGAACATGGTGGTCTTGACCATCGTGTAGTGGATCATGTCCTCGAAGACGATCCGGTCGCCGATCTGCGGCTCGCGGTCGAAGGCCCAGTCGCCCTTGTAGTCGCCCGCCAGGCAGCAGTTGCCGCCCATGCGCCAGCGGGTTTCGCCTTCGCGGGGGTCGTGTGCGCCGATGATGGCCGGTTTGTAGGGCATTTCGAGCGTGTCGGGCATGTGGCAGGCGAACGATACGTCGAGCATGGCCGTATGGACGCCGCCGTTGTGGACGATGTCCTGGATCGTGGAGGTCAGCCAGCCCGTGCGCCAGGTGAAGGCGCTGCCGGGTTCGAGAATGACCCGCAGGTGGGGCCACCGCTGGCGGAAGCCGCGCAGGATGTCGATCAGCCGGTTCTCGTCATAATCTTCGGCCGTCATCAGATGGCCGCCTCCCATATTGACCCATTTGGCCTGCGGGAGCAGGTGGCCGAATCGCTGCTCGAAGGCGGTGAGCGTCGCTTCGAGATCGTCCGGACGCGATTCGCAAAGCGTGTGGAAATGGATGCCCTCGATGCCGTCGGGCAGCGCCGGCAGCTCTTCGGCATGGATGCCGAGCCTGGAGTCAGGTGCGGCCGGATTGTAGAGGTCGGTCTCGACGGTCGAGTAGAGCGGATTGACCCGCAGGCCGCACGAGACGCCTGCCGCACGGGCGCGGGCGCCGAAACGCTGCCACTGGTTGAGCGAGTTGAAGGTGATGTGGTCGCTGCAGCGCAGGATCTCGGGAAAATCGGCATCCGTATAGACCGGAGCGTAGGTGTGGGTCTTGCAGCCGTACTCCTCCAGCACCAGACGGGCTTCGGCGGCCGAGCTGGCCGTTGCCCCGTCGGAGTGTTCGCGGAGGGTCGGGAAGATGCGCCACATGGCGCATGCCTTTAGGGCGACGATGATCTCTGCACCGGTCGCGTGGCGTACTTTGTCGATCACGGCCATATTGCGGAGCAGTGATTGTTCGTCCAGGATGTAGCACGGCGAGGGCAGGGTCAGAAAGTCAATCATCGTAGAAAAGTGTCTGAAAAACGCAATAAAAATAGCGAAATCCGGCCTATCGGCGGACGGACAGCCACGATTTTGGTGAAAAATGGGTATTTATACTTATTTGTAACAGGTTGTCGTCCAGTGTGTAAGTAGCTTTTTAGCGGAGGTCAGGGTCTGGAAGGGGCGGAAGCGAGGGGGCTGGTATAATGAAGAGAGCGACCCAAACGGGTCGCTCTCCGGAAAAAAGATTCAAAAACAGGTTATCCCTACAAATCCGAATACGAGGGGACATCCGTGCCGGCCGCGCGGGTACCGTTGTAGACACCGGTACGGGCGTTGCCGCCGTTGATTACCACGTTGGTGTAGGTATTGTTGGCGTTATCCACGTATTCGTTCCAGTCGTTGCCGACGATCGGTTTGGCCTGACGGCGCGAACCGTCTTCGGCGCTCTCGGCCGTGATCGTTACGTTCTCTACCGAGCAGTCTTTGATCAGGCCCGTGCAGCGACCGGCAATGCCGCCCGTGTAGAACTCGGTCTCGCCGGGGATGATTGCGCCGGATCCGCGGACATTGGTGAGCGCGGCGTTCGTTACCGTGCAGTTGGTGATCCGGGATGCTCCGCCGAGTTCGTTGCCGCTGTATGAGCCGCCGACAACAATGCCGCCGCCCGTCTCGACCGAACCGACAATACCGCCGACGTACGAGTTCTTTACATAGCCGTAGTAACCGGACTGGTCGATCGAGATGGTTCCGGTGAAGGAGCAGTTGGTGGCAACCAGCGCCGCATTGTTCGGTACGAAGCCTACCAGGCCGCCGCCGAACATGTGCGTAGCGTCGTCGTGACGGCTGGCCGTGATGTTGCCCGAGCCGTGTACGTTGTCGAGCGTGAGGGTGCCGGACTCAACCAGACCGACGATCAGGCCGCCGTCGCCGGCGTTGCCGTCGAGGGTACCTGCGTTGATCGTTACGTTGGATACGGAAGCATCGCCCGTCGTGTTGCCGAAGACGCCGGCCTGCGGGTTGGATACGCTGCCGACAGCGGTCAGGTCGATCGTGTGGCCGTCACCGTCGAACGTGCCGGCAAAGTCGGTGATGTTCGGGAAAGAGGAGAACGTAACGTCCTCGGTCAGCACGTAGTTGCCGCTCTTGTTGTTGTTGATCGCCTCCACGAAGTTGCTCGAATCGAGGAATTTCACCTCCTCCGAGGCAGCTGTGCCGAAGTCGATGTTCAGTCTGTAGCGCGTCGAGGGAGCCAGTTCGTTCGGCGTGTTGAAGGAAACCTTGCAGAGCGAGCCGGCCGTGGGATCCATTGTCGAGTAGGTTACAACCTCTACGTTCAGTTGCGTGGCGGCCGTGAACTTGATCGGGATGATGCTGGCCATGCCGTAGGTGAGGTCGTTCTCGGCGTCGGCACGCAGGTAGATGGCCGTCTCGGCGAACTGATCCGACGAAAAACTCAGGTCGGAGAAGTTTACCGTAGCGTCCGTGGCGAAGTTGTACCCGTCGAGGCTGAGGGTGATGTATTTGATCTGCTCGTTCTCCGGCAGATTGTTTACGATGACGTCCAGACGGGTGAAGAACGGGGTGAAATTGATGACCTCGTCGATAACGAGTTCCTGAGCGTCAGCGGTAACGTTCCACGGGCCTTCCATTACGGCCAGGCCAAGGTTGTGGGCGGAGTGGTCGCCGTTCTGCTCGGTCGGAAGGGTAAAGGAGAGCGATCCGTGGGCAATGTTCGGGGTGACGTTGATGTTTGCACCGTTGTAGTAGGCATAGATGCGGTCGATGGTTACGTCGGCGTTCGAAACGGGGATGGAAATCTGACCCTCGAAACCGGTCTGGCGGCCGGCCTCCTGAGCGGTCAGCTCGGCGTGGTGAATCTGGCTGTCGCTGGTGACGGCGAAAACGGAAATGACGTCGCCGGCTTCCCAGTTGGCTTCAACGGATTCGTCGTAGGAGATGCGGGTGCCATCGGCCGCCAGGGTCTCGGCTTTGTCGGCACCGATGAAGAGATCGATCGTGCGCAATGCGACAGGATCGGTTTGCTGTGCGGGCTGCGCACAGGCAGTCAGGGCGAGCAGGACCGAAGCGGCTGCTCCTTTCAGAAAGTTGATGTTCATAATCAGATAAGCAAGGTTAGCATTAGAATTGAACATAGCTGTCGGAGGTGGGCGTCAACTCGCCTCCTTCCTGGTGGTCGCCTACGGTTCCCGACAGGGCAATGCCTTGTTCGGTCTGTACGCAGATGTACTCAATCTGTGGAGCGCAGTAGGGCATGCGCGTTTCGCAGTTTCTGATTTTCATAAAAAATGGAGTAAATTTTAAATGATTTTTTTATTGTTGTTTGACAATTAGCTGATTACGTTGGGGTGTATGATTCGTTTTGAGACAATCTTATCACCACAAAGATAAAAAAATATGTCTTTTGAAACAATATAATTTTGCTCAAAACTGATTTTTAATACTAAAACATTCACAATGTATTGATTGTTTGCATTTATACCTATGCTATGTGAATATGAATTTATATAAATCTTGTTAATGAGTTGCAGACGAAAGGTTTAGGTTTAGCAAAACGGAGACTTGTACATTAAGTATGTGGTGAGGAAATGCATTTATGGTAAGCGCGAAGGGGCGATTGGACGGAGCGGGCGGACTTGCGGAACCGGAACTTTTTGCGTTATTTTGCGTTCGGTCTGACAGACGGCCTGCCAGCAGAGGGTTGGTATGCTATTTGAATCGTTAAGGGCAGAAAATATAAAAATTGACTACCATGCGTAAAGATAAGGAACAACAAGAGGCTGCTGAAGAGCAGGTTAAGTCGTCTGAAGCGACCGAATCAAAAGCTGCCGAGCAGACGGAGGAAGCTTCCGGTGATGCCAAAATGGCAGACAAGGAGGCGAAAGCCGAGGATGCATCGGAAAAAATGGCAGCCGAAATTGCCGAGTGGCGGGACAAGTATGTGCGCCTGTCGGCCGAGTTTGACAACTATCGCAAGCGGACGCTGAAGGAGAAAATGGATCTGATGTCGTCGGCGGGCGAGGATGTCATCAAGTCGCTGCTGCCGGTCATGGACGATCTGGAGCGGGCGCTGGCCGCAACGGAAAAGGCTTCGGATGTGGCTGCCGTACGCGAGGGGGTCGTGCTGATCTCCAACAAGCTGCGCGATACGTTGCGCGGCCGCGGGCTGGCCGAGATCGAGGCGGTCGGCCAGGAGCTGGATACCGATTTCCATGAAGCGGTAGCCAAAATCCCGGCACAGGACGAAGCGCAGAAGGGACGCATCATCGATGTCGTGCAGAAAGGATATAAGCTGAACGACAAGGTGATCCGTCACAGCAAGGTCGTTGTGGGCGAATAGGCCTGCCGACCCGATACGAAACAGGAATGAAACGAGAGGGGAGGTGACCCGGATATATGGAAAAAAGAGACTACTATGAAGTGCTGGGCGTGGATCGCAACGCCAGCGCGGACGAGATAAAGAAGGCCTACCGGAAGGCGGCCCTGAAATACCATCCCGACAAGAACCCGGGAAACAAGGAGGCCGAGGAGAAATTCAAGGAGGCTGCCGAGGCGTATGACGTATTGAGCAATCCCGACAAGAAGGCCCGTTACGACCAGTTCGGCCATGCTGGCATGAGTGGCGCGGCCGGTGGCGGAGCCTACAGCAGTGGCGGTTTCTCGATGGAGGATATCTTCAGTCAGTTCGGCGACATCTTCGGAGGCCATTTCGGAGGCGGTCATTTCAGCCAGTTTGGCGGTTTTGGCGGATTCGGCGGGTCGGCCGGCGGCGGTCGCCGCGTGAACCGCGGTTCGGATCTGCGTGTCAAGGTCAAACTGACCCTGGCCGAGGTGGTGAACGGTACAACCAAGAAACTCAAGATCAGCAAATATATCCCCTGTGACCAGTGCTCCGGCAGCGGAGCCCGGACGGCCGGCGGTGTGGGCAAATGTTCGACCTGCCACGGTACGGGTGTGGTTACCGAAGTGGTGGACAGCTTCTTCGGACGGGCCCAGACGCAGCGTGTCTGCCCGACCTGTCAGGGTACGGGCGAGGTAGTGACCGATCCGTGTCCCAAGTGCAAGGGCGAGGGTGTGATCCGCGGCGAAGAGGTCGTGGAGGTGCGCATCCCGGCCGGTGTTGGCGAGGGCATGCAGCTGTCGGTCAGCGGCAAGGGCAATGCGGCCCGTCGCGGCGGCGTGAATGGCGACCTGCTGGTTGTGATCGAGGAGGAGCGCAATCCGCAGCTGGTGCGCGACGGCAACGACCTGATCCACAATCACAAGATCTCGATGACAACGGCCCTGCTGGGCGGTACGATCGAGGTGCCGACCGTCGAGGGCCGTGCCAAGGTCAAGGTGGCTGCCGGTACGAAGGCGGGCAGCGTATTGCGGCTGCGCGACAAGGGTATTCCGGATGTGAACGGCCGTGGCCGCGGTGACATTCTGGTCGTTGTGGATATTGATGTGCCGACGCGTCTGTCGGCCGAGGAGAAGCGGTTGCTCGAACAGCTCGCCGCACAGCCTTCCTTCAAGGAGGTGGACAACAGCCGCAGCGAACAGAATATTTTCGAGCGGATGCGGAACTTCTTCCGGTAACGGTTATATTTGTTGCAACAGCATAGAGAAACGACGTTCGCATCCGGCGGCGAGAGCTGTGGGTGCGAACGTACTCGTTATAACGGAAACGGACAAAACCAAGCAAGAACGATATGGCACGATTCTTTTATACGCCCAAACCGCGGCAGTTCTCCTACAAGCCGCGCTTCTACGACCCGGAGAAGGAGGCCCGCGAGAAGCGGCGCGAAGAGTTGCTCGGCGTCCGGCCGGCCGAGGGTGAGGAGTATGTGCCCGGCGAGTTGCTGCGTCGCCGCCGGATGCAGCGCATGATGGAGGATGCCACGGCCGCGCGCCGCAAGAAACAGAAGGGGAGCGGATTGCTGCTGGTGGCTTTCATTGTGCTGCTGATCGTGGCGTTCCTCTGGTTGTCCGCCTAAATTTCGGAGAACGCGCGTATGGCCGATAAAATCAGACTGCTGCCCGACACGGTGGCCAGTCAGATCGCAGCGGGCGAGGTGGTCAACCGGCCCGCTTCGGTCGTTAAGGAGATGATGGAAAATGCGGTGGATGCCGGTGCCACAAGCGTGACGGTAAGCTATCGCAACGGCGGCAAGGAGCTCATCCGGGTGATCGACGACGGCGAAGGGATGTCGCCCGTGGATGCCCGCATGGCTTTCGACAAGCACGCCACCAGCAAGATTACCCGCATCGAGGATGTGTATGCCCTGCATACGTTCGGCTTCCGGGGTGAGGCGCTGGCCTCCATTGCCGCCATTGCCCATGTGGAACTGACCACGCGCCGGCGGGAGGATGAACTGGGCACGCGGCTGGTCATCGAGGGCAGCCGCTTCCAGGAGCAGGAGACGGTCGTGGCCCCCGCAGGCAGCCAGTTTGCCGTCAAGAACCTCTTTTTCAATGTTCCGGCCCGCCGCCGGGCGCTGGACAAGAGTACGACCGAGCCGCGCCATATTGCCGAGGAGTTCCGGCGGGTGGCCATGTGTCACCCAGAGATGGCTTTCTCGCTCTACGGCGAGGAGGCTCCGGTCTACAACCTGCAGCCCTCGGGGCTGAAGCAGCGGATCGTCGGCCTGATGGGCAAGTCGGTCGGCAGCCGCCTGCTGGAGGTGGGAACGCAGACTTCGCTGGTGCGCCTGACCGGCTTTGTGGGGACGACCGACTCGTGCAAGCAGACCAACCGTGAGCAGTATCTCTACGTCAACGGCCGCTATTTCAAGAGCCCCTATTTTCACAAGGCCATTCTGCAGGCGTATGAAAAACTGATTCCGGCCGGCACGCAACCCTCCTATTTCCTCTTTTTCGAGGTCGATCCCGACAAGATCGATGTCAACATCCATCCGCAGAAGATCGAGGTGCGTTTCGACGACGGCCCCGCCATCTGGCAGATTGTCCATGCGGCCGTGCGCGAGGCGCTGGCCAAGACCGGAGCGGTGCCGCTGATGGATTTCGACGAGCGGGACCATGTCGAGATCCCCGTGGTCAAGGCCGACGACCGGATCGGCACCGTACCTCCCATCGTGATGCACCCGGGCTACAATCCGTTCCGTAGCGAGACGGCCGGGCGACGCTCTTCCGCCGGGCTTTCCGATTTCGCACAGCCGTACGATACGCTCGCGTCGCTTGACCGCGAGACGGCCGTGGAGCGGTTCGACCGTTCCGAACTGGCCTACATCGAGGGGGGCGAGGAGGAGCAGACCCTGCCGCTGGGGCAGGGTGAGGAGTCGCTGCGGGGAGCTGTTCAGCTGGCCGGCGGGTATGCCGTGGCGGCTGCGGCCGACGGCATGGTGCTGGTCGACCTGCGGCGTGCCCGGGAGGCGATTCTCTTCGAAAGGTACGCCATGACGGTGGACAACGAGCGGGCGGTGACCCAGAAACTGATGTTTCCCGAGAAGTTTGCCTGTTCGCTTGACGATCTGCAACTGTTGCGCGAGCGGCAGGGCGATTTTGCCGCATTCGGATTCGAGTATGCCTGTGGGGAGAACGATGTCGAGGTGACCGGCATTCCGGCCGATGTGACGATGGATGACGTGCAGGAGGTACTGTATGACATGATCGATGCCGTGCGCGACGAGCAGCTGCCGGATGCCGAGCGGCGCGAACGGCTGGCGGCCGTGCTGGCCCGGGACGGGGCACAGCGGGATCCAGGCGGTTACTCCGAGGGGGAGATGACCGCCATTCTGGAGATGCTCTCCGTCGGCGGGCGGTACAGTCATACGCACGATGGCCGTCCGGTGCTGATCCGCATGGGAACGGACGAGATCCGGCGCCTGTTCCGCCGTTGAGACGCGGCGGAGCGTCGGGAGCATGCCGTCCGCAAAACAAAAAAATAGCGATATATTTGCAATGCGGAGCGGTCTGCGGCCGTTCTGCCTGAGAAAACAACGAAAAACGACCCAACCATGATGACCTCCAACGGCGTGCTGCGAACGCCCCCAGTGGTGACCAATCTGCTGATTATAAACGTGCTGGTATTCCTGGCCGAAATTCTGTTGCCGGGCAGTGTCAGCAACCGGCTGATGGATTTCGGCGCCCTGCACTTCTGGGCGGGGGGCGGATTCCACATCTGGCAGCCGCTGACCTACATGTTCCTGCATGCTAATTTTTCGCACATCCTGTTCAACATGTTTGCCCTGTGGATGTTCGGCCGCGGACTGGAGTATGAGATGGGAAGCCGCCGGTTTCTGACCTACTACCTGGTGTGCGGCGTCGGCGCCGCATTGATTCAGTTGGGTGTAAACTGGCTGGAATACAGCGCCATGTTGTCGTCGGGGACGGCGTCGCCCGCCGCATTGTGGAGCTATGCCCATGCAACGACGATCGGTGCCTCCGGTGCCGTGTTCGGCCTGCTGCTGGCTTTCGGCATGATGCATCCCAACAGCGTCATCATGCTGGTATTCCCCCCGATTGCCCTGAAGGCGAAATGGTTTGTCATCATCTACGGCGCGATCGAACTGCTGGCCGGTGTGAGCGGAACGGGCGGTGGCGTGGCCCACTTTGCCCACCTGGGAGGCATGCTCTTCGGCTGGCTGCTGCTGCGCTGGTGGAAGAAGCGGGGAAGAATCTATTATTGACGGCTGCGGGCTGACCCGGCCGAAGAAACGGAACGATGGAAGATTACGGATATTACAGACAGCGTTCGCGGGAGCGCAGGACGCGGCAGGGCGGCGGTGGGCTGGCGCTGCGTGTGGCGGACGGCGTGATGGCGGTGGTGACGGCAGTGTGTTCGCTGCTGCTGATCGGTGCCATGACGGCGCGTTTCGTGAGTCCGGAGCGGATGTGGTGGCCCGCGCTGCTGGGGCTGATCTTCCCGGTGTTGTATGCGGCCGGGATCGTGTGCTGTTTGTGGTGGGTCGTGCGCTGGAAGCGGGTGGCCATTGCCGTGGCCGTGCTGTTGCTTTTCGGCCTCAAGCCGGCCGGCGCCTACTGGCAGCCCGACCTGCGGAAGCATTACGGCGAGGAGGCCCCGTCCAAGTCCGACATCGTGGTGATGAGTTACAACGTCAAAGGGTTTGACAAACAGTTCGCCACCGAGGAGCAGACGACCCGGCAGTTGATTGCCGATCTGGCGAATGACAACTGTGTGGATATTCTCTGCTGTCAGGAGTTTGCCGGGGATGTCTCCGATCCGGAGATTCGCCCGATGTTGCCCGATCTGCCCTATTTCCGGGTAGTGCCGTACGATTGCGATTCGGAGCGGACGGTGTACGGTGGACTGGCTGTTTTCAGCCGTTATCCGATTGTGGGGTGGAAGGCATTGCCTGCCCGCGACGAAGACCGTCTCTTTTCCATGTGGGCCGATGTGAAGATCGGCCGTGACACGGTGCGGGTGTTCAACAACCACCTCAATTCGACCTATCTGGGCAGCAGCGACGTCGATTACCTGTCCAGTTTCCGTTTCGTGTCGGCCGAAGGGCGCAAGGCCCGCGTCGGCGACATCGTCCGGAAGCTGCGCGACAGCTACCGGAAGCGGGCTCCGCAGGCCGAAGCCATTGCGGAAGCCATTGCCGAATCGCCCTATCCGGTGATCGTGTGCGGCGACTTCAACGACACGCCCGCTTCGTATGCCTACCGGACGGTGCGCGGCAAGCGGCTGCGGGATTCCTTCATCACCAAGGGGCGCGGTCTGCAGGGCACCTATGACGGTTTCTTCAACATGTTCCGCATCGACTACATCCTCACCGACCGGGAGGGTATCGAAGTGCTGGGCTACTATCCGTTCGATGTGCTCTATTCGGATCACATGCCCGTGGCGGCTGCCGTTGCGCTGACGGGGGCCGATGCGTAGCCGGGGGACGGAAACGGGTGGAAACCACAGGTTCCGGGGGGAGCCAATCATGCGTAAAATTATCCATATCGACATGGACGCCTTCTTTGCGTCGATCGAGCAGCGTGACTTTCCGCATCTGCGGGGTATTCCGCTGGCGGTCGGCAACGGCGGGGAGCGGGGTGTGGTGGCTGCGGCCAGCTATGAGGCGCGCCGCTACGGCGTCCATTCGGCCATGTCGAGCCGGGCGGCCCTGGCACGCTGTCCGCAGCTGGTCTTCACGCCAGCCCGTTTCGAGGTCTACCGGGAGGTTTCCCGGACCATCATGGACATTTTCCACGAATATACCGACAAGGTCGAACCGTTGTCGCTTGACGAGGCCTACCTGGACGTGACGGTTAACCACCGTAACATGCCGTCGGCCACCCTCATCGCCCGGGAGATCAAGCAGCGAATCCGCCGGGAGACGGGACTGACCGCTTCGGCCGGCGTGTCGGTGAACAAGTTCCTGGCCAAGGTGGCCTCCGATTACGACAAGCCCGACGGATTGAAGGTGGTGACCGACCGGGAGGCGGAGGAGTTTGTCGCCTCGTTGCGCATCGAACAGTTCTGGGGAGTCGGCCGGGTGACGGCCGACAAGATGCATCGGCTGGGGATTCATACGGGAGCCGATCTGCGGGCACGCAGCGAGGCGGAACTGATTCATCGCTTCGGCAAGGTGGGGCATCTCTATTACCTCAATGCGCGCGGCATTGATTATCGGGAGGTGGTCTCCGAGCGCATCCGCAAGTCGGTGGGCAGCGAGGTGACCTTTGCGTCGGATATTGACGACCGGCAGGAGCTGCTCCGCCAGCTGGCCGTCGTCGGCGAAGAGGTGTGGCGTCGGGCGGGTCGCCGGGATTTTTACGGCCGGACGGTGACACTGAAGATCAAGTTCGCCGATTTCCGGCAGATTACCCGCAGCCGTACGGCGGAGGGGTTCATCACGGAGTATAACCGTTTTCGCGACATGGCATCGGAGCTGTTCGATGCCGTCGATCTGCAGGGCGAACAGGTGCGGCTGATTGGCCTGAGTGTCAGCAATCCGGCCGACATCGAATCGCCCGAATACCGGCAGTTGGAGATCGAGTTCCCGGAGGAGTGACCGGCGGGGGAGGTCGTCGGAGCGGACGCTGTGTGACGAGGGTGTTGTCGGTGTCGTCGGGGAGTTGCAGCATGGAAAATATTGGCTATTTTTGCCCCGTTTTGACGGAAAAATAGCTGAAGGATGTACGCTTGGGTGCTGTTGATAGTGGCCGGATTGTTTGAATCCGGGTTTGCCTTCTGTTTGGGTAAGATGCGGGATGCGGTCGGTGCGGCATGGTGGCTGTGGGGCGCAGGCTTTCTGGTCAGTCTGACGCTCAGCATGACGCTGCTCGCTCGGGCGGCGCGGAAGATCCCGGTCGGGACGGCCTATCCCGTGTGGACGGGCATCGGTGCGGCCGGTACGGTCATCCTCGGCATCGTCTGCTTTCATGAGCCGGCCTCGTTTCTCCGGCTTTTCTTTATCGGAACGTTGATCTTCTCCGTCATCGGACTGAAGGTCGTGTCGCATTAAACGGAACGTGGCGCTATGGATTGGATCATATTGGTGATAGCCGGCCTGTGCGAAACGGGATTCGCTTTCTGCATGGGCAAGATGAGGACGGCCGAGGGGCGTGCGCGTCGTCTGTGGACGGCGGGGTTTGTCGTGTCGGTCGTGGTGAGCATGTGGCTGCTCTCGGTGGCCGTGCGGACGCTGCCGATCGGTACCGCCTATCCCGTGTGGACGGGTATCGGCGCGGTCGGAACCGTCGTGCTCGGCATGGTCTGTTTCAAGGAGAAAGCCTCCTTTGCCCGCCTGTTCTTTGTCGCCCTGCTGATCGTTTCGGTCATCGGGCTGAAGATGGCATAGCCGCCGGGCGGCGGGTTTGTAAAATGGGGCGGGGCAGGCGATTCGATTCGCCTGCCCCGCCCGCTGTGCATAAAATCCGTATGAAAACTAATCGCGTGTTCGTTCGACGGTGTGGAGAACGTGGCGCTCCTTGTCGAGCATGTAGAGGGTCAGCGTGTCATCCGAGGCCGATACGACGGAGAAGCCGGTAGCCGGACTGCAGAAGACCGTGCCTTCGATCGGGGAGACCTTGCGGCTGAGCGAACCGGACGTATTGACCACGTAGTCGATGTCGCTGCCCGGCACGCGGAGGTGCTGGAAATTGTGGATATGGCCGCAGATGTACATGTCCACGCCGTATTTGCGCAGGATCGGATCCAGACGCTCCTGCAGGTTGAGCCGCTCCTCCTCGTCCTTGCCGGTTTCGGCGTAGACGGGGTGGTGGCCGATGACGATCTTCCAGGTTTCATCGGCCTGCTGCAGCGTCGAGTCGATCCAGCGCAACTGTTCGTCGATGTCCTGCGAGGCAACGTCCCGGTAGGATTCCTCCGATTCCTTGTGGTACTTGTCGATCAGCGGCGTGGTGTCGATCCAAACCACGCGCAGGGTGGAGGAGTCGCCCACCTCGAAACTTTTGGTGTAGTAGCGGTCGGGCATCACCCAGCGGCGGCTGACGTCGCCGTAGTCGAGGACGGCCTGCGTGTTGCCCCGGTACTCGTGGTTGCCGAGAATCGGGTACCAGTCGAGCATCAGCTCCGGGTGGCTGTAAATCAACTCGTAGTTGGTCATCCAGAGCGGGTCGTTTACACTGGCCACGCCCTCGAAGTGGTGGATGTCGCCGGCAGCGGCCACGAATTCGATGTCGATCTCTTCGGCCAGTTCGCCCATCTCCTCGGCGATCGGCTTCTGGTCATAGTAGCCGTTGCGTCCCAGGTCGTTGGCAACGATGAAGTTGAAATTGTCTTCGTCGATCGAGGTCAGCCGCTCGGCCGTATTCGTCGCAGCGGTCGGAGTTCCGTTGCAGGCGGTCAGCATCCACGCGCCGGCCAGCAGCAGGAAAAATGTACGGTTGATTTTCATATACTTGTTCTGTTATGGTTTTGCAGGGGTTCGGGTAGGTTTAGAAGTCCCATTTCAAACCCAGCGTGAAGGTACCCTGATAGTATTCCAGCTGGGCGGTGCGGGTGCGGATGCCCTGGTAGTAGCGCAGCGGCTGGTTGGTGAGGTTGTTGGCCTCGAAGAAGAGGCGGATGCCCTTGCCGAAGCGGTAGGATACGTTGGCATCGAGGAAGAGCTGGTCGTCGTAGTAGCGGTCGCCGAAGGCGTCGCTCGACACCTCGTCCAGATAGCCGGCCGTGTAGTTGAGCGAGATGCGGGCCGAGAGGCGGTCGTTCTCCCAGGCCAGCGAGGCGTTGGCCATGTGGGGAGCGGTGCCGGGCAGCGAGACATCGGTGCGCTCCTCGCCGTCCTCATTGTAGATGCCGCTCGTGATCGAGTGCGTGAAGGTGTAGTTGAGCATCACGTTGAAGTTGCGCAGGAAACGCGAGTTGAAGAAGTCGAGCTTGCGCTGCAGGGCGATCTCGAAGCCGAACATGTTCACGTGCTTGCCGTTCATCGGGTGCAGGTACTCCCAGCGGTCGCCGTCGGTGATCGGGTTGTCGATGCCGGGGAAGTCGGCCGCAAACTCCTCGGCCGTGTAGTCGATGTCGAGGTAGTTGAAGATGAAGTTGTTGATCCGTTTGTAGAAGAAACCGCCGGAGATGATACCCACCGACTTGCTGTAATACTCACCGAGCAGGTCGAAGTTGTGGGAGTAGGATGCCTTCAGGTTGGGGTTGCCGGCCGTGATCTCGTTCTTGTCCTGCTGGATGTCGACGTAGGGCACCAGCATGTAGTAGTTCGGACGGGCAAGAGCCGTGGTGTAGGCGGCGCGGAGCACCGTGCGGTCGTTCAGGTCGTATTTCACCGTGAGGCTCGGCAGCACGTTCGTGTAGTCGTTCACGTTGCCGCGCGAGTCGGCGTTGGCGTAGTCCTCGTTGAGGATGTAGTTGCCTGTGTAGTTCAGGTGGGTGTTCTCGACGCGCACGCCGGCGATGAACATCAGGCGCGTGGTGATGTTCTGATCCCAACGCAGGTAGCCGGCCAAGATGCGCTCGTGGGCGTTGTAGTTGCCGGCGAGGTACTCCGAAGGATCATCCTCGGCGGTGAACAGGCTCTGGTCGTAGAGATCGACGCTGCCCAGCCATTTGTTCGACACGAACATGCCCGGTACGTAACGGGCGCCTTGTGTGAGGGCTTTGCCGTAGGTGGTGGTTTCCATGTCGATCAGCGAAGGCATCTCGCCGGTGGGTACGTACTCGTAGAAGCGGTTGTCGCGCAGCTTGTTCTTCATGCGGCCGCTCAGACCCATGCGCAGACGGCCTTTCTGGTCGTGGATGACGGTCAGCGGGATGCGCAGGTTGATCTTGGCCGAGTACTCCTCCTCCTCGGTGTAGTCGTGCTGCTCGGTCAGTTTGTCGAAGGCAAACAACGCGTAGTCCTGATCGGGCGAGTAGACGTAGGGCAGGCGGGGATTGCTCAGATCCTCCATGATGGAGACACCCTCCTGTTTGTACTCGATGTAACGCTCGTGGGGACGATCCTCGCTGGCTTTGGCGTAGCTCAGGTTCCAGTCGAGGTCAACCTTCGGAGAGAGCAGGTGGGTACCCGTCAGGGCGTAGGACTGCACGCGCTGGTCCTCCAGACGGCGGTTCTTGTTGCGGTTGTCGTTGATACCGCCCTTGGTCTCGCGGACGATCTCACCCACGTAGCCGCCTGCACCGTCGCTCTCGATGTCCTTGTACTGGGTGCGGTAGCGGTTCTCGCGGTCGTCACGCCAGTTGTACATCACATCCAGTGCCAGTGTGTTGCGGTCGTTGATCTTCCAGTCGGCGTTGAGGTTGGCGCTGCGGCGGATACGCTGCACGTCGTATTTGCGGACGTCCATCTCCTCCACGTACACGTTGCCGTTGTTGTCCTCCGTCCACACGGCCTCGATGTTGTCCGAACCGTAGTTCTTGTTCATGTAGGCGGCGCTGAGGACGATACCGAGCTTGTTCTTGAAGAAACGGTTGCCGTATACGAACGAGCCCGAACCGGTGGCACCGTTGCGGATGGGGTTGTAGCCGCCCGACAGCGTCAGCGAGATGCGCTGTCCGCCACTTGCGGCACGGGTAATCAGGTTCACCGAACCGCCGATGGCATCGGCATCCATGTCGGGCGTCAGGGTCTTGTTCACCGCGATGGTCTGCACCATGTCCGACGGGATCAGGTCCATCTGCACCTTGCGGTTGTCGCCCTCGGCCGAGGGGATGCGGTTGCCGTTCAGCGTGACGGAGTTCAACTCGGAGGCCAAACCGCGCACGATGATGTTGCGCGCCTCGCCTTGGTCGTTCTGCATCGTGATACCCGACACACGTTTGAGGGCGTCGCCGATGTTGGAATCGGGGAAGCGGCCCACTTGGTCGGCCGAGATCATATTGGTGATGTTGGCATTGGTTTTCTGTTGGTTGAGCGCCTTGGCCTGACCGCGCATCATGTCGCCCATGACCACTACGGCGTCGATCTCCTGCGATCCCTCGGCCAGCGAGAAGTTGAGCACCGTGTTGCCCTGCGGGGTGACGGTGGCCGGAAGGGTCGTGGTCTGGAAGCCCAGATACTCGACCTCGACCGTATATTCTCCGGCGGGGACATTCAGGAACTCGTAGTAACCGTTGTAGCCGGAGACGGTGTAACGGTTGAATTTGTCCAGTTTGAGCACGGCGCCCGGCAAGGTCATGCCGTCTACGGCGCTGGATACGGTACCGGAAATCAGACCGGTTTCCTGGGCAATCGCATTCCCGAACATCAGGAAGCAACAGAGAACAAAGAGTAAATGTTTTCTCATAAAAAGATCATTGCATTGTGACGCCGCAAAGGAAAAATCCTCATGTTACCGTTCTGTTACGGAAATATTATATTCCCGGCACGGATGCCGCCATCCGGAAGAAGAGGCGGGCGGAAAGGGCTTCCCGCTGCATGGACGAGCCGGACGGTTCGATAAAAAAACAGCAGGCATCCGTTCGCGGATGCCTGCTGTTGCAGTAGTCGGCGTCTTTTTCCGTCAGAACGAGATGTCCAGGATCTCGAAGCAGATCAGGCCTGCGGGAACGCGCACTTCTACCTTGTCTCCCTTCTTGTGACCCAGCAGCGCCTGGGCGATGGGGGTGCCGATCGACAGTTTTCCGGCCTTCAGGTTGGCCTCCTTCTCGGAGACGATGGTGTATTCCACCTCTTTCTTGGTGGTGTGGTTCAGCAGTTTCACCTTGCTGAGAATCTGTATCTTGTCCGTGTTCATGTGCGATCCGTCGAGAATCCGGGCATTGGCCAGCGTCGCCTCCATGTTGGCGATGCGCATCTCCAGCATGGCCTGAGCCTCTTTGGCGGCGTCGTACTCCGCATTTTCCGACAAGTCGCCCTTGTCGCGGGCTTCGGCGATGGCGGCAGCTGCGGCCGGGCGCTCTACGGCACGCATGTGTTCCAGTTCCTCTTTCAGTTTGTTGTACCCTTCGCGGGTCATGTATGTCACTTCTGCCATAGCTTTAGTGTCGGCACTCCGGCCGATCATATTGGTTAAACATTACAACATATTCATAAAAAAGCCCTGACCTTTCCGGGGCGGGCGGCTACGGTCCTTCGCGGGCGGAGGACCGGCGGACACCGGTGCGTTCGGAAAGCTCAGGCGGCGGAACGGCCCTTTGCGGGGACGTTGCAGTCTTGTGTTCGGAGCCGTATATACGTAAAAAAAGAATTCCGCTGCCGGAACCCTCTTTGAATGACTGCTTCGAATACGTCACAAAAGTAGGTATTTGCGGCGAGAAAAACAAATCCTCCGCAGGGCATAATTTTTTTGGTTCAAAGGCCGTCCCGCCGTTGAAAATGGTCGTCGGCTGCACGAAAGTCGGGAAGGATGCTTATATTTGTTCTTCAATGTGTTGCTCGGCAGCGTATGTACGGAACCTGGTTTGCGATAATCTCCCTGGCGAATGTCAAGAGCGTGATAGCGATCTTGTACGTGCTGATCGTCCTTGCTACGGTCGTGGTGATTGTCAATGACCGGCGTGATCCGGTCAAGGCACTCTCGTGGATTCTGGTGGTCACCATGCTGCCGGTGGCCGGGCTGATCTTCTACGTTGTGTTCGGCCGCAACTACCGGAAGGAGAAGATTTTCAACCGCAAGGAGATCGACGACTTCAAGCAGATCGACCGGCTCTGCCGGGTGCAGCTGCGCGATCTGGTCGATCCCGAGATCCAGCACATCGAGCCCATCGAGGCCAACAAGGATATCATCACCCTGCTGCTGAACAACAACCGGGCCCTGCTGACGGTGCGCAACGAGGTGAAGATTCTGGCCGGCGGGCAGGAAAAGTTCGATGCGCTGTTCGAGGCCATCCGGGGAGCCACTTCGTCGATCCATCTGGAGTACTATATCATCGAGGAAGACCATATCGGCCGGGAGTTGATCGCCCTGCTCGAACAGAAGGCAGCCGAGGGGGTCGAGGTGCGGCTCATCTACGATGATGTGGGCAGTTGGAGCCTGAAGCGGCGGGATGTGCGCCGTCTCCGCCGGAACGGCATCCGGGTGTACGGTTTCATGCCGGTTGTGTTCCCCTGGCTGACAAGCAAGCTCAATAACCGTAATCACCGCAAGATTGCCGTTATCGACGGCCGGATCGGCTTTACGGGCGGCATCAATGTGGCGGACCGGTATATTCAGGGTACTTCGTTCGGCCGGTGGCGGGATCTGCATCTGCGGATCGAGGGCGATGCCGTCAACATGCTGCAGGCGATCTTCATGACCGACTGGTATTTCGTCAGCGGCAAGGAGCGGCTCAGCGATGAGAAATATTTCCCGAAGAGCCGCGTACAGCGCCGTTCGCCCATGCAGATCGCCTCGTCCGGCCCTGATTCCGACTGGGCCTCCATCATGCAGGCCTTCTTTGCGGCCATCAGCCGGGCGCGGCGTTCGATCTATATCTCCACGCCTTATTTTCTGCCCAACCAGGCTGTGCTGACGGCGCTGAAGGTGGCTGCGCTGAGCGGCATTGACGTGCGGATCATTCTGCCCAGCCGGTCGGACAGCAAGATTGTCTATTGGGCAACGCGTTCCTACATCGGTGAGATGCTGGATGCCGGCATCAAGGTCTATTTCTACTGCAAGGGATTCAATCACACCAAGCTGTTGATCGTGGACGACAATTTCTGTTCGGTCGGGTCGGCCAATATGGATATCCGCAGTTTCGAGGACAATTTCGAGGTGTCGGCAATCATGTACGATCCGCGCATTACGGCCGAGTTGCGGAAGCTGTTCCTGACGGATATCGAGGACAGTGAACGCATTACGCGCGGGCGTTGGCTGGACCGCCCGACGATCCACGCCGTGTATGAATCGGTGGCCCGGCTGGCCAGCCCGTTGTTGTAGAAAGAAAGCGATTGTCGTGTCGTTTTTATTCCTATTTTTGTGCTTGAATAATGATAGAATTTCTTTATGAGAAAGGTATTGGTGACAGGCGGTGCCGGCTTTATCGGCTCTAACCTGTGTGAGGCGCTGTTGCAGCGTGGAGATCAGGTGGTTTGTCTGGATAATTTTTCAACCGGTAAGATTGAAAACATATTGCCGCTTATTGAACAGTATAAGGATACGTTCAAGCTGATAGTGGGTGATATTCGCAATATGGAGGATTGTCAACGAGCTGTTGCCGACGTTGACTATGTGCTGCATGAGGCTGCGATCGGGTCGGTGCCGCGCAGTATCAAGGATCCTGTTACGACAAATGCCGTCAATATAGATGGCTTTTTGAACATGTTGATTGCGGCGCGGGATGCTCATGTCAAACGTTTTATCTTCGCCGCCAGTTCATCGACCTATGGAGACAGCGTGTCGTTGCCGAAGGTAGAGGATGAGATTGGTCGTCCGCTGTCCCCTTATGCCATTACAAAATATGTTGATGAGTTGTATGCGGATGTTTTTGCCCGTACCTATGGCATTGAATATGTGGGCCTGCGTTACTTTAACGTGTATGGTCGCCGGCAGGATCCGTTTGGTGCCTATGCAGCTGTAATTCCGCTGTTTGTAAAGCAGTTCATGAAACATGAATCGCCTGTTATCAATGGCGACGGAGAGTATTCGCGCGATTTTACCTATATCGAGGATGTCATTCAGATGAATCTGCTGGCATTGGAGGCAACGGATGCACAAGCAGTCAATCAGATATACAATACGGCCGAAGGAGAACGTACAACCTTGAATGAACTGACCGCATATTTGCAGCAATATCTTGCCGCTCATGATCCGCAGATTGCCCAAGTGGAGGTTTTGCATGGACCGTATCGTGTGGGGGATATTCCGCATTCGCTGGCTTCTGTCGAGAAGGCGAAGACGTTGTTGGGATATCAGCCCCGGTTTTCGCTGAAAACAGGCTTGAAAGAAGCCGTTGAGTGGTATTGGGAAAATTTGTAGGAGATCAGGCCCTCTCTTGTGCAGAGGGGGATTGTTTTGTTGCTGTGACGGAAATGATCTAAGCGTGTGATATTGGGAGACAATATGGAAAATAGAGATATTAAAATCTGTGTGATCGGTTTGGGGTACGTTGGGCTGCCGCTTGCTCGTCTTTTTTCGACGAAGTATCCGACGATCGGTTTCGATATGAGTCAGCGTCGTGTAGATGGTCTGATGAAAGGACACGACGATACATTGGAGGTGTCCGATGAATTGTTGCAGGGAGCTTTGGCAAACGGCTTTGTTTGCACTACGGATATCGAGAAGATCAGGGACTGCAATTTTTATGTGGTGGCCGTTCCTACTCCTGTCGACGACAATAAGAATCCGGACTTGACGCCTCTTTATGGAGCCAGTACGACGGTCGGTAAGGTCATTGCGAAAGGGGATGTGGTGGTCTATGAATCGACTGTATACCCCGGCGTGACGGAAGATGAATGCATCCCGGTCGTAGAGAAAGTTTCTGGGTTGAAATACAATGTGGATTTCTTCGCCGGTTATTCGCCGGAACGTATAAATCCGGGTGATAAGTTGCATACGGTGGAGAAGATCAAGAAAGTAACTTCCGGTTCTAAGCTTGAAATCGGACGACTGGTGAATGAGGTGTACAGTTCGGTCATTACGGCAGGAACACATTTGGCACCCAGTATCAAAGTCGCCGAAGCGGCCAAAGTGATCGAAAATTCACAGCGGGATATCAATATCGCTTTTGTTAACGAACTGTCCAAGATATTCAACAAGTTGGGAATTGATACGTTGGATGTGTTGGAGGCTGCCGGTACGAAATGGAATTTCCTGCCTTTCCGTCCGGGCTTGGTTGGGGGACATTGCATTGGCGTTGATCCGTATTATTTGGCACAGTGTGCCCAGCGGCATGGTTATAATCCGGAGATCATTTTGGCCGGTCGTCGCATGAATGACGGTATGGGTGAGTATGTGGCCGACGAAACGATCAAACTGATGCTGAAGAAAGGTATTCAGGTGCTTGGCGCGCATATTCTGATCCTCGGTTTTACATTTAAGGAGAATTGTCCGGATGTGCGCAATACGAAGGTAATCGACATTTACAAGGCGTTGAGTGAGTATCATGTGCGGCTGACCGTGTATGATCCGTGGGCAGATCCCGATATTGTTCGTCATGAATATGGTATCGAGGTATGTAATACGTTGCCGACGGAGAAAGCAGATGCTGTTATTATGGCAGTTGCGCACGAAGAAATGAAGCACTTGGATATTGTATCTCTTACCCGTCCGCAGCACGTCATTTTTGATGTGAAAGGTATTTGTGACCGAACGATTGTGGATGGACGATTGTAGTGTCCGACATGGTAGGACGAAGAATTATTGCAAAGATTAAAGGTAGTAAAGATGGAAAGGTTTTACTTTCCAACTTTGCTTACCTTTCTTTGTTGCAGGTAGCAGGTTATGTTTTCCCGTTATTAACTTTACCATATTTGGCTCGTGTTATTGGGGCCTCGGGATTTGGTAAGATTGCATTTGCCTCTGCTATTATGGTCTGGATTCAGACCGTGGCGGATTGGGGGTTTAACTATACGGCTACACGGGATGTTGCTCGTTGTCGTGACGATAAACAGCGCGTATCGGAGATTTTCTCCAATGTATTTTGGGCACGTTGCCTGCTGATGGTGCTATCGTTTGTGGTATTGGCGGTGTTGGTATTTACGATTCCGAAATTGCGCGCAGAAGCTGATGTTATTTTTGTCAGTTTTCTGATGATTCCGGGACATATATTATTCCCGGACTGGTTCTTTCAGGCAATTGAGCGGATGAAGTATATCACAATCTTGAATCTGCTTTCGAAAATGTTGTTTACGATTGCAGTATTTGTGTTTGTGCGCGAAGCCAATGATTATATCCTGCAGCCCTTGTTTGTGTCATTGGGGTTTGTCGTTTCAGGGATAGTGGCGTTGTATTATATTTTGGGGAAATGGCATTATCATTTGAATCGTCCTGTATGGACGTCGCTGTGTGGTACTATTCAGAAGAGCTCAAATGTATTTGTTAATAATCTAATGCCAAATTTATATAATAGTTTCTCGACTATTTT
>DXCC01000029.1 GCA_019116245.1 Candidatus Tidjanibacter faecipullorum
TAGATAGTGTTGATTTTGTGGATTCGCAACATTTTTATATGCGCTTGCATAAAGTGTGGCAAGTGGATAGTGCGAATATAGATTACGGTCAATTCTTGGAATTCATTGCGATGGCACGCAAAAAAGGTATTCGTACCGAATTTCAGCCATTAACAGATATGAAACCTTATGTCTGTTATGCGGATATTTATGGTTGTGCGGTGATCAATTATGATGGCAATATTTTCAAATGTACGGCTCGTAAATTTTCGGTAGATAATGCGGAAGGAGTATTGACTCAGGATGGTAGTATTTTGTGGAATGTCGAGAGAATACAACGTCGGTTGATGTGTGTCGCTCCAGTCGTGTGTCGGCAATGCAAAATCTATCCGGCGTGTCAAGGTTTCTGTTCTCAGCATAAATTGGAAATGATCGGGCATCAAAATGATGGCCAATACTGCCCGGTACAAAAAGATTTCTCCATAGATAAATATATCTTATTGAATTTTCAACAGCAATATATTCAAGGCAAGTTGATGTGGCTATGAACAGAAAGATTTTATGCGTGATAGCGTTTGCTTTGTGCGGCGTTATGACGGCCTTCGCCGGCAAACCGCAATGGATTGCTGAGGTGGTATTTGAAAAGGGAACGTTGCATGGCGTACCGTTCGCTACCCTGGAATTGACAGACGATGCGACGGGTGAGTTGGCTTATGTTGCCATGACGGATCAGGGCGGTTGGTACGACCTCGGCAATGTGGAAACAGGGAAAGTGTATCGCATGGTAGGCTCTGCCGCCGGTTATGAAACGTTGTCCAAGAAGATCAAGCCGGAGCCGATTGCCATTCCGGGTAATGCATGGCTGGGGGTCGCTTTGGTGGCAGATCCGGCGGCCGAGGTGGACATTCCCGTGACGCGTTGGAGCCCCAACGAGTTGAAGCCCGCTGAACAGACCCTTGAGGCGCTGATTGCCTCGGTGCCCGGTATTGTGTATGAGGAGGGATTTTTGTCCGATGTGGATGAAGGCAGTGTGGCCTTTATGGTAGGAGGCAATGTGACGACGATGCGTACGTTTGAGACGCTGCGTGATCAGTTCGCATCATTCCATGTGACGTATGTAGCCTATTATGATTTGCGTGCGGTGCCCGGTTCGGCTTATGCGGGTGTGCTCAGCGTCGGACTGGCAGAGGTCGATGATGCGTCGGCTACGTTGCCGCAAGAGGCGGTCGGCGAATCGACCGGCTGGGATTTCCGTTGAGAACAGATACTGAAGAACCATGTGAACCTATTGAAACTGACCTAATTGGAAACCTTGCGTTACTTACTATTATTGGTGGCGGTGCTGATGGGAGGCGGCACCATCGCCTCCGGACAGATAGCCTTGTCCGGTACCGTCATGACCGATTCGGGCGAACCGGCGGCGTTTGCCAATGTCATTCTTACTCCGGTGGCCGATACGACGCGTGTGCTGGATGCGGGGCTGGTCGATATGACCGGCCACTATGCGCTCAAGAAACAGCGTCAGGGACGCTATCTGGTGACGATCTCGCTGGTGGGGTATCGGACCTTGCGCGAGGAGGTGCTGCTGCGGACGGCTTCCGTGGGGGCCGGGACGGATGTGGTGTGTGATTTCGTGCTGATCGCCGATGTGGAACAGATCGAAGGGGTAGTGTGCGAGGCAGCAATGTCGTTCAGCAGCTCGATCGGACGGTCTATCAGATTTCGCGCGAAGACCGCCAGCGGGCCTATTCCGCCCTCGATCTGATGGAAAAGGTGCCGCAGTTGCGGTTGGATCCCCTGTCGCAGAAACTGGCCTCCCAAGCGGGAAGCGTCAATCTCTTCATCAACGGCGTGGCCGCCTCCGAGCAGGAACTGAAAACGTTGCGCCCGGAGGATATCAAGACCATCGAATACTACGACCTGCCGCCCATGCGCTACGGTGGCAGAGACAGCAAGGCGGTCAATGTGGTGACCAAAGGAGCCGTGGCAGGTTTCTACGGAGGCGTGGATCTCAGCCATGGAACGTCGCACTCGTATTTCAACGACGGCCTTTACCTGAAGTACAATCGCGGCAAAGGACAGTTGATGTTGCGTTATGAGACCAACTACAAGAACGACAAGAATATCGGCGAGTGGGAGCGATACGCTTATACGTTGCATGATGTCGATTACGTGAAGGAGGCGACGGGGCGCCGTCACCTCATGTATTTCGTGAACAACATTAATTTGCAGTACACCAATCAGAAGCAGGATAATTACATTTTTCAGGCACTCGCCTCGACCAACGTGCTCGAAACGGAGAATACGGTCAATACCGATATCGACTGGTTTGTGGATGAGATATTGAACGAACGTACGGGGGTTTCGCGCAGCCTGCAGCATTCGGTCAGCCCTTCGTTGAATCTGTATCTGTGGAAACAGCTGGATAAGAAGCAGGAGATCATTGCCAATCTGGTCGGCACTTATTTCGATGCTTTCGGCGATAATAAGGAGGAGTGGATGGCTGAGGTTCCGGTGTTGAATGATCGTCAGACGATGCAGAACAACAAATATTCGGTTATCGGCGAGGGCATGTACAGCAAACATTTTGGCCATGTCTCGTTGTCGGTTGGCGAACAGTTCTCTTACGAGCATTTGGCCTCGCTTATCGACAACAGCTTCGTGAATGACCGCTATGTGACGGAATTGATATCCACCCAAACCTATGCCGAGGTCGATGGCCGCCATTTGGACAATAAGTTGCAATGGCGTCTTTCGCTGGGAGCGTCGGGTCGTTATACGGGCAGTCGTGAGGTGGAAGAGTAGAACTGGGTCTTCACGCCGCGACTGACGGTCGGTTATCAGATCTTGCCGACCTTGCTGGTGCGGGCCGGTTTCTCGCAGTACAACACATCGCCCAGTCTGAGTCAGTTGAACAACAGCGCCACGCTGGTGTCCGACAATATCATCCAGCGCGGTAACCCGTACCTGAAAAGCGGTTTTGCCAACACGACCTTCCTCGGCCTGTCCTATACCAACAACTGGCTGGCCATCTATCTGACCGGCAGTTTCCAATATGCCAAGAATCCGATCAATACCTACTTTGTGGAGGGTGAACAGTATATGGAACTGGTGCAGAAGAATGCCTATTGGTCCCGTGTAGCCGGTGTGAACTATAACATACAGATCACGCCCTTTGCCAATCGCATCCTGACGTTGAAACTGACTGGCGGTGTCTATTATCAGCAGTACGACAGCCCGTTTGCCGGCCGTTTCGATTATGTGACCTATCCGCTCTCTTACGAGGTGGACGTGAATTGGAAAAATTTCACGGCTTTTTATCAAGGGGCCTTGAATAACAGGTATCTCAATTTGCCCTATTTGATCGATGCTCAACCCGTTTCCAATCTGGGCGTCCGTTATCGCTATAAGGATTGGATGTTCTCGGCCACGTGGATTGGTTTGTTGATTGACTGGTCGTATGGCGGTCGTACGGTCGGGGCGAGTGTGGTGCAACATGACCAGTTGGCTACCTATTGGAATAATCGGAACATGATTCTGATCGGTGTCAGCTTCCAGTTCGGCAAAGGACGCGTCTACAACGAGGCGACCCGTCGGGTGGACAATGCCGACCGCGACTCAGGTCTGTAGCCGGCAGGGGGGGTAATTATTGGAGCGCCGCCATGTTCCCGTGTGGAGCATGGCGACGTCCGTTTCTCGGGCAGCGGCGTCCTTGTGGGAAAATGTGGCGAGCATGCGCGTGAAGATGTCGCTGAAAAGCGTACCTTTGTTCCGCTTATGGGAAGAATATTGGCCATAGACTACGGCACCAAACGGACCGGCATTGCCGTGAGCGATCCGCTGCGGATGATTGCGGGAGGGCTGGATACGGTACCCACCGCCCAGTTGCTCGGCTGGCTGGCCCGCTACATGGGGGCCGAGCCGGTGGATATCATCGTGGTGGGGCGTCCCACGCGGACGGACGGTTCGCCGAGCGATACGCTGGCGGCGGCCGAGGCGCTGGTTGCCAAACTGCGGGCCGGCTATCCCGGCAAGACCGTGACCATGTTCGACGAGCGGTTCACCTCCGTACTGGCCCATCGGGCCATGCTCGACGGGGGCATGAAGAAGATGCAGCGGCGCGACAAGGCGGTGGTGGACAAGATCAGCGCCACGATCCTGCTGCAGGACTTCATGGAGAGCCGCGCCTATGCGCTGTTGAATGATAACGACACACAATCATGATATACCCTATTTACATATACGGGTCGCCCGTATTGCGCAATGAGTGCGAAGAGATCGGCCGGGATTTCCCCGATCTGACCAAACTGGTCGAAGACATGTTCGAGACGATGTACGCTTCCGACGGCGTGGGACTGGCAGCGCCCCAGATCGGCAAGAATCTGCGGCTGTTCGTCGTGGATACCGAACCTTTCGCGTCGCAGGATCCGACGGCGGCCGGTTACAAGCGGGCCTTCATCAATCCCGAGATTGTCGAGGAGTCGGACGTGGAGGTGCTGATGGGGGAGGGATGTCTGTCGCTGCCCGGTCTGCACGAGGAGGTGTATCGTCCCGAGAAGATCCGGATCCGCTACCTGGACGAACATTTCGTGGAGCACGAGGATGAGCTGGAGGGGTGGCCGGCCCGTGCCGTGCAGCACGAATACGACCACATCGAAGGCATTGTCTTCACCGACCGGTTGGCTCCGCTGCGCAAGACCCTGATCCGCAACAAGCTCAACGCCATGGCCAAGGGCAAGTACGAGGCCTCCTATCGCACCAAACAGACCCGTAAGTAGTCTGCGGAGGGCGGATGCCTGCAAAACAAAGCGGCGCGACAGATGCTTCTGTCGCGCCGCTTGGCATTATGAATGCGCCGGAGGTCAGGCTTCGGCTTTTTGTTTGGCCGGATCGAGGTAGGTCTGGTAGACCCCGAAGTGGCGGATGACGGCCTGGCGGTATCCCTCTTCGTCACCGGCCTTGATAAGGTCGAGCAATGTGCTGTGGGTTACCAACTGGCCTTTGGCGGCGAGGGCTTTCATGTGCTCCTCGAATTCGGCCTGATGCTGGGCGACGATGTAGTCGATCGCCGGGGAGATCAGTTCCTGGAATTCGCTCAGGATCTTGTTGCCGACGGCTTCGTAAAGTTTCTTGTGGAATTCCGTGCGACGGGCTACGGCGAAGTCGTTGCCCAGCCGTTCTTCTTCGGTGACGATCTTCTCCAGTTCGGCGATCAACTGCGGGGTGATGGCTTTGAACAGCGCGTGCGACATGCCCAGGTCGAGCGTGATGCGCATCTCGAAGATGTCGTACAGGGTGGTGTCGCTCATCAGCAGCGGGTTGATGCTGCGGCGCATGCTGGCCAGCAGCGACGGCTCGGCAAGCGTCATACCCCGTTTGGTGCGCGACTGGATCATGCCGGTCATCTTGAAGCGGCTGAGCGCTTCGCGCAGTACCGTACGTCCGGTTCCGAGCGATGCCGACAGTTCGTTTTCGTTCGGGATGCTGCTACCCGGACGGAGGCCTTGCTCCTTGAAGTACTGGATCAGTTTCTCTTCAACCTGATCGACGAGCGTGTACCCGTTTCTGTCTATTCGAAGGCTATCCATACAATATAAATATTAAAAGGGTGTTATGAACATAGGAGGAAAAGCAGTACAAAAATAAATTTCTTTTTGGTAAACTGACGTCTTAAAAACGTTTTTTGCGATCAATTATTTTGTGTGATGCTTACAAAACGCAGTTTATTCGCCGTTGTGTGTATAAATGTGATGCAAAGCGTGGCCGACAGCCCCGAAGTGTTGTCGCTTCGGAATAAATTGCTAACTTTGAAAGATTCAAAAAACTACGCAAAAAACTACTACGACATGAAGAATACGCTTATTGATCCGGCGGTGGTGGCGGAAGCCATGCGGCAGTATGATGTTACGGATCTGAATACGGCAGCCATTCGCCAGATCGGCGGCATTGTGAAGTATATCGAGGACAAGACGGGCGAGGAGTTCGTCCATTTCGAGATGGGCGTGCCGGGCCTGCCTCCGGTGCGGATCGGCATCGAGGCCGAACACCGGGCGCTCGACGAGGGCAAACCGGCCATCTATCCTCCCATGCCGGGCATCCCCGAGCTCAAACGGGAGGCCTCCCGTTTTCTGAAGGCCTTCGTGAATGTGGACATTTCGCCCGAGGGGTGCATCCCGACGGTGGGCTCCATGCAGGGTGCCTATGCCATCCTGACCCTCTGCTCGCAGATCGACCGTCGGAAGGATACGATTCTGTATATCGATCCGGGCTTCTCGGTGCAGAAGACCCAGGCCGACGTGATCGGCGTCAAACGCGAGTCGTTCGACGTGTACGACTACCGGGCCGAGAAGCTGGGGCCGAAGCTGGAGAGCTACCTGCAGAAGGGCAACGTGGCCGCCATTCTCTTCTCCAACCCCAATAACCCGACCTGGATGTGTCTGTCAGACAGCGAGCTGAAGACCATCGGCGAACTGGCCACCAAATATGATACGATCGTGATCGAGGATCTGGCCTACCTGGGCATGGATTTCCGCCGCGATCTGGGCAAACCCTTCCAGCCGCCCTATCAGGTGAGCGTGTCGCGCTATACGGACAACTATATCATCATGATGAGCGCCTCGAAGATCTTCAGCTATGCCGGTCAGCGCATTGCCGTGATCGCCATCTCCGACAAGATCTATTCGCGCTATTACGAGGATCTGATGAAGCGCTACGGACTGGGCCGTTTCGGTCAGGTCATGGTGCAGCGCATTCTCTACTGCCTCTCGTCGGGTACTTCCCACACGGCCCAGTATGCCATTGCAGCCATGCTGAAGGCGGCCAGCGACGGTACGCTCGATTTCGTGGAGGAGGTGAAGGAGTATGGCCGCCGCACGGCGAAACTCAAGGAGATCTTCCAGCGCAACGGGTTCCACATCGTGTATGACCACGACCTGGACGAGCCGCTCAGCGACGGTTTCTTCTTTACGGTGGGGTACAAGGATGTCGAGGGCGGCGAACTGCTGCGCCAGCTGATGCACTACGGGGTCAGCGCCATTGTGCTCTCCACCACGGGCAGCGACCAGCAGGGACTGCGCATCTGCGCATCGACCGTCCAGCCCCGTCACTATGACATGCTTGACCGGCGCCTGCGCCTCTTCAACGAAAATTACGGCAAGTAGGGGCAGCCGTGTGATGGCTATTATTGAGAAAAGCGAAATATGATCAACGAAAAACTTTTCAATCCGTCCAGTGTCGTTGTTGTCGGCGGTTCGGACGATGTCAACAAACCGGGCGGCGCCGTGCTGCGCAACCTGATTCAGAGTCCGTTCCGGGGCGCCCGCTATGTCGTAAACCCCAAGGCGGACAGCGTGCAGGGCATTCCGGCCTGTCATACGGTCGAGGAGCTGCCGCAGGTGGACTGCGCCGTGCTGGCCATTGCCGCCAAGTTCTGCCTCCACACCGTTGAGGTGCTGGCGCGCGAGAAGGGCACGAAGGCCTTCATTATCCTGTCGGCCGGCTTCGGCGAGGAGAGCCGGGAGGGTGCCGAACTGGAACACCGCATCGTGGAGATCATCGACTCGGTGGGCGGTGCGCTGATCGGCCCCAACTGTACGGGCTTTCTGACGACCAATTACAACGGTTCGTTCACTTCGCCCGTGCCGCAGCTCGATCCGAAGGGCATCGATTTCATCTCCGGTTCGGGTGCGACGGCCATCTTCATTGTCGATAACGGCATGCGCAAGGGACTCAAGTTCAATAGCGTATGGTCGGTGGGCAACTCCGCCCAGATCGGCGTCGAGGAGGCGTTGGAGTACCTGGACGAGTCGTTCGATCCGGAGCACAGCTCGCGGATCAAGCTGCTGTATATCGAGAGTATCAACAATCCCGAGAAGTTCCTGCGCCACGCTGCGTCGCTGACCCGCAAGGGGTGCCGCATTGCGGCGGTCAAGTCGGGCAGTTCCGAAGCGGGCGGCCGTGCCGCATCGTCCCATACGGGTGCGCTGGCCAGTCCCGACATTGCCGTGGATGCCCTGTTCCGCAAGGCGGGCATCGTGCGCTGCTACGGACGCGACGAGCTGACGACGGTGGCCGGCATCTTCATGTATCCCGAGCTTCACGGCCGGCGCATCGCCATCGTCACCCATGCGGGCGGCCCGGCCGTCATGCTGACCGATGCCCTGTCGAACGGCGGCATGGAGATTCCCCATATCGAGGGCGAGAAGGCTCAGGAACTGCTGGCCAAACTCTTCCCCGGTTCGTCGGTGGGCAATCCGATCGACTTCCTGGCGACCGGTACGGCCGAGCAGCTGGGGGCGATCATCGACGCCTGCAACAACGATTTCGACATGATCGACGGCATGGCGGTGATCTTCGGCAGCCCGGGTCTCTTCCCCGTGTATGACGTGTACCGCCTGCTGGCCGAGAAGATCAAGACCTCCCGGAAGCCGATTTTCCCTATCTTCCCCTCTTACGGTTGGGTGAAGGACGAGGTCGAGGAGTTCGTACGCAACGGCGGTGTTTATTTCCCCGACGAGGTGCTCTTCGGCAATGCGCTGACCAAGGTGTACAATACGCCCCGCGTGCTGCCGGCCGATACGCAGTTCCCGCAGGTGGACGAAGCACGCATCCGCAAGGTGGTGGATGCGGCCGGAAACGGTTACCTGAAACCCGATCAGATTCACGAGCTGCTCGATGCGGCCGGCATTGCCCGTGCCAAGGAGGGTACGGCCGACAACGAGGCCGATTGCCTGGCGCTGGCGCGCGAGATCGGGTTCCCGCTGGTGATGAAGGTCGTCGGTCCCGTGCACAAGTCCGATGTGGGCGGCGTGGTGCTCAACGTGCGTGACGAGGAGACGGTTGTACGCGAGTTCCGTCGCATGATGCAGATCAAGGATACCTATGCGGTGATGCTGGCCCAGCAGCTGCACGGCACCGAGGTCTTCATCGGTGCCAAACGCGAGGGCGGCTTCGGCCATATCGTCATGTGTGGTTTGGGCGGCATCTTCATCGAGGTGCTGAAGGATGTGCGGGCCGGTCTGGCTCCCATTGCGCCGCAGGAGGCGACCGACATGATCCGCAGCCTGCGTTCCTACAAGATCATTCAAGGCGTGCGCGGCCAAGAACCGGTCAACGAGGAGCGGTTTGCCGATGCGGTTGTGCGGGTTTCGTTGCTGGTCAAGGCGGCGCCCGAAATCTTCGAGATGGACCTGAACCCCCTGCTGGGCAACAAAGAGCAGGTGGTGGCCGTAGATGCACGTATCCGCATCGAGAAGTAGCCGACCGAATATTGTCATCAAATTCCAAGGGGGTGAGTACGCAGGTGCTCACCCCCTTTTTACATGGGGCGGCGGAAGGCCGTAAACAAAAGCCAGTCGGACCGATTCGGTCCGACTGGCTTGGGGGTAATGCGGGCCCGCGGCGGGTTTAGGCCTCGCGGGGCGGCAGGGTAGCCAGTGCGTAGTCGAGACGGCGCAGCGTCTCTTCCTTGCCCAGCACCTCGCACATTTCGTACATCGAGAAGCCTTTGCTCTCACCGACGATGGCCAGGCGGAAGGCGTTCATGATCTGGCCCATCTTGTAGCCGTGCTCTTCGATCCAGGCGTGGCAGATCGCCTCCGTATGCTGGTTGGCGAAGTCGTCGATGCCTGCCAGTACGTCGCGCAGTCCGGCGATGTGGGCGGGGTTGTCACCCTTCCAGTATTTGTCGGTAACCTTCTGGTCAAAGGTCTTCGGTGCGTTGAACAGGAAGTAGGAAAGGTCCCAGAAGTCGCTCACGAAGGTGGCGCGGCTCTTGATGTAACCGGCAATGCGGGCGGCCTGCTCGTGGCTGATCTCCACGCCGTGTTCGCGCAGCAGGGGCAGGTAGGCGTCGGCCAGCTCGTCGTTGTCGCGCACGTGCATGTACTGGGCGTTGAACCAGCGGGCCTTGTCCGGATTGAACCGGGCCCCCGACTTGCTCACGCGGTCGAGCGAGAACTGTTCGATCAGTTCCTCCATCGAGAAGATCTCCTGCTCCGTGCCGGGATTCCAGCCCAGCAGGGCCAGCATGTTGATGAAGGCCTCGGGGAAGTAGCCGTCCTCGCGGTAGCCGTGCGACACCTCGCCGGTGGGCGACGTCCACTGCAACGGGAAGACGGGGAAGCCCATCTTGTCGCCGTCGCGCTTGCTCAGTTTGCCCTGTCCGGTCGGTTTGAGCAGCAGGGGCAGGTGGGCGAATTCGGGCTGCGTGTCGCTCCATCCGAGGGCGCGGTAGAGCAGGTAGTGGAGCGGCAGCGAGGGCAACCACTCCTCGCCGCGGATGACGTGCGAAATTTCCATCAGATGGTCATCGACGATGTTGGCCAGATGGTAGGTCGGCAGTTGGTCGGCCGATTTGTAGAGCACCTTGTCGTCCAGCGTGGAGGTGTTCACCGTCACGTCGCCGCGAATCAGATCGTGCATGTGCACGGCCTCGTTCTCGGGCATTTTGAATCGGATAACCCATTGATCGCCACGATCAATGCGCTGCTTCACCTCATCGGGCGAAAGAGCCAGCGAAGTGGCCAACTGGCCACGCACCTTGTAGTTGTAGGAAAAGGCCTCGCCGCGTCCTTCGGCCTCGGCCCGCAGCCGGTCGAGCTCCTCGGCCGTATCGAAGGCATAGTAGGCGTTGCCCGATTCGACGAGCTGCAGCGCGTATTGGAGGTAAATCTCGCGCCGTTCGCTCTGGCGGTAGGGGCCGTGGGGGCCTCCTTCGCGCACGCCTTCGTCGGCGCGGATGCCGCACCATTCGAGCGCGTCGAAAATGTATTGCTCGGCTCCGGGTACATAGCGGTGGGAGTCGGTATCCTCGATGCGGATGATGAAATCACCGCCGGCACGGCGGGCAAACAGGTAGTTGTATAGGGCCGTTCTGACGCCGCCCATATGAAGCGGTCCCGTAGGACTCGGGGCGAAACGAACTCTTACTCTTCTCATTGTATTGTTTGGATTCTTGATGCGCTTGTTGGATTGGTCGGGTGCTTACCGGACGATGTATTCCAGTCGGATGGTAATGCGGGCCTTCTTGTTTTTGCTGGATGTGTTGAAACTGCCGCCGGCCGAGAACTCCTCGTTGGTGTTGGCGCCGGTGATCTGGAATACGCCCATGCGGCCGTTTTTGAGCTTGCGCAGGCGCGTTCCCGACTCGGAGGCAATCTTCTCGGCTCGGGCCTTGGCGTCGGCCGTAGCGCGGCCGATCAACTCCAGTTTCAGACCGTCCAAACCGCTGTAATAGTAGTCGGGCTGGGTGGATTCGATCTGGATACCCTGGGCAAGCAGCGCTGAGATCTCGCGTGAAATGTTCTCGACCGCCTCGACATCGGTGCTCTCCACGGAGAAGGGCTGGCGGAGCGTATAGCCCGTGAAGCGCTGACCGACATAGTTGCCGTTCTGGTAGAGGGGCTCGGTGTTCTTGAAGTTGTCCACGAACTGGAAGATCACTTCATCCGATTTGATTCCGTTCGATTCGATGAATTTCAGCACTTTTGCCTTGTCCTCCTCAAGTTGCGCATAACCCTGTGCAATGGAGGGGTTGTCCACGACGATCCACCCTCGCCATACGATCATGTCCGAGGTGAACTCCTGTTCGCCGAGGCCGGTAACCGTAATGGTCTGCTGTTCGCGATACTTGTATTTGTAGGCGCCGCCCAATACGAAACAGCCGACGATAACGGCTATTGCGATGGCTACATATGCATTGCTTTTCATGGTCTTAACGGTTTTTATGTGTAGCTTTGGTTTTGGTCAGGTCAGACGTTGAACAGGAAGTGCATGATGTCGCCGTCCTGTACGACGTAGTCTTTGCCCTCGATGGCAATTTTGCCGTTTTCGCGGCAGGCCTTCTCGGAGCCGAGAGCCACGTAATCATCGTATTTGATGACCTCCGCGCGGATAAAGCCTCGCTCGAAGTCGGTGTGTATAATTCCCGCTGCCTGAGGAGCTTTTGTTCCTCGCGTAAAGGTCCATGCGCGCGATTCGTCGGGACCGGTGGTGAAGTAGGTCTGCAGGTCGAGCAGACGGTAGGCGGCCTTGATGAGGCGGCTGACGCCCGACTCGCTCAGACCGATGTCGGAGAGGAAGGCCTGGCGTTCCTCGTAGCTTTCCAGTTCGGCGATGTCGGCCTCGGTGGCGGCGGCCACGATCAGCAGTTCGGCATTCTCCTCCTTGATTGCCTCGCGTACGGCGTCCACGTATTTGTTGCCGTTCACGGCGCTGGCTTCGTCCACGTTGCAGACGTAGAGGACGGGTTTGTCGGTGAGCAGGTTGAAGTCGCTCATGAACTTGCGGTCGTCCTTGTCGATCTCCACCGTGCGGGCTGCCTTGCCGGCCTCGAGGGCCTCCTTGTAGCGGAGCAGCACCTCATACTGGCGTTTGGCTACCTTGTCGCCGCCGGTCTGGGCCTGTTTCTGCACCTTGCCCAGGCGGTTGTCCACCGTTTCGAGGTCCTTGATGAGCAGTTCGGTGTCGATGATCTCCTTGTCGCGCACGGGGTCGATGGAGCCGTCCACGTGGGTGATGTTGCTGTTCTCGAAGCAGCGCAGCACGTGGATGATGGCGTCCGTGTTGCGGATGTTGGCCAGGAACTTGTTGCCCAGTCCCTCGCCCTTGGAGGCGCCCTTGACCAGTCCGGCGATGTCCACGATTTCGATCGTGGTCGGGATGACCCGCTTCGGGTTGTCGATGCGGGCGAGTTCGACGAGTCGTTCGTCCGGTACGGTGATTACGCCCACGTTGGGTTCTATCGTACAGAATGGAAAGTTGGCGGCCTGCGCCTTGGCGTTCGAGAGGCAGTTGAAGAGCGTCGATTTGCCCACGTTGGGCAGGCCCACTATTCCGCATTGGAGTGCCATGATGTGTTGTGTTGATGAATTAGGCTACAAATATAGCGAATTCTTGGCGGTAGCGTGCCGAGAAAATCATCCTTTGCGATTTGTAATATCGGTGCAATCGGCGTATCTTTGAAAGTTAAATCGACGATCCGGCCTTTGGGTGCGGATCGTCACAGCGAAACTTTGGAGTATGAATCACAGTAAAGCCGAAGAGGATCTGCGGGTCGTGACGGGACTGCTGCACGACTGGGCGCACAGCCGCCGGATCAGCGGACTGGAATACGATCTGTTATTGGACAAGCTCAAGGAGCTCTACGAACTGGTGCGGTTTGCCGATGTGACGGGCGCTTCGGAGGACAAGGAGCCGTCGTGCCCGGCCGCAGCCGAACCTTCGCCTGCGGTGGTTGCCGAACCGGTGGCCGCGCATGAGGCACCGGCTGCACCGACGCATCAGGAGGAAGCGGCGCCGGCTGAACCTTCGCCTGCTGCGCCGGCCGAACCGGTTGCGGAACCGACTCCCGGTCCGGCTGCGGAGGAGGCCGCTCCGGCAGCGGGAACCGGCGAAAAGGATATTCACCGTCGGACGGTGCGCGCCTTGTATGACGACGAGCGTCCGGTGTCCGATGAAGATGCGGCGGAGACGCTGCGCATGATGAGTGATGCGTTGGGGGCGGTGTGCTGCGCTGCGGAGCAGCGGCGTGCGGTGGCCGAACAGTCCCGGCATGGTGCGGAGGCTTCCCGATCGGGCGAACACGTGGTGCGGGCAGCCGTACTGGGTGAGACGATCGGCCACGGTACCCCGACGGTGGCGGACCGGCTTCAGACTGCCGCACCGCGCACGACGGCCGATGTGTGCCGCGGGCATGTCGCGTCGCTGCGCGAGATGATCGGGTTGAACGACCGTTATCTGCACATCAAGGAACTCTTCAACGGCGATGCCGTGGCCTACGAGGAGGCCATCACCCGGCTGGACGGGATGACCTCCATCGAGGATGCGATCATCTGGCTGAACGACCGTTACCAGTGGGACGGCGACGGGGCGGCGGTACAGCTGCTGTCCGACCTGCTGGTTCGCAAACTGATGTAGGCGGCGATGGGCAAACTCTATATCGTGCCGACACCGATCGGCAATCTGGAGGATATTACGCTGCGGGCGGTGCGGATCCTGCGTGAGGCGGATGTGGTGCTGGCCGAGGATACCCGCACCACATCGGTGTTGCTGAAGCACCTGGGGCTGGAGAAGCGGATGTTCCCGCACCACAAGTTCAACGAACATGCGGCCGTGGAGGCGGTGGCCGAACGGATTGCCGCGGGCGAGACGGTAGCGCTCGTATCGGATGCCGGTACGCCGGGCATCTCCGATCCGGGCTTCCTGCTGGCACGCACCTGCATCGAACACGGGCTGGAGATCGAAACCCTGCCCGGGCCGACCGCATTCGTGCCGGCGCTGATTCAGAGCGGTTTTCCGGCTGACCGGTTCTGTTTCGAGGGGTTCCTGCCGCAGAAGAAGGGACGCAACAAACGGCTCGAACAGCTCCGCGAGGAGAGCCGGACGATGATCTTCTACGAGTCGCCTTTCCGGGTGGTCAAGACACTGGAGCAGTTTACGGAGTTTTTCGGAGCGGACCGGCCCGTGTCGGTTTCCCGGGAGCTGACCAAGAAATTCGAGGAGACCGTACGGGGCACGCTGGCGGAGGTGGCCGACCATTTCCGCGCCAGGGAGCCCAAGGGTGAGTTCGTTATTGTCGTGAGTGGCGCACCCGGCCGTCGCAAGTCAAACCAGCAAGAGGAGGATGAAGCATGAAAGATGAAAACAAACAACGCATAAACCGACGCCGGCTCTACCGGACGGCGCTGGGCCGTTTCTTCGGCAGTATCCGGGAACGGTTCGACCTGGGCGAGGACAGCGCCACGCAGGCCGAGGTGGTGGCCAGCATCACCAAGAGCGTGGAGTTCCGCGGCACCAACCTCTGGGTGTTGATCTGCGCGACGTTCATTGCGTCGCTGGGACTGAATGTCAACTCCACGGCAGTCATTATCGGCGCCATGTTGGTCTCGCCGCTGATGGGCCCGATCATGGGCATCGGCCTGTCGCTGGGCATCAACGATTTCCAGCTGCTCAAGAAATCGCTCCGCAACTTCCTGTGGATGTTTGTCGTGAGCATCGTCACATCGTCCGTATTTTTCCTGTTCTCGCCTTACAGCAGCGCCCAGAGCGAGCTGCTGGCCCGAACCAGCCCGACGACCTATGACGTGCTGATCGCCTTCTTCGGCGGTCTGGCCGGCATGTTGGCCCAGACGCGGCGCGACCGTACGGGTACGGTGATCTCCGGCGTGGCCATCGCCACGGCCCTGATGCCGCCGTTGTGTACGGCCGGCTTCGGCATCGCGTCCGGTTCGCCGCGCTTCATTTTCGGTGCGCTCTACCTGTTTCTGATCAATGCGGTCTTCATTGCCGTGGCCTCCTATCTGGTGGTGGCTTTCCTGAAGTACGAGAAGAGCGTGGCGATCGACCAGGCGGCCAGCAAGCGGATGAACCGTTATGTGCTGAGTGCCGTCATCATCGTGCTGGTGCCCAGCATCGTGATGACCTTCAATATTTTCCGCAAAACCCAGTTCGAGGCCAACGTGGATCGTTTCGTGAATAACGTCTTCCAGTTCAACAAAACCATGCTCGTGGACTATTCGAGTCGTTACCGGTACGACGGCACCCATTCGGCCATCGAGGTGAGTCTGGTCGGCGAACCGCTCTCCCAGAACGTGATCGAAAGCGTACGGGCACAGTTGCCGGCCTACGGACTGGAAAATACGGAGCTGTCGGTCCGTCAGGCCGATGATGCGTCGTCGGTGGATCTGACGAAGATTCAGAAAAGCTATTCGGAGATCATCGACGAGAAGAACCGCACCATCCGCAGCATGGAGGAGCGGCTGGCTGCCGTGCGGACGGTGGATACGATTGCCGTGGCCGACCTTTCGCGCGAGATTCCCCACGTGATGGCGGGAGTGGGTTCCGTGTCGATGGCCAAACATATCTCCTACGATACGAAAGGCGTGGCCTGCGATACGACGGTGCTGGTGACCGTCACCCCGGCCGTGAAGAACGGAACGATCGACACCGACCGCATCCGGGAGTGGCTGCGCACGCGGTTGAAGAACGATAACATTGTCGTCTATGTCGTCGAGCCCAAATAAGTCGGAGCACAGCCGCTGGCAGTCGTTCCGCTTCGGGGCGTTGTATGGTTTCTTCGGCGCGATCGGCCTGCTGCCGTGGTGGATTCTCTACTATCCGCTGGCAGAGCTGATTTACGTGCTGCTCTATTATGTGGTGCGCTATCGGGTTCGGGTGACGCGCAGCAATCTGACGCAGGCTTTTCCGGAGAAGAGCCGGTCGGAGTTGCGTCGCCTGGAGCGGAAGTACTACCGCCAGCTGGCCGAGGTGTTTGTCGATACGATCGACCTGACGAGCATCTCGCCCCGCGCCCTGCGCCGCCGCATGGTGTTCCGCGACGAAGCCGCCCACCGGCAACTGACCGAAGGCAAGGACTGGATCTCGGCCATGGCCCACTACGGATCGTGGGAGTATGTGATGTCCTATGCGCTGGGCGATACGCCGGACCGCGAGACGGTGGGGGTCTACAAACCGTTGTCCGACAAGACGATGGATCGTGTCTATCGCCGGATGCGGTCGCGGGTGGGGATGATTCCCGTGCCGAAGGCGGTCTTCCTGCGCCACATCATCGAATCGCGCCGCCGGGGCGTTCACATGACCATCGGCATGATTGCCGACCAGGCGCCGCCTCGCATGCAGACCCACTATTGGATCGATTTTCTGGGACGTCCGACCGCCTTCTATGACGGCATGGAGGCCATTGCCGTACGGTTCGGCATTCCGGTCTATTTCATGCATGTCGCCAAGACGCGCCGGGCCCACTACGAGGCGTGGTTCGAGTGCATCTATGACGGCAGCGAACCGGTTGCCCCGCACGAGATCACGCGGCGCTATGCCGCCCGGCTGGAGGAGATGATCCGACGCAGGCCGGAGTTGTGGGTGTGGTCGCACAAGCGGTGGAAATACCTGCCCACCCGGGAGCAGCTGGAACAGCAAAAAGCAGCGGAAACATGTCCCGAACACTCGTAGTCGTACTCAACTGGAACGGTCGTCAGCACCTGCGGACCTTCCTGCCGTCGGTCGTGCGCCACACGCCGCCGTCGGTAGGGATTGTCGTGGCCGACAACGGCTCGACCGACGATTCGGTAGCGATGCTGCAGCGCGACTTTCCGTCGGTTGAAGTGCTCCGGCTCGACCGCAACTACGGTTTTGCCGAGGGGTATGACCGGGCGGTGGCCCGGCTCGAGGCCGACTATTTCATTCTGCTCAATTCCGATGTGGAGACACCGTCCGGATGGTGCGAACCGCTGATTGCCGCGCTCGATGCGGATCCGCGGCTGGGGGCCGTGCAGCCCAAGGTGAAGGCCTGGTCGCGTCCGGGCTATTTCGAATATGCCGGCGCTTGCGGCGGCTTCCTAGACCGCTTCGGCTATCCCTTCTGCCGGGGACGCATCCTGGGGGAGGTCGAACGCGACGAGGGACAGTATGACACCTTCCGCCATTGCTTGTGGGCTTCGGGAGCGTGCATGGCCTGCCGCCGGGAGCTGTTTACGGAGGTGGGCGGTTTCGATGCCGCATTCTTTGCCCACATGGAGGAGATCGACCTGTGCTGGCGCGCCCAGCTGGCGGGCTACCGGATCGCCGTCGAACCCGCTTCGGTGGTCTATCACCTGGGGGGCGGCACGTTGCCGATGGGGTCGCCGCGCAAAACCTATCTGAACTATCGGAACAACCTGGCCATGCTCTACAAAAACCTGCCCGCCGCGCAGTTGTGGTGGGTGTTGCCGGTCCGGATGGTGCTGGACGGGCTGTCGGCCGCGGCTTACCTGGCGGCGGGCCGGAGAGCGCTGGTCCGGAGCGTCTGGCAGGCCCACAGGGATTTCTATCGCCAGCTTCCGCTGTTGCGCCCCAAGCGTGAGGCGGTGCAGCGTACGGCGGTGGCGACACCGGAGGGAATCTACGGCGGTTCGCTGCTGTGGCGCTACGCTACGGGGCGCCGACGGTTTGGCCGCATGATGTGACGTCGCCGGGGAGAGCGCGACAAAAATGAAAGAGGCATCGCCCTGCCATGCAGCGGAGCGATGCCTCTTCCGTTCGGGACGAGGCCGGTCAGAGTTCGGCCGGGAAAGTCTTCATGTACTGAACGCGTTCCAGCAGCGGATCGCCGGGGCGCACCTTGCGGTTCATCAGCCCGCGGAAATCGTCGATCCGCTCGAAGCCGTTCTGCTCCATCCAGGCGCTGATCTCCGCGTTGATTTCGCCCATGATCTTCATGCCGTGGATCAGGATCGTGCTGCACAACTGCACGGCATTGGCGCCGGCCAGAATGGACTTGATCGCATCCTTGCCGCTGTGGACACCCGTTGACACCGAATAGTCCATGTGGGGAATCTCGGCCGAGGCGATGGCCACGTAGCGCAGCGAGCGGTGCAGCTCGGAGGGGGAACTCAGGTCGCCGGCCGGAACGTAGCTCATGCTGTCGATGTCAATGTCCGGCTCGAAGAAGCGGTTGTAGAGGACGGCTCCCCTGGCTCCGCGGTTGTAGGCCTCCTGGATCATGTGGAAGATGTTGGTGAAGCGCATGCTGAACTTGACCGAGACGGGAATCGTCACCTGCCGGGCGACGGCCTCGATGATATCCAGGTAGCGGGTCTCGATCTCGGTGGAGGGGAGGGTGCGGTCCGTGGGCAGGAAGAAGATGTTCAACTCCAGGGCGTCGGCACCCGCTTCGGCCATTTTGACGGCATAGTCGGTCCACTTGCCGCGGCTGGAGCAGTTGATGCTGGCAATGACGGGGATGTCGCAGCGGCGTTTGGCCTCGGCAATCAGCGCGGTGTAGCGGTTGAGGTTGTCCTCGTGTACGTAGGCGCGGAGGTAGTCGGCTGCTTCGGGGTAGTCGTGGTAGCGGTCCAGCATGGCCGTTTCGCCGGAGATCTGCTCCTCGAAGATGGATTTCAGCACGACCGCACCGGCTCCGTGGGCGGCGAGTTCGGCAATCTGGGGGGCCGAGGCCGTCAGCGGCGAACTGCTGACGATCAGCGGAGTCGGCAGTTTCAGCCCCATGTATTCGGTGGCAAGTTCTTTCATGGTCGGATCGGTATTTATTGGGCGGCGGGGCCGTAGTTGCGGGCGCCGAAGATTTTGCTGCCGATGCGGACCATCGTTGCGCCGCAGGCGATGGCGATCGGGTAGTCGTGGGTCATGCCCATCGACAGCGTGTCGAACGTGGCGTCGAAGTAGCGGTCGCGCAGTTCGGCCAGCAGGTCGTGCACCGTGGTGAATTCGCTGCGGATCCGGGCCTCGTCGTCGGTCTGGGTGGCTACGGTCATCAGGCCGCGGCAGCGGATGTGGGTGTAGGCGCGCCAGGCGCCGCCGGCCAGGTAGGCGCGCAGTTCGTCGGGCTCCCAGCCGCTCTTGGTCTCCTCGGCGGCCACGTGGATCTCAAACAGGACGTCGATCGTGCGGTTGTTCTTGGCGGCCTCCTTGTCGATGACGGCCAGCAGCCGGTCGGAATCGACCGAATGGATCAGCTCGACGAAGGGGGCGATGTATTTCACCTTGTTGGTCTGCAGGTGGCCGATCATGTGCCAGCGGATGTCGTGGGGCAGCTGGTCGTATTTCTCGCGGAGTTCCTGCGGGCGGTTTTCGCCGAAGATGCGCTGTCCGGCATCGTAGAGCTCGCGGATCATCTCCGCGGGATGGGTTTTGGAAACGGCCACCAGCGTCACGCCCTCCGGCAGCGAACGCTTGACGGTTTCGTATTGTTCAATGAGTGACATGGTAACAACGCTTTGTCTTTCCAACAAAAATAGGGATATTTTCCATACGGCGGGTCGCCGCGGCGGAGTTTCGGAGCGGTTTGCGGGCCGGATGCGTCGTTTTTTTGCCGGTGCATGGCGCACGGAGGCCGACAGCTGTAGGTCGGTGCCGGAAAAATCCGTATATTTGTTCATTACGGCATGATCCGAAACCAACAAACCTTGAACCTTAAATAGATATGAGAAAATTTCTGTTAGCAACCGGACTGTTCGCCGCGCTCGGGATCGGCGTGGCCCAGGCCTGTACCAATTTCATCATCACGAAGGGCGCTTCGACCGACGGCTCGGCCATGGTGTCGTACGCGGCCGATTCGCACATCCTCTACGGTGCCCTCTACAAGTACAATGCCCCGAAGAAGGACTACAAGCCCGGCGATCTGGTGCCGATCTACGAATGGGATTCGGGCCGCTATCTGGGCAAGATCCTGCAGGTGCCGCATACCTATTCGACGGTCGGCAACATGAATGACCGTCAGCTGGTCATTGCCGAAACCACCTACGGCGGCCGGCCCGAACTGGTTGATCCCGACGGCGGCATCGACTACGGTTCGCTGATCTATATCACGCTCCAACGGGCGGCTACGGCCCGCGAGGCGATCGCAACGATCGTCGAACTGGCCAACACCTACGGCTATGCCTCCAGCGGCGAATCGTTCTCGATCGTGGACAAGAACGAGGCGTGGATCTTCGAGATGATCGGCAAGGGCAGCCGCATCGTCAATGGCGAGAACGTGAACAAGGGCATCGTATGGGTGGCCCGCCGCATTCCCGACGGCTACATCTCGGCGCATGCCAACCATGCCCGCATCACGCAGTTCCCGCTGGACGACCCGGAGAACTGCCTCTATGCACCCGATGTGATCTCCTTTGCCCGCGAGATGGGGTACTACGAAGGACCGGACGAGGAGTTCTCCTTCAGCGATACCTATGCACCGCTCTATTTCGGGGCCATGCGCGGTTGCGAGTCGCGCGTGTGGGCCTTCTTCAATGAGTTCGCCTCGGGCATGGATGCCTACCTCGATTATGCGCTGGGTCAGAATCCCGACAACCGTATGCCGTTGTGGGTGAAACCCGACCAGAAGATTTCGCCGAAGGAGGTGTTCGACGCCATGCGCAGCCACTACGAAGGCACTCCGATGGATATGACGACCGACATTGGCGCCGGAGGCAACGTGTCGCCCTACCGCTGGCGTCCGATGGAGTTCGAATGGGAAGGGGAGACCTATTTCAATGAACGGGCAACGGCTACCCAGCAGACCGCTTTCTGGTTTGTGGCCCAGACGCGGGCCGACCTGCCCGATCCGATCGGCGGCGTGCTGTGGTTCGGTGTGGACGATGCGGGAACATCGGCGCTGACGCCCATCTACTGCGGTACGACGGAGGTGCCCTGGTGTCTGGATGTCCGCAACGGCGACATGCTGCACTATTCCGACGAATCCTCCTTCTGGATCTTTAACCGGATCGCCCAGTTTGCCTATCTGCGTTACGATCAGGTCGGTGCGGCGGTACGGCAGACGGCCGATGCCTGGGAGAACGAGATGCTGCTCGCCGTACAGCAGTTCGATGAGCGGATCATGCACAACAACTACTCCGAGCGGCGCATCGTGCGCGAGGCGACGGAATTCTCCGTGAGCCATGCCGACGAACTCTTCCGCAAGTGGGTGGAGCTGGACAAATACCTGCTGGTGAAATATATGGACGGCAACGTCAAGGTCGAGGAGGATGGTCACTTCAAGAGCAACGGTTTTGACGAGCGGATTCCCGTCATGCCCCAGTTCCCGGGCTATTCCGAGAAGTGGAAGGAGGCGGTGGTGCGCGATCACGGCGATGTGATCCGCGTGCCGAAAGCGGAGTAGGCACCTTCCGACAGTTTTGCGAGGGGCGGATCCGAAGACCCGCCCCTCGTCCGTTTCGGGTAAGGGTTCACGGTGCGGCCCGGTCGAAAAAAAGCCCCGGAACGTCGGTTCCGGGGCCGTGGGGTTGAAGCGTGATCGGACGCGTCAGGCGTCGATCTTGGCGTAGCGGGCGTTCTTCTCGATGAACTCGCGGCGGGGGCCCACATCGTCACCCATCAGCATGGAGAAGATGCGGTCCGCTTCGGCGGCATTCTCGATGGTCACCTGGTGCAGGATGCGGGTCTCGGGGTTCATGGTGGTCTCCCAGAGCTGCTCCTCGTTCATCTCGCCCAGACCTTTGTAACGCTGGGTGTGGACACCTTTCGTGCCGAATTCGGCGATGGCTTCGTCGCGCTCGGCATCCGTCCAGCAGTAGCGTTTCTGCGTGCCCTTGCGCACCTGGTAGAGGGGCGGCGTGGCGATATAGACGTGGCCCAGCTCGATGAGGGGCTTCATTTTGCGGAAGAAGAAGGTCAGCATCAGCGTGGCGATGTGGCTGCCGTCCACATCGGCATCGGTCATGATGATGATCTTGCCGTAGCGGAGCTTTTCGAGGTTGAGTTCCTTGCTGTCCTCCTCGGTGCCGATCGAGACGCCCAGGGCGGTGAACATGTTCTTGATCTCCTCGTTTTCCCACATCTTGTGCTCCTGGGCCTTCTCGATGTTGAGGATCTTGCCTCGCAGGGGCATGATGGCCTGGAACATGCGGTCGCGGCCCTGTTTGGCCGTACCGCCTGCCGAATCACCCTCGACGAAGAAGATCTCCGTCTGGGCGCGGTCGCGCGAGGAGCAGTCGGCCAGTTTGCCGGGCAGACCCGATCCCGAAAGGACGGTCTTGCGCTGCACCAGTTCGCGGGCGTGGCGGGCGGCATGGCGGGCCGTGGCGGCCAGAATCACCTTGTTGACGATGGCGCGGGCATCCTTCGGGTTCTCCTCGAGGTAGTTGACCAGCGCCTGCGAAATGGCCTGATCCACCGCACCGGCCACCTCGTTGTTGCCGAGCTTCGTTTTGGTCTGGCCTTCGAACTGCGGTTCGGCCACCTTGACCGAAACCACGGCGGTCAGTCCTTCGCGGAAGTCGTCGCCGTTGATGTCGAACTTCAGCTTAGAGAGCATGCCCGAGTCGTCGGCATATTTCTTGAGGGTACGGGTGAGGGCGCGGCGGAAACCGGTCAGGTGCGTACCGCCCTCGATCGTATTGATGTTGTTCACGTAGGAGTGGACGTTCTCCGAGAAGCTGTCGTTGTACTGCATGGCCACCTCAACCGGAATGCCGTCCTTCTCGGTGTCGATGTAGATGACGTCCTCGGTGAGGGGGGTGCCGCGGTTGGCGTCGAGGTAGCGGACGAACTCCTTGAGGCCTTCGGTCGAATAGAAGGTCTCGCTGCGGAAGTTGCCGTCGTCGTCCCGCTCGCGGCGGTCGGTGAGGCTCAGCCGGATGCCCTTGTTCAGGTAGGCCAGCTCGCGCAGACGGGCCGACAGAATGTCGTAGCTGTACTCCGTCACCGTGAAGATCGAAGCGTCGGGCAGGAAGGTGATCTTCGTGCCCGTGTCGTCGCAGGAGCCGACGATCTCGATCGGAGAGGTCGGGGCGCCGATGCTGTAGGTCTGGCGGTGGATCTTGCCGTTGCGCCGGACCTCCACTTCGAATTCGGTCGAGAGGGCATTCACGCACGACATGCCCACGCCGTGCAGACCGCCCGACACCTTGTAACTGTTCTTGGAAAATTTACCGCCGGCGTGCAGTACGGTCAGTACGACCTCCAGGGCCGATTTGCCCTCCTTTTCGTGGAAGTCCACCGGGATGCCTCGGCCGTTGTCCACAACGGTGATCGAGTTGTTCTCGTTGATGGTCACCTCGATGTGGGTACAGTAGCCGGCCAGGGCCTCGTCGATCGAGTTGTCCACGATCTCGTAGACCAGGTGGTGCAGGCCGCGGATGCCGATGTCGCCGATGTACATGGCCGGGCGTTTGCGCACCGCTTCGAGGCCTTCGAGGACCTGAATGCTTGATGCCGAATACTCTTCTTGAGGGGTGTTTGTCTCTTTTATCTCTTCGCTCATAGTGTTTCTTCTGAGTTGTAGTTCGTCGTGTGGTTGCGGGGTCAGGCTCCGAGGACGGAGGCGATGTCGATCTCCTCGATCTTGCCCTTGCTGAAGCGGATCGTGCGGGAGGGGAACTGTTCGATGTTGGCCACGTTGTGGGTGGACATCACGATGGAGCAGCCTCCCTCGACGATGCGGCGGAAGACCTCCATGATCTCCTCGGCCGCCCACGGGTCGAGGTTGCCGGTCGGCTCGTCGGCCAGGATGACCTTCGGACGGTTGACCAGGGCGCGGGCGATGGCCAGACGCTGCTGCTGGCCGCCGGAGAGCTCGAACGGCATCTTGAAGGCCTTGTTCTCCAGTCCCACGACGGCGAGCACCTCGGCGATGCGTTTGCGCATGGCCGTCTCGTCCTTCCAGCCGGTGGCCTTCATGACGTAGTGGAGGTTGCCGAAGACGTCGCGGTCGGTGAGCAGCTGGTAGTCCTGGAAGACGATGCCGATGCTGCGCCGCAGGCGCGAGATGTCACGGCGTTTCATGTGCCGGAGGTCGAATCCGACGATGCGGCCTTCGCCTTCGAAGAGCGGCAGTTCGGCGTAGAGGGTTTTGATGAGCGAACTCTTGCCGCTGCCCACCTTGCCGATGAAATAGACCATTTCGCCTTCGTTGACGGTCAGATTGACGTCCGATACGACCATCTCGCCCCGCCGTTTGGGGTTGGTGCTGCCCGGTTTGGACGAGTGGAAAACGGCGACGTTCCGCAGTTCGATAACAGGATTTTTCTCCATGAGAGGTTTGTTGCAAAAATCAAACAAAGATACGAAATCCGATGAAGAAAACCTAATCCGGCAGGGGCTTGTGGCGCGAAAAAAACGCTGACGGTGGCGGAGAGCCCCGGCTGTACGGGCGGGGTGGAGGGAATGGGGAGATCTTCGTATATTTGCATCCGTCGGAAGGACATCTCAATGGAAGGAAACGCATGATACTGGCTTGTACGATCCTGTTTCTGGTTGCCGCGGCTGGCGGTGAATATGCGCTGTGGCGTCTGATGGCCGCTTCGCCCCGTTCCCGCCGCTGGGGGCGGGCCTATGGCTGGACCATGCTGGCGGTGTGGGTGCTGTTTCTGGGCATGGGTGTGGCCATGAAGTGTGGCTGGCTGGCTGCGGAGGCTCTGCGCGGGTTCGGCATCCTGCTGGTGTTTTCCCTCTTCTGTGGCCTGGCCGGCCTGCTGCTGGCGCTCGGTTGGGGCGTCGGCCGAAGAGCGGGCCATGCGACGGCTGGCCGCGTGGTGGCCGGCGTATTGGTTGTCGTCGTGGCGGTCGTAATGCTTTGCGGTACGACCCGGGGAAGGACCCGCCTGCGCGTGGAACGCGAAACGGTGGCCTCGGGGCGGGTGCCGGAGGCGTTCGACGGGTACCGGATCGCCTTCTTTTCGGATGTACACACGGGTTTTCTGGCCGGCGGCGACCGGCAGCTGGAGCGGCTGGTGGCGCAACTGAATGGCGTGCAGGCCGATCTGGTGGTCTGCGGCGGTGATCTGGTAAATACGGACTACCGCGAACTGGACTCCGGTGCGGTGGCCATTCTCTCCGGCATTCGGGCCCGCGACGGTGTGGTCAGTGTGCTGGGCAATCATGATCTGGGCATTTACATGCGCGATACGCTGGCCGTCTCGCGCGAGGAGAATATTCGGCGCATCGTGGCGGCCGAACGGGCCATGGGGTGGCGTGTGCTGCGTGACAGTTCGCTGCTGATCGTCCGCGGCGGCGACACGCTGTCGGTTACGGGGTTGGATTATCCCGACGAACTGCACGACCGGAGCCACGGACGGGTGTGTGAACCCTTTGATCCGTCGCCTGCCTACCGGGGGGTGCCGGCGCAGGGCTACAACCTCACCGTGTCGCATGCCCCGCAGGTCTGGGATCGGATCCTGGAGGTCGGGCGCGGCGACCTCACCCTGTCGGGCCATGTGCACAGCATGCAGTTTAAGGTGCGGGTGGGGCGGTGGCGCTGGTCGCCGGCTGCGTGGCTTTACGACCGCTGGAGCGGCCGGTACGACGAGGCGGGGCGCGTGCTCTACATTACGGACGGCATCGGTTGTGCGCTGCTGCCGATGCGGGTCGGTACGCGGCCCGAAATTACGGTATTGGAATTAAAACGGAAACCATGAAAGTGATAGCTTCGGCGGCTGTCTCGCGGGACGGCTGCATGGACGACTGTACGCCCCAACGGCTGGTGCTCTCGTGTGCGGAGGACTGGCAGGCGGTGTATGCCCTGCGGGCGGCGTGCGATGCGATACTGGTCGGCGCCGAGACCGTGCGCCGCGACAATCCGGCGCTGATGATGCGCGACGAGACCCTGCGTGCGCAGCGCCGGGCGGCCGGCATGTCGCCCGATCTGACCAAAGTGGTCGTCACGCGGAGCGGCCGGCTCGATCCCGGACTCCGCTTCTTCACCGAAGGGGCCGGGGTGCCCAAGGTGGTCATTGCCGCGGAGGAAGCCGACCGGGCGTCGCTCCGCCGGCTGGAGGGCGTGGCCCGCGTGATCGTGCTGCCCTGGGTGACGGCCCGCGGCATACTCGATGCCCTCGAGGCGGAGGGCATTTGCTCGGTGCTGGTCGAGGGGGGTGCGCAGATCATGCGGATGTTCCTCGGTCAGGATGCGGTCGATGAATTGCGGCTGGCGATTGCCCCGCTGACGGTGGGGGATGTGGCGGCGCCGCACATGCCCTGGTTCGGCGAGCGGTTTCCCTTTGCCGGTCGGGCTGCGGAACGGGTCGAGCAGGTCGGCAACATGGAGGTGCATCACTACACGGTGACGGACCATCCGCTCACGCCGCAGCAGCGCCGCCTCATCGAGCGTGCCGTGGCCCTGGGCGAGCGGAGCGAGCCCTGCCTGACGGCCTATCGCGTGGGGTGCGTGCTGGAGACGGCCTCCGGGGCGCTGTTTGAAGGCTATACGCACGAGACCGATCCGAAAAACCATGCCGAGGAAGAGGCGATTGCCAAGGCCCTCCGGGCTGGAGAGCCGCTGGCCGGGGCGACGATCTACACGTCGATGGAACCCTGTTCGACGCGGGCTTCGAAGCCGGTCAGCTGCAGTGAACTGATTATCCGCCACCGGATGGCCCGTGTGGTTTATGCCTACGCCGAGCCGGCGTGTTTCGTCCATTGTGAGGGGACGCAGCGGCTGCGGGAGGCGGGCATCGAGGTGGTGGTGACGCCCGAGTATGCCGATCGCGTGCGGGAGGTCAACGCCCACATCATCGGACGGTCATGAATGGCGCGGTGTGGGGCGGCGTGGTGCTGATTGGCTGCGGTCTGGTGTGGACGGTCGGTGCCTTGTGCGGCTGGCGGTGGATTACGGAGGGCAGCCGCCGGGTGTTCGGCATAGCCTGGGTGGCCGACACGTTCGGCCGGGGTGCGGCCCGTGTGGTGGTCGGTCTGCTCGGCGCGGTGCTGGTCGGACTCGGTGTGACGTGGGTCGCAAGAGCCTGGTAGAAAGAAAAGCAAGAGACGAATGGAGAGAGAGCAAGAGAACCGGTCGCATGCCGCTACGGTGGCGTGGCTGGGTGCTTTGGGGGACCGGATGGCCGATTTCGGACAGACGGAAGCGACGCGGCACATCGCGGCGGAGGCCGTAGCCGCCAATCCCTGGTTTACGGAGGCGGACATCGTGTTTGCGGTGCGGGCCGTGCGGGAGCAGATGCTGGACCGCGTCAGGCTGGCGGCCTGGCTGGCGGCGTATGACGAACCGGCCGGGGCTCCGCTGCGGGTGGCGATCATCATGGCCGGCAACATCCCGCTGGTGGGCTTTGCCGATCTGCTCTATGTGCTGGCGGCGGGCGATGTGCCGTACGTGAAACCTTCCTCCAAGGATAGCGTGCTGATGCGGTGGGTGATCGACCTGCTGTGCGAACTGAATCCTGCGGCGCGGATCGAGACCTACCGGGCCGGAGCGCCGTACGATGCCGTCATTGCTACCGGCAGCGACAATACGGGACGCTATTTCCGCTCGCAGTTTGCCGACATGCCCGCCATTATTCGGGGCAGCCGCGGTTCGGTGGCCGTGCTGACCGGCGACGAGACCCCGCAGGAGCTGTGCCTGCTGCAGCAGGACATGCTCCGTTACGGGGGGCTGGGATGCCGCAACGTGAGCCTGCTGCTGGTGCCCGGGACGTGCGATGTGGAGCGGCTCGGCGAAGCGTTGCGGGTGCAGCGGGGCGACGTCCATCCCAAATATTACAACAATTACCGCAGTCTGAAGGGCAAGCTGGCCGTTGCGGGCGAACGGTTTGTCGATTGCGGCGGTTTCGTGCTGACCGAGGGGGAAGAGTTCCCGACCGAGCTGAGCCGCATCGTCGTGCGGCGCTGCGGGACGGAGGAGGCGCTGCGCCAATGGCTCGCGGCACACGACGGCAAGGTGCAGTGTGTGGTCAGCCGCGAGGGAACCTGTGTGCGCGGTGTACGGTTCGGCGAGGCCCAGGCGCCTGCGCTGGACGACTATCCCGACGGCGTGGATGTGCCGGCTTTCCTGGCCGATGTGCGGCGCCGGCTCAGAAGCGTTTGACGCGCAGGTGGCAGGCAGGGGTGACGCCCCGCCGGTCGTAGTAGTCCTGGTGGTAGGCTTCGGCGGGCCAGAAGGTTGCAGCCGGAGTCAGCCGCGTCGCCACATCGTAGCCTGCGGCCGTGAGCCGGTCGATCAGTGCGTCGGCCGTGCGCCGCTGCGCTTCGGAGGTATATAAAATTTCGGAGCGGTACTGCTCGCCGATGTCCGGACCCTGGCGGTTGACCTGGGCCGGATCGTGAATCTCGAAAAACAGACGGGCCAACTCCTCGAAGGAGACGATTTCCGGGTCGAAGATGACCCGGACCGTTTCGGCGTGTCCGGTGGCGCCGCTGCACACCTCCGGGTAGGTCGGCGAGTCGGTGCGCCCGCCCATGTAACCCGATGTGGCCGAGACGACCCCCGTCCGGTGGCGGAAATGGTACTCCACACCCCAGAAACAGCCGCCGGCGAAGTAGGCCGTTTCGTAGCTGTGGCCGTGGGCCGAGCGGTCGGCTCCGGCGGGAAGAAACTCCATGGAGAGCGAATTGACGCAGTGGCGGGTCTGCTTGGGCGTGAAGCCTTCGCCGGTGAAGACATGGCCCAGGTGGGCGCCGCACCGGGCGCAGACGATCTCCGTGCGCTGGCCGTCCGCATCGGGCTGGCGGCGTACGGCGCCGGGAATCTCGTCGTCGAAGCTCGGCCAGCCGCAACCGGCGTCGAACTTGTCGTCCGAACGGTAGAGCGGGGCGCCGCACTGGCGGCAGAGGTAGGTGCCGGGGCGGCGTTCGTTGAGGAGCGCGCCGCTGAAGGGCGGCTCGGTGGCCTTGTCGCGGATGACGCGTCGTTCGGCTTCGGTGAGCGGGTATTTTTCCATGGTCGGCGATGGTTGAAACGTATACTGCGAAAGTAACGGTTTTGCCGGGTCGGTTGGTACGGCGCCGGGAAATTTTGCGTAAATTTCGCACTGCTATGAAAAGCGGACATGCCGATCTTCCTCTGCACTACGGGACCGTTCCCGCCTGGCTGGCCCAACGGATGAGCCTGCTGGGCGGAGCCATCGTCGAGGCCATTGTCATGGAGTACGGCCGCTCGGAACTGCTGCGCCGGCTGGGCGATCCGTTCTGGTTCCAGTCGCTGGGTTGCGTGCTGGGCATGGACTGGCACTCGTCGGGTATCACCACCTCCGTGATGAATGCGCTCAAGAAGGCGGTCAACCGCCGTTCCGAAGAGCTGGGCATCTACATCTGCGGCGGACGTGGACGTTCGTCGCGTCAGACACCGGCCGAACTGCTGCAGGTGGCCGAACGGACGGGTCTCGACGGACAGGCACTGGTCCGGGACAGTCGTTTGGCTGCCAAGGTGGACAATACGGCCGTGCAGGACGGTTTTCAGCTCTATCTCCACACCTTTGTCGTGACGGTCGACGGCGAGTGGGCGGTCGTCCAGCAGGGCATGAATCCCGCCACACGCATGGCGCGCCGCTACCATTGGCTCTCCTCCTCGCTGCACTCCTTCACCGAGGAGCCCCACACGGCGGTGTGCGGCCGCAACCAGGGGTTGATCCTGAACCTGACCCACCACGATGCCGCGCTGACCAAGGAGGGCATGCTGGCCCTGACCCGCGAACGGCCCGACCGTGTGCTGCGGGAGGCGACCCTTGTCATGCCGACCCGCCACGAGGTGCAGGCGGCCGACGTCGATCTGAAACGGTTGGGTGCGGCGCTGGTGCTGGCCCACGAGACCGGTGTGCGCGACATGGAGGAACTGTTGCTGTTGCAGGGGGTCGGGCCGCGCACCCTGCAGTCCCTCACGCTGGTGAGCGAGGTCATCTACGGCACGCCGTCCCGTTTTGCCGATCCGGCGCGTTTCTCGTTTGCCCACGGCGGCAAGGACGGTCATCCGTTCCCCGTACCGACGCAGGTCTATGACGAGACGATCGCGCTCTTCGACGATGCCATCCATCGGGCGCGGCTCGGGGAGCACGACAAGGCCGACGCACTCCGCAACCTGTCGCAGGTAGCCCTCCGGCTGGAGGAGAACTACCAGCCGTCGCCCTTCCTGGAGGATTGGATCGCGCAGGAGCGGGCCGATGCGTGGCGCTGGGGCGGCCGCACCGTATCCGGCAAGTCCCGTCCACCGCAGGGGAGAAACAGCGGCGGCGAGGCAACAACGGCCCGCCAGTTGTCGTTATGGGAAGAGTGAAGTAAAGGGAAAAGTGGATATTTTCGCAGTAGCGAAACAGAACAAACAACTTGTTTTATGGAATCGATCCGAGAGTTATTCAGAATATGCAACGGCCCCTCGAGCAGCCATACCGTAGGGCCCAAGAAAGCGGCGGAGCAGTTTCTGGCCCGCCATGGCGATGCCGACCGTTTCCGGGTGACCCTGTACGGTTCGCTGGCGGCAACCGGCAAGGGCCACCTGACCGATACGGCGATCCTGTCGGTGCTGGAACCGGCTGCGCCGACCGAGATCGTGTGGAAGCCGGAGATCGTGCTGCCGTTCCATCCGAACGGCATGCGGTTCGAGTCCTTCAGCGGCGACCGGGTCACGGAGGACTGGACGATCTACAGCGTGGGCGGCGGAGCGCTGGCCAACGAAACGACCCGCCAGGCCAAACCGGCCGACATCTATCCGCTGACCACGATCGAGGATATTCTGCGGTGGTGCCAGCAGGAGGGCAAAGCCTTCTGGGAGTATGTTGAGGATTACGAGGACGATGGGCTGTGGGAATACCTCGCCACGGTATGGGAGACGATGTGCGATACCATCGAGCGCGGCCTGAACCACGAAGGGGTGCTGCCCGGCGGGCTGAAGGTGCGCCGAAAAGCCAGCACCTACATGGTGAAGGCCAAGAGCTACAACGAGTCGCTCAGCAGTCGGGCGCGGCTGTATGCCTATGCGCTGGCCACTTCCGAGGAGAATGCCTCGGGCGGCGTGGTGGTGACGGCGCCGACGTGCGGTTCGAGCGGCGTGGTGCCGGCCGTGCTGTACCACATCTATACCGCGCGCAACGTACAGCCTGTCCGGATTCTCCATGCGCTGGCCACGGCGGGACTGTTCGGCAACATTGCCAAGACGAATGCCTCCATTTCGGGTGCCGAAGTGGGGTGTCAGGGTGAAGTGGGCGTTGCCTGCGCCATGGCGGCCGCTGCGGCCTGCCAGCTGTTCGGCGGTACGCCGTCGCAGATCGAGTATGCGGCCGAGATGGCGCTGGAGCACTTCCTGGGGCTGACCTGCGATCCCGTCTGCGGACTGGTGCAGATACCCTGCATCGAACGCAATGCGGTGGCTGCCGCACGCGCCCTGGATGCCAACCTTTACGCCACCATGTCGGACGGCAACCACATGGTCAATTACGACAAGGTGGTCAAGGTGATGAACGAGACCGGACTCGACATGCCGAGCCTCTACCGGGAGACGGCGGAGGGCGGTCTGGCCAAAAATTACGGTCGTCGGAAGCTTTAATCGCACCGGTTGGCGGGCAAGGCTTGGCAGTATCTGCGTTTTTGCGTACTTTTGACAACAAAGTGCGTGCTCGTTACGGAGAGATACGATCGGAGGGTCCGATTTCCGGCACGGAGATGTACGGAAATCGGATTCTTTTCGTTAGCGTATCGAGCAAACGACGAACAACCATGCGAAAAATCGAAACATATATGGCGGCGGCCCTGTGCGTGCTGACCGGCGTGCTGGCGGGATGTCATCGCGACTTCCGGCGTTCCGAGATAGCGGCTAAGGCAGGCGACAAGGTGCTGACCCTCGCCGAGGTGGCCGCAGCCGTTCCGGCCGGTCTCGCGCCGGAAGACAGCCTGCGGGCCAGCGCGGCCTACGTGGAGACGTGGGTGCGCCGGCAGGCCAAACTGATGGAGGCCGAACGGATTCTGGTGGACCAGCAGCCGGACATTGAGGCCATGGTGGAGGAGTACCGCAACTCGCTGCTGACCTATCGGCTGGACCGCTACTACATCGACCGGATGGTCGATACGGTCATGAGCGATTCGCTGGTGAGCCGCTATTACGATGCGCACCGGCAGGAGTTCAAGCTGAACCGCGACATCGTGAAGGGCATGATCCTGACGGTGCCCGCCTCGTTCCGGATGCGCACCCGCATCCGGGAGCTGATGGGGGCGGACGGCGAGGAACGCCAGCAGGATTTCCGCGACATGGCAGCCAAGAACAACCTGCCGCTGGTGACGCTGGACGAGTGGACCTCCTACGACGAGTTCTGGAAACAACTGCCGGCAGCCCTGAATACCGACGAGAACCGGCAGAAGGTGCTGGCCACCCGTCGGGTTGTCGAACTGAATGACGGGACCAATCTCTACTATGTGCGCCTGACGGATCATCTGGGCAAGGGAGCTACGGCTCCGTTGTCGTGGACGGCCGACGTCATCCGCAACATCCTCTACAACCAGCGTAGCGGCGACGTGCTGCGGGAGAAGGAGGACAGTCTCTACCAGGCGGCGCTGGAGAACGAGGAGGCCCGAATCTATGTGAAAAAGGAAAGCGAATAAGAGAATAGAATCAAACCATGCGGAGGGGAAAAACGATAGCGGCGGCGTGCATGCTGGCGCTTGCGGCCATTGGCGGCCACGCGCAGGAGCGTTATACGGTGGACAAGGTGGCCGCCGTGGTGGGCAATTCGGCCATTTTGTATTCGGAATTGTGTGAAGCGGCCGACTATCTGGAGCAGGAACAACGGGCCCAGGGCTATACGCCGGACAAGGATCCGATGATCCAGTCGCTGGAGTTTCTGCTGACCCAGAAGGTGCTCTACAATCAGGCGCTCATCGACTCGGTGCAGATCAGCATGGAGAGCGTGATGGCCCGTACGGACCAGTACATGTCCATGATGGAGGAACAGGCGGGGTCGGTAGCCGCGCTGGAAGAGCAGCTGGGGCAGCCCTCGTTTGCCATTCGGCAACGCATGAAGGAGCGCTTCGAGGAGCAGGAATATGCGCGCGCCATGCGGCAGGAGATTGACGGCAAGGTGACCGTCACGCCCGGCGAGGTGGAGCGCTTCTACCGGCAGCACGACAAGGATGAGTTCCCGATCGTGCCCCAGCAGTATGTCTATGCCCAGATTGTCCGTTTCCCCACGTCCTCTACGGCGGCCAAGCAGCGGGTGCGCGAGCAACTGCTGGACATGCGCGAGCGCATCATCAACGGCACCCGTTTCGATCTGCTGGCCCGCATGTATTCGATCGATGCGACGGCCATGCGGGGTGGCGATCTGGGGTGGATGCCCCTGCAGGCGTGGGTGCAGCCCTTTGCCGATGCGGTGGAGAAGCTGCAGCCCGGTCAGATCTCCGAGGTGGTGGAGACCGAGTTCGGCTTCCACATCATCGAACTGCTTGAGAAAAAAGGGGACAAATACCATGCGCGTCACATCGTGCTGCGCCCGGTCTATACGCCCGACGAGCTGGCGGCCGACGGCCGTTTTCTGGACAGCCTGGCCCAGCAGATCCGGGACGGAAAGATCACCTTCGAGGAGGCGGCGCTGCAATATTCCGACGACAAGTATTCGCGTCAGAACGGCGGCGTGGTGACCAACAGCGAACAGCTCGAGCAGCAGGGGACGGGCGAACTGCCCAAGAACAAGTTCATGCGCGAGGAGCTGCAGAACGACTATCCGGCCCTGAGCCAGTTGAAGGTGGGCGAGATTTCGCCTTCGTTCCAGTCGTATGACGGATACGGCAACGTGCTGAACAAGATCGTCAAGCTGATCGCGATCATTCCGGCCCATACGGCCAATCTGAGCGAGGACTATACCGAAATCGAGTCGCTGGCCCTGCAGGCCAAACGCGAGGAGGAGTTCCAGAAGTGGCTCAACAGCAAGATCGACGGCCTCTATGTCCGGATCGAGCCGGAATTCCGCGATGCCGATTTCGACAACAAGAACTGGGTAAAATAGGTTGAGGAGATGAGAGTTCGCAATGCGATTGCGACGGCGGCCGTGGCCGTCCTGTTTCTGGGGGCGCTGGCCCAGGAGCCGCCCCGGCGTCCGGAGGCCCGTCCTGCGCAGCGTCCCGTCGCACAGGGCGAGAACAAGGCGATCGTCAATATCAAATCCAAACGCATGTTCCCGATCAAGGTGGCCGATTCGACGGTCTATGCCTTCGTGGGGGACGTGGTGGCCTATCACAACGGGGCCGTACTGCTGTGCGACAGTGCCGTGCGCTACGGCGAGAACCGCATCGAGTGTTTCGACAACGTGCTGATCAACAAGGACAGCACCTATGTGTACGGCGATCGGGTGGAGTATGACGGCACGACCAATACCGCGCAGGTCTTCTCGCCGCTGATCAAGATGATCGACGGCCAGGCGGTGCTCTACACCTACCATTTCCGCTACAATACGTTGAACAACATCGGCGAATTCTACGGCGGCGGCACCCTTTCGCAGGGGCAGATGCTGCTGGAGTCCAAACGGGGCTACTACTACGGCGAGACGCGCGATGCGGTGTGCGTGGGCGATGTCGAACTGCGCGACTCCACCTATCGGATCGCTTCCGATTCGCTCGGCTTCAACATGGATACCGAGGTGGCCACCTTCTACAAGCGGACCTATATCTGGAATGACAAGAACGAGATTCTGAGTGCCAACCGGGGGTGGTACGACACGCGGACGGAGCACTACCACTTCATGTCGGATGCCTATGTGGTGACGGAAGACCAGGAGGTCTGGGCCGACGAGATGGATTACTACTCCGTGCCCAACGATGTGGAGATGCGGAACAACATCCAGATTCTCGACCAGGAGCAGGCCGTGCTGGCCTTCGGCGACTACGGCCGTTATTGGGGCGTCACGGGCGATGCCCTGCTCACCCAGCAGCCGTCCGTCATCAGTTTCTACGATACGCAGGCCGATTCGCTCTACATGCGGGCCGACTCGATCTTCATGTACGTGATCGACAGCACAAGTATATATAGTGCCGACTACATCGGCAACCGCAAGCCGGCCGCGCAGGAAGAGGTGACGGAGGAGTTGCTGATCGAGGAGCCGGTGCCGGGCAAATCGGCTCCGGAGGCCACCGCACCGGAGGAGACGGTTCCGGAGGGTGGGGCAACACCGGATGAAACGCCCCGGGAGGCCGCGCCGGTGGCCGATACGCTGGCGGACGGCGGTCAGGAGCCGGAGCGTACGGCTCCCGAAGCAACGGTGCCGGAGACGGCCGGGACGGAGCGTGCCTCCGACGAAGAAAGGGTTACGGTAGCGCTGGAAGATCTCTCGCCGCGCGAACTGCGCAAGGTGCAGCGTGAGGAGCGCCGCAAGGAGCGGGCCGAACGCCGGGCTGCACGCCGCAAGGCGCGTGAAGAGGCGCTCGCTCAGCGTGAGGAGGCGATTACGCCCACCTCCGGGGAGGTACAGCAGCCGACCGATTCGCTGGCTGCGACCGATTCGCTGTCGGCTGCGGAACCCGTGGCGGATACGCTGGCGACGGCTTCGGCAACTTCCGGGGAGGAGGAGCCCGAACGGGTGATCCTCGGCTATCACAATGTGAAGATTTACCGCAGCGACATGCAGGCAGTCTGCGATTCGCTGATCGGCTTCTCGCGCGATACGACGATTCATCTCTACCGCGAACCGGTGTTGTGGAACGGCAGCAATCAGATCAAGTCGGACACCGTGGTGGTCTATACGCGGAACGATGCCATCGACCGGGCCGTCTTCACCGGCGGCGAGGCACACGGCAATCCCGTGATGAGCGCCGAACTGGACCGCAACCACTACAACCAGATCACCGGCAAGGAGATTGTCGCCCTGTTCCGCGACAGCGAGATCTACCGGACCGATGTGAACGGCAATGCCCAGACCTACTACTACATGCAGGACGAGGCGACCGGAGCCTACCAGGGCTTCCTGGTGATGGAGTGTTCGGATATCACCTTCATCATCACCGATCGGGACATCGAATCCATCACCTTTCGGGGCAATCCGGTCTATTCCATCTACCCGATGGATCAGATTCCCGAATCGCAGGAACAGCGTTTCCCGAACTTCGTTTGGGAAGGCGAGCGGCGTCCCACGAAGCGAGAGGTGTTCCGGCGGGAGATTCGCCCTTCGCGGCGCCGCGATTACGAGGGACTGGTACCGCCCCGCTTCATGCTGACACAGGGCATTCTGGTCTATCGTGACCGGATTCTCAAGGATGGCATCTGGCGCGACCGTACGGACGACGTCACTCCCGATGCCCGCGAATATATCCGTCGTGTGGCCGCTGCCGAACCGTTGCAGTAGGCGGCCGCTGTTCGGCCTGAATCCAAAAGGAGAACGCCTTGATGCGTTCTCCTTTTTTTGTGCCGGAGCGATGGGCGGGAGAGACGGTTGTCGGGGCCCCGGTGCTGGCGGCACATGGACGGCGAAAGGGTGGCGCCGGAACCGGAAGGCCATGGCGCCGGCGGGCGGTGGTGCGGTAGGCAGGAAGTGTGGGTATGGCGAGCGGGGAAAAAACGGCAAGGGGCGGAGCGACACGATCGCTCCACCCCTTGGCCGCCTGTTGGCGTACGCCGGTCTATTCGGCAGCGGTTTGCTGCGGATGATAGGTGGCCAGAATCTTGTCGATACGGGCGCCGTCCATGTCGACCACCTCGAAATCGAAGTCGTGCCAGCGGAGCTTCTCGCCCGTGGCGGGAATGTGTTCCAGCTCGTCGAGCAGCAGGCCGCTCAGGGTGTTGTAGTCGTACTCCCGATAGAGATCCTCCAGGTCGAAATGTTCGAGAAAATTGTAGAACGAGCACTGTCCGTCCACCAGCCAGCTGCCATCCTCGCGGCGTACCATGTCGGCCTCTTCGCCCTCTTCGGGCACCTCGCCCACGAGGGCTTCCATGATGTCCTTCAGCGTGATGATGCCCTGCATCTCGCCGAATTCGTTGATGATGAGACCGTATTTCGAGTTGGTCTGCTTGAACTCCTCCAGCGCCGAGTAGACGCTCTGGTTCTCGGGCAGGAAGTTCGGCTGGCGCACCAGCCCCTCCAGCCGGAAGTCGTCGGCGTAGATGCGGCCGAAGAGATCCTTCATGTAGACCACGCCGATCGGCTCGTCGGGTTTGCCGGCCGAGACGGGGTAGACGTCGTGCATGTCGCCGCACACCTTGTCCATAAGGACGGTCGGCGTGTCGTGTACGTCCAGCCAGACCAGGTCGCTGCGGTGGGTCATGATGGAGTCGACGGTGCGGTCGCCCAGGTTGAAGACCCGTTCGACGATGTCGTGTTCCACCTCCTGCACCTCGCCCGTGTCGCGCCCCTCCTTGACGATTGCCTTGATTTCATCTTCGGTGATGCGGTTGTCGGCATGCTTGTCCAGTCCGATGAGCTTCACCACGAGGGCGGTGCTTTTGGCCAGCAGCCACACGAAGGGAGCAGTCAGCCACGACAGGAAGCGCATGGGGCGGGCCACCGATTTGGAGACGGATTCGGCGCGTCCCAGTCCGATCCGTTTCGGGACCAGCTCGCCGAATATGAGGGTGAGGTAGGTGACGGCAATGACGATGATGCCCTTGGCAAGGCCGAGCGCATAGGGGGCCAGTCCGTTGATGCGGCCGATGACGACGGCGAAGTCGGAGGCCAGCTTTTCGCCGGAGTAGAGACCGGTCAGGATACCGATCAGCGTGATGCCGATCTGCACGGTCGAGAGGAACCGGTCGGGGGCGGCAGCCAGCGACAGGGCGGCCTTGGCCGTTTTGCTGCCTGCCTTGGCTTCCGATTCCAGGCGGGTCTTGCGGGCCGACACCACGGCCATCTCCGACATGGAGAGAATGCCGTTCAGCAGAATCAGAAGCAGAATGATGACAATTTCCATTGTGTGTTAAAGGTGATTGAACAGGGATATAACAATACGGGGCATGGCGACCTCCGGGGAGGTGCCGTGCCCTGCGCTGGTTTCGTTGCGTCGTATGTTTTCTCGCGGTTTTGCGGTCGTAGCGTTTAAGTCAACCCTGCAAAGATAATACGATTTTCGGGAAACATGTATTTCCCGTCCGGCTTTTGCATGGCAGGGGGGTCAGCCTCGCCGCGAGCGTTTGCCCAGCGGGTGGAACTCGTTGACGGCCGAGTGGAGATGGCCCGTGTCGAGGTGGGTGTAGATTTCGGTCGTGGTGATGGATTCGTGGCCGAGCAGGGCCTGCACCTGCCGGATGTTGGCGCCGCCCTGCAGCAGGTGGGTGGCAAAACTGTGGCGGAAGGTGTGGGGGCTGACCGCCTTGTCGATGCCGGCAGCAGCCACGGCCTCCTTGATGATGTTGAACACCATGACCCGCGAGAGCGGCCGTCCGCGCCGGTTGAGAAAGACGGTGTCGGCCGATGCGGCGTCGGCCGGTTGGGGCCGCTCGTAGCGGAGGTAGTTGTCGATCTGGTGGCGGCAGACCTCGCCCATGGGGATCAGCCGCTGCTTGTCGCCCTTGCCCCGTACGCGTAGGTAGCCTTCGTCGAGGAAGAGGTCGGATATGCGGAGTGTCACCAGCTCCGAGACCCGCAGCCCGCAACTGTAGAGGGTTTCGATGATGGCCCGGTTGCGGTAGCCCTGCGGCGCCGACAGGTCGATGGCGCCGAGAATGGCCTCGACCTCGTCGATCGTGAGCGTGTCGGGCAGGTATTGGCCCGTTTTGGGGTGTTCGACCAGGACCGTTGGGGATTGGGCGATGCGGTCGGTGCGCAGCAGGAAGTCGAAAAAACTGTTCAGCCCGCTCAGCATGCGGCTTTGGGAGCGTTTCTCCATGCCCTCCTCGAACAGTTCGGCCAGGTAGGCCTCGATCAGCTCCCGCGTCACGTCGGCGGGTGCGGTGCCGGGGGCATGGACGGCCAGATAGTCCGCGAAACGCTGCACGTCGTGGACATAGGCTTCGACCGTGTTGTCCGACATGCGGCGTTCGAGCTTGAGGTAAACGGCATAGTGCCGGATATGTTCCTGCCAGAGAGGTTCCATGCGGGGTGGATCAAAGGGCGGCTTCGGGGTGTGCCGCCACTCAAAAATACGGCGTTCCGGCCGATTTTGCAACGCTGCCGGGACGACTTTCGGGGCACGGTTATCGCAAAAATGTCGTAAATTTGTCCGCTTCCAGCAAATACGTTTCATCCCATGGCAGTCTCCTTCATCACGTTGTCCCAGTTGCAGCAGGCCATTCGGCAGACGCTGTGCGGCGCCTTTACCGCGCCCGTGTGGATCACGGCCGAGATCGGCGAGATGAAGGTGAACGCCCGGTCGGGCCACTGCTACATGCAGCTGGTCGAGAAGGGGGGGCGCAACGGGGTGCCGCAGGCACAGGCTTCGGCCGTTATCTGGGCCGGACAGTACGGCATGCTCTCGTCCTTCTTCCGCGGGGCCACGGGGCGCAATCTGGAGGTGGGCATGCAGGTGCTGCTGCAGGTGCAGGTGTCCTATCACGAACTGTACGGCCTTTCGCTGCGGGTGACGGACATCGATCCGCTCTATACGCTGGGCGATCTCGAACGGCAGCGACAGGAGACCATTGCGCGGCTCAAGGAGGACGGGGTGTTCGACCTGAACGGTTCGCTCGAACTGCCCCTCGTGCCGCAGCGCATTGCCGTCGTGTCGTCGGCCCAGGCGGCCGGATACCGCGACTTCATGAAGGAGCTCGGAGGCAGTCCCTATTGCTTCCGGACGGAGCTGTTCGATGCCGTGATGCAGGGCCATGGAGCCGAAGCCTCCATCATTGATGCCCTGGGGCGCATTGCGGCGCGTATGGACGAATTCGATGTGGTGGTGGTGATCCGTGGCGGCGGTTCGCAGAGTGACCTCAGTTTCCTGAACTCCTACCTGATCAGCTACCATATTGCCCAGTTTCCGTTGCCGGTCATTGCCGGTCTGGGACACGACAAGGACCAGAGCGTCGTGGACATGGTGGCCGCCCGGTCGCTCAAGACCCCGACGGCGGCCGCAGCCTTCCTGGTGGATCGGCTGGCCGATTTCGATGCGTCGCTGGCTTCGCTGGGGCAGGCGATCGGCAATCGGGCCGTACAGGTGCTGGAGCAGCATCGCAAGGAAGTGATGCTGGTGGGAACGCTGCTGCGCGAGCGGGTGGCTGCCGTGCGCATGCGGGCTGGCTGGCGGCTCCAGTCGGCCGGGGAGACGATGCGGGCACAGATCCGGCGGCTGATGCGGGACGGGGTGATGCGCCTCGATGCGGCATCGGTGCAGCTGCGCGAACGGACGGAGCGGATCTTTGCCGCCGAACGGCTGCGGCTGGAACAGGCCGGCCGGCTGGTCGGGATTGCCGATCCGCAGCGGATTCTGGCGCGCGGCTTTGCGGTGGTGCGCCGCGGGGGGCATGCGCTCACCGATGCGTCGGCCGTACGGAAGGGGGAACGCCTGGAGGTGACCCTGCAGAAAGGAAAGCTAATCGTAGAAGTAATCGATCATGAAAAAGAATGAACAGCCGCAGGAGATGACCTATGCGGCGGCCATGGCCGAACTGGAGTCGATCCTGGCCAAGATGAACGAACCCGATCCGGACATTGATTCGCTGGCGCAGCAGGTGACGCGGGCCGGTGAGTTGATCCGTTTCTGCCGGGAGCGTCTGCTCAAGGCCGAAGCGGAGGTGACCGAAGCCCTGAACGGACAGGAAGAAGGCGCCCGGCAGGAATAGTTCGGGCTTGGCCCGGAACCCCTTTGCGGGCGGCAGATAGGTATAAAAAAGGAGATCGTGGTCAAGCGCTCGGCTTGGGGCACGATCTCCTTTTGTCGTCAGTGGCTCGACAGTACTTATTTCGAAGCCTCGATGGATACCTTGCGGAATTCCTTGAGCATCTTCTCCAGTTCGAGCGATGCTTTGCGGGCGCGCATGCCGGCAGCTTTGTTGCCTTTTTCGGCCTGCAGATCTGCGTCCTTGATGAATTCCTCTACTTTAGCCTTGATGTCGTTGAGCAGTTTTTCCATGTCTTACGTTATTGGTTTTGTTTCTCTACAAATGTAATAAAAAAATTTTTTATTGATACACAAATTTTCGGTGATAACTTCATGTATCGTTGTCACTTTCTGCACCTTTCCCATCGAGTGTATCGTCATGCCGGGCTGACGGGTGTGTAGGGCAGATCGCGGTTGCTCCCGGCCCGCGGACGGGTCGGAGCGGGGTTCCGGACCGGTTACTGCCCCGCGTCCCGCAAGCGTCGGAGACGTTCCCTGGCCTCCGGCGCATGGCGGAAAACCGCCTCGACGGTCGGGCACGTCTCCATCTCCGGACATGCTCCGCAGGTGGCGTGGCCCCTCCGGACGGCACACTGCCGGATGGCGCACAGGGCACAGTAGGCAAACTTCGCCCCCTCGGTGCGGCATCCCGTGCAACAGATCGTCTCGGGCGTAATCTCCGGGGCTTGATTCATTGCGCTCCAGCGGCGGGCCGTTTCGTTCCGCAGGACCTCGTCGCCGGTCAGCGTGGCGATGCGGGCGTCGCATTGGGAGCAGTCCAGTCCGCAGCAGGCAATCAGGGTATGCATGGCGTGAGCTTTTGCCGCAAGATACGGAAAAATTCCTGACCGGCGGGGGTAGGGCAGTGGCCCGGATCACAAAAAAAAGCGGACGCAACCTTGCGTCCGCTTTTTCGTAAGTGACTGTTTTCGACTACCAGGCGAAGAGCGGGTAGTCTGCCATCAGTTTGTGCACCTCCTCGCGGACAGCGGCGATCGTGTCGGGGTTGTCGATGTCGGAGAGTACACGGTCGATCAGGCTTACGATGTAGTCCATCTTGTCCTCTTTCAGACCGCGGGTCGTGATAGCCGGCGTACCGATGCGGATACCGGAGGTGAGGAACGGCGAACGGGTGTCGAACGGCACCATGTTCTTGTTCGTCGTGATGTCGGCCTCAACGAGCGTGCGCTCGGCCTTCTTACCCGACAGTTCCGGGAATTTGGTACGCAGGTCGATCAGCATCAGGTGGTTGTCCGTACCGTTCGATACGAGCTTGTAACCGCGTTTCATGAATGCCTCGGCCATCGCGGCGGCATTCTTCTTCACCTGGGCCTGGTATACTTTGTATTCGGGCTGAAGCGCCTCGCCGAAGGCAACGGCCTTGGCTGCGATGACGTGCTCCAGCGGACCGCCCTGAACGCCCGGGAATACCGACGAGTTCAGCACGGCGGACATCTTCTTGATCTCGCCCTTCGGCGTCTTGATGCCCCAGGGGTTGTCGAAATCCTTGCCCATCAGGATGATACCGCCACGCGGACCACGCAGGGTCTTGTGCGTCGTGGAGGTGACGATGTGGGCGTATTTTACCGGGTTCTTGAGCAGACCGGCAGCGATCAGACCGGCCGTGTGGGCCATGTCGATCATCAGCAGGGCGCCTACCTTGTCGGCAATTGCGCGCATGCGCTCGTAGTCCCATTCACGGCAGTAGGCCGATGCACCGCCGACGATCAGTTTCGGCTTGTGCTCCATGGCCAGTTCCTCCATGGCGTCGTAGTCGATCGTACCGGTTTCGGGGCTGACCTTGTAGCCTACGGCCTTGTAGAGGATACCCGACATGTTGACGGGCGAACCGTGCGAAAGGTGACCGCCGTGTGCCAGGTCGAGGCCCATGAAGGTGTCGCCCGGTTTCAGAACGGCCATGAAAACGGCCATGTTGGCCTGGGCACCCGAGTGGGGCTGTACGTTGGCGTATTCGGCGCCGTAGAGTTCGCACAGACGGTCGATGGCAAGCTGCTCGACTTTGTCCACTACCTGGCAACCGCCGTAGTAACGGGCATTCGGGTAACCTTCGGCATACTTGTTCGTGAGCACCGAACCCATGGCCTGCATCACTTCGTCGCTGACGAAGTTCTCGGAAGCGATCAGTTCGATACCGTGAAGCTGACGCTGTTTTTCCTGTTCGATAAGATCGAACACCTGAGTGTCTCTTTTCATTGAGATGTGATATTGTTTGTGTGTACGTCCGATTGACGGCGAGGGCCGCCTTCTGGTGCGGCATCGCATCTTTGCAAAGATAACCTTTTTCGGCGAACGGCGTACGTTGCGGCTGTTTTTTTTGTCGGCCGCGGTCCCGGCTGAAGCGGGTCAGCGCCGGCCGGGGCGGGCAAAAGCAGGGGCGGCGTTCCGGGAAGCATCTTCCCCGGAGCACCGCCCGCAGGATGGCGAGCCGGTCAGAAGTGGATCTCCAGACCGATCGACAGAAAATGGTATAGGGCGAAGGTATAGACGCTCTTCACGTTGCTGCCTCCTTCGATGAGCCGGTAGCCGGCCAGGATGCCGATGTTGGGATGAACGTCGTATTTGACGCCTGCGAAGATATCCTCCGCGCGGCCATATTTGGAGACCAGTCCGTCACCGTAGCTGTAGACGGTCAGGGCGGAAATCGGCGTCCAGCCGATGTAGTAGGAGATCAGCGGGACGACGCCCAGGTTGTAGAATTCGCTGTGCTGGTTGTCGCCGGTCAGGGCCACCATGGCGTCGCGCAGCAGGGCTGTGGCACCCAGCTCCAGCTGGAATTTGGGGCGGTTGACCAGCCGGTAACGGTAGGAGAGGCGGTAGGTGTCGAACCGGTAGAGGGCATCGATGGAGGAACCCGTGGCGAAGAGGGCCTGGTTGAAGTGGATCGGTTCGGAGGCGTGGCCGGTGAAATTCTCGCGGACGAAGACAGCGGCCAGCATGATGTGGTGGCGCCGGTAGGCATACTCGAATTCGACGCGCGGGGCAAAGACGGCCGCACTGGTGCGGTGCAGATCGCCGGGCAGCGAGAGGAGGGTGCCGTCGCTGTTGTTGGGGCAGCGGATGTCGTTGTTGGCGCCGACAGCGACCTGCGGATAGAGGCGCAGCCGGAAGTCGGACTGGGCGGAAAGGGTGCCTGCCAGGCCGAGCAGGCAGAAGATCAGCAAGTAAAGTTTTCTCATGATACAGTATTTTAGTGTGTCGCGCAGGTGTTTCCTGCGTTTATCGGATGAAATGCAAATATTGCGCCAGACCGCCGTGCGGCCGGAGCGCGGGCGGCATTTTGTGTGGCGATTTTCCAAAAAAGTGTATCTTTGCCTTATAAACAGTTACCTAAACTTTCGATTATCATGAAATTACTTGAAGGAAAAGTCGCTGTGGTGACGGGAGCTGCGCGCGGTATCGGCCGTGCGGTCGCCCTCTGCTTCGCACAGAACGGCGCCGACATCGCTTTTACGGATCTGGCCATCGACGACAATGCCAAGAATACGGAGAACGAAATACTTGCTCTGGGCGTGCGCTGCAAGGCCTACGCTTCCAATGCCGCCGACTTCCAGCAGACCCATGAGGTGGTTGACCAGATCATGAAGGATTTCGGCCGCATCGACGTGCTGGTGAACAATGCCGGCATCACCCGCGACGGCCTGATGCTCAAGATGGATGAGAAACAGTGGGATATGGTGATCAACATCAATCTCAAGTCGGCCTACAACTTCATCCATGCCGTGACGCCGATCATGATGCGTCAGCGCGGCGGCAGCATCATCAACATGTCCTCCGTCGTGGGCGTACACGGCAATGCCAGCCAGGCCAACTACTCGGCCTCGAAAGCCGGTATGATCGGTCTGGCCAAGTCGATCGCCCTCGAGTTGGGTTCGCGTGGCGTGCGTGCCAATGCGATCGCTCCCGGCTTCATCATTACGGAGATGACCGACAAGCTGCCCGATGCCATCAAGGCCGAGTGGAACAAGAAGATTCCGCTCCGTCGCGGCGGTACACCCGAGGAGATTGCCAAGGTGGCCCTCTTCCTGGCCAGCGACTTTTCCAGCTATGTCAGCGGTCAGGTGATCCAGGTGGACGGCGCCATGAACTCGTAGCGCTGGCTCAGCCCCCGAGAAGCAAAAGGCCCGGCAACATTGCGTTGCCGGGCCTTTTCATGGGCGGATACCGGGTCGGTTACCTGTCTGCGGCCGGAGCCAGCAGCCGGTCATAGGCTGCCGGATCCTCCAGCAACTGCACGGCCCGGTCGTAGACGGGATCGTTGGCGCTGTTGATAATCAGGTAATAGGCCGTCATGCCCCAGATCTTGCGGGCGATCAGCGCCTTGAGCGAGGCCTGCACGTCGGGCAGCATTTCCAGCCGGTCGCCGGTCTGGTACACGATGCCGCGCTGCCGGCCGAGTTCCTCCAGGACCTGGAGCATCTCGGGGGTGACGGTGAAGGAGGCTATGTACTGCTCGACCGTCGGGCAGGCGGCCAGCAGCCGGTCGCGGCCGGTCTCGAGATAGGCGTTGGTGTATTCGTTGACCACGCCGTTGCGGATCAGTTCGTTCCAGTAGGCATAGTTGCGCGTGGTGTCGAGCGGTACGTTCAGGTCGGGACGGATGCCTCCGCCGCCGAAGACGGTGCGGCCCGTGTGGAGCGTGCGGTAGGCCGGAGCGTTGGCGTTGAGCGAGTCGGCATAGTGGTCGTCGTAGGTGCGGCGCAGGTGGTCGAGATAGTAGCCTTCGGCGTCACCGGCCGTGAAGGGGCGCTGGATGACGCGGCCCGAGGGGGTGTGGTAGCGGGCCACCGTGATGCGCACGGCCGAACCGTCCAGCAGGGGCAACTGGCGTTGCACAAGGCCTTTCCCGTAGCTGGGCTGGCCGAGGATGACACCCCGGTCCCAATCCTGGATGGCGCCGGCCACGATCTCGCTGCCGGAGGCCGACGAGGCGTCGATCAGAATGACCAGCCGGCCGTCGAAGCCCTCTTTCCGGTGCGACCGGTAGCTGGTGGGGCGGATGTTGCGACCCTCCGTGGAGACGATCTCGGCTCCGGCGGGGAGGAAGAATTCGCTCAGCTCGATGGCTTGGTCCAGCAGACCGCCGCCGTTGCCGCGCAGGTCGAGGATCAGTCCGTCCATGGGCGCCAGGGTGCGGAAGGCTTGCCGGAACTCCTGCATGGTGTTGCCGGCGAAGCGGTTCACACGGATGTAGCCGATCCGGGGAGCAGCCATGTAGGCGGCATCGACCGTGTGGATCGGAATGTCGTCCCGGACGATGCGGAAGAGCAGCAGGTCGGGTTCGCCGCGGCGGGCGACGCCCAGCGAGATGGCCGAACCTTTCTTGCCCCGGAGCAGTTGGGGAACATCGGCTCGCGCGATGCCCACGCAGGAGCGGCCGTCCACGGAGACGATGCGGTCTCCCGGCAGGATGCCCGCATCCTCGGAGGGGCCGTTCGGAATGGTATTGACCACGAAAATGGTGTCCGCAATGACGTCGAATTCCACGCCGATGCCGCTGAAGCTGCCCTCGAACGACTCCTTGATGGCCTTCATCTCCTCGGCGGAGGAGTAGGTGGAGTGGGGATCGAGGTCGGCCAGTATGCTGACGATGGCCTTCTCGATCAGCTGGGCATTGTTGAGCGTGTCGACGTAGAGCGAGTTGAGCGCGTCATAGAACTGTTCGAATTTGACCTTCTGGTAATTGGCTGCGTAGGGAAGATCCTGGGCCCGGGTGAGGCCGGTCGAGGTCAGCGCGACGAACAACAGCGCAAGGATTGTTTTCTTCATCTTCGGATTGAATTGGGGGTAAAACGATCGGCGGCGGGAGACGGCGCGGTTGCCGCTCTCCCGCCGCCGGATGGGGTTTGCAGGGATTTATCGGGTCAGTTCCTCCGCCAGCCGGTCGAACGGCACGGTCTGCTGTTCGCCGCTGCGCATGTCCTTGACCGTGGCGGAGCGGGAGGCCAGTTCGTTTTCGCCGATCAGCACCACATAGGGAATGTTGCGCCGGTTGGCGTAATCGAGTTGCTTTTTCATCTTGGCCGCTTCGGGGTAGATCTCCGAGGGGATGTCCGCATCGCGCAGCTGTTGCAGCAGGGGGAGTGCGGCCCGTGCCTCCGCGTCGCCGAAGTTGGCAAACAGCACCTGCGTCGTGCGGTTGGCTTCCTCGGGGAAGAGGTTGAGCGCCAGCATGACGTCGTAGATGCGGTCGGCGCCGAACGAAATGCCCACGCCCGACAGACCCGGCGTGCCGAAGATGCCGGTCAGGTCGTCGTACCGGCCGCCACCGCAGATGCTGCCGATGGCGTGATCCCGGGCCTTGACCTCGAAGATGGCTCCCGTGTAATAGTTCAGACCGCGGGCCAGCGACAGGTCGAGTTCGATGTCGAGGTGTGAACCGGCCGTCTCCACAAGCGAGAGGATCGTTTCGGTTTCGTCGATGCCGAGCAGGCCCGTCTCCGAACCGGCCAGCAGGTTGCGCATGACGGCCAGCTTCTCGGCATTCGTGCCGCTCAGCTGCAGAATCGGCCGCAGGCGGGCGATGGCGTCGGCGTCAATGCCCTTGGCGGCCAGCTCTTCCTCCACCTTCTCGAGGCCGATCTTGTCGATCTTGTCGATGGCTACGGTGATGTCCATCATCTTGTCGGCGTGGCCGATGGTTTCGGCAATGCCGAAGAGGATCTTGCGGTTGTTGATCTTGAGGGTGACGGCGATGCCCAGATCGCCGAAGACGCGCTCCACGATCTTCACCAGTTCGCATTCGCACAGCAGGCTCCGTGTGCCGATCACATCCACGTCGCACTGATAAAACTCGCGGTAGCGACCCTTCTGGGGTCGGTCGGCACGCCAGACGGGCTGTACCTGGTAGCGGCGGAAGGGAAAGACGATTTCGGCCTGGTGCTGCACCACGTAGCGGGCCAGCGGCACGGTGAGGTCGTAGCGGAGTCCCTTTTCGCAGATGCGGGCGGCCATGCCGTTCACGGAGGCGTCGGCCGCTTCGCCGGCGGAGGCGATGCGGCGGCGGTCGTCGTCCGAGAAGCCGCGCGTGAAGTCGCCCGAATTGAGAATCTTGAAGAGCAGTTTGTCGCCCTCCTCACCGTATTTGCCCGTCAGCGTGGAGAGGTTCTCCATGGCGGGCGTCTCGAGCGGGGCGTAGCCGTAGGCGCGGAACGCCCGCTTGATGGTGTCTAACATGTAGGTGCGTCGCGTCATCTCCAGCGGGGAGAAGTCGCGCGTACCTTTCGGAATGGACGGTTTCTGTGCCATGATCCTAACGTATGGTTATGCCAGGAGCTTGCGGTATTTCACCCGTTTGGGCGTGGTATCTTCGCCCATCTGGCGTTTGTGTTCTTCGTATTCGCTGTAGCTGCCCTCGAAGAAGACCACCTGCGAATCTCCCTCGAAGGAGAGAATGTGCGTGGCGATGCGGTCCAGGAACCAGCGGTCGTGCGAGATGACCACGGCGCAGCCCGCGAAGTTCTCCAGACCCTCCTCCAGGGCGCGGAGCGTGTTCACGTCGATGTCGTTGGTCGGCTCGTCGAGCAGCAGTACGTTGCCGCCCTCCTTGAGCGCCATGGCCAGGTGGAGCCGGTTGCGTTCGCCGCCCGAGAGGACGCCCACCTTCTTCTCCTGATCGGCGCCCGTGAAGTTGAAGCGGGCCACGTAGGCGCGGGCATTCACGCTGCGGTTGCCCAGCTGGATGATGTCGCTGTTCTGCGAAATGGTCTCATAGACGGTCTTCTCGGGGTCGATCGAGGCATGCTGCTGGTCGACGTAGGCCAGTTTGACCGTCTCGCCCATGCGGAACGAGCCGCTGGTGGGCTGCTCCAGTCCCATGATCATGCGGAAGAGGGTGGTTTTGCCCGTACCGTTCGGACCGATCACGCCCACGATGCCGGCGGGCGGCAGCGAGAAGTTGAGATTCTCGTACAGAATCCGGTCGCCGAAGGCCTTGGTGACATTCTGTGCCTCGATCACCACGTTGCCCAGACGGGGACCGTTCGGGATGTAGATTTCGAGCTTCTCCTCCTTCTGCTTGGTATCTTCGTTGAGCATCTTGTCGTAGGCCGACAGACGCGCCTTGCTCTTGGCGTGACGGGCCTTGGGGCTCATGCGCACCCACTCCAGCTCGCGCTCGAGGGTCTTGCGGCGCTTGCTCTCCTGTTTCTCCTCCTGCTCCAGCCGTTTGGTCTTCTGTTCCAGCCAGCTTGAGTAGTTGCCCTTCCACGGAATACCCTCGCCGCGGTCGAGCTCGAGGATCCAGCCGGCCACGTTGTCGAGAAAGTAACGGTCGTGGGTGACGGCAATGACCGTACCTTTATATTGCTGCAGGTGCTGTTCGAGCCAGTCGATGCTCTCGGCGTCGAGGTGGTTGGTCGGCTCGTCGAGCAGCAGCACGTCGGGCTGCTGGAGCAGCAGGCGGCACAGGGCCACGCGGCGTCGCTCGCCGCCCGAGAGGTGGGCCACCGACTCGTCGGGGTCGGGACACCGCAGGGCATCCATGGCGCGCTCCAGCACGCTGTCCAGTTCCCAGCCGTTCACATGGTCAATGGCTTCGGTCAGCTCGCCCTGGCGCTCGATGAGCTTGGCCATCTGGTCGTCGTCCATCGGCTCCATGAACTTGGCATTCACCTCTTCGTACTCCTTGAGCAGGGCGACCGTGGCGGCGCAGCCCTCCTGGACGACCTCCTTCACGGTCTTTGCGGGATCCAGTTTGGGCTCCTGCTCGAGGTATCCTACGCTGTAGCCGGGGGCGAAGACCACTTCGCCCTGGTAGTTCTTGTCCAGTCCGGCGATGATCTTCATCAGGGTCGATTTGCCCGATCCGTTCAGACCGATGATACCGATCTTGGCTCCGTAGAAGAAGGAGAGGTATATGTTGTTGAGTACTTTTTTCTGGTTGTTGAACGTCTTGCTGACGCCCTCCATCGAGAAGATGATCTTTTCGTCCGCCATGAGATGTTGTTTGGTTTGCGTTGGTTCGGGCACCCCTGGGGGTGCGGTCTGCAAAGATACTCAAATCGCACCGATTATCCGTATAGTTTCGTCGAATGACCCAATAAAAAGATATGATGCAACTTGTGGTCGGAAAATTAGGTGGCGCCGGAGGGAATCGCTATCTTTGTTCCTGTCGAACTCAAAAAAGAAATGGCTATTATGAAATCGATCAAAGGAACCAAGACCGAGCAGAACCTGCTCAAATCGTTCGCCGGCGAGTCGCAGGCACGTTCTCGTTATACTTTCTTCGCAAGCGTTGCCAAAAAAGAGGGCTTCGAGCAGATCTCCGCTATCTTCATGGAGACCGCCGAGCAGGAGAAGGAGCACGCCAAGAGATTCTTCAAATATCTCGAGGGCGGCATGGTGGAGATCACCTCGTCCTATCCGGCCGGTGAGATCGGCACGACGCTCGAGAACCTGAAGGCTGCCGCTGACGGCGAACTGGAGGAGTGGAGCGAACTTTATCCCGAATTTGCCAAGGTGGCCGAGGAGGAAGGCTTCCCCGCAATCGCCCAGACGTTCCGTGCCGTTGCCAAGGTAGAGGCAGAGCACGAGAACCGCTACCGTCGCCTGCTCAAACGTGTCGAGGAGGGTTCGGTATTCGAGCGAGAGGAGGAGATCGAGTGGCAGTGCCGCAACTGCGGTTACGTGCACAAAGGCAAGAGCGCTCCCGCCGCTTGCCCCGCATGCCAGCACCCGCAGGCCTACTTCGAGGAGAAGAAGAACAACTATTAGGCCGCGCCCATACCGCTGCGTATTCACGGAGGCGATCCACCCTTGCGGGCGGATCGCCTCCTTTTGTCCCCGGGCGGGGCATGCAGGGCGCCGCGCTGTACGCAACGGACCGTTCGGCCGCGTTTTTGGCCGGTCGGAATGACGGGGCTTGCGGTTTTTCACTATCTTTGTGACTGCTAAAAATCTAATGTATGGCTTGCAATATTTCACCTGCCGAGCGTCAGGCGATCATCGCCCTGATCCATCGCGAGATCGTTCCCGCAATCGGCTGTACCGAACCGATGGCCGTCTCGTTGTGCGTGGCTCGTGCCGCAGAAACGCTGGGACGGCGTCCCGAACATATCAATGTGTCGCTGAGCGCGAATATTCTCAAGAACGCCATGGGCGTCGGCATTCCCGGAACGGGTGGCATGATCGGCCTGCCGATCGCCGTTGCGCTGGGTGCGTTGTTCGGCAAGTCGGAGTACGGGCTGGAGGTGTTGCGTGACGTGACGCCGGCCGATGTGGAAGAGGGCCGTCGCTACATGGATTCGGGTGCCCTGCATATCGGTCTGAAACAGGGCCCCTGCGACATTCTCTACATTGAGGTGGAGGCTACGGCCGGCAACGATCGTGCCTTGACGGTCATTGAGGGCAGCCATACGCATTTTACGCGGGTGGAACGCAACGGGGAAGTGTTGCTCGACGCCCATAAGGGGAGTGGAGCCGCCCAGGGTGCCGACGACGTGAAACTGACGCTGAAGAAGGTCTACGAATTTGCCGACACCGCTCCGCTGGAGGAGATCGACTTCATTCTCGAAGCCGCCGAGATGAACAAGAAGGCTGCCGAGAAGTCGTTTACCGGCCCCTACGGTCACTCGCTGGGCCGCCTGCTGCGCAAGGATGAGGAGCGTCGCATTTTCGGCAACGGCATTCTGTCCGAGATCCTTTCCTACACGTCGGGTGCCTGCGATGCCCGCATGAGCGGTGCCATGATTCCTGTGATGAGCAACTCGGGCAGCGGCAACCAGGGCGTATCGGCCACGCTGCCGGTTTGGGTCTATGCCGAGGAGACGCACGCTTCGCGCGAGCAGATGATCCGTGCCCTGATGTTGAGCGGCCTGACGGTAATCTATATCAAGCAGAGCCTCGGCCGTCTGTCGGCCCTGTGCGGTTGCGTGGTGGCATCGACCGGATCGAGCTGCGGCATCACCTATCTGATGGGCGGCAAATATACCGAGGTCTCCTATGCCGTGAAGAACATGGTGGCCAACCTGGCCGGTATGTTGTGTGACGGTGCTAAACCGAGCTGCGCGCTGAAGGTGGCTACGAGTACCTCGACGGCCGTGATGTCGGCCATGCTGGCCATGGAACACCAGTGCGTGACGGCCAACGAGGGTATTGTGGATGACGACGTGGATCAGTCGATCCTCAATCTGACCCGCATCGGCCGCGAGGGTATGCAGCAGACCGACAAGCTGATCCTCGAGATTATGACGACCAAGAAACATTAGTCCTTCGGGGACTTTCCCATACGGTTGAGCGGATGCGATCGTTTCGCATCCGCTCATTTTGTTATCGGCCGCCGGATTGAAGGGGGTGTTCGTGCAACGGTAGCACATGCGACTTCGGTCAAGGCCAGCGAGTCCATCATCTATGGCGATCTGGTCGGGGACGCTTTGGCTGGCTGGTGCGGCAGGCCGCGATCCGGTCCGCGTGGTGTTCGGGCAGGAGAGAAAGGATGGCCCATTTCCAGTTGTTTTCACCCGACCCAATGAGATCAGCCCGATCCAGCCCGATCCAGCCCGATCCAGCCCGATCCGACCCGATCCGATCCAACCCGATCCGATCCAACCCGATCCGACCCGATCCAACCTAACCTAACCTAACCTATGCCAGTTTAGTTGGACTGACGGTTCCGGCTGCTCCGCAAATGGTCAGGCGTACTGCCGCGGCATAGACTCCGTACGGTTGCGGCGCGTGGCGTGAAGAGAAGATGGCATGCGAAGGTGGACGGGGAACATGGGCCAGGACATTCCCGTGTCGATACAACGCAAACAGGCCCGGTGGAAAAGGTTGACTTTCCACCGGGCCTGTTGTGGTCCGGTTGTCCGAAGAGAACTTTCGGGGGCGTCTCAGAGGACGCTATTTGGTGGCCATCGGGCTGCCGGGCAGGTACTTGCACTTGCCCGACCATCTCTCTACGGTCAGTCGCAGGATGGCGGTGCGATGGAAGGAGCCCTGGGCGTATTTCATGCCGGTCTCCTGAAATTGCGGGGCATATTTGCCGATGATGAGCGACAGCGCATGCATACGCTCTTCGTCGTCGGTGACCCGCTCCAGATGTCCCGACAGCAGAATGCTTTCGTATTCCGTTGTAAAGCGTTCCGGACAGGGGGCGGTGCGTCCGACGACACAGAACGTTACCTGCGGGTTGCGCTCCAGACGGCGCAGTTTCTCACCCTCCGGCGCGCAGTGAAAATAGCAGACCCCCTCCCGATAGACATAATTGACCGGGATGCCATAGCCGCCCGTCGTGTCTCCCAGAGCGAGAAAACCGTATTCGCCGTGCTCCAGGATTTCGCGGGCACGGGCTTCGGCCAGCAGACGGTCCTGTCTGCGGACCTGCGAGTTGTCGTATTGCATGGTTGAAGTGGTTTGTGGAGTGAAATGAAATAGCTAGAGGAACTCTCCGGTCTTGTGGACTGTGTCGAGCCAGGTCATGCGGCACGCAATCCGGATCGGATGCAGTTGTATTCCGGGTGTGAAGACTCGCGTCCCGGGTGACGTTAGGTGCGCAGGAACAGGTGGCCGGAGGAGGTATCGTTATCGGCAGGTTGCTCCGATGACAGAATAACAAACAGGCACATACGTAAAGTATGTGCCTGTTGTCCGTGTTGAAGAATCGGAAGGGGATTAGCGAACCTCCTTGATGATCTCCATGCCGATGCGGATGGCTTCCTCGTTCATGGGGAGCGATTTCCATGCGCGCTCGGGGAGCGATTTCTTCAGACCCTTGTAAACGTTCTCCAGCGTTACGATCGGGCGAACCTTCAGGTAACCGCCGAGGATCAGCGTGTTGAAGATACGGGAGTTACCACGTTTTGCAGCCTCTTCGGTAGCATCGATCGTGTAGATCTTGATGTCGGTACGCTGCGGGTGACGGGTAATACCGTTCGTATCGTAGATCAGTACGCCGCCCGGTTTCACCTGGCTCTCGAACTTGTCCATACTCTGCTGGTTCAGAATGATGGCCGTATCGAACGCGTGAAGGGTAGGCGAGCTGATGCGTTTGTCGCTGATGATTACCGTTACGTTGGCCGTACCGCCACGCATCTCGGGACCATAGGACGGCAGCCACGAAACCTCGTAGTCCTGCATCACACCCGAATAGGCCAGAATCTTACCGGTGGAGAGGACGCCCTGTCCGCCGAATCCTGCTATAATCAACTCTTCTTTCATTGTTCTTCTGCGAATTTTGTGAATTAACCTTTGATGTCGCCGAGCGGATAGAACGGGATACAGTTCTCTTCCATCCATTTGTTAGCGGCAACCGGGGACATCTTCCAACCGCTGTTGCAGGTTGCTACGATCTCAACGAACGAGAGACCTTTGCCTTCCATGGAGTTCTGGAAAGCCTTCTTGATAGCGTTTTTGGCTTTGCGAACATTGGCAGGTGTGTGTACCGACTGGCGGGTTACATAGCATACGCCGGGCAGCGGAGCGATCATATCGGCGATCTTGTAGGGGAAGCCGTTGAGCTTCGGATCACGACCGTAAGGAGTCGTAGCCGTCTTCATGCCGATCAGGGTCGTCGGGGCCATCTGACCGCCGGTCATACCGTAGATCGCGTTGTTGATAAAGATAACGGCGATATTCTCACCACGGTTGCAGGCGTGGATCGTCTCGGCCGTACCGATGGCGGCAAGGTCACCGTCACCCTGGTAGGTGAAGACCATCTTGTCGGGGTTGGTACGTTTGATACCCGTTGCAACGGCGCAGGCACGACCGTGAGCGGCCTGCGACCAGTCGATGTGCAGGTAGTTGTATGCGAATACCGAGCAACCTACCGGCGATACGCCGATCGTTTTATCCTGAATGCCGAGTTCCTCGATTACTTCTGCTACGAGATTGTGTACCGTACCGTGGCTACATCCCGGGCAGTAGTGCATTACCTTATCCGTGAGGATAGGGGATTTGCGGAATGCAAGGTTTTCTTCCTTGATTTGTACTTCGAATTCAGCCATATCTTTATTTCCTGTTGATTATTTTCGTTAACAATGCCTGATAAACTTCGTCCGGCGAGAATACGGCACCACCGCTGCGGCCGAAGTGCTCTACCGGAGCCAGTCCGTTAACAGCCAGACGAACGTCTTCTACCATCTGACCGTGGTTCAACTCGGCGGAGAGGAAACCTTTCACACCGCGTTCTGCCAGTTCGTGGAGAACTTTGGTCGGGAACGGATAGAGCGTTACGGGACGGATAAGGCCGACTTTATGACCCTCGGCACGGGCCATCTCAACCGTCATCGAGCAGATACGCGATGCGGAACCGAATGCAACGATGATGTAATCGGCATCCTCGGTCATGTACTCCTCGTAACGAACCTCGTTCTCGCGGATACGGGCGTATTTCTCGATCAGTTTCTGGTTGAAGCGCTCTTGAGCGTACGGATCCAGTTCGAGCGACGTGATGATGTGCTCGGGTCTGTCAGCCGTTTTGCCGGTCAGGGCCCAGTCTTTCTCGGCAGCGAGGATTTCGGCCTCGGTTCTGCGGGGACGCTGGTCGGCGAGAACGACCTTCTCCATCATCTGGCCGATCACACCGTCGGAGAGAATCATGACAGGGTTGCGATACTTGAAGGCCAGGTCGAATGCGTCGAATACGAAGTCGTGCATGTCCTGTACCGAAGCCGGAGCCAGTACGATGAAGTGGAAGTCACCGTGTGCACCGCCTTTGGTAGCCTGGAAGTAGTCGCTCTGCGACGGCTGGATCGTACCCAGACCGGGGCCGCCACGGGTAACGTTTACAACGACGCAGGGCAGTTCGGCGCCGGCCATGTAGCTGAAGCACTCGCTCATGAGGCTGACACCCGGGCTCGACGACGAAGTCATGACACGTTTACCTGTTCCGGCTGCGCCGTACACCATGTTGATGGCAGCAATTTCGCTTTCTGCCTGAAGAACGACCATTCCGGTAGTTTCCCACGGTTTGAGTTCCATGAGAGTTTCCATTACCTCCGACTGGGGGGTGATAGGATAGCCGAAATAACCGTCGGCACCGCAACGGATGGCCGCCTCAGCGAGCACCTCGTTGCCTTTCATCAATCTTACCTCTTTCTTCATAGCTTACTCGAATTTTTGCTTGTAAACTGTTATGGCGCTGTCGGGACACATGATCGCACAGCTTGCGCAACCGATGCAGGCGTCGGGGTTAGCCATATAGGAGTAATTGTAACCTTTGCCGTTTACATGGGGCGAGAGGGCCAGCACGTTGCACGGGCATGAAGGCACGCAAACGCCGCAACCCTTGCAACGTTCGATGTCTACAATGATAGTTCCTTTGATTTTAGCCATAATAGATTATGATTTATCAAGCCTTCGGCTCTTTATGTTTACAAAAGTAAGCGTTTTTTTCGTAACTAAAAACAGGTAGCCGGTTTTTTTAGCGTTTCCCGCCGGGGAAAATATCCGGGGCTTGCAGGGGCTTCATGTGGCGGGTTTCGGACCTTCCGGACGGGTTAGCGGCGCGCGGGGACCGGCAACGAATCCGCTGCGGGCAGCGAATCGGGAGCAGGCCCGGTGGCCTGGCGCAGGGAATCGGCGCGCTGTTCCATGATGTCGTCGTAGCGGAACCAAATGCCAGCCTTCTGACGGATGTTGTCCCAGCGCAGGATGACGCCGATGAGCAGCAGGACGATGAGCAGCAACATCATTTTGCCCTGTCGGGTGAGGGAGTGGAACCATTTTTTCATAGCGGAGTCGGTGTTAGGCAAGCAGAATGAGACTGAAGGCCATGATGGCCATGCCGGCGATCAGTCCGTAAATACCTAGGTGGTTGTGGCCGTACTGATGGGCGACCGGAAGCAGTTCGTCGAGCGAGATGTAGATCATGATACCGGCCACGACAGCGAAGGTGCATTCCATTAGCATGGGCGTCAGGAACGGGGTCAGCAGCAGGTAGGCGAGCAGGGCGCCCAGCGGTTCGGCCAGACCGGAGGCAAACGAGTACCAGAAGGCCTTTTTGTGACTGCCGGTAGAGAAGTAGATGGGGACCGAAACGGCCACGCCTTCGGGAATGTTGTGGATAGCTACGGCCAGGGCTACGGCAATACCGATTTGTGGGGATTCCAGGGCCGAGATGAAGGTGGCAATGCCTTCCGGGAAGTTGTGTATCGCAATGGCCAGAGCCGTGACGATGCCCATGCGCTTCAGACTGTGGATATGTGCGGTGGTGTGTGCTCCCCCCATCTCTTCGATGCTGTGGAGCTCATGCGGGTTTTCGGCATCGGGGACGAATTTGTCGATGATGCCGGCCAGCAACATGCCGCCAAAGAAAGCCGCAGCGGCAAGGATATGCCCCTTGGTCGGACTGCCGGCCAGTTCGCCCAGCGAGAGACGGGCTTCGTAGAGCAGTTCCATGAAAGAGACATAGATCATTACACCGGCGGAGAGGCCAAGAGCAAAGGAGAGGAAGCGCGTATTGGTCTTGCGGGCGAAGAAGGCGATTGCACTGCCGATGCCGGTGGCGCATCCGGCGAACAGGCTGAGTAATAAGGCGTATAGAACAGGCGACATGGTTGTGCGTGTATTATATCTAGGTGTGGAACCGATCCCGGATTAAGTCGGGTGATGAACCAAACCCATTACAAGCAAAGATAATGAAAAAGGAGTGTCGGCGCGGTTGCTCCTGCAGAAAATCGCCTTGGTAATTGCGTGGTGCATGGAGGCGGCGGGGCGTGAGGGGGCGATGGCAACTTTTGGTTACGAGCGATGCCTTGAATGGGGTTATTGGTGGGTTTGTGGAAATATGCAGGTAGCGTGATCTTAGGAATCCACAGAGTGATGGTAACAGCATTTGGTGTCGAGACAGCTCATCAAATTATGAGCAAGCAATCACGAAAGGATTTTCTCAGCAATAGTTAACGGCATCACCGATATGAAAATGGTTGAGCAATTAGGAGAGGGATAAAAACAAGTAGCAAGACAAGCTTGCTACTTTGTGTTAAGTAATCTTCCAATCGGTTACCATTTCCGGCAAGTCGGCCACCAGCGGCACGGCCATCTCCGGCGACCCGGGCGGCAGCGCCGAGTTTGACTTCTCGATCACGATCAGCGTACCGGCCAACGGTACGATCGCCGCGCGCAGCCGTCAGATCACCGTGACGAC